>NZ_JBGOSE010000040.1:0-201 GCF_041538045.1 Aliiglaciecola sp. SL4 | reverse complement strand
CATCAGCCACAACCTTGAATTAACAACCGCGGGGCTAAAGCCACCACCTACAATACAAATTTGGCTGTAGCATGGCCTTTAGGCCGTGGACACAAACCGATCAACCACAACCTTGAATTAACAACCGCGGGGCTAAAGCCACCACCTACAATACAAATTTGCTTGTAGTATGGCCTTCAGGCCATGGACACAAACCAATCA
>NZ_JBGOSE010000039.1:0-205 GCF_041538045.1 Aliiglaciecola sp. SL4 | reverse complement strand
AAGTCGTGCAAACTCATCGAAGCATAATGCGTCGCGAAGCGACTGCTGCTTTTCAAGATGACGTTTGCGCAAGGTGACTATCATTACCTACATTCGTTTAGGAATGTACTCACCTTGTCATTAAACTGTGTATGTTTTAACAAACTTGGAAGCTGTGTAATCAAAGAGTAAGCGTACTCTGTGCTCTTTATCAGAGCTAATTTTA
>NZ_JBGOSE010000038.1:0-247 GCF_041538045.1 Aliiglaciecola sp. SL4 | reverse complement strand
CTTACAGAAAAAGGCATTGTGTTTGAACAACAACCCACTGAGCAGCGCTACCTATGGAAAGAAGCCATTCTCACAGATCCCTCTGGCAACAAAATTAAGCTCTATTGGGCGGGGGAAAACCGTCTAAATCCACCATGGAAAGTGGGCAAAAATAGTTAACTACCCTATAGTTCTCTTTACAAAGACACCCATCTTTATTTGGTAAGCTAAATTCTTGGACTGTCTAACTATGGGTGTCTTCGTAATT
>NZ_JBGOSE010000037.1:0-262 GCF_041538045.1 Aliiglaciecola sp. SL4 | reverse complement strand
GGGACAAACTTTAAAGAATGTCTCTTCTTAATCATCTTAATAGGCTGTTTAAGAGCAAGCCGCAAGGCAAGTGTGAAGCGGGATGGAGACAATTTAGCGATTTGAAATAAATTCAAAAAAACTAAATAAAAACGTTGACATCAAATACGGGAAGTGTAGAATACGCCTCCCGCTTGAGAGAGACCTAACGGACTCACTCAGCAAACAAGATTTTAAGGTAACGCCAAAGGGCAGTGACCTAGTGAAAAACCTTCGGGTAAAG
>NZ_JBGOSE010000036.1:0-285 GCF_041538045.1 Aliiglaciecola sp. SL4 | reverse complement strand
CCTTCGTTATCCCGTTAAAGACATGAATGATTAACGGTTACCTTGGTTTGACTTGTGCCTTTTTACTCACAAATCAAAGGTGCCAATTTAATGGCTCGTGTATGCGTGACAAGTACTAATCACAAAATCAGATAGAGTACGCTTGAAGATACTTCTTCAATTATTACTCTTTAGTTTTGATTACTTTTATCAGCTTTCCAAATTGTTAAAGAACATTAAGACTTATAAAGCCTTAATCAATAGATCCAAACCTATTGATTAGGACTCTTGCTTTTCTTTACATTA
>NZ_JBGOSE010000035.1:0-333 GCF_041538045.1 Aliiglaciecola sp. SL4 | reverse complement strand
CAATTGATGCACAGAGAAAACCTTCTTTAAGTTAGCCTTCAAGGAGAACTTGCCAACCAATGAGTGGGGACCTTAGGTTAAAATTTACATGGATGTCCTATAAACTGCTATTCAGATGGATGTCCTATAAACTCGCCTATCCCCCCATAACAAAGTTAATTGATGCACAGAGAAAATGTTCTTTAAGTTAGCCTTTGAAGGAGAACATACCAACCAATGAGAGGGGCACCTTAGGTTAAAATTTACATGGATGTCCTCTAACTCCTTTACATTGTAGGTTTTCAATTTATGTCGCAACTTGCTGCGAGCGGCTTATCTATCCTAACCGGGGTA
>NZ_JBGOSE010000034.1:0-470 GCF_041538045.1 Aliiglaciecola sp. SL4 | reverse complement strand
CTAATCGGGTAGCCGGAGGTCTCTAACCTCCAGCCCCCACAACACCCTGCATGCGGCTCCGCACAGGGCGTTTCATTTAGGATAGTGAAGTGCAATCCAACCATCACGTAATGAATAAAGCCCTTCGGATTTTAAATAATCAAGTGATAAAGCCTGATTGATCCCCGGAGTTTTAGCACTACGCCATGGCCCCTTGCTGGTGATACCACATGCAACAGCAGCTTGAACATGCACACCTAATCTCATTAAACTTCTGACTTTGGTACGTGGTCGTCGCCACTGCCGCCAATAAGCCATTCGAACTCTACGCCTGATCCAATGATCTAAATCGACGCATTGTTGATAGCAATTGGCAATACCAAAGTAGTTTATCCAGCCACGTAAATATTGGCTAAGTTTAAATAGTTGGTAATGCATCGACACGCCCCAGTTACGGTTCGTTAACCGTCGAATTTGTTGTTTGAACCTCA
>NZ_JBGOSE010000033.1:0-695 GCF_041538045.1 Aliiglaciecola sp. SL4 | reverse complement strand
TCCTACCGCTTTGCTTCCTATTCTTCGTGGCTCTTCAATCTCACTCGGTTACATACAAAATACGTATGCGCCCTCATTCGATTTTCGTATCCACTTGCCTAGAAACCAAATCGTTGGCTATTCCATCAAAGACATGAATGATTGATGGGTAACCCTTGGTTTGATTTGCGCCTTTTTACTCACAAATCAAAGGTGCTCATTTAAGAGCTCGTGTATGCGTGACAAGTACTAATCACAAAATCAGATAGAGTACGCTTGAAGATACTTCTTCAATTATTACTCTTTAGTTTTGATTACTTTTATCAGCTTTCCAAATTGTTAAAGAACATAGTACAAATTTATCGAAACGTGCACATTAAGGTTTAAAAAACCCTAATCAATATATGCGCATTCACATTTATTGATTAAGGCTTGCTTCCTTTACGATGACCTCAAATCCGGTTCCAACCATTTCACCGAAAATGGTAGGCTTGGGCAGACTTGAACTGCCGACCTCACCCTTATCAGGGGTGCGCTCTAACCAGCTGAGCTACAAGCCTATTCAATACAACCGATAGACTTACCTATCAACCACATTAAAAATGGTGGAGCTAAGCAGGATCGAACTGCTGACCTCCTGCGTGCAAGGCAGGCGCTCTCCCAGCTGAGCTATAGCCCCGTTATCGTTCAAAATAACGGTCATCGTTCTCTTCTCT
>NZ_JBGOSE010000032.1:0-922 GCF_041538045.1 Aliiglaciecola sp. SL4 | reverse complement strand
TTTGGCCAGCGGCCACACTAAATGTTGTTTCAAAGCATGAAAATAGACTGCTCCAGGTTTGTTCATCTAAACCAAGTCGCTGCAGGATAGGGGATTCATCAGTATTTATAGTGCCACGTTTATTTTGATGGAAGGTGCGCCCAGATAGGTCAACTAATTTCAGGTAATCGATGAGCTCAAAAGGCAAACCTGTTGGCTGGTGTGGTCTTGTGTTGCCCACAAATGGCATAAGTGTGGAAGGTTGTTTTCCTTTTTTTAAATCGAATATGCGTTGTCTGATGCTGGTATGTTTGGAGGTTTCAGGCGTATTGGCTAGTTTTGCTCGGATTGGGTTTAAGTCCACATAAACCATACAGGCTGCAATTGCATGCTCATCCAATAAGGCTTGAGATTTAAAACGTCCTTCCCAAAAATGGCCAGTGCATTGGTCTTCTTGATTGGCTTTTCGGGCAATGGGCTCGTTAAGTTCGCGCATAAACCAACTAATATCCATTAACCGCTGTCGATAGATGGATAGGGTAGCCTGTAAGCTGTCTAATTCGGACTCGGTTAACGACGGTTTGTCGCTACCCATGAAGGTTTGAGTTAACAGTGTTCCCTTGTGCAATTTATGCCACCTTGCGCACACTTGTTTATCCGTCCAGCGCTTAACCTTGTCAACATTGACATGCAATACCACATGGGCGTGGTTGCTCATAATGGCATAAGCACAGACATCAATAGCAAATACGGTGGAAAGAAACAGTAATCGGTCTTCAACCCATTGACGGCGGTGTTCAAAACACTTTCCGGTGACTTCATCTTCTCCACACAAATAAGCCCTGCGTACACAGCGAGAAACACAGTGATAATAGGGGGTATCGGTTAAACAAATCTGACGCTTTCTTGCTAAAGGCATCGTTCTTCCTGTTGAACTTAATGC
>NZ_JBGOSE010000031.1:0-980 GCF_041538045.1 Aliiglaciecola sp. SL4 | reverse complement strand
AAACCTCTGCATCTAATGCTACTCAAGGATGAACTGCATAGATTATTTTAAACCTTTTTGATTCCACCACAACTTCCCTGTTAAGTTACTATTCTGGCTGACTTTAGTTAACTTAAAAGAGAATGTTTTTTGATTAGGTCTATCAGATATTGGATCAAGAAACATAACTCCATCCTGTACCTTGACAGAGTAACTTCTAATACCATAGTTACCAAAAGAAGGGATTTGATAAGATAAATGTAATATGTCCCCAGAAGGGCTAGACAAATATCGATAGTAACCATAATGCGATCTCTGACCGTCAATAAACCCATCGGAAAAACCCTTTTCATTTAATATCAATTCATATGAAGTTGCCTTTCCTTTAGAGTTCAATAATTCTCCTTTCCAAGCTCCAGCAATGCGATCATTTTTAAATACTTCAAAGGGACGATATGTGAAAATATTGTTGTTATACACCAACTGTAATTTATTGGACTCGGCGCCTGGAGATATATAGAATTTTAATGTGCGAACGATTTTATTCTGTTCGTTTTTTGGGTTGTTAAATGAATATTTAATTGTATCCTTGTTAATTATTTCGTAGGAGCCAGTCATCTTAAATTGACTAATAGTATCGGTTAAAAAACTTCCCCATTAGCTTTGAAATTATATTTATCTATTGTTGGTGCTAACGTTCCTACCCCACTCACCTTATTAGAAGTGGTTAAACACCACTGACCAACAATTAAATTTTTTGCAATTTGATCACTTTTATTCAAAGCGTGACGTTCTAACTCTATTTTCTTTGTTTTTACTGTTGCGCAAGAAGTAACCACAAGTGTACTTAATAGTAAAAATAAATATTTGTAGGATTTCATAATACAAGCTCCATCTATCCGAGGTTTATAACGCCGCCATTTGCGGTCGTAGTTTGATGGCGGCTTTTATGCGTTTCTTTGCATAAAAGGTGACAGAAAACGGAGATCCGCAAGATGGCC
>NZ_JBGOSE010000030.1:0-1110 GCF_041538045.1 Aliiglaciecola sp. SL4 | reverse complement strand
GCTTTTTAAATGCTTTTGTATCTTATCTCGCTATTAAGCGATGATTTTAGCTACTACACCAGCACCAACAGTACGGCCACCTTCACGGATTGCGAAGCGTAAACCTTCGTCCATCGCGATTGGGTTAATTAGCTCAACTTTGAATTTCAAGTTGTCGCCTGGCATTACCATTTCAACACCTTCTGGTAACTCTACTGCACCAGTGATGTCTGTTGTACGGAAGTAGAACTGTGGACGATAGCCTTTGAAGAATGGAGTGTGACGACCACCTTCATCTTTAGACAATACGTATACTTCTGCTTCAAACTGTGTATGAGGAGTGATTGAACCTGGCTTAGCCAATACTTGACCACGCTCTACGTCATCACGCTTAGTACCACGTAGTAGTACACCAACGTTCTCACCTGCACGACCTTCGTCAAGCAACTTACGGAACATCTCTACACCAGTACAAGTTGTCTTAGTAGTATCTTTGATACCAACAATCTCAACTTCTTCACCTACTTTGATGATACCTTGCTCTACACGACCGGTAACTACTGTTCCACGACCTGAGATTGAGAATACATCTTCAATTGGTAAAATGAATGGCTTATCAATGGCACGCTCTGGCTCTGGGATGTAGCTATCAAGTGCTTCTGCAAGCTCAATGATTTTTGCTTCCCATGCTGCATCGCCTTCCAACGCTTTAAGCGCTGAACCTTGAATGACTGGTAAGTCGTCGCCTGGGAATTCGTATTCTGTTAGAAGTTCACGTACTTCCATTTCTACTAGTTCCAACAACTCTTCGTCGTCAACCATGTCACATTTGTTCATGAATACGATCATGTAAGGAATACCAACTTGGCGACCTAACAAGATGTGCTCACGTGTTTGAGGCATAGGACCGTCAGTTGCCGCAACAACCAAGATTCCGCCGTCCATTTGCGCAGCACCAGTGATCATGTTCTTAACATAATCCGCGTGTCCTGGGCAATCTACGTGTGCATAGTGACGTGAAGGAGTATCATATTCAACGTGAGACGTTGAAATTGTGATACCACGTTCACGCTCTTCTGGAGCGTTATCGATTTGATCAAACGCTGATGCAGCACCACCATAGGTCTTTGC
>NZ_JBGOSE010000029.1:0-1411 GCF_041538045.1 Aliiglaciecola sp. SL4 | reverse complement strand
CCCAAGGAATTTGCTTTCATTGGTTTTAACGACGTGGCTTTTAACCGTGTTAACGACCAATTTCAAGCGGTTATTCAGGAATCTGCTGATACTACTTAGCACACGTTTTCCCGCACGAGGGCTCTTTACCAGTATGGTAAAGTCGTCCGCGTAGCGAGCAAACTGGTGGCCTCGTTTCTCAAGCTCTTTGTCTAAAGGATCGAGCATGATGTTAGCCAGTAGCGGCGATAACGGCCCGCCTTGTGGTACACCTTCTCGACTTTCACTGTAGAACTGGTTATCGATAACCCCAGCTCGCAAGTAACGTTTAATCAATTTAAGCAATCGCTTATCCTTCACTTTATAGCCAAGGTGCGTCATGAGTAAGTCATGATTAACGCGGTCAAAGAACTTTGACAGATCAACATCGACTGTAAAACGGCGGCCCATTTTAATGATGCTTTGTACCTGTTTTACCGCCTGTTGTCCATTTCGATTTGGCCTAAACCCAAAACTGTTGTCAGAGAAGGTTGGGTCGAAAATCGGCGTAAGGACTTGAGCAATGGCTTGTTGGATCACACGATCAACAATGGTCGGAATTCCCAGCTGACGTTTACCGCCATCGGGTTTATCAATTTCCACACGTCGAACGGGTGAAGGTTGGTATTGTCCTGAGCGAAGCTTAGACATAATACGTTTCCAGTTTCCATCTTTTGCCCAAGCGGGGAAGTCATCAATGGTCATGCCATCAATGCCAGCGGCCCCTTTATTGGCTCGAACCCGTTTCCACGCTTCTAATATATTAGAAGGCTTTAAAGTGAGTTCGAGTAGATCTGCGCTAAAGGCTGGCTGCTTATCGGTACGCTGAGTCACGTCGCTACCGGACGGTATTCGTGTATTCAAGTCTGACAAGGCTCCTCCTTTGTTCTAAATGTTCAGGCCTTCACCGTGTCCCAACCATTACGATGGGCATTTGGCTACTATGCCGTCTGCTGACTTCTGCATAATCACAGAACGGTTTACACCGTTATGCGCTATCGGTTTTCATCTATTTGCTCTTTCCAGTCGATGACACTGAAAAGCCAAGGCACTTGTATACCAGAGCCTCACTGGTTAGTTACCGATCGCTTGTTAAGCAGATCTCCCCAGATAAGAGCATAAACTTTCTTTGCACTGCTGCATCATTTACGGTGGCCGTTAGAACACATGGTTTCGTCGTCTTGTGCCAACTCACCTTCAGCCTACGCCTCATATGATGTTCTTGTTCATCAGCTCGCAAATTTGCGTCCGGCTTCCTTCAGACCAAACCTCACGGTTTAGCCCTTGCCATTCGCTAGTAGTTAACGTTTAATAACGGTAAGTTAAATAAACGGTGTTCTTCCTACAGAGGACTTACACCTCATTAGTTCATGCCCATGCTGGGCGTACACAA
>NZ_JBGOSE010000028.1:0-1602 GCF_041538045.1 Aliiglaciecola sp. SL4 | reverse complement strand
ATAACACATATGAGCCTCAGGTTAGTCAATAGGTATTAGTGTGCTTTTGATCTTTCTTTCAGATCAATCCAAATCTCTGAGCTAAGCGGTTTACTTCATCTGTCTTTGTGACTATTAGGCAATCGCCTACAGCAAACACATATAGAGGCTCTCTTATGCGAGCTCATCGCAGCCTGCATTTTCAATATCCATATTAATATCAGGGGCACTAGACATTCATCGGTTAACCCAACACCGGCACTATTCAAGAGTAGGACTAGTTAAATCTGTCAGTTAGTTTCAGGCTCAGGTTAGGTGTAAGCGATTTAGTTCAGAGTATTGATGCACGCCCATCCGATGTCTAATCAAGCAATGTAGCTGCCTAGCGGTGGCATATAAACAATGTCTAAGGGTTTTCGTAAACCAGTGATGAAGTCACCACTATTTATTGATGCTCTGCTTAAGGCGCTAGTTAGACGTTCAGCTCACCGGATGGCGTGACTAACCTACTAAAAATCGTTTTTCATCAAATACCTTTTGTCGTTTTAGCATAAAGTAAACACAGCGACCAAGTTTGTGAGCTAGGGCAGATAACGCTTTGGCTTTGCTCATGCGTTTTTGTAGTTGGTTTAAATATGCACGGGCTTTGTCATTGCCACGCAAGTAAAGTACGGCCATTTCGGAGAATGCCCATTTAAGATGAGCGTTACCGATTTTATTCCCTTGGGTGCCATAGGTTTTACCTGCTGATTCGGCTTTACATTTTACTAAACGGGAATAAGATGCGAATTTTTGGACACTATCAAAGCGACTGATATCACCTATTTCATATAAAATAGTGAGAGCGAGTATTTGACCCACGCCAGTAATAGATTTGAGTAAGTAATAGTCTCTGGCGTTATGTTGTTTAGCTTGTTTTTCAATAAACCATTCGACTTGGCGTAATTCAGTTTCGATATGGCCGACCATGTTTAAATCGATATCGACATTACGTTGTACAGATATATCATCAAATACATCGGTCATTTTATCCCTTGAAGCTGGGTAGCGTAGATTAAGGGAATGAGGACGATAGTTATATTGGCTAACGGTATTAGACACATGCGCTTTTAAGTCAGCCCCAAAACGCACCAGTTTAGTTCTGCGACGAATTAAATCACGGGTAGCCCGTAATTCATTGGGGTAGTTATAGGCTAATGGAAAGTTGCCGCCGCGTAACAATTTAGCAATCTTAAATGAATCAATTTTGTCATTCTTGGTTTTACCGCCATGTATGGCTTTCATATACAAGGCGTGACCTAATACGAAATCAATAGCATGCTGTCTACATAGGTCACTTACCCAATACCAGCAATGCATGCATTCTACGCCAACAACGATATTACCCAAATAGGGAGTTAATAACGTGAGTAGTTGTTCAGGGGAGTCCTTTATCTTTTTATGTACCAGCACCTCACTTTTATCATCAATAATGCAGACATAAAGTAGGCGAGCGTGTAAATCAATTCCACAATAGTATGGATGTGTATTAGTATAAAAGTTCATTGAGCTTCTCCGTTTGGTTTTGTCACCTATCAGAGTAGTTGAAAAGTTACGCTGATTGGGGAGGCTCAATGAGTATCA
>NZ_JBGOSE010000026.1:0-2951 GCF_041538045.1 Aliiglaciecola sp. SL4 | reverse complement strand
TATTTGGGGTTGTATGGTTAAGTGACTAAGCGTATACGGTGGATGCCTAGGCAGTTAGAGGCGATGAAGGACGTGTAAGTCTGCGAAAAGCTGTGGTGAGTTGACAAAACGCATTTTAGCCACAGATGTCCGAATGGGGGAACCCAGTGCATTTATGCATTATCTGCAACTGAATACATAGGTTGTAGAGGCAAACGAGGGGAACTGAAACATCTAAGTACCCTTAGGAAAAGAAATCAAATGAGATTCCCCTAGTAGCGGCGAGCGAACGGGGAGCAGCCGAGCATTTATAACGTAGTGGAATGTGTTGGAAAGCACAACGGTACAGGGTGATAGTCCCGTACACTAAGCGTTATATTTGCCATATTAAGTAGGTCGGGACACGTGTTATCTTGACTGAAGATGGGGGGACCATCCTCCAAGGCTAAATACTCCTAACTGACCGATAGTGAACTAGTACCGTGAGGGAAAGGCGAAAAGAACCCCTGTGAGGGGAGTGAAATAGAACCTGAAACCGTATACGTACAAGCAGTGGGAGCAGACTTGTTCTGTGACTGCGTACCTTTTGTATAATGGGTCAGCGACTTATATTTTGTAGCAAGGTTAACCGCATAGGGAAGCCGTAGTGAAAGCGAGGGTTAACTGCCCGTTTAGTTGCAAGGTATAGACCCGAAACCCGGTGATCTAGCCATGGGCAGGTTGAAGGTTGAGTAACATCAACTGGAGGACCGAACCCACTGACGTTGAAAAGTCAGGGGATGACCTGTGGCTGGGGGTGAAAGGCCAATCAAACCGGGAGATAGCTGGTTCTCCCCGAAAGCTATTTAGGTAGCGCCTCGGACGAACACCATTGGGGGTAGAGCACTGTTAAGGCTAGGGGGTCATCCCGACTTACCAACCCTTTGCAAACTCCGAATACCAATGAGTGCTATCCGGGAGACACACGGCGGGTGCTAACGTCCGTCGTGAAGAGGGAAACAACCCAGACCGCCAGCTAAGGTCCCAAAATATTGCTAAGTGGGAAACGATGTGGGAAGGCTAAGACAGCTAGGAGGTTGGCTTAGAAGCAGCCACCCTTTAAAGAAAGCGTAATAGCTCACTAGTCGAGTCGGCCTGCGCGGAAGATGTAACGGGGCTAAGCAATATACCGAAGCTGCGGATGTTTACGTTGTAAACATGGTAGGGGAGCGTTGTGTAAGTGGCTGAAGGTAAGCTGTGAGGCTTGCTGGACATATCACAAGTGCGAATGCTGACATGAGTAACGATAATGGGGGTGAAAAACCCCCACGCCGGAAGACCAAGGTTTCCTGTCCCATGCTAATCAGGGCAGGGTAAGTCGGCCCCTAAGGCGAGGCAGAGATGCGTAGTCGATGGGAAACGGATTAATATTTCCGTACTTGGTATATCAGTGAAGGGGGGACGGAGAAGGCTAAGCAAGCTTGGTGTTGGTTATCCAAGTGAAAGTGCGTAGGGTTGAATCTTAGGTAAATCCGGGATTCAGTATGCCTGAGACACGAGACGAGTCACCAAGGTGACGAAGTTGTTGATGCCATGCTTCCAGGAAAAGCCTCTAAACTTATGATATATCGAACCGTACCCCAAACCGACACAGGTGGTCAGGTAGAGAATACTAAGGCGCTTGAGAGAACCTGGGTGAAGGAACTCGGCAAAATCGTACCGTAACTTCGGGAGAAGGTACGCCCTTGTTTGTGATGGAACTTGCTTCCTAAGCGAACGAGGGCCGCAGTGAAATGGTGGCTGGAACTGTTTATTAAAAACACAGCACTGTGCTAAATCGAAAGATGACGTATACGGTGTGACGCCTGCCCGGTGCCGGAAGGTTAATTGATGGGGTTAGCGCAAGCGAAGCTCTTGATCGAAGCCCCGGTAAACGGCGGCCGTAACTATAACGGTCCTAAGGTAGCGAAATTCCTTGTCGGGTAAGTTCCGACCTGCACGAATGGCGTAATCATGGCCACGCTGTCTCCACCCAGGACTCAGTGAAATTGAAATCGCAGTGAAGATGCTGTGTACCCGCACCTAGACGGAAAGACCCCGTGAACCTTTACTACAGCTTGGCACTGAACATTGAATCTACATGTGTAGAATAGGTGGGAGGCTTTGAAGCACAGTCGCTAGATTGTGTGGAGCCGCCTTTGAAATACCACCCTTGTATATTTGATGTTCTAACATGGGTCCCTTATCGGGATTGTGGACAGTGTCTGGTGGGTAGTTTGACTGGGGCGGTCTCCTCCCAAAGAGTAACGGAGGAGCACGAAGGTTAGCTAATCACGGTCGGACATCGTGAGGTTAGTGCAATGGCATAAGCTAGCTTAACTGCGAGACAGACACGTCGAGCAGGTACGAAAGTAGGTCATAGTGATCCGGTGGTTCTGTATGGAAGGGCCATCGCTCAACGGATAAAAGGTACTCCGGGGATAACAGGCTGATACCGCCCAAGAGTTCATATCGACGGCGGTGTTTGGCACCTCGATGTCGGCTCATCACATCCTGGGGCTGAAGTCGGTCCCAAGGGTATGGCTGTTCGCCATTTAAAGTGGTACGCGAGCTGGGTTTAGAACGTCGTGAGACAGTTCGGTCCCTATCTGGTGTGGGCGTTGGATGATTGAGGGGAGCTGCTCCTAGTACGAGAGGACCGGAGTGGACGAACCGCTGGTGTTCGGGTTGTTTTGCCAAAGGCATTGCCCGGTAGCTACGTTCGGAATCGATAACCGCTGAAAGCATCTAAGCGGGAAGCGAGCCCCAAGATGAGTCATCCCTGACAGTTTAACTGTCCTAAAGGGTTGTTGAAGACTACGACGTAGATAGGCAGGGTGTGGAAGCGTTGTGAGGCGTTAAGCTAACCTGTACTAATTGCCCGTGAGGCTTAACCATACAACACCCAAATGTCTTCGCAAGAAGCATGGTGTTGTAAGAGTGACAAGACAACA
>NZ_JBGOSE010000025.1:0-3778 GCF_041538045.1 Aliiglaciecola sp. SL4 | reverse complement strand
CACTCCGGTTAGTATAGATAAGCCGCTGGCTGCAAGTTGCGACATAAATTGAAAACCCACAATGTAAATAGTGGCCGATAAACGTGCATCAAAAGTAGCAGAAATATATTTAAATATTGCAATCAACATAATCGGTAGTTCAACCGCATGAAGCAGTTTCATAGCGGAAATAGAATAAGGATCGTCGGCATAACCTGATCCAATAATGCGGATGGCCATCACTATGCCACTCAATACTAATCCATTCTTAGCACCAATTTTATTCACTAAAAAAGGAGCTAAAAACATGCCTCCAGCTTCTAGGAAAACCTGCAATGAATTTAGGTAGCCAAACATTGCGTTACCTTCGGCTTGAGTTGGAAATTGTGCCGCAAAATAGACTGCAAACTGCTGATCATAGACACCATAGATGCACGAAACACCAATGACAAATGTACTAAATGCCCAAAATTTGCTGTCTTTAAACAAACTAATTGCGTCACCTAGTCTTAACGCGCTTGCTTGGTTATCATCATTTATTTGTTTTGAACCGTCTTCATTCACTGTAACGAAAAATAAACAGGTCAAAAACATAACCGCACACAAACTTGCTAGTACAAAATTTAACGATGCCGAAATATTGAATATTTGGCCGGTGAAAAATGTCGCTATCGCCCAGCCTACGGATCCCCACATTCTTGCTTTACCAAACTCAAAGCCAGTGGTTCGTCCAACCCGATCTATGTAAGTTTCAACAGCTCCAACTCCGGCAAAAAATGCCACCGAGCAAAAAAAACCACCGAGCAAAAAAAACCACCAATAATCGCCGCCAGATACAGGGAAGCGGTTAACATGGGCGAATAAATATAGATAAAGAATGGTCCGCTAAGCAAAAGCATTACCCCTACAAACCAAAGTAGTTGTTTGCGCAGACCCAATTTATCCTGAATGAACCCATATCAGGGCATAATAAAAAGTGCAGTAATCGCATTTATACTAAATACAATCCCAGTTTCAGCACCGTTTAAGCCAATAGCTTGGTTTAACCAAATTGGATATATTGAAAAGCAAAATGACCAAGTCAAAAAGAAACTTAAAATACATCCGCTTAGTAACCAGTAATTACGTCTAGATAAGTGATCTGACATCATTGACCTATATTATGAGTTTGGGTAACCATGAGAATCTCTGAGTACCAATTCTCCGCTTACTTCTATTTTTTCAGGAGTGCTAACCTGCTGTTTATTAATGGCTAATTGGGCAGCTTTTTGTCCCATGCTGAAGTAAGGTAGGCTTACGGTGGTGAGTTTGGGTAACAAGTTTTCGGCGATTAACTTATAATTGTCGTAACCCACAACTGAGATATCTTCTGGAATGTGAAAACCGAGTTTTCGAATCAACATATATACCCGCATCGCCATTTTATCGTTACCACAACAAATTGCTGTGGGTCGGTCTTGCCGCGATAAAAGGTTACTCAAGACTTCAGGTAGATCTAAAAACTCATCGTCGATATCTTTGCAAACTCCAACTCGAATTAAATCTTTATCAATTGTTAAATTTGCATCTTTGTGGGCTTTGCGATAACCATCTATTCGTAACTGCGTTGCTGGCATATCTTCAAACAGGGTTAAATAGGCTATTTTTGTATGTTTTTGGGCAATAAGTTGGGCAGTGATTTGATATGCACCTAAATAATCATTAGGCAGAATGGTGAGATAATTCAAACTGCGCTCAAAGCAGTTCACAAGTATCAGTGGACACTTTTTAAAAGAGTGTTTTATTTCAACTTGTCGGCGATAAACCGTCGCAAATATAATAGCCTCAGCCCTTTGCCTTCTAAAGTCATCCACCAATCTGGAAAAGTTTTTTTCACTGCCACCGGACTCACCGATCATTAGCAGCTTTCCCTGCTTTTCACATTCGCTTTGTATACCCGCAATAATGTCAAAAGAGTCAGGCGTAGTCGTTAGTTTTTCAGTTATTAAACATACGATTCCTTTGTCACGGCCTCTTAAAGCTTGGGCTGCTGCTGAAGGATAAAACTCCAGTTCTTGCATTGCAGCTTCCACTTTTTCTTTGGTTTTAGTGCTCACACCTTCGAAGCCACCCAGCACTCGAGAGACTGTTTTAACAGAAACATTTGCTTTTGCTGCAACATCTTTAATTGATGACATAAAAACCTTTTTAATAATCCGATGACTAAAGTATTAATTTGACACTATGCCAACATTAAGTTGACATTATTTTAAAACTTGCGATCATAATGACTAACGATAGACATTTTAGCATTTTTCAAAAATTTTTATAGAGGTGCATATGCAGCAGCCTGAAAACCAAAACCTTCAGAGTACAGAGCGTTCGTGGAGTCCTCATTATCATTTTTTTAAACTGGGGTTTTGGATCAACGATCCCAACGGTTTATTCTATTTAGATGGTAAATATCATCTATTTTTCCAACTCAATCCTGATGATGTCGTGTGGGGAAATATGCATTGGGGATATGCGACTTCTGAGAACTTGATTGACTGGGAACATCAACCTATTGCCCTTCACGCCGAGCCAGAAGGTTTAGGTTATATATTCTCTGGTGGGGCCGTGGTGGATACCAACAACACTGCAGGTTTCGCCACTGGAGAGTATCCTGCAGTAATCGCTACATTCACACATCAATCGGAAAATGAAGAACAAGTTCAAAGCATTGCCTACTCGGTAGATGGTGGACAAAATTTCACAAAGTATACTCGCAACCCAGTTATACCGAACCCTGGCCTAAAAGATTTTAGAGACCCGAAAGTGGTGTGGTATGCCAAAAAACAATATTGGGTAAAGGCTGTAGTTGCTGGCCAATGTGTTTATTTTTATCAGTCCAGCGACCTGAAAAGTTGGCAAAAATTGTCTGAATTTGGACATAACCATGGCGCTCATGGCGGTATATGGGAGTGCCCAGATCTGTTTCCATTAATTTGCAGTGAAACAGGAGAAGAACGTTGGGTGTTATTAATTAGTATTAATCCAGGCGGGCCTAATGGTGGCTCGGCAACACAATATTTCATCGGTGATTTCGACGGAGTTGAATTTAAACCTCAAGATTCCCCACTTGGAAATAGCCAAATCCATTGGTTGGATTATGGTACGGACTGTTATGCTGGTATTACATGGGATAATACACCCGATATTTTACAGAGTAGGACATATATTGCGTGGATGAGTAACTGGGATTATGCACGAGACACGCCAGACAACACATGGCGAGGGGCAATGACCTTGCCACGAAAAATTAGCTTAGTTAAGAGCGAAGTGGGATATCTATTGGCCACTCCACCAGCGATTGATTTCAATGGGGGAAATTCTATTAGTAGATCGGAAACTCTTAATCAACAGCCGTTAGTTATACCCGAAGCTTATAAGTTGGTCTTTACGCTAAATTCAGATAGTACTAAAACCGTACTTCAGTGGCAAAGTGCGAGTAAAGAAACCTTTGTTTTGACGATTGATTTTGCTAATAAACTAATTTTGGCAGATAGAACCCAAAGCGGTTTCAACGAAAAAGGATTTGATACAATTGTGAAAATGCCTATTGAGGTATTAGAGCAACAAAATGTTGAAATAGAAATCTACGCTGATGCTTGTTCTTTTGAGTTATTTTTCAACGGTAGTCGACAATGTATTACGATGCTTACCTTCCCTACAACGCCATTCAACCAACTTTCGATCGCTCCGGACAGTGAAGAAAAGCTGGTTAATGATGTTAAATTAAGCGCTTATAAAGCTGCCAATAGCCTAAAGAGACTAAAGT
>NZ_JBGOSE010000024.1:0-3989 GCF_041538045.1 Aliiglaciecola sp. SL4 | reverse complement strand
TATTAAGACACCCATCTTTAAAACTAACAATGAACGTTGTATGTGTATCCCGCGGTTAGGGCTTTATGTTCATATTTTAAATAGTACTTTTTCTTTTCATTAATATGGGTGTCTTGATAAACCGTAATAGAGAATATGAAGCATTTAATGTCGAGGTCTTTGGTCAGGGAAAGCCTATCATTTTAATTCCAGAAGTCTCTCCTTCTGCCTCTATTTGGAAGCAGACCGTTGAGCACTTTTCTAAAATTCCAGAAGAACGCTATTTCAGAGTATATTCGTTTAAATAAATTAGAAGACGTGGTGATTGTCGATCACTTTCTTGTGGTACTTTAGGGTTGTGGCTAGCAACAGAAAGTCATCCACAAATTTCGGCAGTGGTGGATATTGATGGGCTGCCGGCTTTAGGCGCATTAATTGGCAACCAACAAGCATCGAGTAGCAAAATGCCTAGATCTTTCGACCCTAAAAGTATGATCAAATCGATGGTACATAATGAAGCTTGGCACCCTCAGATGTTGAATGAAATGATGACTTCTTATCCCATGACGTCGGGAAGGGCATTCGGTGAATTGATGCAATTAGATCTAAGAGATAAGCTTGTCAAAATTGAACGCCCTGTACTAACTATTGCCGCACCGGCACACGTTGAGCCTTATGAAAGTTATGATGTAACTAAAAATAATTACCTGACTCAAATGGCTAATATTCCCGACAATTTAAACTATATGGTTTATGCCAAAAGCACTAAGCACTTCTTTATGGCTCACAAACCTGAGCGGATGTTCAATCAAATAGAGTTGTTCTTGTCTAGTCTTTAGCTCAAAATGTGGCCTATAGCTTAGAGTTACTTAACACCTGTCACTAGACAACCTTTTGTATGTCGAAAAGGAAAATATAGCGTAATAGATTGGAGGGTACTAATTTGGATACCACATTGCTGACTATCCTGGTTTTTGGATTCTTAATGAGCTTGATCGCTATCATCGGTGGGTTATTTATCTTATTGCCAGAGAAAGTTTTGAAGCGTTGGCTAAAGCCTATCGTTGCATTTGCAGCTGGTTCGTTGATAGGCGGCGCTTTCTTTCATATGCTCCCCCATGCACTAAGTACTTCGCAACCGACGATATCGGTATTAGTCTGGGTGGTCGTCGGTTTTACCGCATTTTTTGCCCTTGACCAACTTCTGGAGTGGCATCATTGTCACCGTATGCCTTCTGAACATGTGCAGCCTTTAGGTCCTTTGTTGTTGATTGCTGATGGGGTGCACAATTTCCTTGGAGGGCTTGCCATTGGAGCTATCTTCGTTGTGGATATTCGGGCTGGAATAGCTGCATGGATCGCTGCTGCTTTGCATGAAATCCCTCAAGAAATCGGCGACTTCGGAGCGATGGTCCATGCTGGCTATTCACGAAGTAAGGCACTGCTTTATAATTTTATATCTGCATTAACTTTTCCCCTCGGTGGTGCCATTGCGTATGGTGTAGGACAACATATCAATGTGTATTTTCTCGTAGCCTTGGGAGCTGGAAACTTTTTGTATATCGCAGGTGCAGATCTTCTTCCAGAGGTGAAACAAGCGGAGCAACTTTGGGAGACAGGCGTTAGATTTTCATTCTTTGTTTTGGGTGTCTGTGTGCTTTATGCTGCGACACTTTAACGACTCTTTCTTAGTTGGACAGCCATAATTACTTGGTATAGTTTTTAAATATGACATCCATGCTTGTGTGGTAATTTTTTCCAGATGTTCTAGGCTTTAATTAACCTAAACAACCAAGGATGGTTTGTTATGCCTCAGTCACGTAAATCACAAATTAGTCTTGTTGATACACCCTATTACCACTGTGTTTCTCGATGTGTTCGCCGCTCATTTCTGTGTGGAGAAGATAAGTTGACGGGGCAAAGTTACGAGCACAGGCGAGGTTGGGTTGAGCAACGTTTACTTCATTTGGCTTCTATCTTTGCCATTGATGTGTGTGCGTATGCGGTGATGAGTAATCATACTCATATCGTGTTGTGTGTTGATAAAAACCAAGCCGATAATTGGTCGTCAAAAGAAGTGGTTTTTCGTTGGCATCAATTACATAAAGGCACCTTAGTTAGCCAACGATTTATGCGTGGTGAGTCACTCAGTCAAAGTGAGTTATTTACTCTCAATGAAACGATTAAAATTTATCGTCAACGTTTGTACAACATTAGTTGGTTTATGCGAAACCTGAATGAATACATCGCCCGAGAGGCGAACAAGGAAGATGACTGCACGGGACGGTTTTGGGAAGGGCGTTTCAAATCCCAAGCATTGTTAGATGAACCCGCGGTACTAGCCTGCATGGCTTATGTGGACCTAAACCCTATTCGGACCAAAATGGAAAAAACACCTGAAACCTCAAAGTACACCAGTATCCAACAACGCATAGAGTGTTTAACCACAGGAGAGCAACCTCGAAACCTGATGCCTTTTGTGGGTCATCATAAACAAGGCATGTCAAAAGGGATTGCGTTTAGCTTAATTGATTATTGTGAACTTATAGACAGCACAGGCAGATGCATTCGTGACGATAAGGCGGGTCACATCGAGCATCAAAATAGCCCCATTTTAGAACGTTTTGGACTTAATTCGGAACAGTGGATAAGCCTTGCTACCGAGTTTGAGGAACATTTTTACTCAGCGGTCGGTAGTGAACATATGATGCAACAATTTAAACAGCATACAGGCCATCAACGAATACGCGGGCTGGCAAAATCCAAAGCATTATTACAACAAGCCTGATAAGTTCTGTATCTAGCTTTGATTAAATCACCTAACCGGGTGATGATTATCGCTGCCTGCCATTTGCACTAAATCACAACTACAGCCAAATAAAACCAAAGTAATTCAAACTCTCAGTCAACTTCCACTTTCAACCTACAAAAACACCCTGTTTAGGTCACGTTGGCGTGTTGGGGAGGTCAAAACGAAGAGTGTCTTAGCTTGGGTGTCTAGATAATCCGGTGGCTGTCTCAATTGACCAAGTAATTTGTATATAGCGTTATACTTACAGTTAGCTTAGTATATATTCCATAAAAATTAATTACTTAGTTGGAGTTTGCTTTAGGTGAAGTCGTTTAGGCTTAATAATGACTTCGGTATGGCTGTTTTATGCTAGGGCGTTCAATAATGGATTGCAGCACAATGGAAGAACAAGCGAGTAAAGTTCGACGAAGTTCAAACTTAATTAAAGGTTTTATGACACTTGTGGTGGTTATGCAAGTCACCCAATTTTATCAAACCAATACAATTGATATGGGATCCTTTGCAGGGAGCGTTGGTATTTTATCACTGCTTCGAGCTTTGCTCTTATCCCCACTTTTATTAGTCGCTCCTCTTAGGCGGTGGTTCAAAGAAAATGTTAGGTTCTCCCAAGAAAGCCATAAATATCTACTGTTAGCATTCATATTAATTTTAGTCAGTGCGATTTAAAAGTATCTTTATTAAGTACCTAATAAACTAAACAACGCTACTGTTTTTGTCCCTAAATTATTGACTTAACATGAAAGCTGGAAATGACATACAAGGAAGTGAAAATGAAAGTTGGTGCAAAGTGTTGGAAGACAAAATTAAGCCTTATAGAGCAAAAATCGCTATTGGTTTTTGCGGCATTTGTTTTTGTATTAATACTTCTCTGGTCAGGAATCAAAGTGGGATAGGTAATAGGCTGGGTTATTACCATGTAGTCGTTAATTTATTTCTTTAAAGCGCTATAACCTTTAGAAATATTGAAGGAAGTAAAATAGAGCTCAATCAAGTAACCTTGCCTGTAAAAGATATGGATGTATCTGTTCAGTTTTACCTTCTTCTTGGGTTTACACTGATAGTCCATACGCCACACTATGCACGCTTTAGTTGTCCTGAAGGTGATGCCACATTTTCACTTTCATTAGAACAAAGTAATTTTGAAAATCACTCAGTTATTTACTTTGAGCACAAAGCGCTAGAAGAGCTTTGCCAAGAC
>NZ_JBGOSE010000023.1:0-30625 GCF_041538045.1 Aliiglaciecola sp. SL4 | reverse complement strand
CCTACCATGTCAAGGTAGTGCTCTAACCAACTGAGCTACGGACGCACTGTATAAAGACGCTTAACACGAATGTCTCAAGCGGCGCGTATAATAACGATGCTTATCCCTATCTTCAAGGAGTTTTTCAGCTTTGTTGACACAAACGCGTAATTTTTCGACATAATGTCTAAAAGTTATAGGGTTTCACTTTATTTGCCACGTCATTATCTTGAGTAAGGTTGGCAAACGCCTCCCCTAACCTATCACTTTGTGCAATTACCGTTTGCCAATAACGAATTCGTTGTTGGGAAGTCATAGTTTCAAAGTCTTTTCTATCTGGAATTTTTTGATACGGTAAAGAAGCAATAAACTCATCAGATGGAACAGCCATAACCACTTTATCGTAGCTACTTTTATGGGGTATTCGACGTTTCAATGATTTATCGAACCAACCTGGGATCGGCTTAGGATAAAAATGTGGATAAAATATTAATCCATCATGGGGGCCAAAATTTAAATCAAAATGGTAGTCAATGATGCCTCCATCTCGATACATTCCCTTAGGCGCGCCATTGATATTCTGTACCCCCTCAATCACCAAGGGGATGGAACCAGAAGCCATTAAGGCCTGAGTGAGATTGCGTTTTGATAAAGGTACATAGCGGGTTGGCATTTTATTCGGATCAACTATCTGCAATTCGCTGATAGGAGAGGTAAAAACATATCGCTCGTAAAACCGTTGTAAAAAACGACGTTGAACAGCATTCGCTCCGGCACTCGCCAAAAGACCGGTTAACTGTAAAGGTTTGGCTTCAAATTGAGTCAACCCTTTGCATCGAGCAACAATAAAATGAGCTTTAATAATGGGGTTGTGAAGGATCTCATCTACACCATTGTCTCCTAATACATAATCTAATAACTCTAAACCTGAAAGGGTGATTTCTCTGGCGCTGGGCTTATCGCTGTACTCTGTACGTGAGTAGTGATCTGCCAAACGATTAATTGCAGCTAATGGATCTTTTTGCGCAAAACAAGCGAACCTAAAGGCCCCTGCCGAAGAGCCAATAATCTGCAGAGGAGTTTGACGTTGGGCAAAAAATGTCGAGAACACATACCTATCTAAACCCGCCAACACGAACCACTTTGGTCCCCCAGAGGCACCCAGCATGTAATCAAACATCTGTTGTTTTAAACCATGCTGCTGAATTTCTTTTAAAGCAGTTGGACCTGCATATAAATCAAGTACTTGCACAAACTTTAACCCATTGAATAAGTGCTGATTAATGTACCAATCAGTGGCTTATTTGCAAGCATCAAAAGTATTTTTGTTTTTAATAGTTATCTACAAAGGAAACAGCTAAGGCGTTTCTTCAAATAACGCACACACCGCACCCGCAGGGTCTTGAATAATGATATAACGACTCTGTGAGCCATAATGTTTTATTGCAGATAACAATTTTCCACCACCTGCCTGAGTTTGAGAAATAGAGTCATCTAAATTAGCGACTTTAAAATAAAGCAACCATTGGGCGGGTAAATTGGCATTGTCGCCCTTTGCATGACAAATCCCCACAACATTCTGATTTTTACTGGGCAACTGCATGGTAAAATCGTCGTAATCCCCCATGCTAACTGGGTTGGCTTGCCAGCCTACGACCTGTGCATAAAAGTCTTTTACATTATCTGCATTTTTGACAGTGAGGTCGGTCCAAACCACCGAACCTATTGGTGCAGTCGACATATTCTTATCCCTTTAAACAAAACGCGTTAATTTTAACCAAAATTGGCCCTTGGTGGATTTCTGGACAACCAAATATACACCATATATATCAATCAGTTAAGTTACATATAAAGTTTCCTCAACAAGGTTATCCACAGAAACAGTGGATAACCTTTGGAAAAGAAACTTTTACACCAACACTTGACTTACAGCATAGCTAAAGCAAAATAAAACACCAATCAAAAAGGAATGCAAATGGCCAATCAGACATTAGCTGCGCTGCCTGACACTTTTACCATCTATAGCCTTCCAGTAAACGCTCAGATCCCATCTCAAGTGTTGAATGCACCATTATATTTCATTGGAAAAACTCACGATGAGCTTTCGATCGTGGTACCGCAAACAGTGAAGCTTGAGTCAGATGAATCTGATCATAATTGGAGAGTATTAGAAATATTAGGTCCTTTAGACCTGTCAATGGTGGGCATCATGGCACAAATAGGTAGTGTCTTAGCGGCAGCAAAAATCAGTATATTCGTTGTTTCTACTTTTGAAACGGATTATTTCTTAATTAAGCAAAATAACTTAAAATCTGCTGCAATTGCCCTAGAAAACGAACGCTATAAAGTAATCCTATAGTGAGCCTTTTTAATCGCTTAGTCGACAACCAAGCCACTCCGCAGCATAAACATAAAATTGATATTCTGAGTCCTGTCAGTGGCAGTATTTATCCTCTAGATTCAGCGAATACCCTCATTTTCAAACAGCGGCTATTTGGTGAGGGAGTGATGGTTAACCCCATTGGCTTTCAAATATTGACACCATTTGATGCTATTGTTTTAGAAATCAGTGAAACAGCCCATCGAGTGCGATTAAAAGACCGCCATGGCTTAATATTGCAGATCCATTGCGGTTGGGGAGCGCATAATTTAAATGGGAATGGTTTTAAACGCAAAGTTAACCGTGGACAGAAGGTTACACAGGGGCAACCCCTATTAGATTTTGACGCCCGTAAATTAAAGCTTGGCTTAGACGATAACGCTTTTTACATTACCCTTCTCAATAGTGATAAGGTAAAAGGACTTATGGTTAACCCTCGCAGAGTCACCGCCTGTGAAGATCCTGTATTTTCAGTGTTGATCTAAAGGATAAGGATTGGTAAAACAACAGTTACATAGCAATGGGGGTTATTAAGCCTTTAATAATCATCATTTATTTTTCATTTCATCATTAACTAACAAGAATCATTTTATGACTCAAATGTTCGGCATCAAAAATTGCGATACCATTAAAAAAGCCAAAAAGTGGCTAGAAGAAAACCAAATAGAATACAGTTTCCACGATTATCGAGTTGATGGTCTAGATCGTGAGTGGCTTGAAAAAACAGAATCCCAATTAGGTTGGCAGAAATTGCTAAACCAACGTGGAACCACCTTTCGTCAATTACCCGATGAACAAAAGCAAGATTTAAACAGCGAAAAAGCGATTGAATTGATGCTGGCAGCTCCTGCCATGATAAAACGTCCGGTGTTGATCCATAACGACAAATATATTTTAGGTTTCAAACCTGCAGATTATGAAGTGGTATTTAACTCATGATGGACTCAATTGCGCTTACTAAAGAACTCATCAACCGTAAATCGGTAACCCCAGAAGACGCGGGTTGCCAGCAGTTAATGGCCGAAATACTTGCTCCCTTAGGTTTTGATATTGAATCTATGGTATTTCATGACACCACCAATATGTGGGCGAGAAAAGGTAATCAAGGACCGTTATTTTGTTTTGCCGGACATACTGACGTAGTGCCATCTGGCCCTGCTGAAAAATGGCAAACACCACCCTTTGAAGCGACACAAGTTGGCGAATATTTGCATGGCCGTGGCGCTGCAGATATGAAAGGAAGTTTGGCCGCCATGTTAGTGGCAACCCATCGTTTTGTTACAGCCCACCCAAATCACAATGGCGGCATAGCCTTCCTTATCACCAGCGATGAGGAAGGACCATTTATCAATGGTACAACTAAGGTCATTGATACCCTAGAAGCCCGTAATGAAAAAATTGATTGGTGTTTAGTGGGCGAGCCTTCCAGTACTGATGTTGTGGGTGACGTTGTCAAAAATGGAAGACGTGGCTCACTAACCGGCGATTTAATCGTTAAGGGAATTCAAGGGCACGTAGCCTACCCGCATTTAGCCAAGAACCCCATTCATGTAGCTTCTCCTGCTTTAGCTGAACTAGCAAAAACACACTGGGATGATGGCAACCGATATTTCCCGCCCACCAGCTTTCAAATTTCCAATATCAATGGTGGAACGGGTGCAGGAAACGTTATACCTGGTGAACTTCATGTTTGTTTCAACTTTCGATTCTCAACTGAGGTCACCGATAAACAGTTAATCGAAAGAGTGTATGAAATTCTGGACCGTCATGGTTTAGATTACGATATTAAATGGACATTCAACGGACAGCCTTTCTTAACTGATGAGGGGCCTTTAGTTGAAGCCACTCAGCAAGCTATTAAATCGGTAACCGGAAGAGAGACTGAGTTATCCACAGCAGGTGGTACCTCAGATGGGCGCTTTATCGCCCCCACAGGGGCACAAGTGATTGAACTGGGTCCAGTCAATGCCACTATTCATAAAATAGATGAAAAAGTGAAGTCTGCTGATCTGGAAGTGCTCACAGATATTTATCACGACATATTATGTCGTCTGCTACTCTAGTGTCTGTAACACAATTGTCTGCACCGAGCTGGATGGGGCTAACCCAAGCCCATATCCAGCCAATTGGTGAGCATCATGGTTTAATTCCACATGTCAATACGGCCTTTGAAACTATGCAGCAAGCTGCCCAAAAAGACCATATAGACATGCAACTGGCGAGCAGCTTCCGTAGTTTTGACCGTCAATTAGCCATTTGGCAAAAAAAATGGTTAGGAAGTTTGCCAATCAATGATATTCATAGCCAAGCCCTCAATACCTCCGACTTTAACGAACTAGAAAAAATACACGCCATTATGACCTGGTCTGCCCTTCCAGGTGCTAGTCGTCACCACTGGGGAACCGACTTGGATGTGTATGATAAAAAAGCAGTTGAACGCTTTGGACGCCCCTTGCAATTGATAAGTACTGAGTATGAACAATCAGGGCCTTGTTACCCACTGCATTGCTGGTTAGAAGAAAACGCTGAAAGGTTTGGTTTTTACCGTCCGTATAAACACTATAATGGCGGAGTTGCACCCGAAGCTTGGCATTTAAGCTATGGCCCCATCTCAAAGTCAATTATCAAACAACTCGACTTGAGTAAACTAGCTGAACAATTAGCCAGTGTCGAGATTGGTGGCAAACAGACGATTTTAAAACATTTAGACCAGTTATTTGCCCAGTATACGTTAAATGGAATCACACAATGAATTTCTGGTTAATTGTAACTTTGTTGATTGCCCTAGGCTTGATAGTAGGTAATATTCTATTATTGAAAATGAGCGCTAAGATGTCCTTCGAAAAAACCAAAACAAAACCTGAAGATGAAATTCTTAAGTCTCCATTAAATAACAAAGAGCCACCAGCAACACCACAAGACGACAACGATAAACCATAGTTGGAGTAATAACGGGTGCGGATAACTATTCTTGCCAATCGTGATCTAGCGAGCAACATGGCAATCAACCTATTGCTTCAACAACTGCCTGAACATCGGTATGCTATTCTTCTATCAGCGAAAGTAGGAAAGTCAGAGAATCTGCCTGAGCCCCTGAAAAGCTTAGCTTTTATCGAGCAAACACTGTTTAACCAAATTGTTTATCCACTGATTGAAACCCAGCAATACACAACCAATATGGGCAATCCACCAGCGAACGCCTCATTGCCATTAAAAAGCTTTCAACAAATACTGGGTTCAGGCATTCCGATTAGTGATATTCAGAACATTAATAGTCCCTCGGGCTATCAAACCCTTGCAGCGCAAAACCCCGAGCTGATCATTTCCATTCGATTTGGCCAAATTTTACAAGAAGCCATTATTAGATTACCTAAAATGGGCGTCATAAACCTGCATTCAGGTAAGTTACCGGATTATAGAGGCGTAATGGCAACATTTTGGGCAATGTTAAACAACAATGAGAATATCGGTACAAGCTTACATTTTATCGATTCAAATAAAATTGATGCCGGAAAAATCATCTCTAGCACCCAGCGCAGAGTGGATTATCATCGCTCTTATTTACACAACGTATTGAGTTTATACCCAGAAGGTGTCAAGACTATTGTCGCTGCCGTCAACAAATTGAACTGTGGTGAAGAAGTAAAAACCCAAAATATGGATTTGTCATCGGGTCAGTACTTTAGTTTCCCAGACGAAGTCACCCTGACGCAATTTGCTGAACAAGGGAAGCGGCTTTTCGACTATGATGAAATTCCAGAGTTAGTGGCAAAATACCGTTAACCTTCCCTCTATAGATAAAGTAGTGTACCAGCGAAGACTCAAGCAATATTACAGCGGTGACTGCAAATTGTGACCTTTCGTCATATACACATCGTAGGTTTGACCGCCATCGCTCTTTTTACGATTATTTACCACGTACCATATTTCATACCACTGGCCGGGCACTAGCGGTTTGGCATCTTTTCCGGTGCGGTTATTTACAATGTTAGCATAGCCTTGCTGCGTCTTAACCATCAAGGCGCCGATATTTTTGTGACCATTTGACTCTGCTTTATCGGTTACTCGCAAGGTAGCTTCAAACGCATTGTAATCATGTAACTCAATATCACCGGGGCTCATGTTGCTAATACCAAAAGCGTGATTATTGGGAAAAGACGCCACATTTATACGAGTATAAAATGTATAGGTTTCCCCCACTTCGACCCTTTGGGGAAGTGCCGCATAAGTTAACGCTTTGCGATTACCGACTATGCCCTCAGCTGCCGGCTTTTTGATTAAATAAACATTTTCAGAGCTCGCGGTGACGTCTTTTTGGCGCTCAGTAATCTGTGGGGAGCGCACCTTTGGCGAGGTCTCATTTTTGGTATCTGCCTTCGTCCATTTATCTAAACTGCTATCCGCTTCGAAGTTATCAATCAGGATCCAATCCGTTGCCGTTTTCGCGTTGCTCGATAGCGAGCAAAATATCGTCAGAAAACTGATTAAAACTAAATGCCGAAGGCCCTTCAAACTTGTTGAGAGCTTGGGCTGATATACTGCAAGATTGGATAAGGATTTGCGGTTTTTTGGCATCATTTAGCACCCCATTGATATGATAGCTTAGGGCTATTTATAGTGCTGTTTTTTGGTGCTTTAGCATATAGCAATAAAAATACTAGCATCAATCTAATATAGCTGCTTGTAAGAAAATAAGTCCAGGTGTAACCCTGGACCCAATGGCAAGCCTAAAACAAGGGGTGAAAGTTCGAAAGCCGATTAAAATCTAAGTACGTACATTTGGCTCGTATCAAACTTACCCGCTAACCCGTCTAAATATATTTCTTGAATAGCCTCACCCCCTGTAATATTAGTGGTGCTCAATAAAGGTTTCATATGTTTGGAAAATCCTCCCCAAGCCACTGCATATCGCTGCATAAATCCTTTACCACCCCACTCTTTCATGCATTTGTTGACTTGTGTGGGCGCAAAAAAGAATTCTCCATGCAACTCGCCAGCATAGGATTTCGCTTGTGATTCAACATCAGTCACACCGATATAAATCATTTTTTGCATACTCGTATTTAAGTGTCCCTGAAGATCTAATAACAAAGGTTTATTCCCAGAAAAGTCCAATACTATAGTGCTTGCATTTTTATCCAGTGTGGCAAATTTTTGATAATCTAATACCAGATCGTAACAAACGGTCTTCTGGGTAAATGCTTTGTTGTTCACAGAAGTCAGGCCAACGACGTTGTAATTTAAACCTCGTTCTTTACAGTGCTGCTTCAATAGGTAAGCCGCCCCATAAGCGGTTTTACTGGATGCACTAGTTAACACTATATTGACTGTGTCTGGGTTTGCAATCTCGCCGACAAAATCATCTAACACAAAAGAAGTCATAAACAACGGACGGAAATTGAGTTGCCAATCTTCTTTGTTAGGATCATAAGCAGGATCAGCACTGCAACGAACATACTGATCGTACACACTGGAGATACTCTTGCGTGCCGGACTAACATCGTAAAAATCATTGGCCGTTATTTTTCCTGCAGTAATCACCAAGTGAGTGGCAAATGGCAAATAACCAAACACCTTTTCACCTACAACGAGATCTGGGCTATTCGAATATTCTACGGTAGCAAACCCCCAAATGGGCATAATGCCAAAACCATCTTGCGCAGGAAAAAATCCCCAATACCCCATTTTTTCGCCAAACAAGGCATAGGTAATATTGTTTGCTGAAAAGCCAAAAGATTCGACTTTTAGCACTACTTCATCGCTGCCTAATGAATCCGTGTTAATAGAGTCCTTAACAACGGCAAGCTTGCTGAGTTCGGTTTTGTTAGTTTGAATCTGTTGACGAGTGAAGACAGGCATTTACAATTCCCTTGACGTTTAAAGTTAAAATAATGTTAATTTCAATACTGGTAATACTAACGCTAAGGCAGTCGTTAATTTATCATCTTTTTGAATAGACAAAAATAACAGCCCAATATACTTCAACTGACGATAATATTCCTTTACCAAGCCTCGAGATTGTCGAAAGATTGATGTAAAAGCGGTAAGAACCAACTTTCAAATAATTTCACCTTTTGCCATTCAAAATTCTGAGCAGGGGCAACCAAAAACAATGAGTACGGACTAGGACAACTAAAGTCTAACAAAGCCAGTAGAGAACCATTTTGTAAATGATCTGCTACCAAACTTTTATTCACTATTGTAAACCCTCTACCTGCTAATGCATTTTCAATTAACAGAACGGAATTACTTGCGCGAATTGAGGGAGTTAAGGTGTGTATATCTATTTCATAGTTTTGACAGAGAGTGTTAAAAACCGGCGTGATATCCTTACTGGTATCTTCAATCCATGGTAATTGAAAAACAATGGAAGGATCATGGCTTTGCGGTGGGGCAATAATATCAGGGCTAGCCACTAAAATGAGTTGATCATTAACCAGTTTTTTTTCCACTAATCCTGAATATTCACCTTGGCCCATTCGAATCGCGAGATCAATCTCACCACGGTTAAAATCCACCAACTCATTACTCGGTGCCAGTTGCACCATCAGTTCAGGGTGTAATTTTTGAAACTGCGGTAATCGGGGCATTAACCACAAAGAGGTAAACGAATGGATGCTAGAAATTCTCAATATACTCGGATTACCATCACCCGATATGGCGTTTACACCCGATTTAAACTGGCTAAATCCTTTTTGGATAAAGGGCAGTAATAATTCGCCAGCATGAGTCAACTGAGTTTGTCGGTTTGAACGCGCAAACAGTTTTTGCTCTAAGAAGGTTTCAAGTAACTTGATCTGCTGACTTACCGCAGCTTGAGTGACAAAGAGTTTCTCAGCAGCTAATTTAAAACTTGATAATTCTGCCGCCACCATAAAGAAGTGTAAAGACTTCAGAGGTGGGAGTTGTTGTCCCATAACATGCCTGCCTACAGAGTATATTCAATTAAGTTTTTCTTAAGTATAGTTAATTTTTAATCGTTTGTTCAAGTTGCAATTCAACTCTAATCTAAGGTTGAACTATCAACAAACGAGGAACAACCATGAAATACTTAATGACATTAACACTAATATTATTGAGCTTAACTCTAGACGCTAAAACCAACGAACAGTTGGAGACCAAGTACTCATATCAAGGCTACCCTTATAAAATGCTCATTGCCCGTTCAGATTCAATAAAGATTTTATTTACTGAAAAGCAAGATAGGGTTAACTGTGCTGTGCAATTTGAGCAAGGGAATATAATCCACAAGACTTCTTATTCTGATGTGAAGAAACTAGACTTTGATAAGCAGCCATTGGTGAGCTGCTTACCAAGACATCAAGCAAAAGCTTGGTTAAAAGATACGTTTGAGTAATGGAGAGGGGTATTGGAAAAGGCAATGCACCTAGATGTAAATGTCTAGGTGCTTTCTACCTTTTTCATCCACAGACGGCAGTTCAGGATCTACTGGCTGTTTACCATCTTGTTGTTTTTCTGCCGATTGTTCTTGTTTAGCGTCTTTATTAGATTCTTTGTCTTTTTCATCCTCAGACGACTTTTTATGATACTTTTCCCGTGCATCCCTTTCTTCGGTATTTAAGGCTTTTTCTTCGTCATTCAACTCTCGAAGTTTTGCCTCTTTTTCAACTTGTTTTACTTTGAGCTCATCTTTGGCAATGGCAACTTTACCTTCACGGGGTAAAACTGAAAATATCAAATCACTGGTCATGGGATTCACTCACTTAGTTTATTATGATTAATCAATTATACGGCCTTATAACAATAAGCCAGTATAATTGTGTCATTAATTAGCTATCGTATTGATTTTGACTTACTTTAACACTTTTCGTTCAATTTTTGAGCTAGATAACCGCATTCCTTGATGCTAATGCCTTTTAGTTTTAACTAATACAATCTTAAATCATCACTTTTAGGTGTTTGTACTTGCATTATCTTTGCTGTTTGGATAATGTTCTGCGCATCAACGCGATAAACCAAAACGAGCAAGAAAAGCATATGATTATTTTTACCAAGAAAAGCGACCTAAACTGGCATCATCATATAGCATAACCTTTCAGGTTCGTGCTGGAAGGTTAATTGTCCTTCCAGCGGTACAGAATTTTTCTAAACCCCCGGAAGGAAACTTCTGGGGGTTTTTCGTTGTAATGGCAACGATTTGAAATTTAACTTTATATTGAGGCAACAACATGAGCGAGAGCAAACGACTACGCATAGCGGTTCAAAAGAAAGGACGATTGAGTGATGAAAGCATTGGATTACTCAAGGCTATCGGCATTAAATTACAAATACGTGATCGCCTTCTAATCGCTCATTCCACCAACCAACCCATTGATCTATTGTTGGTCCGTGATGATGATATTCCGGGTTTGGTGATGGATGGCGTGGTTGATATGGGTTTCATTGGCGAAAATGAGCTTGAGGAAAAGATGCTAGAACGTCAGCAATCAGGTAAGCCACATGAATTTAAAACCCTACGTCGATTAGATTACGGCGGTTGCCAGTTATCCATTGCCGTTCCCACCGAATTTGATTATCAAGGGTTAGAATCCATTAATGGTTTAAAAGTGGCTACCACTTATCCATTTCTTTTAGAGCGATTCTTTAAAAATAATAACATTGATGCACAATCGGTTATGTTAACCGGTTCAGTGGAAGTTGCGCCTAGAGCAGGTGTTGCTGATGCCATTTGTGATTTAGTTTCCACAGGGGCAACGCTAGAAGCCAATGGGTTACGTGAAGAGGCAGTAATTTTCAAATCTAAAGCTGTCTTAATTCAACGTGCTGGCCAGTTAAGCGATGAGAAACAAGCGTTAATCAACCGTTTACTACCCCGTGTTGATGGTGTGATGCAGGCTAAAGAAAGCAAATACATTATGTTGCACGCCCCTAAGGCTTATTTAGAGCAAGTAAAGAGTTTGTTACCTGGAGCTGAAAACCCAACCGTTTTGCCGTTAGCCAATAATGAAGAAACCGTTGCCATTCACGTGGTTAGCACAGAGACATTATTCTGGGAAACAATGGAAAAACTAAAATCATTGGGTTGTAGCTCAATATTAGTTATGCCAATCGAAAAAATGATGGGCTAAAACCATGACCACGCAGATTCAAGACTGGGCAATTTTGTCAGACTCTCAAAAACAGCAAATTTTGAGTCGCCCAGCGCAGGCTGACAATGATAAATTGCGTAAAATTGTGAGTGACATTTTACAACAGGTAAAAGAGCACGGTGATGACGCAGTCAAAGAATTAACCGAACAGTTTGACGGTATTCGGTTGGCAACACTGCGGTTAGATAACCAAAACTTAATTAATGCAAGCAAAGAAATCACTGACAAAGTACGCAGTGCTATCGACTTGGCTTATGCAAATATTAAAGCGTTTCATAAGGCACAATATCCTTCGGATGTGAAAATAGAAACCCAACCTGGAGTGTTGTGTGAGCTTAAACATGCTGCCATAGATTCCGTTGGTTTATATATTCCAGGTGGCAGCGCGCCATTACCATCAACGGTGCTTATGCTTGGGGCTACAGCTCAAGTAGCGGGTTGCAGTCGTAAAATTTTATGCACTCCCCCTGATGCCAGTGGCAAGATTGCGGCAGAGATCCGCTATGCTGCACAATTGTGTGGTATCGATGAAGTCTATTTAATCGGTGGCGCCCAAGCCATTGCAGCAATGGCATATGGTACTGCTTCAATCGCTAAAGTAGATAAGATATTTGGACCTGGCAATAGTTTTGTCACCGAAGCGAAACAACAGGTGAGTACCCAGGCTGATGGCGCAGCCATTGATATGCCTGCGGGCCCTTCTGAAGTTTTAGTGATTGCTGATGAGGCCGCTGAACCGAGTTTTGTTGCCTCAGATTTACTTTCTCAAGCTGAACATGGAGCAGACTCTCAAGCCGTTTTAGTGAGCAACAGTCAATCGCTAATAGAAGCAGTGCAATTGGCAGTAGAGCAACAATTGCAACAGTTAAGCCGCAAGGATATTGCGGAAAAAGCCATGCAACACGGCCGTTATATATTAACCACGGATGTTGACCAGTCGGTGTTAGTCAGTAATCAGTATGCTCCTGAACACTTAATTGTACAGGTGGAAAACCCTCGGGATTTATTGCCAAAGCTGAAGTATGCAGGTTCGATATTTGTTGGTAAGTGGTCGCCAGAATCAGCGGGAGATTATGCCAGTGGCACTAATCATGTGTTACCTACCTACGGATATTCGAGAAATTATTCTAGTTTAGGGCTAGCAGATTTTATGCGTCGTTTCACAGTTCAAGAGCTGAGTTACCAAGGACTCTCCAATATTGGTAATGCCATTATGGTTCTTGCCGAAGCTGAAGGCTTAGATGCACACAAACGAGCTGTCTCCATTCGTTTGCAAGGAGATGACGCATGAGTAACTTAGTCGATAAATTATTGTGCGACAACGTTAAAAACTTAAAGCCCTATGAATCTGCCCGTCGATTATTTGCCGCAGGGACTGGAGAAATTCAGCAGACTTGGTTGAATGCTAACGAATCACCCTTTGCGAATAGTTACGACGTCGACAGCGAGCGCTTTAATCGTTATCCCGACTGCCAACCAACCTCGGTGATCAACTCTTACGCCGCATACTCAGGTGTTGCTCCAGAAAACACCTTAGTCAGTCGTGGCGCAGATGAAGGCATTGAACTGCTTATCAGAGCATTCTGCAATCCGGCACAAGACGCCATTTTAATTTGTCCTCCTACCTATGGCATGTACGCTATCAGTGCTGAAACATTTAATGTTGATGTACACAAAGCGCCTCTGAACGAAGATTTTAGTCTAGATGTGCCCGGTATTTGTGCTTACAAAGACAAGGTGAAGTTAGTGTTCATCTGCTCACCGAACAACCCCACCGGCACCACGGTTGATGCACAGCAATTACAACAGGTAGTTGAGCATTTTGCCGATTCAGCCTTAGTGGTTGTCGATGAAGCTTACATTGAGTTTGATTGGCAAAGCAGTTGGGCAAACAAGTTAGCAACTTATCCAAATTTGGTCGTTTTACGCACGCTGTCAAAAGCCTTTGCCTTAGCCGGAATAAGATGTGGTTTTACTTTAGCCGCTCCAGCGGCAATACAAGCATTGTTAAAAGTGATTGCCCCCTACCCGATTCCAGAACCGGTAGCGCAAATAGCGAGTCAAGCGTTAAGCGCTTCAGGTATCCTGCGAATGCAAGATCAGGTTAGTGATTTAAATGCCCAAAGAGCCATACTCAAACAACAATTAATGACTATTCCGCATGTTGAATTAGTGGGTGATGATAAAGCCAATTTCATTTTGTTCCGTTGTGAACAAAAGCAGCAACTTATGCAGTATTTAGTGGATAATCACTTTTTAATCCGTGACCAATCTAAGCAAATAAATCTACAAAATTGTCTGCGTATTACCGTAGGCACGGCTGAGCAAAATCAACAGCTAATGGATTTAATCTTTTCATTTTTTCAACAACAGGAATCGGCACAATGAGCGCCTTACCGATTTTATTTATAGACAGAGACGGTACATTAGTAGAAGAACCTCCTATTGATAAGCAACTCGACCGTCTAGACAAATTAGTCTTTGAACCTAATGTCATCCCCGTGCTATTGAAACTGCAACAAGCTGGTTACCATTTAGTGATGGTGTCCAACCAAGATGGATTAGGAACCGAGTCATTTCCTCAAGCCGATTTCGATGCTCCCCATAATATGATGATGGATATTTTTGCCTCACAAGGGGTGAAATTTGACGATGTGTTAATTTGTCCCCATTTCGATGAGCAACAATGTAGCTGTCGCAAACCTAAACTCGGCTTAGTGAAAGAGTATTTACAGCAGGGTAAAGTCGATTTTAGTCGCTCTTTAGTGATTGGCGATCGCCAAACCGACATCGGCTTAGCAGATAACATGGGGCTGAAATCTCAGCTGTATAACCGCCAAAGCAATGATTGGTTGGCCATTGAAAAAAGTATTCTGAGCTCTAGTAGAACAGCAACGGTTTCGCGCAACACCTCGGAAACACAAATTAATGTATTTGTAGATTTAGATAGCACGGCAAAATCAACGATACACACCGGCATAGGCTTTTTTGATCATATGCTCGATCAAATATCCACTCACGGTGGTTTTGAATTGCGCTTATCTGTCGATGGTGATTTGCACATTGATGATCACCATAGTGTTGAAGACACAGCCCTAGCGTTAGGTGAAGCTATTAAAAAAGCCTTAGGTGATAAACGTGGTATTGGTCGTTTCGGTTTTGCACTACCTATGGATGAATGTCGTGCCGAATGTATCATGGATATTTCGAATCGACCGCACCTCAAGTTTGAGGCTGAATTTAGCCGTGATACTGTAGGTGAAATGGCCACAGAAATGGTCCCCCACTTTTTCTATTCCATAGCCCAAGCTATGGGATTATCACTGCACTTATCCACCACCGAAGGTAATGCTCATCATCAGGTAGAAAGCCTGTTTAAAGTGTTCGGACGAGCGTTACGTCAAGCTATTACTAAACAAGGGGATACCTTACCCAGCAGTAAGGGAGCATTGTAAGTATGTCAGTGGCAAGTTCTTCGCAAAAAACCGTGATTATTAATACTGGCTGTGCAAATATTTCTTCGGTGAAATTTGCCCTACAAAGGTTGACGCAAAATGTAACTGTGTCTGATGATCTCAAGGTTATCAGTGCCGCCGACAAACTCATTTTGCCAGGCGTTGGCAGTGCTAATGCGGCAATGGAAAGTATTGAGAAAAAACAACTCACAAGTTGTATTCAATCTCTTACCCAACCTGTTTTAGGGGTATGTTTGGGTATGCAATTAATGGTCACCGACTCCCAAGAAAAAGCCCATCAGAGTGATCTGGGCAATACCCCCTGTTTGAATTTAATTCCAGGTCAGGTGAAGCGCATGCAAGTGGGCGATTTACGCTTACCTCACATGGGCTGGAACACGGTTGAAGCCGTTGGACAAAATTCAATATTTAAAGGCATCCCCCAAGGCACCTATTTCTATTTTGTGCATAGCTTCGCGGTAGAAGTGTATTCCCATACGTTGGCAGCCAGCCAATATGAAATGCCCTTTTCTGCCGCCATCCACAAAAACAATTTTTATGGCGTGCAATTTCACCCAGAACGTTCTGGTGATGCCGGAGCAACTCTACTGGAGAACTTTTTAAACTTATGATTATTCCAGCGATAGATTTAATTGATGGTGCGGTTGTGCGGCTATATCAAGGCGATTACGACCAAAAAACCCAATACAAACTTGACCCTGTGGACGTAGTACATAGTTACGCGGATCAGGGGGCAAAATGGTTGCATATAGTAGATTTAACCGGCGCTAAGGACACCAATAAACGCCAGTTAGAGTTGATAAAACGTATGGTTGATACCCAACGTATGCAGTTTCAAGCCGGCGGTGGGATTCGCTCAGAAGCCGACGTAGCGCAACTTTTAGAAATCGGTGTGAAACGTATTGTGATTGGCTCATTGGCCGTAAAACAGCCAGAAACCGTTAAACAGTGGGTCACTAAATACGGACCTGAAGCCATAGTGCTGGCCTTAGATGTCAATATTGACGAAAACGGCAACAAATTTATTGCCACCCATGGATGGCAGGAAAGTTCCGGCGTAGCACTTGAAGGCTTATTAGATGACTTTTTAAGTGTCGGAGCAAAACACGTTTTATGTACGGATATCAGTCGAGACGGCACCCTGCAAGGGGCTAACCACCAGCTATACACAGAAATGAAACAACGTTTTCCTGATGTTGTATGGCAGGCATCTGGGGGAATTGGCTCTTTAGCAGACATTGAAGCATTAAAACCCAGCCATGTTGATGGTGTGATATTAGGACGAGCCCTGTTAGAAGGTAAGTTTACCCTTGAGGAGGCAATCCAATGTTGGCAAGGAGAATAATTCCCTGTTTGGATGTCCGCGATGGCAAAGTAGTCAAAGGGGTTAAATTTCGTAATCACGAAATAATCGGTGACATAGTCCCACTAGCCGAACAATATGCCCAACAAGGTGCAGATGAGTTAGTATTTTATGATATTACCGCATCCAGTGATCAACGTGTAGTCGACAAAAGCTGGGTAAGCCGAATAGCGCAAGTTATTGATATCCCGTTTTGCGTGGCTGGAGGCATTAAGTCTGTAGAAGATGCAGGCCGTATATTAGAAATGGGAGCTGACAAAATATCCGTCAACTCGCCTGCTCTCGCCGACCCAGAATTGATCACGCGATTACACGATACCTACGGGCAACAATGTGTGGTTATCGGAATTGATAGTTATTTCAATGAACACAGCCAGCAATACGAAGTGTATCAGTTTACCGGAGACGAAAAACGTACACAGAATACTGGACGACTCACCGTTGACTGGGTTAAAGAAGTACAACAACGGGGCGCAGGCGAGATAGTACTCAACTGTATGAACCAAGACGGCGTTCGTCAAGGTTATGATATTGCCCAACTCAGTATAGTGCGTGAAGCCTGTACCGTGCCGTTAATTGCCTCTGGTGGCGCGGGTGAAAAACATCACTTTTACGATGTTTTCAAACAAGCCGATGTGGATGGTGCCTTAGCTGCCTCCGTTTTCCATAAAGGCATTATTCCAATTCCAGAGTTAAAAGATTTTTTACGAGCACAAGGCGTGGTCATTCGCGACGATTTTGTGCACACCACATCCTAATAGTGAAACGGATAAAACAGAGAATTTCATGATTATCAATCAACAAACAATAGACCAGCTAAGTTGGGATAAAATGCAGGGGTTGATCCCGTGTATCGTGCAAAACGCGATAAGTGGCAAAGTATTAATGCAAGGTTATATGGATAAATCGGCCATCGAAACCACTTTAGATAGCGGTCATGTAACCTTTTTTAGTCGCTCAAAACAGCGCTTGTGGACTAAAGGTGAAACATCCGGTCATACCCTTGATTTAGTAGAGTTAACGGCAGATTGTGACAAAGACTCAATTTTAGCCTTGGTAAAACCCAATGGCCCCACCTGCCATTTAGGAACTGAGTCCTGTTGGGCGTCCAGTGAAGATGCAGACTTTACTTTTATCGCCGAACTAGAAACTATCTTAGCAGCCAGAAAAAGCGCAGATCCTGAATCTAGCTATACTGCTAGTTTGTACAACAAGGGCATTAAACGCATTGCCCAGAAAGTGGGTGAAGAAGGCGTTGAAACTGCGTTGGCTGCCACCGTCAAAGACTTGGAAGAGTTGAAAAATGAATCTGCTGACTTACTCTACCATTTAATTGTTTTATTACATGCTTCAGATCTTTCCCTAAGTGATGTGGTCGATATATTAAAATCTCGTCATAATAAAAACTAAGCAAACAATTTGGCTTAGCAGTAAACGGCTAAGCCAAATTTAATTAATCCCTCTATTGCTCGTATTTCTGTCTGCAAAACTCCGTCCCAAAGTTTAGGTTATTTCATTTACTTCTTGCTAGAATGATAATCTCATTCCTGTCAATTTTGGTTAACTGAAAGGACGCTTACAACATGCAATCTTCCCGATCTAGTTTAGTCATTGGCGCTGCATTAATCATAAGCACCGCAATTTTAGGCTACTTTTTACAACAGTCCGTTGAACGTTTTCGCGCCTTTGAGCGCACCATCACTGTAAAAGGCTTATCGGAGCATGAAGTCCCCGCGGATACCGCCATTTGGCCTATTCAGTACAGTGTGATCAGCGATGATCTTGGCGGTTTGTATCAACAATTGGAAACCCAACAACAAGTCGTAGAGCAGTTCCTATTAGAAAATAACTTTAGCGAAGATGAGATAAGCGCATCAACCCCGACGATTAATGATAAAAAAGCGCAAAATTACGGTAACTACAATGCCAATGATATTCGTTTTACTGCAACCCAAACCTTCACGGTCTACAGTGAAAAAATTGATGCGGTACTGCAAGCTCAAACTCGATTATTAGAATTAGGGAAACGAGGCTTAGTGCTTAATGGCAATAGTTATGAAAACCGGACGCAGTTTTTATATTCAGGGTTAAATCAGATAAAACCGAAAATGATTGAGGATGCCACCCAAAAAGCCCGTGAAGTCGCTGAAAAATTTGCAGCCGACAGTAACAGTCAGTTAGGCAAAATAAAACAGGCCAGACAGGGCCAGTTTAGTATCTCAGATAGAGACAGCAATACACCTTATATTAAACAAGTTCGCGTCGTTTCCACCATTGAATATTATTTAATCGACTGATGTTCTAGTGAGTTAAAATGAGGATTTATTAATGGGCACAATTGGATTGATTGGCGGTATGAGTTGGGAGTCGACAGTAAGTTACTACCACGTGATTAATCAGCAAGTCAAAACGCAATTGGGTGGCTTACACTCTGCCAAAATCATCTTACACAGTGTCGATTTCGCTCAAATTGAGCAGTTACAACATCAAGGAAAATGGCAAGAATTAGCTGATATCCTAGCTGATGCCGCCCGTGGACTAGAGCGAGCTGGCGCGGAATGTGTACTGATATGTACTAATACCATGCATAAAGTCGCCGATATGGTTGAACAAGCAACAAAACTGCCGCTAATACATATCGCCGATGCCACGGCAAAAGCGTTAATCAAAGAACAAATCCGAAAAGTTGGGTTGCTCGGTACACGATTCACCATGGAGCAAGACTTTTATAAACAAAGATTACAAGATAAGTTCGCAATCGAAGTGGTCACTCCTGACCAAGCAGATCGAGATTTGGTGCATAACGTCATTTACGACGAATTGTGTTTAGGCAAAATAAATCCTTGTTCACGAGAAGCTTATTTAACGATTATGCAAAACTTGGTGGATAAAGGTGCCCAAGCCATCATTTTGGGTTGTACTGAAATCGCACTTTTAGTGAGTCAGAATGATACTGATATCCCCCTCTACAATACCACCGACATTCATGCTTTAGCTGCCGTGGACTTTGCCTTAAATATTTAGCATTCTGCACCTACCCAGTCACGATTAACTCATCATTTTTACTCCATCACCATCACGACATAATTACTTACAGTCTAAGTTTGAACTATACAAGCCAAGGTTATCTAATAATCTAGTCAATGGCGCTACAACGGAAAATCAGCAAGGACAATTATGATGTTAATAAAACAAAAATTAGTGGATTTGTGTAAACAGAATTGGGGGTTCTTGCTATTTATTTTTCTCATGTTTGCATCACGAAGTAGTTTAGCGGATTGGTATCATGTTCCTTCGGGTTCCATGTTACCCACCATAGAAGTTGGTGACCGCATATTGGTTAACAAAATGGCCTATCGCTTAGAATTACCCTTTACGAACTTTGCCCTATTACAAACAGGCTCACCGGAACGTGGCGATATAGTGACGTTGAACTCCAAAGCTGCTCAAGAAAGGCTGGTTAAACGCATTGTTGGACTACCAGGTGATCATATTTCAATGATCAACAATCAACTCATTATTAATGGTCAATTAGTAGGATATACAAAACAACAAAGTGATTTTTACCAAGAAGATTTATTGGGGAAAGCCCACTTAGTGCAGTTTGTTGACGTACCTCACCCTAAAGACAATTTTACCAATATTGAAATTCCAGAGGGTTATTACTTTGTGATGGGCGACAACCGCAATAATAGCATCGACTCCCGTTATATTGGCTTGGTGAGTGAACGGGAATTACAAGGTAAAGCCACCAAAGTGATCACCTCTTTAGATAAAAATAATTATTACCTACCTAAAACCAATAGAAATTTAATAGATTTAAATTGATATAAATCAACAGGTTATAGGTTATTTTCAATTTTTTTAATTTTTATCTATTGAAAATTTATTGCTCCGCCACATATTTATATTGTCGGCGCCGAGAGGGTCGACAAATAATAACGCCGCCGAAGACTCGGGGCACAATTTAAAATTTAACATATTGCTTAATAGCGAGGATATGACTATGCGTAACATCGACTTATCACCACTTTATCGTTCTTTTATTGGTTTTGATCACTTAGCATCGATGATAGATGCCGCTTCACAAAGTGAAAAACAAACAACCTACCCTCCATACAATATCGAGTTGTTAGAAGAAGACAAGTATCGAATCACTATGGCTGTGGCAGGATTTTCCCAAGAAAACATTACCATTGAGACTCAGGAAAATACCTTAAAAGTCTCAGGTACACTTCCTGGAAAACAAAGCGATCGTAAGTTCCTTCACAAAGGTATTTCCGAGCGAAATTTCGAAAGAAAATTCCAACTTGGTGACCACGTGAAAGTCTTAACTGCAGATATGCAAAATGGTCTACTGCATATTGAACTTGAACGCGTAATTCCGGAAGCCAAAAAGCCTAGAAAAATTGAAATAGGCAGCAATGGAAATAGCTATATCGAAAATAAATCTGAATAGTTATTTTTCAAATTAACAAATTAAAAACGGCGTCTATACTATAGACGCCGTTTTTTTATGAGTATCACTACCTTAAACTTGATTTAAAATAGATTAATACAAGGTTAGGATATTCAATACTGAAGCGCCAATAAGCGCAGCAAAGGTCATCAACATTCCCCATAAACGCTGCCAACTCACGCCAGAATGATGACGTAAGCCGTAGGCATGAATTAATCGCCCTAACAATAATAACGAACCTATTGCGTGCAAAATAAGGTGGTTTCCTTGATTAAGCTCTGCAACTAACAACAAAACAAGGATCAAGGGTACATATTCTGCAAAGTTAGCATGGGCGCGAATGACGCCTAGAAAGTGACTATCGCCGCCGTCACCTAGACTAACTTTCAGGCTACGTCTCTGCTGTATCACCAAAGCAGAAAGGTAAAAGAAACTTATCCCTAAAAGACCAGCATAAAAAGCGGTTATCGGTGTGCTCATATCCTATCCTAAATTAAAAAGCCCACAATATTGTGGGCTTTAGTCTAAACTATTTAGCTACAGTTTCCAGTACGGGGTTACCCTAACTTTTCGGCCAACTGTTCACGCACAGTTTCAACGGCCTGAGTTCCATCAATTTTGATGTATTCACAGTTTCCGGACTGAGCTTCAGCAGAATAATAATCAACCAATGGCTTAGTCTGTTCATGATAAACAGTCAAACGCTTACGTACGGTTTGCTCTTCATCATCAGGTCTAATTACTAGATCTTCACCGGTAACGTCGTCTTTACCTTCAGTTTTAGGCGGATTATATGAGACATGATAAACACGGCCTGAACCAGGATGCACACGTCGCCCTGCCATTCTTTCTACTATTACATCATCAGCTACATCAAACTCAATACAAAAATCGACTTTAATACCAGCCTGTTTCATAGCATCAGCTTGTGGGATAGTGCGAGGAAAACCGTCTAATAAAAAACCGCGCTCACAATCAGGCTGGGTAATACGCTCTTTTACTAACCCTATAATTAGCTCATCAGAAACTAATTTACCTTCATCCATAACTTTCTTTGCAGCAAGACCGAGTTCGGTACCTGCTTTTATAGCTGCTCTGAGCATATCGCCTGTTGAGATCTGTGGAATCCCATACTTACCCATCAAAAATTGGGCTTGTGTGCCTTTACCTGCACCAGGCGCGCCTAGAAGAATAATGCGCATGCCGTGTCCTCTCATAGTTAAAATTCAATCCAACCGCAACTCTACACATTCATTTGCTGCTATACAAGAATATCAAAGCAGACTCCCCCTAAAGTCTTAGAAAAATTAGAAATAAGTATGTAAGATTTTTAATTGTGCGGCTTTATTGTGAGTAAATGGTTGAATTTTAACCTTTTGCTTCAATCAACTTTAACCAGTGGGGGAAAATACCAATTTGCGCAATAGTCAGTTTTATACACACCAAAATGGGGACTGCCAGTAACACTCCTAATATTCCCCATAACCATCCCAATATAAGTAACCAAAGAATAATCACTAAAGGGTTTACCTGCATATTACGCCCCAAAATTGCAGGTGTAATAAATTGTGATTCAAGGATATTCAAAATAAGGAACACGCCACTTGGCATTAGTGCAATTAATTCAAAACCAAATTGTACGGTGCCTGCCAAACACAAAATAATGAGACTGATTACAGAACCCACATAAGGAACAAAGTTAAGCAGTGCCACCAATGCCCCCCATAACAGCGCATCTTGCACCCCTAGAAAATAAAACGTCGCCGCGGTAGACAGCCCTAGCGCAGAGTTAATAATACTAATGGTAACTATGTACCTAGATAAGGTTTGCTGAATTTTAGTGACCAAAAACACCGTTCGCTTTTTGTTTTTCACTATCGGGAAGTCATGAATAAAAACAGAAAATAAAGACGGCCCAAAAATAAGTAAAAACAATATCAATATCAGGCTCGCCAAAAGCTGGCCGATAAAAGTAGGTGTTGCCCCTAAAACCGACAGCAACATTTCGATACCGCCTTGCTTGATATGCTCTTTTACCACATTTTGTTCAGCGTTGGGTGTTGGCTCCGGCGTGTCATCTTCAAACCAGCCAAAAAAACTAAAAGCACTTTTTTCCTTACTTTCTTCAGCCTGTTTTTTAGCCAGCGCTTCATGTTTAGAAAACGCATCACTCATACTGTCAATTTGTTCACTTAACTGCACAGAAAGTTTTGGCACTAACTGTGCCCACTTTTGCGCAGGCTCAGCCAGTTGCGCACCTAAAAAACTAAAGGGTGCCACTAACATCACCAGCAATACAACGGCGGAAATGGGACGGGGAATATGGAGTTTTTTAAGAAAGTTTACCAAAGGGCTCAGTAACAAAGCCGTTAGCATTGTAAATACTAAGGGGATCAATAACGATTGGGCAAAATATAAGGTGTAAAAAATGGCTAAAATTAGCAACCACTGCAACGATTTCATTGCTGTAGGCGTTTGTAAATTGCTGTCTCCTTCCAGCTCTTGTTGATTACTCTTATTATTGTCTGTCACAGGTCAACCTTAATTGTGTTTATATACACTTAGCGTTTTTTATATGGGACTTAGATTTTTGTCCGCGTCTTGAATAATGCTAGCAATAAAATTGTACCATCAAATCCATAGGCGACTCATTTAGTATTCAGACTTCTTATTCCATTAAACATAAAAAATCCGCTGAGTAGGACTCACCGGATTTTTAGAAAGCTAACGAATCTAAAAGATGGTGCAAGCATAAACTCTGGCTTGCACTTTACCTAAAGATTATTTTGCTAAATCAATCAACAATTTATTCAAGTTTTGAACGAAGCTTGCGGGGTCTTTAAGACTGCCCTGCTCTGACAATGCTGCTTGGTCGTATAACACCTCAACCCATTGTCCAAACTGACCTTCATCTTGCAAATCAGCGAGTAACTTGACCAACTGATGCTCAGGGTTCAATTCAAAATGATATTTTGCTTCTGGTACAGGCTGACCTGCAGCTTGCATCAACTTAATCATTTGCGTAGACATGCCTTGCTCGTCAGTTACGATGCAAGCCGGTGAGTCAGTTAGTCGATGAGTGAATTTAACATCAACCACTTTATCGCCTAAAGTCGTTTTCACGCGCTCTAATACGCCTTCAACTTCTTTCTCTGCTTGCTCTTGTTCTTTTTTGCTCTCTTCATCTTCCAAATCACCTAGATCTAATGCGCCACGGGCAACAGACTGGAATGATTTTTCATTGAATTCAGTTAAGTGTGACATCAACCATTCGTCAATACGGTCACCCATTAACAACACTTCAATACCTTTTTTACGGAAGATTTCTAAGTGCGGACTAGATTTAGCGGCTTGATAACTATCAGCAGTAATAAAGTAGATTTTATCCTGACCTTCTTTCATTCGGCCAATATAATCTTCTAAAGATACCGTTTGTGCATCGCTGTCATTGTGAGTAGATGCAAAACGTAATAAACCAGCAATTTTTTCTTTGTTAGCATGATCTTCTGCAGGGCCTTCTTTGAGCACACTGCCAAACTCTTCCCAGAATAACTGATACTTGTCAGCATCATTTTTAGCTAAACGCTCCAACATTTGCAGAACTCGTTTAGTACACCCTTGGCGAATGGCCTGAGTGATTTTGTTATCTTGCAGAATTTCACGGGAAACATTCAAAGGTAGATCGTTGGAGTCTAATAAGCCTTTCACAAAGCGCAGGTAAACCGGCATAAACTGCTCTGCATCGTCCATAATAAATACACGCTGAACGTATAGCTTCAAGCCATGGCTTTGATCACGATTCCACATATCAAAAGGCGCTTTTGAAGGAATATAAAGTAAGCTTGTATATTCCGTTTTACCTTCCACTTTGTTGTGAGAGTGTAGCAATGGATCAGTGAAGTCGTGAGAAACGTGTTTATAAAACTCGTTGTATTCTTCGTCGCTTATTTCTGACTTATCTCGGGTCCAAAGAGCGCTTGCTTTATTGACGGCTTCCCATTCCCCAGGTTGAGCAGGAATTTTTTCTCCATCAGGCCCTTCTGACTCAGCAACTTCTTCTTTCCACATTTTAACGGGAATACCGATATGTTCAGAGTACTTAGTGACAATTGAACGCAGTCGCCAATCGTCTGCGAATTCTTTTTCGTCTTCACGTAAATGCAGAACGATTTCAGTACCGCGGTCAGCTTTTTCAATGTCTTTAACCGTGAATTCACCTTCACCGGCAGATTGCCATTCAACACCTTTATCTGCACTGTCACCAGCGGCGCGGCTGCGCACGATAACGTTATCAGCAACGATAAAAGCTGAGTAGAACCCAACACCAAATTGACCGATCAATTGTGAATCTTTTGACTGATCGCCAGATAAATTATTAAAGAATTCTTTGGTACCTGATTTAGCGATGGTACCAAGATGTTCAATAACATCTTCTTTATTCATTCCAATCCCATTATCTGAAATAGTAATGGTACCGGCTTCTTTATCTGCACTGAGTTTAACGCAAAGATCACTGTCATTTTCATAAAGTGACGAATCTGAAAGTACTTTAAATCTCAATTTATCTGCAGCATCAGCAGCATTTGAAACTAATTCACGAAGGAATATTTCTTTGTTGGAATAAAGTGAATGAATCATCAATTGAAGTAATTGCTTTACTTCAGTTTGAAAACCATGAGTTTCTTGGTGAGCTGTTTCAGCCATAAACAAATTTCTCCTATAAACCGTTTTGCTTCTAGGCTTAGGAGATAAGGTCGTTTACTTTGTTTTCAAGCAATCAACCCTATTTATTATCAAGAAAAATGTAAAAATTTTATGGCAATTAAAAAAGCGGGTACTTTTCAAGCAACTAAAGCAGCGATCAAGAATAGCAAGCTGCTATAGATATCAGGGGTGGCAAAAATTAAATAACACGCCTACCAGTAAAGGCATGCATCAAGGTGTTTCCATCCACATACTCAAGCTCGCCACCAACTGGCATACCATGGGCTAAACGAGTGGCTGATATGTCGTAGGTTTTGCACATTTGTGCAATAAAATGGGCGGTAGCTTCACCTTCAACGGTGGGATTAGTGGCCAGAATAACTTCTTTAAACTTGCCAGATTTAAGCAACACTTCCAGCTCATTCAAACCAATCTCATTAGGCCCTATTCCGTCGATCGGCGACAAATGCCCCATCAAAACAAAATAACGCCCTTTGAATTCGGATGTTTGCTCCACCGCAATCACATCTTGTGGTGATTCAACAATACATAATTGCCCGACTTCTTCACGAATTGGATTGCTACAAATATCGCACAAGCTTGCTTCGGTAAAGGTACGACACGATTGACAATGCTGCACATGCTCCATTGCATTATGAAGCACATTACTCAATTCAAGTGCCCCCTCACGATTGCGTTCTAACAAGTGAAACGCCATACGTTGAGCGCTTTTTTTACCCACACCTGGAAGGTGAGTCAAAGCGGCAATAAGTTCGGTAATAAGTGGGCTGTATTGCATCTACTTCTTCTTAAAACGGCATCTTAAAGCCAGGAGGTAGCGGCATTCCACCGGTTACATCACCCATTTTTTCTTTGGTGGTTTCTTGCACCCGACGAACAGCATCATTAATGGCTGCAGCAACAAGATCTTCGATCATTTCTTTGTCGTCTTCCATTAAAGAGGGATCGATATCGACTCGTCTGACATTGTGATTACAGGTCATAGTAACCTTAACCAAACCGGCGCCTGATTCACCGGTGACTTCGATTGTCGCTAATTCTTCTTGTGACTTTTGCATGCGCTCTTGCATTTGCTGCGCTTGCTTCATGATATTTCCCATACCACCTTTAAACATAATATTCTCTCTTGTTTGGTAAATTAAATTAGCGAGGTTTAATACTAGATTCTATCACCTGCGCAGAAAATGTATTTTTTACCCGATTTATTTCTGGGTTTGTTTCAGCAACATTTATCGCATGCCGCATTCTTACCTGATTAATGGTTTGCTGCACTGCAAATGGCGTACTTATTGGCTGACTATGCTCAATATGCAACTCAATCTGTTGCTGAAAAAGTTCACTTAAAGCCTGTTGTAACTGACTTCTAGCGGTTTCAGTATCTAGATGTGGCTTCGAATCTAATAACTTCAAGGTCACACGGTTATCATTTTTTTCGTAAGACGAATGCAGCGCTAATTGTTTCGTTAATGCGGTAATTTGCATCTGCTCGATTAGTTGACTCCATGTATCCAACTGCTTGGAATGTGTTACCTTTTCTCCATTTTCAAGAAATGCGGGAACATCAAAGTCAACATTCACTTCTATTGGCTCATTAAGGTGAGCCATAGGGTCGAATTCATCTTCTAATTCTTGGTAGTTTTGCTGACTTTGTTCACTATTAATCGCGCTTGGTGGCGCCTCTGCATTTTCTTGGCCCCAAGGTGGTGAATCTTGATGTTGCGCATCATTAGAAACATTATCTGCCGTAATTTCATTTTCACTGAAATTGTTATTTTTATTGGTATTGGCAACATAGCTAGAAGGGGCTGTATTATCGACACATTGCTCGTCGCTATTACTCTCCGGCGCGCCAAATCCGCTATATGAATCAGTTTCAATTGAATTAGGTACAACATAAACACTTTCTTGTGACTCTGTTTTTGTTATATCTGTAGCCTGGCTATTAGGCTGATTTACATCGATACTTTGCGGCTTAACAATCTCTTGTTTTTTTTCGACTTCTTCGGAGTTGTCGTTTACTTGTTCCGCTTTAGGCTTAAATCGTGAAGGTAGAAAATCCTCTTTTGATTGTTCTTCCTTTTTGTCTTGCTCCTCAGATGCCACCTCTAATTTAGAAAGTTTATCTTTTAAGGCAATTAGATTTTCTGTTGCAGATAAAGAACTGGCCAATTCAGATGGGTGAGAAGTGTGCACTTCAGATGATGATGTAACAGGCTCTACCTGAGGTATATTCTTCTCTTCATTGTCATTTAAACTGTGAGTGCTTTTATCTGCATAAAAATCCGCTAGATTATTCTGTTCTTCAAAATACTCTTGATGATAAACATCTGGGTTGTCAAAATTGGGTTGGCTCTCAACCTCAATAGGACTCTCATTACTAACATTAGCATCAGCTAACTCTTGCTCTGCACCGCTTTGACTAGCGCTGTCATCTAAAACTTTGCTATGAAGCTTTTGAGATGGTGGCTGTTGTTGATTATTGTGAGTATAATCAGAACCTTGTGAAACCTCAGATTGTGTTGCGCCTAAACTACTGGCTTGAGAAATAATATCATTTTGTTGTGCTGTTAAATCTTGCTCTATTTCGTCTTCATTGAGTTCGACGTTTTCAACAGTTTTTTTTTCTACATTGCCATTGTTAACGGGTAAGGATGCCAAGTTCGTCTGTTTAGTCAAACTGTTAGTTTCGTCTATCGACAATGATATTGGCGATGGATTAAATGCTAACATCCGTAACAAGGTCATCTCTAAACCAATGCGTGCATCTGCGGCATGAATGATGTCTTTTTTACCTTGCAAAGCAATCTGATAAGCTAACTGAACTTGCTCAGGCGGCAACATTTTTGCTAATTGAAAAATAGCTCGAGCGGATACGGTTTCTAACTTACAAGCTTCAGGCACAAACTGTGTTAACGCAACTTGGTGTAACAAGCTCATTAGCTCTGCTAACACCTGTTCATAATTAACAGACTGCTGAGACATTGTTTCAACTTGTGTCATAACTTGAGCTGGTTCGTTATTAAAAACCGTATGTAGCAGTTTAACTATCTGGCCTTTATCCATGAGGCCCAGCATATCCGTCACGATGTCATTTGTTACCTTACCGTCGCCTTGAGCGATAGCTTGGTCAGTTAAACTTAATGCATCTCGCATACTTCCCTGTGCAGCTCTAGCTAACTGGGATAATGCTTGTGGTTCGCTAACAATCTTTTCTTCTGACAGGATATAACTTAATTGCTGGCTAATTTGATCCCGTGATAACGCCTTCAAATTAAACTGCAAACAACGTGACAATATGGTCACCGGTAGTTTTTGCGGGTCTGTTGTTGCCAGTAAAAACTTCACATGTGGAGGCGGTTCTTCAAGGGTTTTTAAAAGTGCATTGAAACTATGTTTAGACAACATATGCACTTCATCTATTAAGTAAACCTTAAACTGCCCCCGCGTCGGTTTATACTGTACGTTATCGAGTAACTCTCGGGTATCTTCTACTTTGGTTCTTGATGCGGCATCAATTTCTAGCAAATCAACGTAGCTACCATTTTCAATATCCAAACAGGTATGGCATTGACCACAAGGGTTTGCACTTAAACCCGTTTCGCAATTTAAACTTTTTGAAAATATACGCGCTATGGTGGTTTTGCCAACTCCTCGCGTACCTGTAAAAAGGTAGGCGTGGTGAAGGCGATTATTATCTAAAGCATTGGATATTGCAGTGACAACATGTTCCTGCCCCACTAATTCTGAAAACCGGTTAGGACGCCATTTACGAGCAAGAACTTGATAAGCCATTAGTTGTTATTCACCATCGAAGTCACACAAAGAATGGCATTGAACACCATGCTGGTTGAGTTTTTCTTCGCCACCCAAGTCAGGGAGAGAAATGATAAAACCCGCATGTTCAACGATACCACCAAGTTTACGAATCAAATTTGCTGTAGCTATCATAGTTCCGCCAGTAGCAAGCAAATCATCGATCATTAACACTTTTTCACCAGGTCTAATCGAATCAGAATGAATCTCCAACATATCCATTCCATACTCAAGTTCGTAAGACTCCGATATGGTTTCGCGAGGTAATTTATTTGGTTTACGGACAGGAATAAAACCAATTCCCATTTCAATGGCTAATGGAGCCCCAAACAAAAAGCCTCTAGCTTCAGTTCCTGCAATTTTGTCAAACTGTAGTGGTGCAAATTTTTCCAGTAATAAAGCAATACTGCTAGAAAATGCAGTGTGATCTTCTAATACTGAAGTTACATCACGAAACAGAATTCCTGGTTTTGGGTAATCAGGAACGGTTTTTACGATTGATTTTATATATTCAGCTGACACAAACTTCCTCTTAGTGGCTCGCTTAATTATTGGATTTATAGATAAAAAGTAAGCCAACCAGCAATAGCAGGTAAAAGAGGAAGTGCTAATAAAACAACAAGCGCTACCAATAAATATGTCCAGCTAAATGGGTCTTTCTCAAAACTCTGATCTTGCATTTATAAACTCCAATTAATCCTAATTTAGAAGCGCTAAATAGTAATGCAAACAAGCCAAAATTAATAGGGTTAATCGGCGTTGATCGACAATTGACCTGGTCAACTAAATTCAGTCACCCTAGTTAAGCAACCTTTTTTAATTCGTCATTAATCTGTTCAAAGTTATTTGGGCTTTGATAACCCAGATAAGAATGAATTGTTGAGTTTTGATCAAGGTTTAACTATATCTCATTATTACCAACCGAATATAGGATAAGTCCACCTACAAGCTAACAGGTTTAATTTTAAGCTTTTCTTTAACCACGGGCTAAAGCCCGTGCTACAGGGTTTTAGCTTTTCCTTACTCTACCATCCACGGGCTGAAGCCCGTGCTACAGAGTTATACATTTCTTTGCTCTCACATGGGGGTGGAATCGGTTGTTTTTAGCTTCGCAGAAGCGTTAACCGATGGAACGGGCAGCAGGGATGCTGCACTGGAGATAGCCACATGGAGGTGTGACACCTAGATGACTATTACGTGAAAAGCTATTGCATGACATTCGATGGGTATGGTTTCCCTTGGGGTGTTGTTGCGCGGCAGCGCTTTAGAGTAAGGGCTATCCACAACATGTATTTCATATTGGCTATATTTTAAAGTCTG
>NZ_JBGOSE010000022.1:0-36513 GCF_041538045.1 Aliiglaciecola sp. SL4 | reverse complement strand
ACAAATCATGGCCGACGCGCAAACAGCGCGCGCCGCATATTCGAAGCGTTAGGCATTAAGATGGTGTCGATTAGTTTTACATTCGCCATTGGGAAAACAGAAAAATAGAACAAAAACAATAGGTTAAAAACTGGCCCGTTTATTGCTTGCTCTTCATTGGGTTTATATTTAACAATTATTAAAAGGGTTTTCTTATGAAAATATCAATGCTTTTGTTTGCGTGTATTTTTGCCAGTACAGCAAACGCAGGGCTGATAACAAGCTCCTCCGACTCTTCATTATCAGGGACTACTGTAATTGACTTTGAGTCGCAGACTATTGGCTCGTCTTCTAGCTACACTATTGGTGATGTTACATTTTCAAATGCAGGAACAGGCGCCTTAGAAATTGCGAATTATACTACCGGTGGAGTATATGGAACTTCCGGGTTGGAGCTTTCAACCAGCGCAGCGCTAGGATCATTCAATATTGACTTCTCTACATCGGTTTCAGCTTTCGGCATGATATGGGGTGCCGCTGATGGGTATTGGAATATGAATATTTTTGATGATTCAAACACCCTTCTAGAAAGCCTATTTGTTCCTGCTCAAACATCGCCTTACATTGGTTTTATTGGTGCAAACACAACGAATATTTCTCGAGTGGAGTTTGTCGGACAGTATGCCGACTGGGTTAAAATCGATGACTTTAGCTATGTAACCAAGAGCACTACGTCAGTGCCAGAGCCTACTTCCATTGCTTTGTTAGGTCTTGCATTGGCTGGCTTGGGTTTTTCTCGTAAAAAAGCAAAAGCCATACAAGCGCATTAACTCGGACAAGCAAAAAAAATGGGGCTTTACTGCCCTATTTTTTTGCTTGCGGGTTATGCGAGCGTTAGGCATTGATAATGAGAATAACTCTTGAACCTGGGAAATGGTATGCAGCAGAAATACTTAGTGAAGAGTTTTCTGATTCTATTCGTAGTTACACACCGATAAAAATTCGTAATCTGACTTCTCATGGTGGAGGAAAGCGTATATTTACATTGGAGTTCTATCACGCAAATTACCCTAGTGGGGTTCGTGAAAAAATATATGAGCTCAGAACTCTAGAGAGAAACCGTAACTTTATTCTAGCTGTTTCTACAGAGAACAAGCCCAAAAGAACATTTCTCATACACTCAATTAGTATTGAATGGCTTAATCGACACTTTCAGGCTAATGTAGAGCGAGGCCAAACAGCAGAGGACTGGCTCGAGATAAATGCCTAACAAACAAAGTCAGCGGGACTTTTATTCGTTGCCTTCGGCCAAAAACACTCGCAAAAGCCCTATATCTTAAGCGTTAGGCAACCCAAAGGAAAGCTCGACCGCAGATGTCTATTAATTTTACACCTCCCAGAAAAGTATAAGTAGCCTTAGGCCTTAACATATTGATAATGTTAATATTAACCAATACGGTATAGATGTTGCATTTTTGTAAATATTGAAACAACAACTCATGCCTAAATATCGCATGAGGAGAATTTTGAAGGAAAAAACATGTCCAAGAACCCAATTTATCATGCACTAGCAGTGGCCTTACTCGCAGTATCTAATATAGCATTAGCTGTACCTATTGAATTAAATAGTGGTGGGCCAGGAGTCACGGTTAGTGGCAGTGGGTCAGGTAGTGGGAGAGGCGTCTCTTTTCACACTACGGATTCTTTTTCAATTGATTCCATTGGTTTTGAGGCCGATTTATCAGGTGGCTTGTTCGAATTAGTCATTTGGGGGAGCGATGATGGCCATCAGGTAACCACCGAGTTAGCTGTAGTAAGTAATAGCTTCGGTGACACCTCATATGGGTGGAACGATGTGGATTTTGACTTCACTTTTTCGGCAAACACATACTATGCAGCTAGCTATCGGATGTCAGGTGGCAATCATTTATCAACAGGAATAGAAAGCTTAAAATATCATTATGACTCTGATTTGCCCCATTTCATTTCTGATCTAGGCATTACTCTAATAGATGGATTCGAAGGTTATACTGGAGATAACTTTAGCAATTCTTTGCATGGCAGTTTGCGTATGAATATAGCTGCTGAAGCAGTACCAGAGCCGTCCTCACTTGCTTTACTTGGTCTTGGGCTTGGGCTTGCTGGAATCGGTTTTTCCAGAAAAAAGAAAGCCGCTTAATTTAACAACCTCTATTACAAATAGCCTCGGTTTTATTCGGGGCTTTTTTATACCTAGCAGAAAAATTCACTCTGGCAAATTACCGCTTAGCCCATTATTTAGGTATTAGGTTCGGAAGCAGTGCCATCAAAAGCTGCGAGTCCCAATACCCCCTCTTCGCTCATAACACCTTGTTTATAGCTTCTCTTTTAACAACCATAAAACCCGGGTTAACCGAGGCTTTATAATTTTGCCCACTAAGGTTTGGTTTTAAAATCTTCCGTGGCGAGGTGAATACTTTCGAAAATAGATGATAGGACTTTTGAAGCATCTTCCATTCGGTTTACTTGAATCTGGGAGCTTTCGCTTAAGCCAACGATTTCAGAAATGTCATTGCTTACGTTGGTGTTTTGCCCTTGCTGCAAGCCTACGGCATCTTGTACTTGTAGGTTCAAGTCATGAATTTTACTGAAGGATTGACTTAAAGCATCAATAATATCTAAAGAAGATTTAGCTTGTTGCAGGCCATCCGCGGCTTGGGTTTTGCCTTGATCCATAGCTGAAACGGCTTCATCTGCGGCGTTTTGCAGCTTTTGCACATTTTGTGAGATCAGTTGGGTGGATTGCTGGGTTTTCGTTGCCAAGGTACGCACTTCGTCTGCCACAACCGCAAAGCCCCTGCCCGCGCCACCAGCTCTAGCTGCTTCGATGGCGGCATTCAATGCTAAAAGGTTAGTTTGGTCGGCAATACTGTTGATCACATTGACCACATCACCTATGTCGTCGGAATCTTTCTTCAAGGTCGATATAATATCAGAGGCATGATTGGTGGCATCCATCACACTTTGGCTGATCAACACATTTTGTTTAAAAACCACTTGTCCTTGAGCAGCCTCCTCGGTGGATGAAGCAACAAATTCCGACGCCTTTTTAATTGCGCTATCAATATCATTTCCAGTTTGGGTGAGTTGCTCAACACGTTCATTGGTGTTTTGGGTTAAATCAACTTGGCTTTTTAGCCCCTGTTTGACGGTTTGAAAGGCTTCAACCAAATTATTGATTATCTCTCCCAGCTCTTTCAATTCGCCAAGAATGCGGCTGAGCATTTTACTCAGGTCATTTTGAATAAGCTTCACGTTATCCGTCACCAAGCCAATTTGATCTCTGGTAGTACTTTCAATCTTACCGGTAAAATCCCCCGCTGCAATTTGTTTAGAGACCTCGGTTAAACGGTTTAACGGCGTTAAAATTGTCACGTTAATAAACCACGACACCGCTAAAATACAAAGCAAAATAGTCAGGATGATAATCACATTGGTAAACACAAACACCGAACTTGCTCGGGATTCAATCTGCTGTTTTAACCCTAAAACGTATTGATTGGTTGCTTCAACGGCTCGATTTAAGCTCTCTGTGGGTGCCCTATCAATGCCTTTTACGCTTTTATCTGCCAACTCAATATTGAAACCGGAGCTTAAAAACACCTCATATCCCGCCTCATAGGCACTCAGCATTTTAGGGTAGCTGAGGGAAAAATCTCTCACATGACTGTAAGCAGGATGTTGCACCGACATATTGTTTAAAATAGTGTTGTATTCCGTGACTATGGTTTGCCCGTTTTGAGTAAATCGTCCCCAATATTTTTTCAGTTGCTCGGGGTCTCGACCTCGTATTAAGGTATTTTTCCATTCTTGAACTTGGGTTTTAAAACGCACATTTAACGCAGAAACTTCGGTGATATTGGTCACTTCTTGATTCACAGTGGCAGAATATTCCTGCGTTACTGAATTTATTGAAGACAGCCCAATGTATACAGCAACCAAAATAACCAACAAAATAGAACAAATAAGGAAAAGTAGCTTATTTCGTATATTTAAATAGAAAAATTCAAGCACTAGCGAATATCCTGTACTGTCAGATGAAGAAATGCATGGCGAAATGCCACAACTAAGCGAATATATCTGTCGATAAGCCTATGCTTTTAATATGATATTTTTGTTACAGCTTTTTATTGGACTGTTTTATTTCTCTCTATTTACCGAATTTAGTGGGATAAATGCCCATTTAAGCACCTTATAGGTCGTCATAAGGGAAATATTCACCGTTGACTATTTAGCACCAATCTTTTCAATATCGTTGGCAAACAAGGTTTCTAAATCAGCGCGTCCTTTTTTACTTACTTCAATAAGCTCGCTCAAATCGGAATCGGCCTCAAGCACCTCTTTTAGAATTTTTTCATCGTGCTTTTCAAAAATGTCACACATGTGCTCAGCTTGTTTTTTGTCAAAGCCAAAATCTTCTAGTACAAATTCAGCTGCCCGCAATCCTGACCAAAATAGTTCTCTCACAAAACGCAAGTTTTCGACCTTCGACAAACGCATTACTGCACCACGGTTACGCGCTCTAACCACCATTTTCACATGGGGAAACTGCTCGCTGACCAAGGCAACAATTTTGAATGTATCTTCGATATTATCCACTGCAATTAATAAGATAGATGCCTTTTCGATACCCGATACTTTTAATAAATCTAATCGAGTGGCATCACCATAGAACACTTTATTACCGAACTTTTTAACAAAGGCAATGTGTTCAGCATCTTTATCCAGCGCAGTGAAAGGAATTTTATTCGCTGCCAAAATACGCCCTGTCACTTGCCCAAAACGACCAAAACCTGCAATTAACACTCGCGGCTCATCGGTGTCTCGTTGGGAGTCGTAAACGGCTGGACAGTTGTGACTGTTAAACCAAATACTATGCAATATCACCAACGGAGAAGTTAGCGCCATGGATACCCCAACAACCAAAGTAACTTGGCTAGCTAAGGTCGGCTCAAGAATATTGGCAACCCCAGCCGCGCCCATGACCACAAAAGCAAACTCACCACCTTGAGATAGCATCAGAGCAATGCGCATTGAATCTGTATTGGTTTGTTTCGACACCTTAAGTATGCTGAAAATTATCAGGGTTTTAATTGCAATAAGGGTTAATGCAGCAGCCACTATTATTAACGGGTTGGCTAAAAACAATGCGATATCTAAATTCATTCCAATGGCAATAAAGAATAAACCTAACAATAGTCCTTTAAAGGGTTCAATTTCCGCTTCCAATTGATGTTTAAAACTTGAATTAGCTAACAGCATGCCAGCCACAAATGCGCCCATTCCCATTGATAGTCCAGCCTCTTGCATACCAAGGGCCGTAGCAATCACAATTAATAGTGCCGCCGAGGTCATGATTTCAGAATTACCGTAATGGGAAATCAGTCGTAAAAATGGATTGATCAGGAATTTGCCAATAATCAGTACCGTAACAATTGCCAACACACTCATCCACCACGGCGGGGAGTCCACTTCAGCTATAGTGGAAAAGCTTTGTACTAATAGCAGTATGGGTATCACCGCTAAATCTTGCATCAATAAGATTGAAAAGCCTTTTTGACCTGGTGGGGTTTTCAGAATATTTTGATTTTCCATTAACTGAATCGCAAAGGCCGTTGAAGATAATGCCACCGCCAAACCAATCACTATGGCAGCTAGCCAATCAGTAGCAAGCAGGTACTTCACGGCCAAGGCAATAACGCTGGCACTGAGAAATAGCTGTCCTCCGCCGGTAAAGACTATCTGGTCGCGCATTTTTAAAAGCTTTTTGGGCTCTAATTCTAAACCAATGATGAAGAGTAAAAATACAACACCAAGTTCTGCAAAATGCAAAATGGTTTCCGGTGTCGATACCCAATCCATAATGGACGGACCGATTACCATACCCGCCACCAAATAACCTAATATTGCTCCCAATTTCAAGCGCTTGAAAATAGGTACGGCGACCACAGCGGCTGCCAGAAAAATCATGGTAGACCCTAACAAACTCATAAATATTCTCTCTTGGTTTTGATCTTCACCTAGGTTTCAGTCTTTCTAGCAACAACGTCATTTAGCAAACAGCTGATAATGAGACGGGAAAAATAACGCCGAAACTGCACAAAAAATAAACAGCAGTAGCTTTTTATGTACTAAAATTATTTGGTGCTTCAGAAACAACCCAACTCTAAAAGGTTACTTGAGATGAAAAGACAATACTACATAAGTGATGACTTGAATGATCTAAAAGTCATGCAAAATGAACTTGAAGAACAAGGGTTGAGTACACCCCAATTGCATGTATTAAGTGAAAACGATGCAGAAGTGGAAAAACACCACTTACACGCCATTGAATCAGTATTAAAAAAAGATGTGGTACGCTCCACCGAAATGGGCGCGGTAGTAGGCGCGGTTGCTGCAGCCTTGGTTTTACTCCTAGCCTATAGCATGCAATGGCACCTCACTGCGGCGGGCTGGATCCCATTTGGTTTTCTAGCAGCGGTGATATTAGGGTTTTGTACTTGGGAGGGAGGACTTATTGGTATTCAGCGCCCCAATTATCAATTTAAACAATTTCAGAAATTGCTTAAACAAGGCAAACACGTGTTTTTTGTGGATGCCACCGAACAACAATTAGCCATTGTTGAACAGACTGCTAGTCAGCATACTAACCTGAAATTAGCTGGCAGCGGTGAATCGCCCCCTGAGTGGGTGGTGAAAAGCCAAGACAAATTTAATGACTTTATGAAGGTCATGCCCTAAGGCTTTTGCCTTAAAACCTGAACCTAAGTTTTTACCTAAATAGTCTTCACATGTCTCAGTAAACTGCGACATGTGAAGGCATTAACGTAATCCTAACTCCACATCACGAATGATAAAGTTACCATTGTAAACGGGGTGCAGCTCACCACTTTGTTCAATGGCAAAATAGGATTGTTCTTCTGAGGTCAACCCCTGATAGCCACCAATCACTTGATACAACCAAGCTTCGGTATCAAATTCCAATTGATGCTGCTGATAATAATCCAAGGCAGTTAAACGCTCACCGGTATCGATCACCTGACAGAAATAACCTTCTACCGCTTTTTTGAGCTTGTCTTCGGCAAATTCCACTTCACTTTGTTTTTCAACATGAATTTGATGCGCCGCTCGTTCTGGTTGATAGGCTTTTTGTGGACGGTTTAAGGTTTTAATGGCACTCACTAACTGTTGCAACACTTGTTCGTGTTCCACCCGAGTTACATCTACAGCAGCGGGTTTAATCACCGCATCAGCCTGATTAAACAACATGGGGACTTGGGTTAACCCACAATAGTTCACCGGCACAAAGCTAGGTGAATGTTCCATGTGCAATAAGAAGCCTTTGAGTAATCGTGTACGGCCACGCAACTCCCTAAATCGGCCTAACAACGACAGCAATCGAGCTTGCACAATTGACAACTCTTGGGTCACCCGAGAGAAACTGTGTTGCAAGGTAACCACTAATAAATGCCGTAACTCTCGATTACTGGCGGCTATTTCACTTAGCTCATCAAATTGGAACATTTCCAACTCGCCTAATAATTCGGAGACTTGGGATTGTGCCAATTGGTTTTCACGGATTTTTGCGTCAATAGAAGATACATAACCAAACTCATTATTGATTCGGCTAAACAACACCCGCACATTATTTTCTAAAGATTCAGTTAACGCATAAACATGTTCTGTTAAATCCGACAGGTGCGCGTTTGCTTCGGTAAACCGTTGATGCTGCAACGCTTCTTTATAATGATCAGCTAAGGTTTTTAGGCCTTTTAACGCTGAGCCAATATTGGCATCTATCTGACGATTGCGTTCGTCATGTAAACTGCCTTCGAGCAATTGGCGAACCACATTTTTCAAACGCAAATCGGCGTCTGCATCTGGCCGCCATAAAATTCCCATTTGCACTAAACTGTCGATCACTTTGGGGCTAAATTTAGTTTCATCCACCGTGCCTGACAAATACACCTGCATCAGAAGATCAGCATGTCGACTTAACGCATTAAGCAGCTTAACGCCGGCTTGATGTAAATTCTGATTCATATCAGACTTCCCTGCTGTACTGCGCTATCGGCCTGTTCAGACAAAGACAATGACTCGGTTTCATCAATAAACTTAATCACTTCGTAAAGGTATTCCACTTTACCGGTGGCAATAAATATCTGTTTATCTTGATTGGGACGCAACATATAACCTAGGTCAGTTAGACGTTTAAATACCTGCTTAATCTGCCCGTCCACAGAAACACTGGTGGAACCAAAAAGTTTGTAGTGGGAAATTTTTGCCAGTTGCTCAGCAAATGCCGGGGTATCTTCAATGGTCAGTTGAATTTCAGCCAAACGTAGGGCCGTGCCTTGGGTAACTGGGACATCTGTGCCGCTGGCCTGCTGAACCAACAATAACCATTCCACTAAGGGCACCAAATGACTGGAGATATCCTGAAATTGACCGGTTAATACCTTACGCTCGTTGTCGCCAAGGGTTTGATAGGCTGCGTAATACACCTCGCCTTCGGCGGCACTTGCCAAAGTACGGTTTAACATATTCAACTGCGCTTCAATTTTGTCACTATTGCCGGAGGTTTTTAAGAAGCGCCAACCATCTTCATCACTAATTTGACAGATAAACGCACCAGATAACAAACTCTCTAAAATACGACCTTGTTCACTAATCATGAGTTAACTCCTTGCTCAGCTTGTTTGCGTTTTTGCAGATGCTCGGCAATGGCACTGATTTTAGGTTGAACAACCTGCAATTTACGTGTGGTTTTATCAATCAAATAGCGATTATCAAACAAAGTTAATACTTCAGACTCAGGGTTAGGGAAAGCTCCTACCACACTGATGTTGTTATTCTGGCAAGCATCGAAAATTTTCTTCACGTTGCTTTGGTGTAGTGTACCCAATTCATCAATGGGCCAATGAATAGTAGCGTCTGCATCGCCACGCAACAAACGGGTAAATGCCAACAAAAACTTACATAAAATCAGGTACGCCATACCATGACTGGATGACTCATTTAACTGGCGATCTGTGCGGATCACCAGATTCGAATTACCTTCTTTAATGTGCAGTTCAATGTCTAATAATTTGCTGATGCCACCACTTAGAGCCGCTCGTCCTAGAATGTCCAATACTTTACGCATGCTCTGGGCATACTCATCGTCTGGTAATTCTACAGCACCGCTTTTCATCCAGCCTTGATACAGTTTATTGAACTGGGCTAGTTCGGGCCAAAACTCCAACTCGGAAATACGTGAGCGAATTTTTACCGCCGAATCAGATACACCATCGAGGAAGAGTTCTTCATCAACTTCTTTACTGATCCTTTTACTTTGGCTGGCAATGCGTTTGTCGATATCTTCCAAAACATTATAGTATTGGGTTAAATCAGCACCAAAAATACGCCCTTGCTCTCGTAAACCATGGAGTTTTTGTGGCACCACTTCGTTTAATAATTGCGCCAAATGCACCACCATTCTACGGTGATCGATATTACGAATACCTTGGTCATTCACCACCGCACATTCATCTCTGGAACGTTCCCAAATATCGGCTAAACCCGTACCCGATTGGGCAGCAATAAGCTGGTCAAAGTGTTCCACATAAACTTTGATATCCCCTAACAAACGATCACGGGTTTGCAGTAACTCTTGTCCTTCAGATATACGCTGGGCAATATTCACCGTATCCGGTTTAGCTGCACCACTGGTTTGACTGCTTACCTCGGTTTTCGCCAATCTAAGTTTGCCTAAGCTACGGTTGATACTCAGCACATCGGTATGCTGCTCTCGCGCCGTACGGAGATCTTGCTCTAACTGGATTTGCTGATCTTTACTTTTCTGGCGCTGTTCTTTGAAGTCAGCTTGTTTTTGATTCAACAGGCGTTCCGCTTTACTTGCCGCTTTTTTAGCGGCCGTTAAGCTTTGCTGCCAGGTCACTTTGTAACCAACAAAATAGGTGTCATACCAACGCTGATAATCTTTCACCTTGTGGCGATGGGTGTCTGTGTAAGTGATATCTTTTTGCAATTGTTTTATGCGTTTTTGCAATGTACCGATATCGTCGACATCCACCCCACGGTTATTCAGCTCGTCTTCTTTCCATTGCTCGATTTTTTGTTTGTCTTCCGTTGCAATATCTTTGGCTTTTTTGATGTGGCTGTCCACTATCGCAATGTTAGATTGGATATCTTGAATTAGCTGTTGCCAATGGAATTGATGTTCTGTTTCGGCTTCCCGTTGCTGATCTTTAACCTCGGCAATGGCTTCAGCCTGTTGTGCTTTACACTTAGCTTGTTCAGCTTGAATACTGCTCAAACGCTTTTTATTCTGCTGTTTACGCTGGGACAAAGCATGGGCATATTCTTGTTGCACTTGATCTTTGTCTTGCTGTGCCCGTCTGCGGCTCGCTTCGGCGGTTTTACAGGCACTTTCGGTTTTTGCTTGCGCCAGCTCTTTGTTGCGTACTTCTTCACTGGCTTTGGCCAAATCAAGTTCGGCTTCATTTTGTTTAGCAATGGCTTTATCAAGCAGTAGTTGCACATCACTGAGTTTTTGCTGAAGCTGATTTTCAGTTTCTGCAAATTCCGACATATCAACCGCATGCAAATCCAGTTTCACTCCGAATATGCTGCTGACGTCTTTGTCTAATGTGGGTTTGAGGTCTTTGCGCTTGAACAATTCAGGATGTATGACCTTGCCAATGTTGTCTTGCCAGTCTGGACGCTCTTTACGTAAAAACTCCAGCAAACTATTCTCACCTGGGTACAGAATCCCTTCGATTTTGTCTAACTGATGCTGAGCGTCTAATTGACTGCGACGAGCTTCTTCAAGGATACCATTGGCTTTATTGCGCTCATGGCTTGCCAGCACAAATTCTTGTTGTGCTTTACGATGTTTTTCCCGTGCAGCATCTTCAGCGATACCCGCCTCTTTTAATGTGGCGTCGAGAATATCTAACTGACTTTGCTCAAACTCATCAAAGCCAGCGTTTTTAAGAGCAGCGGTCACTTCTGTATGCTGAGTTTTAAGCTCATCCGAGCGTTGGCGATACTCAGACTCTACGCTAATTAATTGGCTTTGATAGTCATCTCGGATCTGCTGTAGTTTTTGCTGTTCCTGACTCTTTTGTTCTGACAGCTTGTCTTGCAACTGACTTTTTTCTTCAGAATAACCTTCAAGCTCTTCATTTAACTTTTCACTGATCTGGGCGATGCGTTTATTGAAACTGGCTTCAACATCTTGGTGCTTTTCAGTGAGCAAGGTGTATCGTGTTGATGAGGTCTCTAATTCACTTTCCCACTGGGGTAATTGTTGTAAATTATTTTGTAGGGTTTCAATATCCTGAGATTGCCAATCATCGTATTCATTTTCGATTTGCTCTAAATCTGACTCTAACTTTTCCGAGTCGGCTTTAGCCACTGACAGGTTCTGATTCAACTCGTCTCTTTCGTGGGTCCAATCTGATTCGCGCTTCTTACTCGCCAGTTGCAGCTCGTCTAATTCACGCTCAAACTCCACCACGTTGGCCGCCAATGCACTGCTGTCTACAGCAAATTGTTGTTGCAGCTCGGATAGACGATATTCCGTTTGGTTAAGTTGGTGATCCGCTTGTTCTAATTTGGCGAACTCTGGACGTATGGCATCAAACTCTTTAATTAGATGACACTCTTTAATCCAATCTTCTACCCTGTTTCTGCTTAAATTGGAACTCGGCGGTTGCACACCGTCTTCTTCTAGAATAGCGGCAATCATGGCTTTAATGGTTTCCATTTTGCCTTCTTTGGAATGTACCGCTTTAGCTAGTTTTTCGATGTGTCTAAGGTGATTAGCTTGCTCACATAAACTAAATATTCTGGCGTAGCCTAGCAATTCTCGACTATTGGTACTGTCGTTTAAAACACCCCTATCGTTTTGTAAAACCGCTTTAAATTCTTTGGTATTCAGCAGGTTGGTAACCAAAATATTAGCCCGCTTTAAACTACGCGCCAGTTCATTCATGGTCACGCTGCTGTGCTCGCCCGCTTTATTTTTGTATAAATAATCGTTGAGCTCAAAAGGTTTACCAATAAACCGATAATTCACCCCGTTTCCTGATGATGCCAGAACCACTTGGCACAAATCCCCTTCATTACGAGCGTACTCATAAACAATAAAACTCGATTCGCGCGGCAAATACCATTTTTCGAAACTATCTCGGGTAGAAGGCACAACCCGACTTGGGTACTCTCCGTAAAAAACCGGAATAAGTCGTTGCAAGGTGGTTTTACCAGAAGCGTTAGTACCACAGATATTGGTGTGGCCGTTTAATTTTAATTCCACTACACCTGGCAGGTGTGTGTCGATAAGAATAATGCGATGTAACCCAGGCATAAACATCCTAATTTATTATTATGATTGTGACAGCTAACTCGGGATTCAAATGCTTAAATGAAGGTAACATGGAGAAGCAGGTGTAGAATTCCGTACAACCGCTGATTTTAGCGAGGTTTAATGCAATTTAACACCCTAAATATCAGTATTTATAGCCCAAGCAAGGGTTAAAATAAGTAGATATCCGCAACTCAATTGTAAGTAACTGATTTAGCGTCGTGATTCAGTGCTTTTTAAGGTTTTTTCGATAAAAAATTAACCATAAGGGACTAAAAGGAAATTATTTTTAAATTTTTGAACAAAAAATGATGAAAACTGGTTGTTATCTTCTAGGATTAAAGGAACCATAATTTAAAGGATTTAAATTTAACTATGTTTGGATTATTTAAAACAAATCCGATTAGAAAGCTGCGTAAACAATACGATCAAAAGTTGACGCAAGCCATGCAGGCACAGCATGATGGCAATATGCGAGACTATGCTAAATTCAATAGCGAAGCAGAAGTATTGTTTGACCAAATTGAGCAATTCGAGATGAATTCAAACCCGCGATAAACGCAAAACAAGAGGCACTAAGGAACGTTCAATTAACTTATTTGTACTTCTTATCGAAAGCTTATTTGGGGTATTGCAAAACTATAGAATCATCAAGCCCTATGGTGGTTAGTAACGTTTTATATCTAACATCCTTTTTTAATCCTTGTAGTCTTGGATCATTTCGCGTGAATATTAAACAATTCGATTGATATGCTACTGCTTGATTAAATAACTCAAACGCCTCATCTATATTATTTAACAACACATGAACAATAGCCGTTTCATAGGGACACATGTATTCATTACTTACCTGAGCTTCGTTAATTAGAGCCATTGCCTCAGTTTCTTGACCTGCTGAGGCATAAGACTGTGCCAACAGAATCAACGGCAAAGAGGCACGATTACTCAGCTTCACGCCTTGTTTAGCCAAGGTAATGCTTTTTTGACTATTTCCGTTAATATATTCCGCCACCGATAAGTTTAATAACGGGTAAGGCAATGATGGGTGTAACTTAACTTTGTCTGTTCCCCACACTATGGCCGCATCAACTTCATTTACCATTAATAGCGCCCATAGCCCCCAATCAGCAATTTCTAGATTTAACGGGTCCAACCTATCCGCTTTCAATAAAGCGCTTTTAACACCATCAACATTACCCATCGCAGAATGGTAGAGTGCAAAACCTAGCTCGGTCAAAGCAATAGAAGGGTCTTTTGCTTGCGCTTTAGTTAACATGTTCCATGCATCTTGCCATTGCCAAGCATGAACATAAGCAAGACCTAGTTGCGACATTATTTGTGCTGATTCCGGGTTTATATTTAATACTTCAATTGCTGAGGATATGACTTTGGGTAAGACTTTTTTAGGCTGCTCAAAAAAGGTCATAATTACTCGATATGCATTTGCCTTGGCGATATAGGCCGCTTCAAAATTCTGATCAATAGAAATCGCTTCTGAAAAGTAGTCAATTGCGCGAAGCACCGACCCATGAGTCATAAGAGAAAGTTGGTATTGTCCTTGAACATAAAGATCGTAAGCTTGAACATTGTTAGTCGGAACTTTTACGAGGGTTTGCTTTTCGTTTTCAAGCACAATCACTTTTAACGCATCTGATACCGATGAAGCTATTTCGCTTTGAATATTAAATCGATTGGTACTACCAATTTGCATATCAAAGTCACCATCCCACAATAATTGACCGTTCGTTAGGTTTTCGAACTCGACCGTAATACGGATATTGCCTGCATCATCCTCATTAATAACACCGTCTAAAACATAATTTACGTTTGGTATTTTTTGTTTAATATGAGTTCTGGTCTTATTCTCTTTAAAGGCAAAAGATGATGGTGGCGGCACAATCGTAATGCCAGATATTTTTCGTAACCCTTGTATCAATTCTCGAGTAATCTGATCTGCGAAGGGCTCCCATTTAGTGGAGTCTGCACTAGAAACGGATAAGGGCAACACTAAAACATAAGGGGGAGCGTTTTCTTTAGTCGTTGACGTGTTAACTTTCCATAAAAAAATCACGGTCACGAGCAATAGCATAAAAGTAATAGAGATTTTTGCTTTAAGGGACATTTCTCGATTTGCGGGCGGTTGTGAATTGTGCTCCGTTATTGATGGTTGGGAAACTTCATTCACGGGAGCAATAAACTGATAACCACGAGATCTCACCGTCTTAATGACTTGTTGTAAATTACCACTATCACCTAAAATTTTTCGTGCCGATTTTATATGATTACTTAACGAAGTATCTGAGACTTCACGACCATCCCATACAGTTTCAAAAAGCTCTTCACGAGTTACGAGCCTTTGCCGGTGTTGAATTAAATAAACAATTAAATCAAAAACTTTTGGTTCAATAAGCACAGGGGACTTGTCTGAGCGCAACTCAAACTTATTTAGATCAACCTCAATGTTGTTAAACCGATATATCACGTCAACTCTCCACAGGTTCGATCTGACCTAAGTCTACTTCACCGAAAGATTATCCATTCATTATGTAATCGTTAGCTAACCATCATGCTTCATTCTTTCCAATACTGATAATAAAAGTAGGTTTAATCACATAATAAAAGGAGCTCTATTATGCCTACACCAATCGACATCCTTATGGATCCATTATCAATAACGTTACTCGCCATTTATGCAGGACTTATTGTTTTGGAGGCGTTATTACCTGGACAACCTGTGAAAAAAGTAAAGGGGTGGATACCTAAGGCCCTTGCTGTCTTCATTGTATATTTCTATTTATCGACTTATTTACCACTAATATGGGACAAGTATTTATTACCTTATCAGCTTGTTAACCTCGAAGATATCAACCCGTATATTAGTACGATAATAGCGGTTTTAGTATTTGAGTTTATGATTTACATATGGCATCGAGCCATGCATAACAATACATGGTTATGGAGAGCCTTTCATCAAATGCATCACAGCGCTGAACGCTTAGATACCTTCGGTGCTTTTTATTTTAGTCCTTTAGACATGATAGGGTTTACCTTTATTGGCAGCTTAACCCTAACCATAGGTGTTGGACTAGCTCCAGAAGCCATTTCATGGTTTTTATATATCACAATGTTTTTAGCAATATTTCAACACACCAACATCAAATCACCACAATGGCTAGGCTATATAATTCAACGACCGGAGAGTCATTCAATTCACCACCAACGGGGGATTCATCAATACAATTATTCTGACTTACCCATTTTTGATTTGATATTTGGGACCTTTAAAAACCCTAAAGAATTTTCTACAAATATCGGATTCTATGACGGCAGCTCTGCAAAATTAAAGGAAGTGTTACTCGGCAAAGATATCGCTAACGTAAATCACCAAAACTTACCTGAGCAATAGATAGCACTGCAATGTTATATACATCAAGGACTATAAACGCGGCGGCTTGCACACTAATGATTTGTGCAGGCCTTTATAGGTTTTCGACTGATTTTAACAAGACACCCATGTTTATGCCTTTCTCAAAAGATGTATGATTTTAACAAGACACCCATGTTTATATTTCTGTTTGTTTACCTATCTAAATATGTGAATTACCTGCGCGTTAACGTGGGTGTCCTGATTATTAATGTAGGTGTCTTGGTAATTTCTGATCTGCATTTAAACATGGGTGTCTTAGTATACCTCTGTTATATCTAAAATTTCTGATTCTTTTGGCAGAACTAACTCCCTAAAACTAACATTGCAGTTATCTACCATGCTAATCCACACTCACAACATCGAGACAATTATTACCCGCAAAACTGTTCAAAAATTAACCAAGCGTAGGAGTATGAACTATACTATTGCTTGTAAGGAGGTGATGTTTATCTACCAATATTACGGTTGATGTATATCCGTATCGAATAGTAAATAAATGTAACAAGGAGAAGTTATGAGATTTATTCAATATATACAGCTATTTCCATATGCGCTGCTATTATTTTTGCTGTCAGCGTGCACCCTAAACGTCGATGTATCTGAAGATGACGAGCCGATTTCAGGTTCTAGTGTTTACGAGTTATTTGTCATTCAGCAAGATATGGATGACGCTTTTAACATATTATTTGTTCCCGATGCTTCTTATGGCGATCTGGCTAATTTAGCTAATCGTCAAGCCTTTGTGGATGACCTAACCAATGCTATTGAAAATAGCTATTGGCAAAATCAAGGTTATTACTTCAACCTAGGGCGCTTTAATTATTATTACACTCTAGACTCGGGAAGTGTCGTTGAAAACGAGCCCGATGAAGATGGGAACTTCCGTTGTCCATCAATTACATGGCCTAGCTCTATTAGTTCAGACGGCGCTTTTGCCGATGCGACTATATTGATGCACAGCAATGAACTACGCGATTGTGCTTACCCTTCGTCCGGCCGTGCTACCGCTGAGCCGACAAGCTATAGAACTATTGTGCATGAAACTTCACACGCACTGTTTTCCCTGCCCGACGAATATTGCTGCGATTCAAACTACAGTACTAACGTACCTGTTCTGTATGCAACTGAGACTGCATGTGAAAATGATCCTATCAATGCGGCTTGGAGAAACTGTACAAGTTTCGTTTCAGCTAGAGATGGAAACGACTGGTGGCGTTCAGAAGGCGATATCACGACCAGTGCAATTATGTTATCAGGAGGAAATACAGTTTGGGAATTTGGCCCAGCTGATTGGGTAATTATGGAAGCTGCTTATCTCTCGTTTCCGAATGCAAGTTCAACGGGAACCCCCACAATCTTTGCACCAAATAATTGGAATCGTCCCTAATAAAGGAATATAACATGAGATATCTATTACTAATTTTAACGGCTTTATTGAGTGCCGCGCCATTAGCGCAAACGAATAGCCAGATGCCAATCGAAACGCCAAAATTTGAATCAGCAAAACAGCATAAACCAATGGCAAAGCCTGCAGATTACCAACGCATAGCGATTTTAAATATCAACTTAAAATATGACAAAGGTGAAGCGGTCAATGCAGAGCTAGTGCGTTCACGAATTATCAAATCCGTTGCTCCCAAAGTCTTTACGCGACAGATAGGAGACTGGCAGGTGATCATTGGCAACAACCCCAAAAATGCTTTTTTTGTTAATGACCCCGGTTATTTAGAGGTTGAAAATGATGATAAAAATGAAATCCCTTATCATTATATCTCTCGTGGTGCTGACGTAGCTTGGGATCTGGTAGTTCCACTTTATAAGGATGGCCAAAGTATCGATGCTTCGACTATCACAATAAAACGAGTTAAAGACGAAAAACAAATTTTCGAATCAAAAATTTAATCTCAAATAGGCCAGCTAAAACTGGCCTATCTTTTAAATTAAAGCGATTCTATTTTTTGTTTATGAATGAAAACCTTGTCATAAATTAATTAGAAACCGTAACGCAAAACTCTCCCTCGAAGAGTCAAACCCATAACCTGTAATGTATTCCCTCTATTATGCAAAACCAAAGGTCAGCTATTTAACAAGACACCCATGTTTATATTTCTGTTTGCTTACCTTTCTTAACATCTGAATTACCTAAGCTTTAACGTGGGTGTCCTGATTATTACCATGGGTGTCTTGGCAATTTCGTGGGCATAATTGCGACTTTTTAGTGCAGTGTTGACTTAAGTTTTGATGATTATGAAACATAGATACGCAATTCCTAGCACTAAGGCGTGATTAAGTGCTGCTTTTCGGCTGGCTAAAATTAAGGTGTGAAAAAGGAATAAAACTTGCTGATATTGTTCAAAATAAATTTACTGAGATCAAAATTATGCAAGCATTCATCAATAACATGCCAAAAGCCGAGTTACACGTGCATCTGGAAGGCACCTTAGAGCCAGAACTGAGTTTTGCCCTGGCGAAGAAAAACAACATTCCCCTCCCCTATAAAACCCCTGAGGCATTGATTGACGCATACGATTTCACCGACCTCCCCTCATTTCTAGAAATATATTATGCGGGCATGAATGTGCTTGTTAAAGAGTCCGATTTTTACGATTTAACTATGGCTTATTTAAGTAAGGCAAGTAGTCAAAAGATTGTATACGCTGAATTGTTTTTTGACCCACAAGCGCATACGTCCCGCGGTATCGACTTTTCAGTTGTGATCAACGGCATACATAAAGCCCAAGTAGATGCAGAACAGCAGTTTGGTATCAAAAGTCAGTTGATAATGTGTTTCTTACGGGAATTGTCAGCCGAGTCTGCCATGGAGCACCTATTAATGGCTGAACCTTATTTATCCTATTTAATTGGCGTAGGACTGGATTCAAACGAACGGGACAATCCTCCTATAAAATTCCAACACGTGTTTGAAAAAGCAAGAGAGCTAGGGCTCAAGCTAACCATGCATTGTGATGTGAATCAGAAAAACACGCTCACTCATATAGGGCAGTGTTTAGACGATATCAAAGTAGATCGCATCGATCATGGTGTTAACTCTCTAGAAGATCCATCTCTGATAGCTAAACTACGCGATAATAAAATTGGATTAACAGTTTGTCCTGTGTCCAATAAATTTGTGGTGCAGTCACTTACTGCAAAAGAAATTAGAACCATGTTAGACGAACAAATCATGGTTACTATTAACTCCGACGACCCCGCTTACTTCCGAGCTTACTTAAATGAAAACTTTGTCGAACTACAAAAAGAGGGAGATTTTAATAAGCAGGAAATGCAAACCCTAGTGGAAAATTCATTTCAAATTGCTTGGTTGCCAGAAACCGAGAAACAGCAATATTTATCAAGCATAGAAGACTATGTAATCGCAAGCTCATAAGCCTTGTTAAAAAAGAATACAGCCTATCCATACTCCAGGTAGGTTGTTTTCGCACCCGCTTTTTATTGAGGGAACACAAGGACGAAATCGGCTGGGTTTTAACAAGACACCCATGATTAGATTGTATGGGTTTTTGGTTTCCTATAGTTTGAGGTGGGTGTCTTCGTAATTCCTTGGTAATTCTCGCGAAGTTTGAATGGCAACTTTGTACCTTGAGTTCAACTGGGTTTCTGCTAACCCGATTGTCGTTGAAAATCCCGATTTTAAAAATTACATTAAACAGGTTGGAATTTACCATCAAACGGGTGAGCTGATCCCCGATGTTTGGAATAAATAATGCTCGCTTAAATTAAGCGACACTAAACACCTCTCTTTTTCATCAGGCCGACAATCTAAGGATAGAAAATAGATGCAACCAAAATGTCCGATAAAACGACGAAGTATTCGGTTACTACATGCTGTACATGAGCTACATAAACAAGGATATCAAAACCTCGCTGGTTATTTTTACATGAGTGCTTCGGGGTTTCATTGGCGGTTAGAGCTTAAAAATTTTCATCAGTTATATATCAATAAAAAAGGAGAAATTGAGCACTTCAACATAGCAAGATTTGAACAAGCTAATCACTCATCAGGTGACTCAGGCAATTCATACTTTGGGTGGGAGGATGCTAAAACTGCCAGCGCAAGAGAGTTAGCAGAATTAATAAAAAGTCGTTTCCCACGGTTAATTGAAGCCTGTCATGGTCAAAACTTTGAATATGCGGGGTGGTTCACTTATATGTTAGGCTTCGCAGAGCAACAAGCGCTCCCAAAATTTTTCGCTGATTATAGCGTACCCATTCCCGATAAAATTCACACAACAGATAATCAAGTAACTATAACCGCACCGCCTCATCAAGCACTTAAAACAGTCAATGGAATAAATTTTCTATGGGCACAAGCCCCAAATATTGAGAGAGATTGGCATACAGCCTATCGGCCTTTGATCGACTCAATAAATAAATCAGAAATTTCTCAATACCCTCAATATCCTATACACAGTAATGAAACGATTGAGCACGGTGCATACTGGGAAGGCGCAATTTACTTTCTAAGTAGTGTCATGCGTTATAAAAGCGAAGTTGACTATATTCGCGATAGAATACAAACAACTTCACGCTGGAAGGAGTTTGAAGCAATCTTTAACTCAGAAGGTCAGCTACATCTTTTTGACGCCCACATGGCAAGAGTTGCACTAAAAGATAATCCGGATAAATTGACTGCTCATGTAAAGCAAACCTGCGAAGAATCATTGCGTGACATTCAGCTAATGTATCAACGAACCCCATATAAATATCCAAATCCATATTTTGGTGGTAATAATCCACTGCATTTAACAGCGTTATCTGATTGTTGTTAAAGCTATCTATTGAACAAATAATCATACCTCAATATTTTAGCTCTTTCGTTAGAAGTACTTAGCCTTACATAAGGGTGTTTTTTAGATAAAACTAAATAGTGCCCACCAGATTTTCAATTGAATAATAGGCCTAAATCGTAGATGATTAGGTAAAGGATTATCCCAATAAAATAATCACATATCAGTAAGTTAAGGAATACACCCAGCAATGGCCAAAAACTCAAAAAACATTTCTAACGCCAATTTCGAACAAACCTTATGGGATACCGCCAACAAATTACGCGGCAGTGTTGAATCATCAGAGTACAAACACGTTGTACTTAGTCTTATTTTCTTAAAATTTATCAGCGACAAGTTTGAAGCGCAGCAGTCTTGAGCAGCAAGGCATGGGTGAGTTTTTAGATCAGCGCGAATTCTACGCCAAAGACAATGTATTTTTTTTACCACCTGAGGCACGCTGGTCGTATATCGGCCAGCACATGAAACAAGACGACATCGCGGTTAAAATTGATACCGCCTTGCACACAGTAGAAAAACACAACCCTTCGTTAAAAGGTGCTTTGCCCGATAACTACTTTACTCGTTTAGGCTTAGTCACCAGCAAGCTAGCCTCGTTAATCGATACCATTACAAATGTAGGTGGTTCTTCAACTGAAAACTACTTTGATGATTTAATGAAGTTTTCCGAGAGCATGAAGGAAGAAGATGAGCGCCATATGCGTGAAGGTTTGACCGAAGATGAACTCGAACTTTTTGACTTACTGAAAAAAGATAAGATTACAAAGGCTGAGGAGCAAAAGGTAAAACTTGCAGCTAAGCACCTGATTTTAAGGTTACTTGATGGGCATCCAAAGGTATTGGTTCAAGATTGGTGGAAAGACGGTCAAACACAACTTCAGGTTAAGAATGCAATTGAAGAAGTGTTAGATAAAGACTTGCCTGAAAGCTATGGCCGAATTGAATTTAAAGAGAAGTGCGACAAGATTTATAATTTGGTAGTGGATTTTTCTGCGAATCATAAGAAATGGGTAGCTTAAAAAAGGGCCGAACGGCCCTTTTCACAAACTATACTTTCAATCTCACGAACTAATTTTATTCACACATTAATTAGCCGTTCAAAATCTTCATTCGAAACGGACAAAAGCCCACTACAAAGTGGGCTTTAACTAACTTTTAAACAACTTATTTACTGTAATCACAAATTAACAGACTGACACGTAATTTTTAGATCAGCACCAACATAGTTGCAGTTTTCATTGTCGTTGCAATCTTCACGGATATCAGTTGCAATTTCCATTGTCATCGACAAAATGTGCCGAGCAATTATGTCTGCGACTGAGGCGTAGTGAAATCATAACTCAATTAACGCATCAGTTGTCATAACGGCTGCATGCAGGCGCTTACCATTCGCTTTAGTTATCTTTTGATATGCGGGGTGAACGATGTTGGCCTTCTTCGCGATACGCATCGTTTCTGTGATAGGTAGAAGTGGGTATTGAAACTTGATGCTGCATACATTCGGCATAAAACGAAGGATACGGCAGAGGTGTTTTTCATTTTGAGAAAGCATTTCGTGATTAAAATCACCACTTTCGTTATATCCAGTATGAGATGTCCCAGAAGTTGATGATCCCATCGCTGTCAAAAAAGGGCTATATCGCCCGGTAACTTCTTCTCGCTTACACCACGTCTTGATTCTATCTAATTGAGTCTTAGTGATCCGTGGTTGTTTCACTTTAACATTTTTCTTAATGACCATAATAAGTCCTCCTCAGCCGAACTTAGCCAAGAAAGAAAAACCGATCAAGAAATTTAACTCAAACCATCAAAAGTTATTGGTAATAACTAATAATTTACCTCAAAAACATCCACTTTTAATTAAAATAATTAAAAAAATAACCTTACATATTAATACTTTAAAAACTATAAATACAATTAATAACAGTTATAGATAAATACTAAACCAAACAGCCAAAATTATAACAAAAAATTCTAAAAAGTCAATATGGTCAGCGCTACACAAAGCTGGCATGCTAACTGATATATCAATACCACAAGCAAAACTATGATCAAAATTAATGAGCAGAAATTATTACTATTTGCAGAGATAAGACGAGTCAGCAATTGGTCTGAACAAGCGTTTTTTTTGAAAGTTTCGCAACCCATACTGTGCAATTGTAATCTAAGTATTCTTGAATTGCTTGAGAGCAAAAGTGGCCGGGTTGCTATTATGATATGGCTACACAACTTGAAAGATTAACTATATTTATCAAAGTCTTGGTGATATAACTGATTTTTATTTTCGCACTGATAACGCATAATTCTGGTATTATTTTTTCAAGCTAATTAAATTACAATTAAACCAGTCGCAAACTTTGAGCTGGTAGTGCAAAATGGATATGTATTGTCGTATCAATAAGGATGTTATGTAGTATGAAGTTTAATGAAGACTCTCGCGTAAAAATCCCAACAATTTTGCATTTAATGCGCCTTGGTTATGGTTATTTGTCTCTTAAAGATCCAAGCGTTACGTGGGACGAATCCTCTAATATCTTCACTTTCCTATTTCATAGCAGCATCAAACGCATCAACCCTACCATTACCGATGCCGAGGCAAAACTCTGTTTTGATGAAGTCTCGTTATGTTTAGAAAACGAAGACTTAGGTAAAGCGTTTTACGAAAAAATAACCGCAACGTCTGGTACACGTCTTATCGATTTTGAAAACTTTGATAACAACAGCTTTCACGTAGTCACCGAACTCACCTACAAAAAAGACGATGAAGAGTTTCGCCCAGATATTATCTTGTTGATTAACGGCATGCCCTTGGTATTTATCGAAGTAAAACGCCCAAACAATAAAGACGGGGTTTTGGCCGAGCACAAGCGCATTCAAACTCGTTTTGAAAACAGCAAGTTCAGAAAGTTTGTGAACTTAACCCAGTTGATGATCTTCTCTAACAACATGGAATACGACGACAGTTCACCTCGCCCTATTGAAGGCGCATTCTACGCCACAGCCTCGTATCAAAAGCCCGGTTTTAATTACTTTAGAGAAGAGCAGGAGTTTGACTTAAGCACTTTGTTTGGCACTGTAAGTGATGGGGACGAACTAAGCGTACTAAAAGACAACAACCTTCTAAGTATCAAGCAATCTCCCGAATTTGCTAAGAATAAACAACCCACTACACCTACTAATCGTATCTGTACGTCGCTGTTACAGCGCGAGCGCCTCTCTTTTGTATTGCAATATGCCTTAGCCTACGTGAAAGAGCGAAAAGGCCTACAAAAGCATGTGATGCGTTATCCGCAGATGTTTGCTACCAAGGCAATTGAAAGCAAACTTAACCAAGGAGCCAAAAAAGGCATTATTTGGCACACCCAAGGCAGCGGTAAAACAGCACTAACCTATTACAACGTAAAATACCTTGCTGATTATTTTCAGCAACATGGCGTGATTGCTAAGTTTTACTTTATTGTTGATAGAATAGACCTGCTAATTCAGGCTGGGCGCGAATTTAAAGCCCGTGGCTTGAAAGTTCACAATATCGATTCACGCGAGGCCTTTGCTAACGATATCAAGCAAACAGCAGCGGTGCATAATGCCTCTGGACAACGCGAAATCACAGTAGTTAATATTCAAAAGTTTCAGGATGATCCAGCGGTTATTCAAAATATTGATTACAACGTTAATATGCAGCGGGTGTTCTTTTTAGATGAAGTACACCGCAGCTACAACCCTAGGGGCAGCTTTTTAGCTAACCTTGAGCAAGCTGATAAAAACGCCATTAAAATTGGTCTAACGGGTACGCCACTGTTGGGCGACGAATACGACTCTAAATCACTGTTTGGTGGTTACATTCATAAATACTATTACAACGCGTCGATTAAAGACGGTTACACCCTGCGTCTTATCCGTGAGGACATTGAAACCAGCTACAAGCTCAACTTACAAAAAACCTTAGAAGAAATAGAGATTTTAGAAGGTAACGCTGACAAAAAAGTTGTTTATGCCCACGAAAAATTTGTAGACCCAATGCTCGATTACATCGTTAAAGATTTTGAACAATCCCGTATAGCCATGAACGACAATTCTATCGGCGGCATGGTGGTGTGCGACTCTTCAGAGCAAGCCAAGAAGATGCACGAGATTTTTCAGCTTAAGTACACCCAGCCAGCTCCCACCATTTTGGCTGCTGATGAGATTGCTGAGCAATCGACAAGTTACCAAGCAATTAAAAAACAAAACAGTGCAGTGACTAGCGCAGCGCTTATCCTGCACGATGCAGGCACGAAGCAAGAGCGCAAAGAGCTGGTCGAAGAATTCAAAGAAGGCAAAATCGACTTCTTATTTGTGTACAACATGCTGCTAACGGGTTTTGATGCGCCACGCCTCAAAAAGCTCTACCTTGGCCGGATCATACGCTCGCACAACTTGCTGCAAACTCTAACTCGCGTAAACCGTACCTACAAAGAGTTTAGTTACGGCTATGTGGTAGATTTTGCCGATATCGAAAGTGAGTTTGAACAAACCAATAAAGACTATTTCGAAGAACTGCAATCAGAGCTGGGTGACGAAATCGAGCACTACAGCAACCTGTTTAAAACTAAACAAGAAATCGAACAAGACATACACGCCATTAAAGATGCGCTGTTTCATTTTGATACCCAAAACGCCGAGGTGTTTTCAGAACAAATCAGCCAAATAGACTCCCGTGGTGAAATGCTAAAGATCACCCAAGCACTCAACAACGCCAAAAGTCTGTATAATCTCATCCGCTTATCGGGCGATTACGAAATGCTCGAAAAGCTGGATTTTCAAAAACTCACTGTGTTGTCGAGAGAGGCCAATAACCGCCTAGCTTTGATCAACACTAAAGAAGCATTAGAAAACAACGTCGATACCACCAACCTGTTAAATGTGGCACTAGAGGACGTGGTCTTTGCTTTTACCAAAGTGAAAGAAGAAGAGTTGGTACTGGCAGACGAGCTTAAAAATACGTTGCAAAAAACGCGAGAAAAACTCGGTGGTAACTTTGACCCTAAAGATCCAGAATTTGTGTCACTTAAGCAAGAGCTGGAACGCTTGTTTAAGAAGAAAAACTTAAGTGAAGTGTCTAAAGAGCAAATGGAGAGCAACATCGCTGCACTCAACGCCATCTATAACCGGGCAAAAGAGCTAGAGCGACGAAACCAGCTACTCAGAGCAAAGTACGACAACGACGAAAAATACGCTCGTTTACATAAACGTTTGATGGAAAAAGATCCGCTAACCGACAGCGAAAGCAAATTGTTCGAGGCGCTAAAAGGCCTAAAAACAGCGGTAGATATACAAATTCAGCAAAACGCTAAAATGCTTGATAATGAGAATTTCATCAAACAGATGATCCCGCCCATTATCTTTAGCGAGTTTGAAGACAAACAAGGTATCGACCTTGAAGTCGACGCAGTAGACATGATCAACCAATTGGTGGTCCGAGAATACATGAACGAATACCAAGGGCGCTCGGCTTACCAATAAACCAAGCGTTTTAATAGCATTACATTAAGTAGAATATGACTAAAACACAGCAGTTTGAACAACAAACCAAAGCCCTAATCGATAACATTAAAAAGGTCTGCGCCAACTTTGGCCTAGGTAACGACGGCAACGAATTTAAAGTCATTACCCAAGTATTTTTGTATAAGTTTTTAAATGACAAATACGTTTTTGAAATCAAAAAACTTAACCAGCAGTTAGCCGAAGCCGATAACTGGGAACACGCCTTTGCCAACCTATCAGACAAAGAAGTAGCAAAGCTCAATATGCGCCTAAAGCCAAGCGTTGCGCGTGTTCGCCCCGATCATTTCATCTCGTCGTTATTTAACAAACAAGACAAACCAAACTTTTCAGAGATATTCGATACAACCCTAACCGACATAGCTAAAGACAACAGCGATATCTTCTCGGTACTCACCGAGGGCGGCGAAAAAATTGTATTGTTCGAAAACCTCAGTAAATACGTAACCGATAACCGCGATCAATTCTGCAAGGCTATTGTTAACAAACTGGTGGATTTTAGTTTTGAGAATATCTTCAACGAAAAATTCGACTTTTACGCCACTATCTTTGAATACCTTATTAAAGACTACAACACCAACAGCGGCGGTAAATACGCCGAGTATTTTACCCCTCATGCGGTATCTAAAATCATAGCGCGGTGTTTGGTAAGCACTGAAGTAAACAATGCCACTTGTTACGACCCATCCGCAGGCTCCGGCACATTATTGATGAATTTGGCTCACCAAATAGGTGAAGACAAATGTACTATTTACTCACAAGACATCTCGCAAAAGTCATCTAGCCTACTGCGCTTAAACCTTGTGCTAAATGATTTAGTGCATTCAATCCACAACATCATCAAAGGCAATACCATACTCGACCCTTACCACAAGCAGGCCAGTGGCGAGCTAGAAAAGTTTGACTATGTGGTATCAAATCCGCCGTTCAAATTGGACTTTTCTGATTTTAGTGCCGACCTTGACACCAAAGAAAACCAAGAGCGTTTCTTTGCAGGCATGCCAAAAACACCTGCTAAAAAGAAAGAATCAATGGCTATTTACCTGATGTTCTTACAGCACATTATCTTCTCATTAAAAGCTGAAGGTAAGGCCGCAGTGGTTGTACCTACAGGGTTTATAACCGCACAAAGTGGTATCGATAAAAAAATACGCCAAAAGCTAATAGACGAGAAAATGTTAGCAGGTGTAGTGAGCATGCCTTCTAACATCTTTGCCAATACAGGCACAAACGTATCTATATTGTTTATTGATAAGGCTAGCAAAGGCGATGTGGTATTAATCGATGCTTCAAACCTTGGTGAGACTGTAAAAGAAGGTAAAAACCAAAAAACTGTGCTGACGTATGCAGAAGAAGACCAGATCATCAATACTTTTAATAGCAAAGAAGTGATAGATGACTTCAGCGTAGTAGTTAGCTATGACGATATTGCAGCTAAAAATTACTCGTTCAGTGCAGGGCAGTATTTTGAAGTAAAGATTGAATATGTGAATATCACCAGTGACGAGTTTGAACAAAGATTGCAGCAAATTTCCAGCAATCTGAACTCATTTTTTAATGAATCTCGTCAACTAGAAGTGCAGATTAAAAAGCAGTTGAAGAGCCTATCGTATGACTAATCATTTCAATACTTTTCATTTAGGCGATGTCTCCGAAATTATTGCGGGAGGCGATAAGCCAAAAAACTTTAGTCTCGTCAGGACATCTTCAAAAAATGTACCTGTATTTGCAAACGCGGAAAAAGACAAAGGGTTACAGGGATACACTGACATTCCACGGATTACCGATCCGGCTGTGACAATGGCTGCAAGGGGCTCAAATGTTGGGTTTGTTGCGATTAGAAAAGAGCCTTACTTTCCTATCGTCAGGCTACTATCACTAATACCGCACGGAGAACTACTGGACGTAGACTATCTTTACTACAACCTAAAGCAAAATCGAAAAACTGGCACAGGTTCAGGTCAACCTCAAATTACAATTCCAGATATATCAAGCAGAACAATATCGTTACCTCCAATTTCGCTTCAAAAAAAATTAGCAAAAGTCCTTTCGGTATTAGATGAAAAAATAGAACTCAACAACAAAATCAATGCCGAATTAGAAGCCATGGCCAAGCTTATTTACGACTACTGGTTTGTCCAATTCGACTTCCCCGACGCCAACGGCAGCCCCTACAAATCATCTGGCGGCAAAATGGTCTACAACCAAGAACTCAAGCGCGAAATCCCCGAGGGTTGGTTGGTGAAAGAACTTAGTCAACTACTTAGATTCGAAAGAGGCATTTCCTACAAAAGTAAAGATATAATTGGGACTGGCATCCCGATGATTAACTTGAATTCCTTTAACTTAAACGGTCAATATAAGCATAAGGGACTAAAGTTTTATTCCGGTACTTATAAAGAGCATAAAGTTGTTTCAGCTGGAGACTTAGTAATTGCGATCACTGACGTTACTAGGAATGCCGATATTATTGGAAAAGCGTTTACCATTCCCGATTTGTTTGATGAGGATATATTGATATCTTGTGACGTTGCAAAAGTAATACCTTCAGAGTTAGTTAATTCTCAGTATCTAGAGCCTCTATTCAATTCAGAACACTACCACCGTTATATCAAACATTTTGCTAGTGGTACTTTAGTTCTCCATCTTAATTTGGACGGTGTTAATTGGTGTAAAATTCCTGTACCACCAGTTAACATTCTTAATCGGTATAAGGAACTTAGAACAGGAATTGACAAAAAACTAACCTTAACACTTAAAGAAAACAAACAATTAGTTGAATTGAGGAATTGGCTCTTACCTATGCTAATGAACGGACAAGTAACTATCAGCAATAGTTAGCGCTAAAAATGACAAAAAAGGAAGTAATTGAATGGACTCTATTTTTACTCTATTATTTATAACGCTCACATCTTTAGGGCGTGAGGTATATCACAAGCTGTCAAGCAGAAAGTTCCAAATCATCTGGAATAACTGTCTTGAGCAGCCGCAGGTAACTAATGGATTCATTCCTAACACTCCTGTGATAACGATATTATACATCATATCTGACATTCGTGGCCCGGTGCTTAATGCACTACGAATACGTAGTAAGATACGTTTGTTAAGCCTGAGGAAGATGCTGGAAGGCCACAATCCTACACTTCTTCAGGTTTTGCACTTTCCTACTCGGAGGGTGTATGCGTAATAAAAAGCATCCTTGGTTCAGAAGTAGGGGTTATCTTCACTTCGATTCACCCGTATCCTTCAAAACAGCACAAAAGCTAGTTAATAGCCCCAAACGGGTTGCTGCTCACCCTTTCTATCCGTTGATTCACTACAATATTAAATCCTTTAAGGTAAAGCTTAATGATAACGGAGAGATAGAACAAAAATGGAAAACAAGAGAAATTAAATATGCAGCGCATTTAGATTCTCATATTTATGCTTATTATTCGTGGCTGCTGTCAGGATTATACGAAAAGGAAATTCAAACTAGATCGCTAAATAACAATGTTTTGGCTTTCAGAAGTCTAGGTAAAAACAATATCGACTTTGCCAATGATGCATTTGAGATCATCAAAATGAGAGGTAGATGCAGTGTCCTAGGGCTGGATATTACAGGCTTTTTTGACAACTTAGATCATCTAGTTTTAAAGAAAGTGTGGGCGGAGTTGTTAGGTGTACCCTTGCTTTCTGAAGATCACTTTTCCGTTTTCAAGTCACTTACAAAATATGCTTATGTGGATAGACAGCTTTTATTTAAAGAATTAGGTATTTCAGCCAACAACCCTAAGAATAATCGCTATAGAGCATGCACAGCAGAAGAATTCAGAGAAAAAATTCGAGGAGCCGGACTGATTCAACAGAATCAGCAAAATAGGGGGATACCGCAAGGCTCACCGATAAGTGCTCTCCTCTCCAATATATACATGTTGAATTTCGATACCAAAATGAAAAATGCTCTAGAGGAACAGGGCGGCTACTATTTCCGCTACTGTGACGATATGCTCTTTATCACAAAGCCAACTCTTAGAGACTATGTCGAAACGCTAGCAATTGACGAGATAAAGAAGTTAAAGCTAGACATAAATACTAAAAAAACAGAAAAACGTGATTTTTATCGTTACGGTGGCCAATTAAGATGTAAGGATCGAAAGTCACTACAGTATTTAGGTTTTACCTTTGACGGTGAAAGAAAACTTATAAGATCGGCTGCACTAGCAAAATTTTCGAATCGAATGAAAGCTGGTGTACGGTTAGCCAGAAAAACTGTTAAAAGAACAAACTCGGAGCTGGTTAAAAGCGGTAATCCACCAACTGAACAACTAAGAAAAAAGAAATTATATGAACGTTATTCACACCTTGGTCGGCGTAACTTCCTAAAGTATGGATACAGGGCTGCTAAAGTAATGCAGTCTAATTCGATTAAAAAGCAACTTAAGCCGATGTGGTCAAGGCTCCAAAAGGAAATAGATAGATGAAAATCTCTACTACAATTACAGAAAACAAAACCCGCTAAAAAGCGGGTTTTAAATTTAACAAATTAAGTGATCCAGTCGCAGAGTTAATTATTGTCGCAGGCTTGATTAAAACCAGTCGCAGACTTAATTGCTCGGCACAAAAAATCAATCTTCCATATAGGTCTCAATGCTTGGGCATGAGCAGATCAAGTTGCGGTCGCCATATACGTCGTCGATGCGGTTTACGCTTGGCCAGAATTTGTTTCTTGCCACTGACGGTACTGGGTAGGCTGCGGTTTGTCTGTCGTAAGCACGGTTCCAGTCGCTGTCGCAGATGTCGTCTAGGGTGTGTGGAGCGTTGTGTAGTGGGTTGTCAATTGCATCCCACTCGCCGCTTTCCACTTTTGCCATTTCAGCGCGTATACAGATCATGGCTTCGATGAAGCGATCTAGTTCTGTTTTTGCTTCCGACTCTGTGGGCTCAATCATCAGCGTTCCTGCCACTGGGAAGCTCATTGTGGGTGCGTGGAAACCATAGTCGTTTAGGCGTTTTGCCACATCCATTTCGGTCACACCTGAGGTTTCTTTGGCGGGACGCAAGTCGATAATACATTCGTGGGCGACACGATTGTTGCGACCTTTGTACAACACCGGATAGTGACCTTCGAGCTTTTGTGCCACGTAATTGGCATTCAGCATAGCGACTTCGGTGGCTTTTTTGAGGCCTTCGCTACCCATCATTTTGATGTACATGTAGCTGATTGGAAGTATTGATGCACTGCCCCATGGCGCTGCCGAAACTGCGCCGTTTCCAACTGTGGTATTACCGGTGTCTATCACTTGGTGATTAGGCAAGAATGGCGCTAAGTGCGCTTTCACACCTATTGGTCCCATACCAGGGCCACCGCCACCGTGAGGAATACAGAAGGTTTTGTGCAAGTTCAAGTGCGAAACATCGCCGCCGATTAAACCAGGAGAGGTAACTCCCACTTGGGCGTTCATGTTGGCACCGTCCATGTAAACCTGACCGCCAAACTCGTGTACGATGTCGCACATTTCTTTGATGGTTTCTTCGTAAACACCATGGGTTGAAGGATAAGTGATCATTGCACAAGACAGGTTTTCAGCCACTTCTTCGGCTTTTTTGCGCAAGTCAGCTAAATCGATATTACCGTTTTTATCACAATTAACCACAACCACTTTTAAACTAACCATTTGCGCTGACGCAGGGTTAGTTCCATGGGCTGAACTTGGGATTAAACACACGTTTCTGTGCCCTTCTCCACGGCTTTCGTGATAATTTTTGATGGCGATTAGACCAGCATATTCACCTTGCGCACCTGAGTTAGGTTGCATCGACATGGCATCGTATCCGGTAATGTTAATTAGCCAATCACTTAGCTCATCAATCATTAGCTTATAACCTTGTGCCTGTTCCACTGGTGCGAACGGGTGCAATTTGCCAAACTCAGGCCAAGTCACAGGGATCATCTCCGCTGTGGCATTCAATTTCATGGTACAAGAACCCAGGCTTATCATTGAATGATTCAAGGCTAAATCTTTGTCTTCTAAAGATTTAATATAACGCAACATTTCAGTTTCTGAGTGGTAAGAATTAAATACTGGGTTACTCAGAATTTCATCTGTGCGCACTAAATGTGTAGGTAACGACTTCGAGCCTTGAGTGGTAATTTCTGCATCCATCATTTCAATATCGAAACCATGAGTGTCACCACAGAATAAGTCGATAAGACCTTTTAAATCATGACGTGTAGTGGTTTCATCAACTGAAATACCCACTAGGTTATCGGCCAAATTAGCGCGTAAATTCATGCCTGCTTCTGCAGCACGTGCAACTAGCGCATCTTTATCATCGACCATCACGGTAATAGTGTCGAACCAAGTGTTATGCTTAAGTGCGTAGCCATGACGGGTTAGCGCGGCAGCTAATAAGTCTGCAAAACGATTAATGCGTGTGGCAATGGTTTTTAGACCTTGAGGACCATGGTACACCGCATAAAACGAGGCCATGTTTGCCAATAATACTTGGGCGGTACAAATGTTTGAGTTCGCTTTTTCACGGCGGATATGTTGCTCACGTGTTTGCAATGCCATGCGCAGGGCTGGACGACCACGAGTGTCTTTAGAAACCCCTATGATACGGCCAGGTAAGGAGCGTTTGTATGCATCACGAGTGGCAAAAAAGGCAGCATGAGGACCACCATAGCCCATAGGCACACCAAATCGTTGAGCAGAACCTAGCACCACATCTGCGCCCATTTCACCGGGAGATTTTAACAACACTAAGCTCATAATATCTGCTGCAACGGCTACTATGGCTTTGTTTTCATGTAATGCACTGATGATATCGGTGAGATCTTTCACTTCACCTGTGGTGCCTGGGTACTGTAATAACGCACCAAATATATTATGAGAGGCCGCTTCTGCGTCTTTTCCAACAATTACGTCAAAACCAAACATTTCTGCACGGGTTTTAATGACGTCCAAGGTTTGTGGATGCACATCGTCAGCCACAAAGAAGCTGTTAGCTTTGCGGTTTTTCGACACACGCTTAGCAAGCCCCATGGCTTCAGCCGCCGCTGTTGCTTCATCTAATAGTGAAGCTGAGGCAAGTTCTAGTCCGGTTAAATCAATTGTTACTTGCTGAAAGTTTAATAAAGCTTCCAATCGACCTTGAGCAATTTCTGGCTGATAAGGCGTATAAGCCGTATACCAACCTGGGTTTTCCAACACATTACGGAGTATCACATTGGGAGTGATGGTATCGCTGTAACCCATGCCGATGAAACTGCGGTTAATTTGATTCTTACCAGCGATGTCTTTGAGTTCTTGTAATGCTTGTACTTCGGTTATGCTGTCGCCAATGTTTAGGGATTCTGGTAAACGGATACCTGCAGGAACGGTCTGTTTCATTAAGTCGTCTAATGACTCAGCGCCAACAAATTCGAGCATTTCTGCCATTTCGCCTTCGCTAGGGCCAATATGACGCCTTACAAAATCTTCGGTCTGTTCTAGCTGAGCGAGTGAAAACGGAGTATTAGCCATGAATGAGTGCCTTTAATTTGAACAATGTGATACTGGAAATAGAAATGCAAAAGCTCTCTATATATTTGAATTCAACTGAGCTTTTTCTGCTATCAATAGACAATACTCGCCACCTGTAATCTTAAAAAAATACAGGGGCGAGTATTTAATTAATAACCAATATTAGTCTTCGTCGATACTGTTTGCGTAGCCTTCAGCATCTAATAAAGATTCCACTTCTGCAGCATCTTCAGCTTCAATGCGGAATAACCAGCCTTCGCCAAACGCGTCGCTGTTTACTAGTTCTGGGGTATTTTCCAAGTCTTCGTTTACAGCAACTATAGTACCTGTGATTGGGGCATAAACATCAGAAGCCGCTTTTACTGACTCAGCTACTGCTACGTCATCTCCAGCGCCTACAGCGTCGCCAACTTCTGGCAATTCAACAAATACCATATCACCCAAAAGTTCTTGGGCATGTTCAGTGATACCCACGGTAAAAGTGCCATCACTTTCAGGTCTAACCCATTCGTGAGTGGATGCATAACGTAATTCTGATGGAATGTTGCTCATAATCGTTCCTAAATTTTGGTTTTTATTAAACTAATTAATCGTAATTTTACTAAAGGTGTTGGAAACTCACCTTTTAAAGAACACTTTTTCCGTTTCTAACAAAGCTAGGTTTAACAATGTTAACGGTAACCCACTTTTTGCGCATTTCCACTTCAGCAGTGGTATCGGCTGTAGCAGGAATTCTTGCCATGGCAATACTATGACCTAATGTTGGAGAAAATGAACCCGAGGTGATCACACCTTCGCCTTCAGACACTTTCACTTTTTGACCGGTACGTAAAACACCTTTATCGGTCATTACCAAACCAACTAGCTTGTGAGTGCCTTCTGCTTTTTGTGTTTCTAGTGCTTTACGCCCCATGAAGTCACGGTCTGCTGGTTCCCAAGTAACGGTCCAAGCCATGTTGGCCGCAAGTGGAGAAATAGTTTCGTCCATGTCTTGGCCATATAAATTCATACCGGCTTCTAGGCGTAATGTATCGCGAGCACCTAAACCGCAAGGTGCAAAACCCGCTTCAATTAAACGTTGCCAGAAATCCGCTGCCATTTCATTAGGCACCATAATTTCGTAACCTGCTTCACCGGTATAACCCGTTGTAGCAATAAATAAATCTTCAGCTTGCACACCAAAAAATGGCTTCATTCCCGCAACGGCTTCTTTTTGCGCATCGGAGAATAAGGTAGCTGCTTTTTCTTTGGCGTTGGGACCTTGTACTGCAATCATTGCATAATCAGGGATTTCAGTAATAGTTACGTCAAATCCACTGGCCACGCTATTCAGCCAATCCATGTCTTTTTCACGGGTAGCCGAGTTAACCACCAAACGATAATTTGTTTCATCGAAGTGATAAACAATCAAATCATCAACCACGCCACCCTCATCATTCAGCATGCCGCTGTAGAGTGCTTTGCCTTTTTCAGTTAATTTAGCAACATCGTTAGCTAATAATTTGCGTAAATAGCCTTTAGCTTCACTGCCTTTTACATCCACAATCGTCATATGTGACACATCGAACATGCCAGCATCTTTTCTCACTGCATGATGTTCTTCAATTTGTGAACCGTAATTAATCGGCATTTCCCAGCCATGGAAGTCCACCATTTTAGCGCCGGCTTCAATATGCTTGGAGTGTAAAACTGTTTTGTTGGTCATTTACCTTCACCTGATTGAGTCACTTTGAATTATCAGTATAGAAATCACTCGGCTCTGGGACAAATTGATAATTCAAATGCTTACATAATTTTTTTAAATGTATTAAATTACTTAAATTAGTATTCCAAATGAACTTTAAGTCTAAACATTATCAATGAAACAGCTATCGTTAGACCATTTACGCACTTTTGTGACCGTTGTAGAGCTAGGTGGCTTTGCTAAAGCTGGCGACATGCTGGGCCGTTCTCAACCTGCAATTAGTTTGCAAATTAAGAAGTTAGAAGAACAATTAGGGCGTCGTTTGTTCGACAAAATTGGTCAGCGCCAGTTAGTTAATCAAGATGGACAGGCACTATTGCAACAAGCTAGAGCCATGTTAGGAATTAATGACGACATATTTCGACAATTCGAACAATCCTCTTTACGAGGCCGGTTGCGATTAGGAATACCGAGCGAATTTGCCACTACCTTACTACCCAGCATCATTGGTGAATTCAGTAAACAATACCCAGACGTGGCTTTAGAAGTGACCTCAGAATTAAGTCGTAGTTTACTCAACGATAAAAATCATAGGGACTTTGATTTGGTGCTAGCCCTCGTTCACCCAGACCAACAAACCGAGGGTGAAGTGGTATTGGAAGACGAATTGATTTGGGTGGGTGATGCCAATAAAGCCATCAGTGCAAACAAAGTCGCATTGGTTTTAGCGCCAGATGGCTGTGTTTATCGCTCTCGCGTGATTGAAAAACTCAAACAACAAACCACCAGCTGGCGGATCACCTATACCAATGCCGACCTTTATGGGTTGATAGCAGCCATACAACAAGGTTTAGGCATTACCGCGCTAGCACGTTCCAGTTTGCCCAGTGCATTGCAGGAAATTCGCCACAAGTCGTTACCTCAGTTGGGCAAGATAAAAATATGTCTGTTCAATCTCGACACCCAACATCCGCAAATTAGTCGCGCCCTAGCCGATTTCATTATGGCCAGGTTGAAGTCTTAACCCTCGGTGGGAAGTTAACCCTATCCCAAGAACCTGTAGGCGGGTGCTTTAGCCCCGCGCAAAAACCGAGAAACACCAACGGGCTGAAGCCCGTCCTACAAATCAACCTGTAGGCGGTGGCTTTAGCCCCGCG
>NZ_JBGOSE010000021.1:0-44914 GCF_041538045.1 Aliiglaciecola sp. SL4 | reverse complement strand
AAGAACTGTAGTGATTGCAGCTGTTAGCGTGGTTTTACCATGGTCAACGTGACCAATTGTACCAACGTTTACATGGGGTTTCGTACGTTCAAACTTTTCTTTAGCCATTTTTCTCGTTTCCTAATTTAAAAGTCCGACCCTGTAACAGACCGGACCGAACCTTCATTTAGATTAATTTCTTGCTTCAACTATTGCTTTAGTCACATTATTGGGTGCTTCAGCATAATTAAAGAATTCCATAGAATATGAAGCTCGCCCCTGCGTTGCGCTTCGCAATGCAGTAGCATAGCCAAACATTTCAGAAAGAGGAACCTTAGCACGTACAATTTTTATACCCGCCACACCTTCATCCATGCCATCAATTACGCCGCGACGACGATTTAAGTCACCAACGACATCACCCATCCAATCTTCTGGAGTGGTGACTTCAACTTTCATAGTCGGCTCAAGCAATACAGGATTCGCAATTTCTACGCCTTCCCTAAAGCCCATTGAACCGGCTATCTTAAACGCCATTTCTGAAGAGTCAACATCATGGAATGACCCATCAAACAAAGTGACTTTGACATCTAGCACGGGATACCCAGCTAAAACACCATTTTGCATTTGTTCTTGGATACCCTTATCTACTGATGGAATATACTCTTTAGGAACGATACCGCCCACTATTTCATTCACAAACTCGTAGCCCGCACCTTCTTCATTTGGCTCGATCTTCAACCAAACATGCCCATATTGGCCACGTCCACCTGATTGACGAACAAATTTACCTTCCACTTCCACACTTTTGCGAATTGTCTCTCGATATGCAACCTGAGGTTTACCCACATTACATTCAACATTAAATTCACGCTTCATGCGGTCAACAATGATGTCCAAATGCAATTCTCCCATTCCTGAGATAATTGTTTGTCCAGACTCTTCATCAGTTTTTACGCGGAAAGAAGGATCTTCTGCGGCAAGTTTACCCAAAGCAACACTCATTTTATCTTGGTCAGCTTGAGAACGAGGCTCAACCGCAATGGAAATTACCGGTTCAGGGAATTCCATACGTTCAAGGGTAATAATGTGGTTAGGATCACACAAAGTATCTCCAGTCGTCACATCTTTCATTCCAATTGCTGCTGCGATATCACCAGCGCGCACTTCTTTTAACTCTTCGCGGTCTTTAGCATGCATCTGCACGATTCGACCAAAGCGTTCACGTTTACCTTTTACAGCGTTGTAAACAGCATCACCTGTATTTACCACACCGGAATAACAACGGAAGAACGTTAATGTGCCAACAAATGGGTCAGTGGCAATTTTAAATGCTAAGGCAGAAAACGGTTCGCTATCGTCTGCATGACGTTCAGCTTCTGTTTCATTCTTATCACTAAGTACACCAGTGATTGCAGGAACATCAACAGGTGCGGGCAAAAACTCGATTACAGAATCAAGAACTGCCTGAACACCTTTATTTTTAAATGCTGAACCACAGGTCGCCACCACAATTTCATTGTTAAGTGTACGAATTCGTAATCCAGTTTTAATTTCTTCCTCGGAAAGCTCTTCGCCTTCCAAATATTTATTCATCAGTTCATCAGAAGCTTCCGCAGCTGCTTCAACCATTTCAGTGCGAAGTTCATTCGCCCGATCCAGTAAATCTGCAGGAACGTCTTCATATAAGAACGTCATACCTTGATCAGCTTCATTCCAATTAATGGCTTTCATCTTGATCAGATCAATAACGCCTTTGAAGTTCTCTTCAGCACCAATGTTCAATTGAATAGGTACGCAAGTGGCCCCTAAACGATTGTTAATTTGCTCAACTACACGATCGAAGTCAGCACCTGTACGGTCCATTTTGTTGACAAATACCATGCGCGGAACACGGTACTTATCAGCTTGGCGCCATACAGTCTCAGATTGGGGTTCAACACCCGATGAGCCACAAAATACAACCACTGCGCCATCTAATACTCGTAATGAGCGTTCAACTTCAATGGTGAAGTCTACGTGCCCAGGCGTATCGATGATATTGATTCTGTGCTGATCATACTGTTTTTGCATGCCAGACCAGAAACAAGTGGTTGCTGCGGAGGTAATTGTAATCCCCCGCTCTTGCTCTTGCTCCATCCAATCCATGGTAGCAGCGCCATCATGGACTTCACCAATCTTGTGAGACAAGCCGGTATAAAACAAAACGCGCTCAGTCGTCGTCGTTTTGCCCGCGTCAACGTGAGCAACGATTCCGATATTACGATAGCGTTCAATAGGATGTTTACGAGCCATTTAGTCCTCTCTAAGACGCTTTGACTACCAACGGTAGTGTGCGAACGCTTTGTTCGCTTCAGCCATACGGTGAACGTCTTCACGTTTCTTAACCGCAGAGCCTCTGTTCTCAGACGCATCTAGCATTTCAGCTGCTAGGCGTTGAGCCATTGATTTCTCACCACGTTTACGTGCTGCATCAACCATCCAACGCATACCTAATGCATTACGACGTACAGGACGAACTTCTACTGGTACTTGGTACGTAGAACCACCAACACGACGAGACTTAACTTCGACTGTAGGGCGGATGTTGTCCAATGCTTCTTCGAATACATCTAGGTGAGCTTTACTGGTTTTTTCAGCAACGATGTCTAACGCACCGTAAACAATTTTTTCAGCAGTAGATTTTTTACCATCCAACATGACAACGTTCATGAATTTGGCAAGTAATTGTGATCCGAACTTAGGATCTGGTAGGATTTTTCGTTGACCTACAACTCGTCTTCTTGGCATCTTAATATTCTCCGTGGGAATTCAGGTATAACCCAAAACTCAAAATTTAATAGTTTGGCCTTACTAACGGAGAACCGTTAAGACTTAGGCCTTTTTGCGCCGTATTTAGAACGGGCTTGTCTACGGTCGTTTACGCCTGCGCAGTCTAAAGTACCGCGAACAGTGTGGTAACGAACACCTGGTAAATCTTTAACACGACCACCACGAATAAGAACAACACTGTGCTCTTGTAGGTTGTGACCTTCACCACCGATGTATGAAGAAACTTCAAAACCGTTGGTTAAACGAACACGGCATACTTTACGTAAAGCTGAGTTCGGCTTCTTAGGCGTGGTGGTATATACGCGAGTACATACGCCACGTTTCTGTGGGCAAGCCTGTAAGGCAGCGACGTTGCTTTTTTCAACGGGCTTCTTACGAGGAGAGCGCACTAACTGGTTAACTGTTGCCATTAACTAGGGCTCCTGGTTAATAAAAAACTACTATTTTGCCCGTTTTACCGAGCGCTGAAAGCGAAAAATCCGCGACCAAAATATTGCATTAGCAAATTTCGGGTCGCGGAATTCTATAGATCATAAAACAAACTGTCAAGAAAAGTCTTTGACTAACCGTAGCTAGCCAAAGAAATTCTTAAATATTGTTACTCGTCGCTAGAACTATTACCAGCTTCTGCGTTTAGCGCTTCAGTTAGGGCAAGCTCTGCTTCAGAGGCTGATACTGAGGTTTCTTCAACCATCATAGCAGCTTGTTTCATTTTCGCTCGGTTCTGGTGGTATGAGAAACCGGTTCCTGCTGGAATCAAACGACCAACAATAACGTTTTCTTTCAGACCACGTAACTCATCTTCTTTACCTTGCACTGCTGCTTCGGTAAGAACACGAGTTGTTTCTTGGAACGAGGCTGCTGAAATGAATGATTCAGTAGATAGTGAAGCTTTGGTAATACCAAGCAGCTGTGTCTCATACTGAGCAGGGATTTTGCCCTGTTTCTCAATTTCACGGTTAGCAACTCTAACGTTCGCAACTTCAACTTGCTCGCCTTCAAGGAACTGAGTATCACCTGGGTGAGTAATCAAACACTTACGCAACATCTGACGAATAACAACTTCGATGTGCTTATCGTTAATTTTAACCCCTTGTAGACGGTAAACTTCTTGAACTTCGTTAACAATGTAGTTAGCTACTGCACTGATACCACGAAGACGCAAGATGTCATGTGGTGACTCTGGACCATCGGCGATAACTTCGCCTTTCTCCACAGATTCACCTTCAAACACATTAAGCTGACGCCATTTAGGGATCATTTCTTCGTAATGATCGCCTTCTTTAGGTGTGATAACTAAACGCTTCTTACCTTTAGTTTCTTTACCGAAGCCGATAGTACCGGAAACTTCAGCAAGAATTGCAGGCTCTTTAGGCTTACGTGCTTCGAACAAGTCAGCAACACGCGGCAGACCACCGGTGATGTCTCGAGTTTTCGAACTTTCCTGAGGTATACGTGCTAACACGTCACCTTCACGGGCCGCCATACCATCTGATGCTTCGATTGTAGTAAAGCTAGGCAGACGAATTTCCTGCAAACCAACTTCATCACTTTCTAGGATAAGTTTAGGCTCTTTCGCATTCGCTTTGGTCAAATCTTTAACCACGATACGCGTTAGACCGGTTAACTCATCTTGTTGCATTTCGGTATTCGAATCATCAACATCAGCAAAGCTAATTTTCGCTTTACGTTCAGTGATAATTGGATGCGAATGCGGATCCCAGTTAGCGATAATATCGCCAGCACTAATTGCCGCGTTATCGTCAACAGAAAGGATTGCACCGTAAGGCACTTTATAACGTTCTTTTTCACGACCTTGGTCGTCAATTACAGTTAATTCAGTTGAACGTGAAACGATAACAACTTTGTCGTCAGCGTTACGTACATACTTAGCATTATGTAATTTCAATGTACCTGTAGTTTTAACTTGTACACTGTTCTCAGCAGATGCTCTAGATGCAGCTCCACCGATATGGAACGTACGCATGGTTAACTGTGTACCAGGTTCACCGATAGACTGTGCGGCGATAACACCCACAGATTCACCGAAGCCAACCATGTGTCCACGAGCCAAGTCACGTCCGTAACATCTTGCACAAACACCGAAGTCGTTGTCACAAGTGATTACTGAGCGAACCAAAATTTGGTCAACTGAGTTCACTTCTAGCATGTCAACCAAACCTTCATCTAGCAGAGTATTACGCTCTACTAAGACATCGTTAGTGCCTGGTTTAATAACATCTTCTGCTACAACACGACCCAATACGCGTTCGCGCAATGGTTCTACAACGTCACCACCTTCGATAAGAGGAGTCATTTTCACCCCGTCGAATGTGCCACAGTCTTCAGTGTTGATAACTAAATCTTGTGCAACATCAACCAAACGACGAGTTAAGTAACCCGAGTTAGCTGTTTTCAATGCCGTATCGGCCAAACCTTTACGAGCACCGTGAGTAGAGATAAAGTACTGAAGTACGTTTAGACCTTCACGGAAGTTCGCGGTAATTGGCGTTTCAATGATTGAACCATCTGGTTTCGCCATCAGACCACGCATACCCGCCAACTGACGAATCTGAGCGGCACTACCACGAGCACCAGAGTCAGCCATCATAAACACTGAGTTGAAAGAGTCTTGCTCTTCCATTTCACCGTCACGATTTTTAACTGATTCTTTAGATAGGTTCGACATCATCGCTTTAGCAACGTCTTCGTTTGCACGAGACCAAATATCGATAACTTTGTTGTAACGCTCACCAGCTGTAACTAGACCTGATTGGAACTGTTCTTGAATTTCGAACACTTCTTCTTCAGCGGCTTCAATGATGTCTTTCTTAGCATCAGGGATAACCATATCATCGATACCAACAGATGCACCCGCGATCATCGCGTAGTGGAAACCGGTATACATGATTTGGTCAGCAGCGATTACGGTATCTTTCAATCCAAGCACACGGTAACAAGCGTTCAACAAACGTGAAATCTGCTTTTTACCCATAGGTTGGTTGATAATTTCGAAAGGCAAACCTTTAGGCAAAATCAATGAGAAAATCGCGCGACCAACTGTGGTATCAGTCAGAGTCACTTTTTCTTTCTTGCTACCATCAGAATCTACATCATATTCAGTGATACGTACTTTAACGCGAGCATGAAGTTCAGCATTACCAGTACGGTAAGCTTTTTCAGCTTCGTGTGGGCTGGTGAATACCATGCCTTCACCCAAACCATTTACACGGTCACGAGTAAGGTAGTACAAACCTAATACAACATCCTGTGAAGGAACGATGATTGGCTCACCATTAGCAGGAGACAAAATGTTATTGGTAGACATCATCAAGGCACGAGCTTCAAGCTGTGCTTCGATTGTCAACGGTACGTGTACCGCCATTTGGTCACCATCGAAGTCAGCGTTGTACGCCGCACACACTAGTGGGTGCAACTGTATCGCTTTACCTTCGATCAAAATTGGTTCGAACGCCTGTATACCCAAACGGTGAAGAGTAGGTGCACGGTTAAGTAGAACTGGATGTTCACGGATAACGTCATCTAGAACGTCCCATACTTCCGGTGCTTCACGCTCTACTAATTTCTTAGCCGCTTTAATCGTTGTTGCAAGACCACGGCCTTCTAATTTTCCATAGATGAACGGCTTGAACAATTCCAATGCCATTTTTTTAGGAAGTCCACACTGATGTAGACGAAGAGTAGGACCAACGGTAATTACAGAACGACCAGAGTAGTCAACACGTTTACCGAGTAAGTTCTGACGGAAACGACCTTGTTTACCTTTGATCATATCTGCCAAAGATTTAAGAGGACGTTTGTTAGAACCGGTAATAGCACGGCCACGACGACCATTATCAAGAAGTGCATCAACCGCTTCTTGTAACATACGTTTTTCGTTGCGCACAATGATATCAGGTGCAGCAAGGTCTAGAAGACGCTTCAAACGGTTGTTACGGTTGATAACACGACGGTATAAATCGTTCAAATCTGAAGTCGCAAAACGACCGCCATCTAGTGGTACCAATGGACGCAAATCCGGTGGTAAAACTGGCAGTACTGTCATGATCATCCACTCAGGCTTGTTACCTGATTGTTGGAATGACTCTAACAACTTCAAACGTTTAGTAATTTTCTTACGCTTAGTTTCAGAATTGATACTTGGCAATTCTTCTCGCATCGCAGCAACATCAGCGTCAACATCAAGTACTTTAAGCAATTCGAAAACCGCTTCTGCACCCATTTTAGCTTCAAACTCATCGCCATGCTCTTCTAACGAGTCAAGGTACTCTTCTTCAGTAAGAAGTTGAGAACGCTCAAGGGTCGTCATACCAGGTTCGGTAACAACATAGGATTCGAAATAAAGCACACGCTCGATATCACGCAATGTCATGTCTAACATCAAACCGATGCGAGACGGCAATGATTTTAGGAACCAAATGTGGGCAACTGGGCTAGCCAGTTCAATGTGACCCATACGCTCACGACGTACTTTGGTCAATGTCACTTCTACGCCACATTTTTCACAAATCACACCACGGTGTTTAAGGCGTTTGTATTTACCACACAAACACTCATAGTCTTTAACCGGACCAAAGATGCGGGCACAGAAAAGGCCATCGCGCTCTGGTTTAAACGTACGATAGTTAATGGTTTCAGGTTTTTTAACCTCACCAAAAGACCACGAACGGACCATGTCCGGAGAAGCAAGACCGATTCGAATATTATCGAATTCTTCGGTTTTGTTCTGTTGCTTAAGAAACTTTAATAAGTCTTTCACTTTTTTCTCCCAGCGGAGTGGTGTTACAAAACCTGACTAGCCAGTTTAGCTAGTCAGGCTCTCTTTTCTTTCGATCAATCAGAGTTAACTAATCGTTTTGCTCTTCTAATTCGATGTTGATACCTAGAGAGCGGATTTCTTTCAACAATACGTTGAAGGATTCCGGCATACCAGGTTCCATACGGTGATCACCATCCACAATGTTTTTATACATTTTGGTACGGCCATTCACGTCATCGGATTTCACAGTTAGCATTTCTTGCAAGGTATAAGCAGCACCGTATGCTTCTAGTGCCCACACTTCCATCTCTCCGAAACGCTGTCCACCAAATTGAGCTTTACCACCCAATGGTTGCTGTGTAACCAAGCTGTAAGAACCCGTTGAACGTGCATGCATTTTGTCATCAACCAAGTGGTTAAGTTTCAGCATGTACATGTAACCTACAGTTACAGGACGTTCAAACGAACGGCCAGTACGGCCATCAAACAACGTGATCTGTCCACTTTCTGGAATATCAGCCAACAGTAACAAGTCTTTAATTTCTCGTTCAGTTGCACCATCGAACACAGGTGTTGCAATTGGAACACCCTTACGTAAGTTTTCAGCAAGACGTTTGACTTCTTCATCAGTGAAGTTATCAATATCAACCTCTTGGTGAGACTTACCTGAGCTATAAACTTCTTTCAAGAAGCTTCTTAACTTAGCTAATTCTTCGTGCTCTTTAACCATACGGTCAATCTTCACACCCAAACCATGAGCAGCCATGCCCAAGTGGGTTTCTAGAATCTGACCGATGTTCATCCGCGAAGGTACACCAAGTGGGTTAAGTACGATGTCAACAGGAGTACCGTTTGCATCATAAGGCATATCTTCCACTGGTTGGATAGTCGAGATAACACCTTTGTTACCGTGACGACCAGCCATTTTATCACCAGGCTGGATATGACGCTTAACCGCCAAATAAACTTTAACAATCTTCAACACGCCCGGCGCAAGATCATCACCTTGGGTGATTTTGCGACGTTTGATTTCAAACTTGTTATCGAAATCAAGTTTAATTTCACTGTGTTGTTCAGCGATTTGATCAAGTTCTAATTGTGCGTCTTCGTCTTGTAACGTTAGATCAAACCACTTTTCACGAGGCATGCTGTCAAGTTTAGCTTGCTCAATACCACTGCGTAGTAATAGGTTTGTCGCACGAGCAAAGATACCATCGGCTAAAATACCGAACTCATCACCCAAGTCTTTTTTGACTTGACGTAATTGCATATCTTCGATTTCAAGAGCACGTTTATCTTTTTCAACACCATCACGGGTGAAAACTTGAACGTCAATAACAGTACCGTGAACAGAGTTAGGTACACGCAAAGAAGTATCTTTAACGTCTGACGCTTTTTCACCAAAAATGGCTCTTAGTAGTTTTTCTTCTGGAGTCAGTTGGGTTTCGCCTTTAGGCGTCACTTTACCAACTAAGATGTCGCCACCTTTAACTTCAGCACCAATATAAACCACACCAGACTCATCCAGCTTACCAAGCGCAGATTCACCAACATTAGGTATATCAGCACTGATTTCTTCTGGACCAAGCTTAGTATCACGAGCAATACAGCTAAGTTCTTGTATGTGGATAGTAGTGAAGCGATCTTCTTGGGCTACACGCTCAGAAATAAGGATAGAATCCTCAAAGTTATAACCATTCCAAGGCATAAATGCGATACGCATATTTTGACCTAACGCCAACTCACCTAAATCGGTAGAAGGGCCATCGGCCAACACGTCACCCGTAACAATAGGATCACCTACGTTACAAGTTGGTTTTTGGTTAATACAAGTATTCTGGTTAGAACGGGTGTATTTAGTTAGGTTGTAGATATCAATACCTGCTTCGCCAGCAGCCATTTCTTCTTCATTTACCTTAATTACTATGCGACTCGCGTCAACATAGTCAACTGTACCACCACGTTTAGCGATAATAGTTACACCTGAATCAACAGCAACTGTTTTCTCCATACCTGTACCAACTAAAGGCTTATCAGCTTTTAGCGTAGGTACTGCTTGACGTTGCATGTTAGCACCCATCAATGCGCGGTTAGCATCATCGTGTTCTAGGAACGGGATAATTGACGCCGCTACAGATACGATTTGCTGTGGAGAAACGTCCATGTACTTGATGTCTTCAATTTGCATCAAAGTAGTCTCACCACGGTAGCGGCAAGGGATAAGCTCTTCAGTTAGTTTACCATCATCGTCTAATACAACGTTTGCCTGTGCTATTGCAAATTGACCTTCTTCAATAGCAGAAAGGTAATCGATATCGTCAGTAACAACGCCGTCAACAATTTTACGATACGGAGTTTCAAGGAAACCAAAGTCATTGGTACGGGCAAAACTCGAAAGAGAGTTGATCAAACCGATGTTTGGACCTTCAGGAGTTTCAATTGGACAAACACGACCATAATGAGTCGGGTGTACGTCACGTACTTCGAAACCTGCGCGTTCACGTGTCAAACCACCCGGGCCTAATGCAGAAATACGACGTTTGTGCGTCACTTCTGAAAGCGGGTTGTTTTGATCCATAAACTGAGACAATTGGCTTGAACCAAAGAACTCTTTAACCGCTGCCGAAATTGGCTTAGCGTTTATCAAATCCTGAGGCATGATAGCGTCAAGATCACCTAAACTTAGGCGCTCTTTAACAGCACGTTCAACACGTACTAAACCAACTCGGAATTGGTTTTCAGCCATTTCACCAACAGAACGGATACGACGGTTACCTAAGTGGTCGATATCATCCACTTCATCTTTACCATCACGGATGGTAATCAATTGCTTCATTACAGCAATGATATCTTCTTTATCTAGTGTACCTTCGCCGATCAACTCTTCGCGACCAAGACGACGGTTGAACTTCATTCTACCTACAGCAGACAAGTCATAACGATCATCTGAGAAGAATAAGTTACCAAACAAGGTTTCAGCGGCATCTTTAGTTGGTGGCTCACCAGGACGCATCATGCGATAAATTTCAACTAAGGCTTCAAGGCGATTAGTTGAGCTATCAATACGTAGGGTGTCTGAAATATATGCACCGTGATCTAACTCATTAATGTAAAGTGTATCGAATGAGGTAAGGTCTGAGGCTAATAACGCTTCAAGTGATTCCACTGTCAGTTCGTCATTCGCAGCAACAATTACTTCACCGGTTTCTTCATTAATGTAGTCTTTAGCGATTACACGACCTACAAGGAACTCAGCAGGTACTTCTAATTCAGTCACTTTAGCTTTTTCAAGAGCACGAGTATGACGAGCAGAAATACGACGACCGGTTTCTACTAGAACATTTCCTTCGCCATCTAAGATGTCAAACTGAGCAGTTTCACCACGCAGACGCTCAGGAACAATGTCCATCATGAATTTATCATCCACTATCTTGATAAGATCTTTTTCAAAGAACACATCAAGAATTTCTTCAGTGGGCATTTCCAATGCACGTAACATGATAGTCGCAGGTAATTTACGGCGACGATCGATACGAACATATAAATTATCTTTCGGGTCAAATTCGAAGTCTAACCAAGAGCCACGGTAAGGAATAACACGTGCGTTATAAAGCACTTTACCTGATGAGTGTGTTTTTCCTTTATCATGATCGAAGAACACACCAGGTGAACGGTGAAGTTGAGACACGATTACGCGCTCAGTTCCATTGATCACAAAAGTACCGTTTTCGGTCATGAGTGGTATTTCACCCATGTAAACTTCTTGCTCTTTGATATCCTTAACCGTTCCAGGAGCGGCTTCTTTATCGAACAATACTAGACGGAGTTTTACCCTTAGTGGCGCAGAAAAAGTGACACCGCGGATTTGACATTCTTTAACGTCAAAAACTGGCTCACCTAACCGGTAGCTCACATATTGTAATTCAGAATTACCTGAATAACTTTTTATGGGGAAAACTGATCTAAAAGCAGCTTCTAGTCCATAATGACCGTCAACATCGATATCGATAAACTTCTTAAAAGAATCGAGCTGGATTGAAAGAAGGTAAGGTATCTCTAATACCTGCGGGCGTTTGCCAAAATCCTTACGGATACGTTTCTTTTCGCTATTGGAGTAAACCATGGGTTCCTCAGCATTCTGATTTTTGACCCAACTTGCTTAGTAAAGCGCTTTTACTAAACAAACTTCAAGCACCCTTTGCGGCGTGATTTTCAAGCATACACCAATTTTTCTAAAGTTTTAACACTTAACTTATTGGTTTTATGTCACTTTTCAAACACGTTTGCGCATCAAATCGAAGGATAGTTCTAAAGGGTATAAATGCCCTATCCTACAGCGCAAAAAGGCTGGTGATTAAATAATCACCAGCCCGAGCCTTTTCAGGCAAGTAATCTGTCAACAGACAAATTACTTAAGTTCCACTTCTGCGCCAGCTGCTTCAAGTTCAGCTTTAAGTGCTTCAGCTTCTTCTTTAGCCAAACCTTCTTTGATAGCTTTAGGTGCTGATTCAACAACATCTTTAGCTTCTTTAAGACCTAGGCCAGTTGCGCCACGTACTGCTTTGATAACAGCAACTTTATTGCCACCGAAAGAAGTCATTACAACGTCAAATTCTGTTTGCTCTGCAGCAGCTTCAGCAGCTACAGCAGGACCAGCAACAGCAACAGCTGCTGCAGCAGAAACGTTAAATTTTTCTTCAGCTGCTTCGATTAACTCAACCAATTCCATAACTGGCATTTCAGCAATCGCGTTTAATATATCATCTTTAGTTAGAGCCATTTTCTCTAAACTCCTGGGGTTAAATGTTAAAAAATTTGTTAATGCCAAACACGAAAATTATTTTTCGTCTTTGATCGCCGCCAATACACGCACAAACTTGCCTGGAACTTCGTTGATTGTACGAACGAATTTCTCGGCAGGTGCTTTGAAGGTAGCAAGTAATTTTGCTAGTGCTTCGTCGCGAGTTGGAAGTGAAGCAACTGCATCCAATTTTTCTGGACCCAATAAACCACTACCAATTGAAAGCGCTGTTACTTTAAGCTTGTCATTTTCTTTAGCGAAATCTTTAAATAGACGTGCTGCACCGCCAGGTGCGTCTAAAGAGAATCCGTAAATCAAAGGACCAGTTAAAGCTTCATCTAGATCAGAAAACTTACTGTCTGCTAAACCACGTTTTGCAAGTGTATTACGTACAACTTTAAGAAATACGCCTTGCTCACGAGCTTTAACACGCAGGTCAGTTAGTTCTGAAACTTCCATCCCACGGTATTCAGCGACGGCAACGGATAGAGCTTGAGATGCAACTTCACTTACTTCTGCTACGATCTCTTTTTTTGCTGCTAAACCTAGTGCCACTGAGTTCACCTCTTGTTAACTGAATGCAATATCATCATGATTTCACATCCAGAGTTCCAGATTGATAAACCGTTGAATATTGCCAAACAATATTCGCTGACTTACCGCTCTACGGTGTTCGTTTCCCCAGAGAGTCTGAGTCGAAATCACCGTCTGCGCAGGCATTTTACGTATTAAGCGAAATATTTAATGTAAGTGCTCTCTTACTTCACCTACTATTTCGCACCTGCGGTCTTGGACGGGAGCATGTATTTAACTTAGTTAAAAACAGCTCCAACCCATAACCTTTAGAGAGATGAGCAATTGCTCATAAGCCAATTACGATAAACGAGTTATCAAATTGGTAATTTATTTCAAGCCTAGGCTAACTGGATCAAGTGTTACACCAGCACCCATAGTGGTACTTAGGCTAACTTTCTTGAAGAATGTACCTTTAGCAGAAGAAGGCTTAGCTTTCTTCAATGCTTCTAGCAATGCATCAAGGTTTTCTTGAATCTGATTTGCTTCAAACGCAATTTTACCAATGCTTGCATGGATAATTCCGTTTTTGTCGTTTCTGTAACGAACCTGACCAGCTTTAGCATTTTTAACAGCTGTTGCTACGTCTGGTGTTACTGTGCCAGTTTTAGGGTTAGGCATAAGTCCACGAGGACCTAAGATTTGACCTAACTGACCAACAACGCGCATTGCATCTGGAGAAGCAACAACTACGTCAAAGTTCATTTCGCCTTTCTTAACTAGGTCAGCAAGATCTTCCATACCAACGATGTCAGCACCAGCTTCTTTAGCTGCTTCTGCGTTAGCGCCTTGAGTAAATACTGCAACGCGTACTTCTTTACCAGTACCGTTTGGAAGCACTGTAGCGCCACGAACGTTTTGGTCAGATTTACGAGCATCAATACCCAGGTTAACTGAAACATCTACACTTTCAGCAAACTTTGCAGTAGCTAATTCTTTTAACAAAGCAACTGCTTCATTAATTTCGTATTCTTTAGTTGCGTCAACTTTCTCGCGAATAGTGCGCATACGTTTAGTTAATTTAGCCATGTCTTATCCCTCTACTACCAAGCCCATGCTGCGTGCAGAGCCAGCGATGGTACGAACAGCTGCATCAAGATCGGCTGCAGTCAGGTCAGGTTCTTTAGTTTTCGCAATTTCTTCTAATTGCGCGCGCGTCACTTTACCCACTTTCTCAGTGTTAGGACGGCCAGAACCACTCTTAATACCGGCTGCTTTCTTCAATAAGAAAGATGCAGGTGGAGTTTTGGTTTCAAAGGTAAATGAACGGTCTTCATAAACAGTGATAACTACAGGTACTGGAGCACCTTTTTCAAGGCTATCTGTAGATGCGTTAAACGCTTTACAGAATTCCATGATGTTAACACCTTTAGCACCTAATGCAGGACCAACTGGTGGACTAGGGTTAGCAGAACCAGCTGCAACCTGAAGCTTAATTAAGCCTGTGATTTTCTTAGCCATTTTCTCTCTCTCAAATTTGGGTCTATCGCCTCGCAAAACATAGAGATTGTTTGCTCAATCGGCTTCCCATAAAAATTAACGGTCGCGAATTATAGATTACATATTTACACTACGCAACCCTTAATTAAAGTTTTAAGTAAATTATATGGCTTCGTGTTGATTGCTATGAAAACCCATCAGTATTTACTAGCTTTAGTACTATTTAATTCTCTAGCAAGGAATTGTTTAATCACACCTAGTGAATAATAAAAACCGGCTATTCACCTTTTATACCTTGCTGTTTAGAAAAGTAGACTTGTTTTGCTTGATACATCTCGAGTAGCCGCTGCTTCAGTTCCGGATTACTTTCAATTAATTTTTCAGCGTAAGCCAATGACGCTTTCTTTTCTTGTTGAACTTGCATGGCAACATCATCATCCGATGGTAAAGCGACTCGGGCTCGCATGGCAATCTCTGTCAATTTTGACTTTCTGGCTAAAAAATATTGCGGATAACAGGCTCTTTGGGTAATTCTTCCAGCCCCTTCTCTTGGTATATTTTTACACTTAACTTTAAATTTAGGATCTTCTACCAAGTCGTTAAAAGCATCGTAAAAATCAAGTTCGGTTTTGGCCATTTGCTGTCTGTAATAATATAATGGCTTGGTCCCAACCACTTCAACCTTTTCAACCTCTTCTTGTAGCTCTTTATCTTTGCTGTGTTGCTCCGCTAAAGAAGGCAAAGCCATTATCAGCAGCCCCACCAACATAGATAATGATTTAAAGTTCACCTTGTGGCTCAACATTCATTTATTCCTTTAACGTTTACCCTGGTTGAGCCTGTAACCCCATCCCACCAAACTATCTCTGCAACCTAGTTTATATAAGGATGCTATTTATTTTTCATCAATGCTATTGGATGTTAATGACAGCGTCAAATTGCCTACTCAAGTTTGCTTTTTCTAAACTCTAGCCCCTAGGTGTTTTTTTCAATTTATAGGGTGAACCCCCTATTTTCGTTCAATTAACAAACGGTCAAGATGAATACATCGTCATTCATGTGGAATGACTAGCCTTTTGTTGGAGAATAATATGAAAAAGTACACACTCACGGCTATAGCAACAGCGATGTTAAGTTTATCTGCAAATTCGGTAAAAGCTGAGGCCTTAATAGGGGAACAATTAACAGACTCTCTTATTACCTTAACTGAAAACCAAAGTATTATGGCGGTCGTTACCTTTGACCAATTGGACCCAGTGACGGAAAGCCAACTAAATCAAATATTGTCCCTCGGCATTACTGATGGCGTGCAGTTTAAATCATTACCTATCATGGGTGTGGTTGCTACCAAGGCTCAAATTGAGCAATTGGCCCAACTAGATAATGTAGTTTCTATTTTTGCCAACCGTAAAATGCAATATTACAACGCAGATGCTAGACAAATTACTAGCGTTGCCGACCTACAAACCACAGATTTTGAACAACGTAATGGCATTACCTACACAGGTAAAGGTGTCACTATTATGGTCAACGATTCAGGAGTCGACGCCTCTCACCAAGACATCTTCTTTGGTGATACCGTAGTAGAAAATGTACAAGCGTTAACCCATTCATCAGTCATCAGTGTTACCGGCGTAACCGATGGAACCACCCTTAAAGGTCAAATCAATACCGACACTAACTCTGGGCACGGTACACACGTAGCTGGGACAATTGCCGGTAATGGTGTGATGTCTGGTGGTAAATATGTTGGCGCAGCTCCGGATGCAGACATCATCGGCTATGGTTCAGGCGGGGGTCTCTTCTTGCTTGACACTATTGGTGGTTTCGATTTCGCAATTAGCAATATTTATAGCTATGACAACCCAATCAAAATCGTTAGTAACTCTTGGGGATCAAGCGGCAAATATGAACCACTTGGACCTGTTTCTGTCGCCACCTATAAAGCCCACAAACTAGGCATAATGAGCGTGTTCGCAGCAGGTAACAGTGGCTCAGGTGAAGATACCAATAACCCTTACGCGCAAATTCCTTGGGGTTTATCAGTGGGTGCCGGTGATAAATTTGGCAAACTTGCTGACTTTTCATCAAGAGGCTTTAAGGGCGAAAGTGGCGAATTTACCATGCCTGATGGAGAAACTTGGACATATAATAATGAAGTTTCCATCGTTGCCCCAGGTGTAGATATAATCTCTACTCGCGCTGTAACTAACTTAGCGGCGAATGGCGGAGATGCTGACCTTGAAGCCATCGAAACTGAGTACCTACCTTTTTATACAATGATTTCTGGTACGTCCATGGCCACTCCTCACGTATCCGGTATTATTGCTCTAATGTTAGAGGCTAACCCTAACTTAGATAACCTAGAAATCATCAAAATTTTACAAGAAACCGCTACAAATATGCCTGGGCACGAGCGTTGGGAAGTGGGCGGTGGTTATATCAATGCACGTTCAGCCGTTGCAGCTGCTTTAGATTACGATATGAATCACAGTGTGACAGTGAACAACTTAGTAGACAAAACCTTTAACGCCAACGCAAATGTGGCGGTTAGCGACAGAACAGAACAAGTTGAGTTATTTTATGCACCTGTGGGTGACCCAGATATTCAGTATTTTGAAGTCTACCCTGGCACCTCCATTGTCAAAGCTAGTGCAAGCACAGCGGCAAACTTAACCAAATTAGTATTAGTTGCGCCAGATGGAACCGAGTATTTCGGTAATTTGACCACCCCAGTATTAGAAGAAAACATGCGTGTATCAGCGCCAGGTGTAGCAGGAACATGGGGCATATATGCCTATGGCTTAACCTCACTGTCAGGTGTAGATGCTGATCCACTGGACGTTACCAATGGCCCAGGTATCCCAGAGTTTTTTGATGTGGAAGTTGCCTTCGAAATGAGTGGTGGTTATGACGGTCTTGACGATATTGATGGTCATCCCCAACAAGGGGCCATTGAATTTGCCATTAGCGAGCGTTTGATGGACAGCATTAGCGATGATCGTTTTTACCCAGATAGTGCACTGAAAAGAAAAGACTTTGCACGTTATGCAGTAATGGGCGGTGCAGTACGTCAATATCGCGATTTATTGAATGAACCAACCCTAGGAGTAAGCGGTGTATCTTCGTTAGATAAACCTTACATGGCGTCGGTAATGGCTGACGGTGGCGCTTTGAAAGACAATTTGCGCACTCAAAGTCCAATCTTGCTGTCTAAATCTGGTAATGCTGCGCCTTATTCCAAAGTTGAAAAACTAGATATGGCTTATGCCTTAGTACAGATGTTGGGATTACAATCTGAAGCTGAAGCTTTTGATCCAGAGCAAGAAATTGTTGTTGATTACCAAGGTCAACAAGTTGTCTTAGCAGACCAAGATGAGATAGCTGATGAGATGAAAGGTTATGTGCAATTAGCAATTAACCTATCTTTGGTTAATGTCTCATTTGGGATTGAACAAGATCCATTTGACCTAGAACCCACTTTAACGGCTCAATTCAACCCAACGACGACAATAACTAGAGCCCATTATGCTGAACTTACATCAAGATTGTATCTAAACTACTTCTTATAAGTGCATTGGTTGGTGGTCAGCAATTGTGCAGGCCACCAATTTCAGATAATGTAGGGATTCAGTAATTTTCGAGGAATTTTGTTATGCGAGTTAGTCATATATACCGAGTTGTTATGGTATGGGTTATGGTTTGTTTTGCTTGCACTAGCTTAGCGCAAACTGTCACTCCAATTTCAACAAGCGTTGATGGGGATACGTTAAAGGCAAAATTACAGGTAACATCTCAGATAGAGATTGATCTAACCCTGGAGTTTGAAAAAAGCGTAGGCCTAAGTAGTGACAATATAGACATTAGCGCCACTTTAGTTAACGTTAATGACCTTAATATTCTTAACCGCTTGCCAATAAACGATGTTTCAATTTTTTCTTCTTTTCCTGTAGTGGTCTCGATTTCACCCAAAACCCAAGAAGGCTTTGCCTTTGAAGGACTAGCCAGTGTTGAACTATACACTAAAGCAATCAGTTATCAGTCTTCTATGCCTGCTAGATTGTTTACCTCACATGATGGCGGTGATTTTGAAGATATTACCTCTATGGTTTCAGCGGGAAGTATTCGTGCTCGTGGCAATACTGGACGCTTTTCTGAGTTTATGATTTTGTTAGACGAACGTGATAACGATGACATCATCGCCGATAAGCTAACTCAATTGGAAGATACCCTAGATGATAACCAGAGTAGTTTGAGTGGCGTATTGTTGTCTAGTCTGCAAACCAGCATTGCTAGTTTAGATAATGCTGTGATGCTAGAAAACTACAGTTCAGCGTTAACTTTAGTGGAAAGTTTAATTGCGACGGTAGAACAAGCAGACAGTATCTCTAGTGTTTGGCGTTCATCTAATGACTTAGTTAACTTAAAGGGCGAATTGTTAACCCATTTAGTCGCCTTACGTTACAGCTTACGAGTACTTTAAGCTGACAATATAAGTCCGCAACAAAGGAATTATAACCATGCCACTGCAAGTGAATATATCTACTCAATCTGGCTGGGTGAAAGAACACATCCTGTTTGAGGGTAAGGACTATTCAATTGGCCGCTCAGATGATGCCGATGTGATTGTAGAACACCCTCAGGTTTCTCGTAATCATGCGAGACTATCCTCAAGTGAGGACAACCAATGGGTATTTCAAGACACCAGCAGCAGTGGCAGTTTTTATCTCGGTAAGCAAGTTAACTCGTTGCAGTTAGATTCCGAAAACGTCATCCAATTAGGGCCAGCGGCCTGTCGATTTAAGAAATTGACGCACCAACAACTTACAGCCCTAAACAGTCAATCGGAATGGCGCAAGAATCAACTTCAACATTTAAGTAAACAATTTAGTAATTGTGCCAATAGCCAAGATTTATTGCAGACCACCCAACATTGTTTGATTCAAACCCTAGGTTGTGAGCGAGCTGCACTAATTTTAATTAATGAAGACAAAAGTTTACAACAATGTTTAGGCTTTGAAGCCTGGATGCAGAACAAAGACTTCAGTGGTAGTAGAAGCATTATTGAACGCTGTCTTGAACGACGCGAACCATTAGCCATTGGTACCGTACAAGATGACCAACACCTCTCTCAGCAGTACAGTGTAATTAAAAATAATATACAAGCTGCCATGTGTGTCCCAGTTTATATTAGCGAAAACATTCAAGCCGTTTTATACGCCGACAACACCACTGGTAAACAGTATTTTACGCAAACAGATATCACTTTAATTGAATCTTTTGCAAATTTATTATCTTTACGTTTGTTATTTCAGTCTATAGAACATAATATTTCACTAGCACGTAACCACTAATCCTTATTCAAGAGGGTTCTCTACTGGAGTGGCTAGTTGACTGAACGCAGCATTCAGAACGCAAATAATCTGGACACCCAGCCTTTTTCCGCCGCGCCCAAAATAAATAAAGGTGAGCTACTCGCGAACCGATTTAGCATTATAAAATCATTGGGGAATGGCGCCCAAGCTGATGTCTATCTAGCTTTTGACCAATTACTTGAGATTGAAGTCGCGATTAAAGTCGTGGAGTCTGCCGTCCAAGATCCACTCACCTTAAATACCGTTAGAAATGAAGTTCTAATTGCCAGGAAACTACAGCACCCTAATATCATTCAGGTATTCGATGTATTTGAAGACTGTGGTTTATTATTTTTCACCATGGAATACATTGAGGGCGAAGCTTTATTTAAACGGTTAACCCAGCCAATTAGTGAGTCTTTGTTTGAACAATGGAGCTTACAACTATTTCAAGCGCTGTTTATCTGCCAACAAGCGAATGTCAAACACGGTGATATCAAACCTGATAATATACTAATCGATGCACAAAACCAGTTAAGACTCATCGATTTTGGAATTGGTCAAAGTCACGATAGTCAATTGCAAACCAGTGGCCACAAAGAATATTCAGCACCGGAAGTCATTCATACAGGCCAATCTAGTACCCAATCTGAAATTTTCAGTGCCGGTAAAGTAGTAGCGGCTATGTTATCTGCCGTGCAACCTGAAAGTGCTGACAAAAAAGCCCGTAAATGGACGCAAATACAACAGAAGTTTATTGAAAAATTAACTCATCTACATCCTCAAAAGCGACCGACAATAGATCTTGCCATTGCTTTCTACGAAGGTAAAAATACCAAATCAGCTATAGCCAACAAATCGATAAAATATTCTATCCTGTCAATAATCGTTATTTGCTCACTCTTATTATTGTCACAATTATTGCCAGAAAAGGTGTCATTACCGGATAAAGTGATACAACTGGCCGTTGTAAATGAGGATAATTCGGAATTATTAGACAAATTTACACAGTTATTGATATTACCTCTTAAGGCTGAGCCAACACTGGCGTTGAGTTCGAATTATCATACCCAAAAAGTCATAGGTAATTTATCCCTTCACCCTACAAGTACACCGGAAGACAGGGTGGAGTTAGCCACTACCTTAGGTTTAGACGCAATGATATTATTGTCTATTGCCACTATTGAAAACGACGACTTTTTAATTACCGCTAGGGTTTCCGTCTACCCTGAAGATATCTCCTTGTTTGAAGTAACCCAATCAGTCAACGCCGACTCATTGCCAGAGGATTTTGCATTTTTTTCTCAGCGCATCCATAAACAACTGTCTAGCTATTTAAGCAGCGCCAGTTCATTTGATAACAATCAACAGGATACCGCTGCTGGAACCTATTATTTAGCCGCCGAAAAAGCTTTCTATGATTTCGACATTGAGAATACCCGAGAAAACCTTAACCGCCTGTTTGATTTATCTGGCAAAGATCAATATTGGCGTCTCAAAGGCCGGTTGTTAGAAGCTGAATTAAATGAAGACTTAATGCTTGCGCAACAAAGCATTGAGAAACTAGTTGAACTGTTCCCCGATAGAGCCGATTTACTCGCCAAAAGAGCGGATATTTATCAATGGGCAGATCAAAATGGTTTGGCAATTCAAGACTACCAGTCAGCACTGCAAATAACCCCCAATGACGGCCAACTTTGGTTTGAATTGGCCAAACTTAAAGTTATCACTGGGCATATACGCTCAGCCATTAAAAATGAGCTAACCCGAGCGTTAATAACCTACCGACTAACCGGAGACAAAGCGGGTGAAGCTTTGGTGCTCAATGCGTATGGTGTCGCCCACCTAAGGTTATCTGAGTACGATGTCGCACAACGTTATTTCGAAGACTCATTGCTCATCCGAGACGCTAAAAACTTCCCCATGGAAAGAGCTAATACCTTAGCCAATTTTGCCAATGCAGCAGCCATAAACGGACAGTTTCAAGTCGCTAAAGGTGCCTTAGAAGAAGCCTCAAGATTACTTGAACAAACAGGAAATGTAACTGAACAAGCGCATATTTTTGATACCCTAGGTTTTTTGCATGAAGAGCAAGGTATATATTATGAAGCCCTTAAATACTACAAATCAGGCTTAGACTTAAGGGTGTCCAAAAGCACCAGCATCGAACAAGCAGAAAGTATGAGTAATGTCGCCTACATGCACTTTTTAACTGGCGAGTTCTCCTTAGCTGACATTTATTGGCAGCAAGCCAGTGCTTTATTTGGTAAAAGTAAAAACTTCTCCCATCAAATGCGGACTTGGCAAAACCTTGCTCAGCTGAGTCTAGCAAAAGGCGATAATCTTGCGGCAAAACGTTATCTGCAACTCGTGTCCGAAAAGAGCGACGCTGGCAGCCAACAAGAGCTTATGATTAATAGCTTGTTATACAGCTATTATCTATTTGCCAATGGCGACCTTAGCGGCGCAATTGAAAAAACCATCCTGGCCAAAGATATTGCAAAGTTAACGGATGATAGTCGTGCTTTGACGGAACTATTCTTGTGGCAAGGAGAGATTTGTTTAAAAATTGCAGATGCAAAGTGTTTGCAAGAACAACTCACCCAGGCGAAGTCAATTGTGTCTGAAAGTATGTTGGAACAACAAGCTGTACTCATATGGCTTGAGTTTGGCTTGGCGACATTCAATTCCGATTTAGCACCAAGTGAACCAAAGCAACTACTCGACCAGCTAAATCAAATATCTATACCAATTATTACCGAAATGAAAATATTGCTGGATATTCAAGAACGGCTTAAACTTCCTAAAAATAGTCAAATCATGCAAAAATTAGAAGCCATGATTAAGCCCATTTATTATCAACAATATATGAATTTGTTATACATTCAGGCGCGATTTGGCGAAAATAAAAATTCACTGAAGCAACAACTCGTTTCCCATCCAAATTATTGGCGAAATCATTTATATTATTCGCAGATTGAGGGCAAACAAGCACAGCAAAAATACCAAGAGCTAACCGAAAAATGGCTGTCTCAATTAACCGAAGAGCAGGCACAAGCCTATCAGGAATACTACCTTGAGTGATGAAAGCCTAGTTAAACTACTGAATAAAATACAACAACAACAGCAGTTGTTACAAAACCAGCTTAACAACGAACAGCAATCCTTAAGCCAACTAGCAAAGCGCCTTTGGGCACAGCAAGAATCTGAAAAAGCCCGTTTATCACGGGAACTACACGACGGCGTTGGACAATTATTAACGGGCCTAACAAGGCGCTTGCAAGGGTTATCTCAACAGTACCCTGAACTCCTCGAGTTAATCGAGATATCCGAATTGGCACTTTCAGACGTCAGGCAGCTCTCTCGCTTAATGAGCCCCACGATCCTCGACGACCTAGGGCTCATTCCAGCAATAAAATGGTTAAGTCGAAGCCTGTTTGAACATGAAAATATTGATATTGAATTGCAATTGCCAGAAAAAGTCACCGCGAGTAAAGACGTAAATATTTTAATTTATAGAATTATTCAAGAGTCCTTTGTCAATACCATAAAACATGCTGAAGCCAATCAGGTCACCCTGCATATATCTTGTCACCATAAAATTTTGCGACTGGATATTGTTGACAATGGTCACGGTTTTGAGCATAACAGTATTATCCAAGGTCTCGGCTTAAATAGCATGCAAGACAGAGCTCGTGCCTTCAACGCCGAACTTTCTGTTAATAGCGGACTAAATAAGGGAACCAGAATTTCACTTACGGTAGCAATATGAGTATTTCGTTCGTAATCGCAGATGATCACGTGTTAATGCGACAGGGACTCGTTCAATTGCTTAGTTCAGACCCAGATTTAGTTGTCTTGGGCGAATGTGGCGATGGTATAGCGTTAATTGAGTTAGTTTTAAAGCTTGACCCTGACGTGATTGTAATGGATATATCTATGCCGCATATGAGCGGACTAGTGGCAATTGATAAACTTTTAGCACAACGCTCAAATAGCAAAGTTTTGGTGCTCTCGATGCATGACGAACTGGAATATATAGAAGCAATGCGGGGTGCTGGCGCTAAAGGTTATATTCTTAAGGAGTCATCCGGTGAAAGTTTAATCGCTGCGATAAAATCTGTTGCCGCAGGAAAAACCTCATTCCCAGACACCACTAATCAAGAATTTGAACCCAATAGTTCAACCAAATACCTCAATCCGGTCACGGTATTAACGAGGCGAGAAAGAGAGGTGTTTTTTTTAGTTGTGGCGGGCAATACCAGTAAAAAAATTGCAGAAATGCTGTCGATGAGCTTAAAAACCGCTGAAAACCATCGAAGTAATATCTATAAAAAATTGCAAGTAAGTAGTTCGTCAGAGTTGGTAAGATTGGCCGGCAAAGCCGGCCTTTTAGAGTAACTTAACTTATAGATTATCTAATTGGCTTAAGGTTAAGGCTAACTCGCCACGTGTCACTGTTTGCTCCGGGTTAAAGGATGCTGTAATCGTAGGTTCTAAATCAAATGGCCCCTGTTCAATTGCCACACTTACCGGTATTAGACCTAGTGTTAGAGCTTGTTGCACATAGCCTTTTAGCTCAGTCGTGATGTCCTCGCTATCAGCAACCTCTACAGCTTCACCAAAAACGATGGCGACAACTGGGCTTTCACTATCAAAGCTTTGTGCTTCACTCTGCAAACCAAGGGACTGCACAATAGTGTAAGCCATTTGTTGTTTTGAAATGTTTTCACTTGCTCCAAAGTCACTTCCCTGGGCAATAATCAAAGGCGCTTCTGAGCGTTCTAAGTCATCTAAACGAATGCCCGTTGTAGTTACTGAGTTTACAGAAGCGGCTTCAGCCCCTCTCACATCTGTGAAGTCTGATTGATTGCCATCTAATGTCTGACGAAGACTGGCTGCCAAGGTCATGGTTTTTGCTAAATCTAATCGGGTAACCAAATCATCAGGTTTGAATCCATCTGCTTTTGCATCCATTAACTGGCGACCAACTACGTACTCGATATAAGATTGTGCAGGATGGTCAGCTATGTCGTCTAGCCCTTCATAACCAGCACTTTGTAAAGTTCTAATACTCACGTCAATATCCATGGGTACACCAATACCGTTGGTCACGCCCACTGGATCGACCGACACACCACTAATGCTGCCAATTCCGCTGGCATATACCTTCCAAGTACCTGCAACGCCCGGTGCCACTGTACCCACACTTGAACCTAAAGCGATTAGGCCAATTCCAGAACCGTAACGATTACCCAGTGGATCTTCTAATACAAAAGCTATCCCAGTTTCGATTGTGGCAGAGGCTAATACCAAAGTATCTTCTACAAAAACTTCAAAGGTTTCTGCAGGTGGCTCACCCACGGGTACATATGAAACAGTACGAGAAAGTTCACGACCTTCCTCCACTAGCGCTTCAGCGTTAAAGTCACGGTTTAGTTTTACCGTGTCACCAAAGGCCTCTGCTCCGTCGATTACCGCTTTAACTGCAGCATGGGCATTAATATAACCCGCTCCGGCTTCCCATGGCTCATATCCAGACATAGGTGTAGCCGTTAATTGCACAATGGATTTAACTTCACGCCAAGTAAGGGTGGGATCGGCTTCCAGTATCAATGAAACAATTCCTGATACATGGGGTGCAGCCATTGAAGTACCGCTAGATACAGTATAGTAAGCTAGGTTTTGCGGTTCTATCATTTCCGCATCATCTTGGGCACTTAATCCACCTAAGCTAGAAGTTGATGCACGGGCAGAGATAACATCGACACCTGGAGCAGTGATCGTAGGTCTGTCTTCCCAAGTGAATACTTCACCGTCAACTGTCACTTCTTTGGGTTCGCCACCTTTTACCCCTCGAGAACTAAAATCGGCTAAATTGCCTTCTTTGTCCCCAGCGGCAACTGTAATGACCCAAGGTGCTTTTTTAAAGTTACCGGTAATTGTTGACTCACCAGAGCCAGAGTTACCTGCAGAAAATACCGTGATAATACCGTTATCAGCCAGGGCTTTGGTGGCAATATTAGTCGGATCATCTGGGGCAAAGTCAGTACCAACATCACCAGTATTACCAAACGAGTTAGAAATCACTCGGATATTGTAGGTATATTGATGGGTCAACGCATAATCAAACCCACCTAAGGTATCCAAAATAAAGAGCGCAGCTCCAGAACCATAACCAATGATATCGGCGCCAGGTGCTACACCTGCATGTTTGCCAGAACTCATTGCGCCATTACCACCAACAGTGCCAGCTACGTGAGTACCATGACCTCCTCCGATATCGGTATTAGGCGTATCTTCTTGGTAAGTAATAGGTAATAGGTCGCTAAAACTATGCAGGTTTGTTTGTGCTAAAACATTTTGTTTTACATGGGATGGAAACATTAAGTCACTGTGTAGGCCGTCCACACCAGAATCATTAATAACAACACCAATACCACGTCCGGAATACGGAATCCCGTTGTTGCGTAGACTTTGGTCTGCCCTAAGATCCTGAACCCCTGTAATTTGTGTAGATTCATAATTTTCTAAGGTTAGTTGATCATTGTTCCAAACCGAAACTACATCATCACGGGCATAAATAGCGTCAATTTGCTGTTTGGTCGCTAACACACCAGCGATAGGTAATCGCTGTAAGCTAACTCCGGTAGTTACCCCCAATGCTTCCAATGCAGACAATTGATCTACGCTAGGACCGCCTGTTGAATTAAAGGTTACAATAACTTGGTGTAACTCCAACGCATCACTTTGAGCAATGTTTAGAGCCAAGTCTGGGTCAAAGGTTTTTGCACTGATATAAGATGCGGGCAGCGCAATTGCTACTGCTAAAGAAAGTCTTTTTATATTTTTTATAAGTTTCATGATTTTTCGCTCTTAGTAATGAATACCCCTTAAGTATTAACGAATGAATTTCGAGCGAAAATGGGGAGTTCCCCCTAGCTAAGCAAAAACTTTCAATCATTTTACTAAACAACAACTAAGAAAGTGGCTTACCCACAGGCAAAAAAAGAGCCCTTAAAAGGGCTAAAGTATAAAGGAACTGTTAACGTCGACGATAGCGTATTGAAAGACCAACAAGCATGCCTATAAAAATAAGTAAGAATGGTGCAGGCTCATTGATGGCATTTGCGTTTGTTGCGCTTTGCTCGAAACTAAAAAGACCGGCATCACAAAACTGAATGAAACTTGCATCTTCGTAGCAGGTATCTTCAGCACCTAAGCCGTAGAGTCCTGTGGCTAGAAAAATATCATCTTTAAATAACTGAAATCCTTCACTGTCATCATCGCCAAAAATAAAGTTGTCAAAACTTATTGAAAATGCATCTGGGCTAGTTAAATCTGCCAAGCTGAATTCCACTTCTAGTTCTGGTCCCCACAACAAAATAGAGAGGTTGCTTAGGGCGTCTCTATCCGTGTCGTAAATAAACTCTCCTGTAACGGTTTGCTCGTTCTCAAACCGCAAAGTATCAAATTCATAGGTAATTAATGCAGCATTAACTGAAGTTGAAAAAATTACACAGATGAATATCAAATTTGCTAGCCGGTACATACAGTTTCTCCGAATCGTTTTGTTAAAATTACCTTGCAAATGAACTGAACACTATGGGGATTTACCCCTAGAAAGGGCATTTTTGTTGATTTTATGCCCTTCAGCCCCCTTCTGTTTCAAATTAGATACACCTGCTAAAGAGTACGATTTCTTGATGTTTTTAAGGAATGCAGCGAGGAAGAGCAACTGATGTATTTAAAAACAGACAGTTATCATATAACTAAGATTATAAATTGCCTTATTCGAGTTACTAAAATTTCAACTGGGATTTGACGCCCCATAAATAAATTTTATTTTTCTATAAATATCAACAATATAAGAGTTAACCTTTAGTGGCAGTTAATTTTTAGCGGAGCTTGTTATCCACTTGGCTTGTTTTCTGCTTAGGTACCTACAGAAGGCTTTATTCCCCCAAGCCGTAAGGTCAATCATTAAGTACCTAGGCCGCTTCATAATAAAAATTAAATACGGTAAGAATTAACTATAGGTAGGTTTAAAAATGCAAAAACTGGCAACTCGTAGCACCATGCAGGATTTTGGTCAACGGATATCCAAAAAGCTCCCTTTAGTGTTTTGGGTAGGGGTAATGTTGTCGAGTTCTTTGTTATTGCCTTCGCAACTGGCAACCGCTCAACAAAATGTAAATTCAGAAAGCACTGACAAAACCAATAACGCCGAGCCCCCCAAAAGCAACATGCAAAAACCAAATGTGGATAAGATCACCTTTGAAATGTTGAAGGGGCAGGCAAAAAAGCTGGCAGCCGAAGAATATAAAAAGCCATCGACCACATTACCCAAAGAGTTAGCGGAGATGACCTACAGCGAATATCGCAATATTCGATTTAATCCTCAAAAGGCAATTTGGAAAGACAAGTCGAATTTCGAACTACAACTCTTTCATCCAGGCTTTCTTTACAAAAATCCGGTGATGGTACGCCTAGTTGATAGCAATGCAGGAAGCAACACAGTTACCTTTAAGGGTGATAAATTTATATATGAAAATGAAGCGTTACCGTTACAAGGTATTGCTCCACCTGACGCGGGTTTTGCCGGATTTCGTGTTCACTACCCGTTAAATACACCTAACTATAAAGATGAACTTGCAGTATTTCTTGGTGCGTCCTACTTTCGGATAGTTGGACCGGGTCAAGTTTACGGGATTTCAGCTAGAGGTCTCGCTATTAATACAGCCCACGCTTCCGGGGAGGAGTTTCCAGAATTTACTCGATTTTGGGTAATTGAGCCTGAAGAAGACGCTGAAAACCTGATTATTTACGCATTATTGGAAAGCGAGTCTGTGACAGGTGCATACCGTTTCGAACTTGCTGCAGGACTTACCACTGAAGTAAAAGTGAACAGTCAAATCTACGCTAGAACAGACGTTGAAAAGCTGGGTATTGCTCCACTTACAAGCATGTTGCTATCAAGCGAGACCACAACCAAATATTTCGATGATTTTAGACCTGAAGTGCACGATTCAGACGGGTTGTTAATGATCAACTCTCAAGGGGAGCAAATTTGGCGTCAACTGAATAACCCTAAAACATTGCAAGTGACCTCGATGCAAGACACTCAACCTCAAGGGTTTGGTTTATTGCAACGCGATCTAGAGTTTGCTCATTATTCAGATATAGAAGCCAACTACCATAATCGCCCCGGTATTTGGGTAAAACCTAACAACGATTGGGGTAAGGGGCGATTAGAACTAGTGGAAATCCCAACCAACTCTGAAACTAACGATAATATCGTTAGTTATTGGGTTCCTGATGAACCTTTCAAAAAAGGTCAAACTAGAGAGTTTAATTACACCTTAAGCACGGTTTCTGGAGACTTAAAACAGAATAATCTAGCGACTGTTATACGCGCAAAAAATAGCTGGGCAGCATTACCTGGAGAAGATAATCCAGCTGAGAAAACCGTAAGAAAAATTATCGTAGATTTCTCCGCCAATCAATTAACCAATTTAAACCAAAACGTTCCAATCGAAGCCAATTTGCAAGTCAATGGTGGTCAGTTTAATGAGTTAGTTGTTCGTCAATTGCCCGACAAAAAGAGTTGGAGAGTTTCTTACACTCTCAATGCTGATCAAGATAGAGCGGTTGATATGAGACTTTCATTAAGCCTAAGAGGCAAAACAATTAGTGAAGTCTGGAATTACGTTTGGAACAAAAATGAAATCGAATAATCAACAAGAGGGAGTTCAAATGTCTACTGTAACGAATGAACACTTTATAAAAGCATCAGCAAAGACGGCTCGTAAATATGCCTACGGCTTTTTTGTTCTCATTACGGCAATTACCGGCAGTTGGGCAATGACAGATATATTTTCCGTAGATGGATTTACGTCTATAGAAATTGTTCTTCTCTTTCTATTTACCCTCACTTTTTTATGGATCTCTGCGGCGTTCTGGAGCGCTATCATCGGATTTACTTTGCTTATGTTGCGACGTGACCCTGTCACCCTGCAAAAAGCCATAAATAAAGCTCAGACTGGTCAACTAGATACTCGTCAGCGGCAAGCCATCATAATGCCAGTATATAACGAAGATACTAACCGCATCATGTCAGGGTTCGAAGCCTGCATTAAAGAAATCGAAAAATCGGGACACTTGAGCAATTTCGATTTCTATATGTTAAGTGATACGCAACAAAAACCACTTATAGAAGCTGAACTAGTTGCTTGGAACAAGCTTATTGCAAGAATGGGTAGCGATACTGCTGCACACATGTTTTATCGTCGTAGAGAGAAGAACACGGACCGAAAAGTCGGCAATGTTAAAGATTTTTGTGAACGTTGGGGAACCAATTACCAATCGATGATCGTGTTAGATGCTGACAGCTTAATGACCGCGGATAGCATGCTAACTTTAGTTAAAACACTGCAAAGCAACCCCAAAGCAGGTCTTATTCAAACAGTCCCGATTCCAATCAGACAGAACACCCTATTTGGTCGATTTTTACAATTCGCCTCTAGTTTATATTGTCCAACCTTGGCTGCTGGCCAAGCGTTTTGGCAAACTGATACCGCCAACTATTGGGGACACAACGCGATAATACGAATTGACGCCTTTATGGCTTCATGCGGCTTGCCTCATCTTCCAGGCGATGTACCATTTGGTGGTGAAATCTTAAGTCATGATTTTGTCGAAGCGGCTTTATTGAGACGAGCTGGCTGGCATGTGTATTTGTTAGCTGATCTCGAAGGCAGCTACGAAGAAGTTCCAAGTAATATCATTGATTATGCAACACGTGATAGACGCTGGGTTCAAGGTAATCTGCAACATCTGGGGTTACTTAAAACAGAAGGATTGCAAAACATTAGTAAACTACACTTCGTGTTAGGTGCATTTGCTTATGTATCCTCCTTGGTTTGGTTTGTTTTATTACTGTTAAGTACCATTGACGCGACAGTTCGCGCTGCTTCTGAAGACGTGTTTTTCACTGCCGCTCACCAGCTATTCCCAGCATGGCCAGTAGACAAGTCGGATTCCATTTTCGCGTTACTTTCCGCAACAGCAGTATTGCTTATAGGTCCAAAATTTCTAAGTTTAATCCACGCTTTAGTGTATCGAAGTTATGAGTTTGGGGGAGCTTCTAAATTAATTGCGAGCACGTTAATCGAAATCATCGTTGCCATCGTAATAGCTCCATTGATGATGGCATATCATGCTTATTTTGTACTCAACGCATTGGCTGGAAAAAATGTCAGTTGGAATGCTCAAAGCCGTGAAGGCCGAACAGTACCCTGGTCAGAGGCGTTGAAACGTACATTGGCTGCCACGACCTTAGCTATTTTATGGGGTGCATTAACATGGTATCTAACCCCACTCTTGTTTTGGTGGTTAGCGCCAGTATTAATCGGCCTAATATTGGGTGCGCCCATTATCCATTACTCGAGCAGCTTGAAGCTGGGGGTTTTATCTCGTAAGTACGGCATTTTTATCTGCCCATGTGAAGTTATTGAACAGCCTGTAACTAAGAGTCTGAGGTTAAGCCTTAACAACTTAGATAAACAAAGCAGATATAACAAAACGGTCCCCGAGTTACCGCCAGAAAAATGGACAGGTATGCCTATACAAATGCTAAAACCATCCGAAAAAGCATCACTAAAACATGGGCAATCTATTACTAACGAATAACCTCTTTGAAACTTATTGTGAGTTTCTCCCCACAAACTTAACTGTTGTGGGTTTTTTTTATTTGTTGCCTAGCAACACCTCCACGGGCTAAAGCCCGTGCTACAAGAGCGTTCGACCTTACATTTCACCTGTAGGCGGGCGCTTTAGTCCCGTAAGAACTCCATGGCCTAAAGGCCATGCTACAAAAACCTTCGATTCTACATTTCACCTGTAGGCGGGCGCTTTAGCCCCGTAAGAACTCCATGGCCTAAAGGCCATGCTACAAAAACCTTCGATTCTACATTTCACCTGTAGGCGGGTGCTTAAGCCCCGCAAGAACTCCATGGCCTAAAGGCCATGCTACACAGGCAAAAAAAAAGATGCCTATTTAGGCATCTTTTTTTTAATTTCTACGAAGCTAAAAATCCTGGGAATATTAAACTAAAAAAGACGACCTTAAGTCGTCTCTTCGTGCACATCCTGTGGCTGGATTCCAGCCCGACATCCATGTCGGTCGTTCAGCAAGCTACGAAACTTCGTTTCGGTCTTGCTTTACCCTTTTTCGACTTGGCCGAACTCTAGTTCTACTGGTGTTGAGCGACCAAAGATAAGTACTGATACTTTCAAGCGGCTTTTTTCGTAGTCCACTTCTTCGACCACACCATTGAAGTCTGCGAAAGGACCATCGGTAACACGAACAACTTCGCCTGGTTCGAACAAAGTTTTTGGTTTTGGCTTGTCTACTGACTCTTCCAAGCGGTTGAGGATCGCGTCTGCTTCTTTCTTAGAAATAGGCATAGGACGATCTGAAGTCCCACCAATGAAACCTAAAACTCTAGGAACGCTTTTCACTAAATGCCATGACTCTTCGTTCATTTCCATTTCAACAAGCACGTAGCCCGGGAAAAATTTCCGTTCACTTTTACGCTTTTGACCAGCGCGCATTTCCACAACTTCTTCGGTAGGTACAAGTATCTCACCAAAGTAGTCTTCCATACCGTTCATTTTGATATGTTCAACTAACGTTTTTTGAACACGACCTTCATAACCAGAAAATGCTTGTACTACATACCACTTTTTGTCAGACATGATTTACACTCCTAAACCGGTTACGAACGATACGATTTCCACAATACCCATATCCAAAAGATAAAGTACGATAGACATAAAAGCAGTTGCCGCTAACACGATTAAAGTTGTTGTCGTTGCTTCCTGCCTTGTTGGCCAAACAACTTTGCGAACTTCTACGCGAGATTCTTTTGCAAAAGTTAAGAATGAACTACCTTTTACCGTGCTGCTGGCAATAAAACCAGCAATCGCCACCAATGCTACTGCAGCAAGTGCACGATAAAGCACAGAAATTTCTTGATAATAGGTGTTTGCGGCTATTACTCCGCCCAAGATCAAGACGATTACCAACCATTTGAGCATATCCAATGAATTGGATGGTGATTCTGCTTTTTCGCTCATATTCTTACTTCCGTAATAAATACTGGCCATTTGTAATTCAAGTAAACCAGTATGTTTAAATTCAAATTTATGTGATTTGACAAAAATTGGCAGGGGTGGAGGGATTCGAACCCCCAACCATCGGTTTTGGAGACCGCTGTTCTACCAATTGGAACTACACCCCTAACAAATTTCAGTTACACCAACCTTGTGATTTGAACCAATTTTTTATTGGAAAATTTGGAGTCACACAAGGAGGGACGCGTATTATACTCATTGAGCCGCGCTATTCAAGTAAAAATGAATTTCCACAGCGTAAATTAGTCGTGCCAAAGTCACTTTCCGGGAAAGTATGTTTTTATACTATGGCGTCAGTCCCGCACGAACTATGTGAGAATAGTCTTTCGTTTGAAAAATAAAGAAAACAATAAGCTAGGAAAGTATTAATTTTTGCATACTCTATGAGTAACGGAAGTTTTTTAATTATCAGTCTTCACACCCAACGCAACTAACTAGAAAAACAGCAGCCCTTTAGGTGCGATTGTTTGCAAACAATCATAGAAACAAAAGCTCCCAGTGCAAAACACTGGGAGTGATGAGTTTCACTTAGTAGATACTAAAAACTAATCCACACCAATAAAACCACCTGTTTGATGGGACCAAAGTTTGGCGTAAATACCATTTTGAGCCAACAGTTCACTATGACTCCCGGATTCGACGATCTTCCCTTGCTCTAACACTAACAAGCGATCCATCTGCGCAATGGTGGATAACCTATGGGCAATAGCAAGCACCGTTTTATTTACCATCACTTTGTTCAAACATTGTTGAATTGCTGCTTCTACTTCTGAATCTAGGGCTGAAGTAGCCTCATCTAATATTAAAATTGGTGCGTCTTTCAACATGACTCTAGCAATTGCGATTCTTTGCCTTTGACCGCCTGATAATTTTACGCCTCGCTCTCCAACTTGAGCGTCATAACCAACATTGCCGTTCAAATCAGAAAGCTGTTGAATAAACTCATCAGCCTCTGCTTGTTTAGCAGCTGTCTTCATTTGCTCTTCAGTGGCTGAAGCGCGGCCATAAACAATATTTTCTCTCACCGAGCGGTGTAATAGAGAGGTATCTTGGGTCACCATGCTAATATTTGCGCGTAAGCTTTCTTGCTTAACCTGTTTAATCTCTTGCCCGTCGATGAGTATATTGCCATTTTGAACGTCGTAGAACCTTAATAAAAGGTTCACCAAGGTAGATTTACCCGCCCCAGAACGTCCAACTAAACCAACTTTTTCACCAGGCTTTATGGACAGGTTTAACTGTTTAAAAACATCAATGGGCTTGCCTTCAGGACCGGCATAACCAAAGTCGACATTTTTAAATTCAATTGCCCCACCATTCACCTTCAAGTTAGGTGCATCAGGCAAATCTGTCACGCTAACTTCATTGGCAAGGGTGTTAATTCCATCTTGTACCGTTCCGATATTTTCAAATAACGAAGAAACTTCCCACATAATCCATTGCGCCATGCCGTTGAGTCTTAAACACAAGCTGATAGCTACCGCTAAATCACCAGGCGTTACTAAATGATTTAACCACAAGTAAATTGACAGTGCGCTAACAGTAAAAACGAGTAAGGCGTTAGAAAACCACACACATCCATAAAGTGTAGTGACAAGTCGCATTTGTGGATAAACGGTATGTAAAAATCCACTCATTCCCTCTTTAGCGTATTCGGATTCACGCTGACTATGGGAAAAGAGTTTCACCGTCATGATATTGGTATAGCTATCGACGATTCTGCCGGTCATAATTGAGCGAGCATCAGCTTGCTTTTGAGACACTTTTTTAAGGCGAGGAACAAAGGTTCGCAAAATAATAATGTAGGCGAGTAACCAAACGAGTAAAGGCACACTTAAGCGCCAATCAATGGAAAAGACCAACACCACAATACTGATAAAATAGACACTCACATAAACGAAAATATCCAATGACTTCATCACCGCTTCACGAACCGCCAACGCGGTTTGCATCACTTTGGTAGCAACCCGTCCAGCAAATTCGTTTTGGAAAAAGCCGATACTTTGCCCCAATAGATACCGATGTGCTTGCCAGCGTATTTTCATGGGGTAATTCCCCAGTAAAGTTTGATGGGTGAGTAAGGACTGCAACACCACTAAACAAGGCAAGATCACCAAAATAATCAGTCCCATCCGAATTAAGCTGCCACTTTCTTGTTCGATAAAGGTATCCGGATTCCGTTCTGACAACCAATCAACAAGCTGGCCGACATAAGCGAATAATGAGACCTCTAAAGCGGCAACAGACGCGGCTAAAAGCGATACCGTGAAAATTACCGGCCACATACCTTTAGTATAATGACGACAAAAAGCGATAAGCGTTTTAGGTGGGGTTGTTGGGTGCTCAACAGGGAACGGTTGAGTCAACCGTTCGAAAAATGAAAACATGCAAGATCCAATTAGAGTTTATTTAAGTTTCGAAATAATATTGTCAATATTACGTTTATGATTATCTTGCCATTGCTGTAATGTTGTTTGTGCATCTTTGTCGGTGCGAGCTTTTGCAATTTCGTATGCTGATTCAGCTTGGTCTTTGGGTACAACAGCAATACCCTCTTCGTCGGCAATGATGATATCCCCTGGGTTAACGGTTACTCCACCACACTCAATGGTCTGATTTAACGGTGAATACGCTTTTTTTGAACCAGGAAAAGGAATTACGCCACGGGCAAAAACAGGAAACTGAATATCACGGGTTTCAGCTAGGTCTCGAATAACCCCATCAATCACAAAACCAGCAATCCCTCTTTCCTTTGCAATTGCACACACATTTCCACCTGCGGCGGCAAATTGTGGGTCAGATTTCACTACAATGATATCTCCAGGAGAGGCTTCATATATTGCCGCATGCAACATTAAATGGTCGCCCGGCTGGCAAAATACAGTGAAGGCGGGGCCAGCTATACGAGGAGGCTGAGGCCAAAGGCTTGAAATAGAGTAATCAATAAATTGCTCCCGAGGTAAAGCATCAGCATATTCACAGGGGGAAATTTGTTTGAATAAATTCATATCGAGCATAAATAATCACCTTATTATAATTTAAATATTAAAACGCAAATTTGCTTATTAACTTAAACAGCCAATAAGCACAGATCCCCACCTGAATGAGAAAAAACGCAAATCGAATCTGCACGGCAAGCACAGAGGTTGAAACTAGATGAACAATGGATTGTCCTAATCTTGCTGCCAGCAAATAATACGCCAATGTATTAGTGATGGCTGAAGCGTTAGTAGCCAAAGCCGTAAGCATAGTGCCACCAATGAATACAAAACTTTCTGCACAATTAAGGTGAGCCCGAGTGAGTCGTTGCCCAAAATCAGGTGAATCAGAACCGTCCGCTTTGAACTGATTGGGTAATCGTTGTTTCTGGCTAACTAAAATAGTTCGATAAGAAGCCAATAGGATAAGTAAAAGTAACGTCCAACTAATGTATCCAAGCAGAGCGATAATAGTTGCATTCATTAATATTCCTTTGTACGGAAATAGACAGTAACAATAAGTTACCGCAAATAGTGAATAATTAGAAATAAGTTCCGGTTGAAAATAACTTTAACTAAGCTGAGTAAATATTAATGCTAGATTAGCTCTACAAATGCTAAGCTTACACTGGTAAATTTATGTGAAGTGCAAACGCCCCCAGTCTGACACTTCAGGGGAAAATATTGATCGATGCAGTTATCAATTAAGTAAAAAACGATTAACTGAAACCCACATTCAATTCAAATGTACATTTTTTAGTAAACAACATAACGCACACAAAGAGAGTTTAATGAAAGTTTATAGTTTAATGCTCGCGGTTATTGTTTTTCTCTGGGGATGCTCCGATCCTGCCCCAACTGACGTCGTTGAAGAAGACAAAACTCAGCAAGAGGCACCGCTGATAGAAAATCCCCCCGTTGAATTGCCAAAAACAGAACCCCCTGTAGAGGTCGCTCCTGAAACCCCGACCGTTGAAACTCCCCCTGTTGTAGTTCAACCTAAAGTAGAGCAACCTGTTACTGACACACCTCCTCCTAAAGAGCCGGAAACCGCCTCCATTCTCCCCAATTCCGGAATTAAGTTAGATAGTATTGATAAAACAGTTAAACCCGGAGATAATTTTTATCGATTTGCTAATGGCAAATGGTTAGATAAGGCGAAAATCCCAGCAGATAAAACCGGCTTAGATTCCTTTCAATTGCTCGCTGATAAAGCCCAAGAAAATGTAATGAAAATCATCCAGAATGCTTCTCAGGGTGACTTTAAAGAAGGCAGTAATGAGCAAAAAGTGGGGGATTTATATTCCTCTTATACAAACATGGAAGCACGAGACAAAATAGGGCTTGCGCCACTTTCACCTGAATTTAGCAAAATAGATGCAATTGAGAACCAGCAGCAATTGGCCGCCTATTTTGCCTATGCCAACATACACAGTTTTGGTACCCCTTTCGCCATCGATCAATATATCGATTTAAAAAAACCAAATGTTTATATGATTTACTCTTGGCAGGCTGGTTTGGGCTTACCGGACCAAGAGTACTACACAAGCAGCAAGGGCTCTTATCAGGAAATTAAAAGTAAATATCGAAGACATATAATCAAAATGTTCGAATTAGTGGGCATTGAAGACGCTAAAAAAAGCGCAAAAATGATTTTAGATTTAGAAACAAAGCTCGCCTCTAAACATATGGAAAAAGAAAAAACCCGAGATATGGTGGCGCTGTATACCAAAATACCTGTAACTAAATTATCTGAGTTAATGCCTAACTTTGATTGGCCAACGATGTTAGAAGAACTCGGCCTTTCGGACTTAGATGGTTTAGTGGTCACGCAAACGGATTACATGCGAGCGGTAGACAGTATTATTGCTAAAACCCCGTTATCAACCTGGAAGATTTACCTTAAATGGATGGTAATCAATCAAACCGCCAGCAATTTAACCACTGAGTTAGATCAAGCAAATTTCGAGTTTTTCAGCAAAGTACTTTACGGAGTTGAAGAACAGCAACCAAGATGGCGTAGAGGCGTTAATCTAGTGAATAAGCATTTAGGTGAAGTGGTTGGCGAAGTTTATGTAAAACAACATTTTTCGCCTGCGGCGAAAACACGTATGTTGGATATGGTTAATAATCTATTAGCAGCTTATGAAGTGAGTATCAAAGAGCTAGACTGGATGTCTGATGCCACCAAAACAGAAGCCCTTGATAAATTATCTAAATTTACCGTCAAAATTGGTTACCCCGATAAATGGAAAGACTATTCGCAACTGCAAATTTCAAAATCAGACTTGATTGGCAACATCAAACACTCTGAAGAACTGCAATGGCAGCAACTACTTGAGAAGCAAACTAGCCCAGTTCAGAAGCACGAATGGAATTTAACCCCGCAAACCGTAAATGCCTATTACAATCCCCCAGCTAATGAAATTGTGTTTCCAGCGGGCATACTACAACCGCCATTTTTTAACATGGACGCCGATGATGCCGTGAATTACGGCGGTATTGGAGCGGTAATTGGACATGAAATAGGGCATGGATTCGATGATGCCGGCAGCACCTTTGATGGTGATGGAGCACTGCGTAATTGGTGGACCGAGACCGACAAACAAGAGTTTAAAAAGCGTACTAAACAGTTGATTAAACAATACAGTAAATTTAAACCCTTCAAAGATTTGAATGTAAATGGTGAATTTACCCTTGGCGAAAATATTGGTGATTTGGGGGGGCTAAGCATTGCACTGAAGGCATATGAGTCAACATTATCAAATAATGAAGCGCCAATACTTGATGGTTACACCGGTCAACAACGAGTTTTATTAGGCTATGCTCAAATTTGGGCCGCAGTTTTGCGAGATGAAACCTTGCGCAACCTAATCAATACAGATCCCCACTCCCCTCCTGAATACAGAGTGAATGGCGTAATGCCGAATATTCCAGAGTTTTATTCTGCATTTGATGTCAAAAAAGGAGATGCACTCTATTTAGCCCCGAAAGAGCGAGTGAAGATTTGGTAGTGCGATATACATGAAGTAATAAAGAGTGCCTAGGCACTCTTTATTAAAGGAAGTGATTAACGTAATTTTCTAGCTTTAAACTTACGGCCTTTCATTTTTCCTTCGTTAAACTGTTTCAAACTGCGTCTAACACTACGAATTTTTACCGCCACATAGCTGTGCGTAGCCGTTACTTTAATTTTACCTATATCTTCTCCGGATACGTCCGCATCTTTAGTTAATGCTCCCAAAATATCACCAGGGCGTAATTTGGCTTTTTTACCACCATCAATACATATTGTTTGATATTCTGGCTGCACAATGCGATTAGCATGAAATCGAAGCGCTTGAACTCCTTTCCACTCTACTTTTCTTTGTTCATAATCTTCAATGGCGTTGGCCCGCCCCATTTCTTTAGGCGCACACAAGGTTAAGGCTAGGCCTTCTGCGTCCGCACGACCGGTACGACCGATCCGATGAATGTGGACTTCCGGATCAGGCGTGATTTGATAGTTAATCACAGCGCCCACGCCTTTAACGTCTAAGCCTCTAGAGGCAACGTCGGTGGCAATGAGCACAGATAAACTCTTATTGGCAAAGCGCACTAAAACTTGATTACGGTCTTTTTGTTCTAAATCACCGTGCAACGCATCCACTGAGAAGCCCATTTCAGTAAGGGCTTCTAACAGCTCATGGCAGGCTATTTTAGTATTACAGAATATAATCGCCGACTCTGGTTGAAACTCAGTCAACAAGGCCGCTGCCGTCTTAGTTCTGTGGGGCTCTTCTACTTCATAAAAAAGTTGTTTTATTTTACTTGTGTCATGGGTTGACTCCACCGTAATTTCGATGGGATTGCGCTGTATTTTTAAACTTATTTGTTTTATTTGATCAGGGTAAGTAGCAGAAAATAGTAAGGTCTGTCGGTCAGTTGGCACAGCTCGAATGACAGTTTCCATTTCTTCTTCGAAGCCCATATCTAACATACGATCGGCTTCATCCAATACCAAGGTATTTACTTCAGACACATTGAGGCGGCCTTTAGACAAGTGATCCATAATACGCCCTGGGGTACCGACGATAATATGCGCGCCATGGGAAAGAGAGCCAATTTGTGGCCCCATTGGGCTGCCACCACAAAGAGTAAGTACTTTCATATTCTCAATCATCCGCCCAACACGACGAATTTCTTCAGCAACTTGCTCCGCCAACTCTCGTGTAGGACACATGACCAATGCTTGTACTCTGAAACGCTCCACATTAAGTCGATTTAGCAAACCCAATGCAAAAGCGACGGTTTTACCACTACCGGTTTTTGCTTTTGCGACGACGTCCTTGCCTGCCAGAATTTTCGGTAGACTTTGTTGTTGAATTTCGGTCATCCCCTCAAATCCAAGGGTTTCCAAATTACTAACAAGTTCAGGTTTTAATGGCAAAGAAGAAAATTGGGTCACTAATGTGCTCTCTTTAAAATAAGTGTTATAAATAGTTACAATGAACTGTTGAGATCTATCTCAATAGCGCTTTCTAAGTTCGCTAAATGTTCAGCTCTTGCTTTTAGTTTAGTTGCTCGATGGGATTTTAGATCTAATGAAGCCATGGCAAAGGCAACTTTATTAACGGTTTTTTCGAATTTTTTGGGTTTCACGACCAAGTCTAAAAACCCAGCTTCTAGTGCCTGTCCAGGGTTAAAGATTTCCGCATTAATGACAGAACGATTAAAATAACGAGGGGTTAATCGATTGCGCGCCAGCTCGATACCCACTTGGTGCATGGTCATTCCAATAGCCACCTCATTCAAACCTATTTTAAAATCGCCATCGATTCCAATACGATAATCGGTTGATAATAAAAGAAATGCTCCCTTAGCCACCGCATGGCCAGAGCAGGCCGCTATGACCGGAGTAGGAAAGGACAATAACCGTTTTGACAGCAATGAGCCCCTCTTCACAAGCTCCACGGCTGACTCATGACTGTGTTTCATCACACTTAAATCAAAACCCGCACAGAACATACCTGCTTTGCCAGTTAACACCACTACTTTTTGATTTTTCTCTGCTTTATCTAAACACAAATTAATTTGCTCAATGACATCAGGAGAAAGCGCATTGGGCTTGCCATTATCAATAGTGATTAGGGCATAAGATTCTTGATTTTGATAACTAACAAGTTTACTCATAGTCAGGTCCGATTATTTATTCCACAAATTAAGTACACCGTCTTCCATATGCATAGGAATAGGCAAGTTTTGGTATTGCTTTAGCCAATTTTTAGAAATTAGTTTAAATGCGTCTGAGCGCTTATAGTGATTTGCCGCTCTTTTCAATCTATTTACCAACTCTGAATTTGTCCCCACTTTTGATAAGGTGAGATAAGTTACAGTTTTTCCATACATAAATACACGCTCAAACTGATTGCAGCCTTTCCCTTGCTCGCGGCAAAAATACTGCATTCCTGCGTCGGAAAAAAATATCGCGCTGGATTGTTTATTTACAACGCTATCAATTGCATCTGACCAGTTTGAATATACATGTATATTTTTGGCATTTTGCGCCTGCAGTATTTTGTGACGAACATCATTCTCCAATACCGCTATGGAGTCAAACTCTGATAATTGTTCAAGACTATTTAAAGGTTTAAGTTGTTTGTGCGGACTATAAACTGAATACACATTGGCAGTAAGAGGGGTTATCCAGTGATAACTATCTTCCCTCTCGATTGTACGAGTTAACGCAAAAGCCAAAACATTAGCTTTCACCTTTGCTTCTTGCTCAAGACGTTTCCACGGGGCAAGAAGAATTTGCTGTCTAATCCCCGCGGTCGCCAAAATTCCATTCACTTCATCAACCAATAAGCCTGTTACCTGTCCTTTTTCCGTCTGTTCGATAAAAGGCGGTTCAGGATAAGCTAACACCCAAAATTCTTTTGAGGATTGGGCAAACAACGCACTGCTACTCAAACTAAATAACAATATTAAAATTCTATTCATTGTTATCGAGAGTACGTTTAATGAACAGAGTGCTCGTGTTAATCGCATCGCTACACGTTTTCTAATTTCCAATCAACCGTTTGTCCTGCAAAAAACGGTACGATTGGGTTTCCATTGGGAAGGATTATTTGTTCAGGAATTTGCCACTTTTCTTTGACTAGAGTAACCGTTTGGGTGTTACGTGCTAGCCCATAGAAATCAGCACCATAATGGCTACTAAAACCTTCGAGCTTATCAATGGCTCCCAAGTCATCAAAAATTTGTGCGTATAATTCTAGCGCGCTCCAAGCACTGTAACAGCCTGCGCATCCGCATGCTGACTCTTTTCTATGTTTTTCGTGGGGTGCAGAGTCCGTACCTAAAAAGAACTTTTTAGAACCACTCGCTACGACCTTTCTAAGGGCCTGCTGATGAGTATTACGCTTAAGTACCGGTAGACAGAAGTTATGAGGACGAACACCGCCCACTAGCAAATCATTTCTGTTCAACAATAAATGTTGCGGGGTAATGGTTGCTGCAACATTCTCAGAACTTTGCAATACAAATGCTGCAGCGTCGGAGGTAGTAATATGTTCAAATACTATTTTTAAGTGGGCAAAGCGTTCAACAATTTTTGTAAGATGTTGGTCGATAAACTCTTTTTCCCGGTCGAAAATGTCCACGTGGTCCTGTGTGACTTCACCATGGATTAACAAAAGCATTTTCTGCTGAGCCATTTCTTCGAAAACCGGATACAAAGCTTCAATGCCAGCAACGGCTGAGTCAGAATTGGTCGTAGCACCGGCGGGATACAGTTTAGCTGCCACTACACCGGCGTTTTTAGCGTCAATAATATCTTGCTTGCTGGTTTCGTTGGTTAAGAAAAGCACCATGAGTGGTTGAAAATCACTACCTTCAGGTCGAGCTGCGAGAATACGTGATTTATAATCCATTGCCATTTTAGCGGTGATTATAGGCGGCACTAAATTCGGCATCGCAATCGCGCGTTTAAAACACCTAGCGGTGGCAGGAACCGTTTCCCCTAACATGTCATAATCACGGAAATGCAAGTGCCAATCATCTGGGGCAGTTATCGTAATTTTATTCATCATTGGCCTGTAGTCAGAGTTTAAGCTAAATCTTCCCCCTATTATGCCCGAAAAATAGTAAAAATAATCTTTTGCATTGCATAAATAGCTTCTGTTATAAGGTAAAGATTAATTGTCGTTGTTGAGAATAACTGAAAATATGCAGCATCAGGTGTCGACATCTATTAGTCTTGCTAACCTTGTTGAGCAAAAAAAAGGCCCGCTCACCCTAACTTTAAAAATGTTAGACCACATTGTGGGCGTCAAGAAAATGGATGCGCTTTATAAGCGTCATCAAATGCAAGGCCTTGAAAAATCAGAATTTGCCGAAAAATTACTACAGATACTCAATATTGAAGTATTGGGTGGCGACTCTGTTCAAAAAAACATTCCTCACTCCGGACCATTAGTTATTGCGAGCAATCACCCTTTCGGCGGTATAGAAGGTGTAATATTGTGTTTACTAATTGGTCAAATCCGTCCAGATCTTCAGGTTTTGGCCAATCAAGGGTTAAAACTTTTTCCGGAGTTGAAGGACTATTTTATATTCACCAACCCTTTGTCTGAGCGCGATCCGCGAAATGGCCCCTCCATTCGAAAAAGTATAAAACACGTTAAGCAAGGTGGTGCTGTTTTGATCTTCCCTGCCGGACGTGTGGCTTACTATCAAGGTGACAAAAAGCGCATTAGTGAGCATTCTTGGAATCGCATTGTTGGTAAACTCATTGATTCATCGAAGGCACAATTTCTACCGATCTTTGTCAGCGGTCAAAACAGCCCTTTGTTTTATCGTTTAGGTCGAGTCTATTTTCGGTTTAGGCTGTTCATGTTGGCGCGAGAATTACTGAATAAAAACAACACTAAAATAAAAGTTAGTTGTGGTTCACTAGTAAAACCTAACACCTATAAAGTTGCCAATAGCAAACAGCACGCAGCACTGTGCAGAATTCAAAGCTACTCCCAAGATCCTTTATGGAGTATGACCTGGCCTGAAGATCAAAGTGTGCAACTCGCACCATTAGCTAAGCAAACACCTTGGCAAGACATTGCGCAGGAGTTAGAAGTACTTCCTAAAGAACAATGTTTGTTGGTTCACAAAGAGTATTCAGTTTATTACGGCTATCAACAACAACTTCCCAAAACCGTATTTGAAATAGCAAGATTACGAGAGTTAGTGTTCCGTCAGCACAATGAAGGCAGCGGAGAACCGATAGATACAGATGAGTTTGATGCCACTTATACCCAGTTATTTGTTATCAACAATAAAAGCCAAAAAATTATTGGTGCATATAGAATGGGGCAAACCGATAAACTTCTTGAGCACGGTGATATATCGCAGTTGTATTTGGCACGTATGTTTAACTTTTCTTCGGAGTTTGTGAACCAGCAGCAGCCTTGCCTTGAATTGGGCAGATCATTTTTAATACCTGAATATCAAAAAAGCTTTCAAGGACTATTTTTATTATGGCGAGGGATTGGCGCTTTTGTTTGTAAGTTTCCTCATTACCGCACGTTATATGGCACAGTTTCCTTGAGTAAATTATACAACCCTCGCTCGGTTGCATTAATTGAGGAGGCCTTAGTCACGCCAACCGATAAAGTCACACCCCACAAAAAATTCGACTTTGCTCCTCACCCGGAAATTTTGGATTTTGCAAAAGAACATGATTTATCGACACATTTAACCACACTTTTGGCGGCAATCGAGAGTGATGGAAAAGACATTCCAATTTTAGCCAAGCATTACTTAAAGCTCGGCGCAAAATTTCACTGTTTGGGGATAGATGGAAATTTCAATGATACACCAGGGTTACTATTGAGTGTTGAATTACCCAAAGCCCCTGAAAAGTTGTTAAAGCTATATTTAGGCGACAACTGGAAACAATATACAGCTAACTAATATTGTCCACGGCATAAATGCCGTGCTACAA
>NZ_JBGOSE010000020.1:0-50559 GCF_041538045.1 Aliiglaciecola sp. SL4 | reverse complement strand
TTTTCCATGGGTGATAAAACCTGTAGCACGGCATTTATGCCGTGGTTATTTGCCTTAGGCTATTTCCCACGGGCTAAAGCCCGTGCTACATGGGATGTATTAGAACGGGAAGAAATCGAGGGAATAATCCAAAATGGTGGCGGTGACTTGATCGGCGCCGAAGTTAATCAAACGAATCCGATTCAGTAGCTTTTCTTCCAGCTCTGGAAAATCCAATTCACTGGATACCAACTTCACTTTGCTAACAGATCCGTCTGGCGCAATTTCCAAGTTGACTGTAATTTTACCTTGCAAGCTTGGATCATCTCGTAGGGCCCGACGATAAATGGTGTACAAAGCGCCTTTACTGACATCAAAACCTTTACGAATCGATTCAATATCTCGGCTTCCCAATACAGTATCTTCGGTAACCAACTCTTTAGCGGCCAAGGAAGCTAAACCTTCATTAGGAGCATCGAACTCTGTGGTTTTGCGACCGGCTAATTGGCCTCTCGCGCCCACATCGCTGGATAAATCACTGGTATTTAAGCCACCACTTTTATCTGCAACCTTTTTGCCCACAAAAGCCCGTTGTTGTTCGTTGGTTTTGCCTGCACCTTGGATCATTTCAGTATCTGCCAAATTATTAATATTGGCTTGCTCACGCATACTGTTTAGATCATCGGTAAACTGTAACAAACCACTTTGACTGGCTTTTTCCCTAGCTTGATTGGCTAACTCGGCGTCCGTTGGTTTTTCTACCTCGACTTTAGGTTTGGGTTTTTCCTGAGGTTTTTCCGCCTTTTTTTCTGGTTTTGGAGGTTCAGGTTTTACTTTTTCTGGTTCTTTCTTAACTTCAGGGATCTCATCCGGAATAGGCTTTGGCGGTTCTATGGGTTTAGGCGGCTCAACTTTTTGAGCTTCAATAATTCGTGTAAGTTGGGGAGGAACACGCTCTTTTTCCTCTCGCGTTTGTTCTGGCAATTGCTGCAATTTGACGATTAACGCCAACACCAAGGTTACCGCTAAAATCGCGATGGTGAGTTTATTAAAACGTTTATTTTCTTGTTCGCTGGAGGACCAAGGTAACTGACTTCTGAACGGGTTATGACTTAGGGTGCTCATTGCTCCCCCTGCGCAGGTAATTGTTGCTCAACCGCCAAAGAGATATTGGTATATCCAGCTTGCGCACATGTTTGCATTATTTTTTTAAGCAAACTGTAAGGTATGGCTTGATCACCCATTATCGTAATTGCCCGCGCAATCTCGTTAGGATCCTCTTCTTCATTCGACTCAACCGCGATGATTTTAGTGCGGTTCTTTTGATAAGTTAATTCTTTTTCCAGCGCCGGAATAATATCTGCTGCCTGAGCCATCACTTCTACTACGTCCGCCATTTTTTGACCTTGTAATAAAATATGCTCAGCATTAACCAACAATATTAAAGTCTCTTGTGCCGCGGTATCTGCACTAGACTCGGGTAATTTAACGCTTTTATCAGTTTGTAAAACCTGTACATCTGAGGCATTAAACATTAAGAAAAACACCAAAATAGTAAAAATGTCCATTAAAGACACTAAACTGAGTTTTGAGGTTTGCGCCATGCGTTTATGGTGTCTCTCCATACGAGAGGCGCGTACTGATTTTTTCATCGCTTATCCTCTGTTATGGGGTTTGATCAGTGGGGTTAGAAACGTCTTCTAATGGCGCGTCACCCAGTGAAATTTGCGGAAAGAGTTCAGCCTGTACCACAGAAGCCACTACCACCTCGTCATAAGATCGGGTGGTATCCATTAACGCCACAATGACTTGGTAAGGTATATCTTGTTCCAATAATAAAGTGGCCTGATTTTTTTCTAATTGTTGGTTTTTAAGCGTTTGTTTAATTTGCTTTAGAACATATTGCAACGCTTCGTAGTCATACTCTTGTTCTATATTTGGAATCGCTTTAACCAAGTAACCTTGGGGATAAAACACTTCGAGGCCGGATTGACGCACTACAATTTCCAACTGTTTGTCTTTTTCATCCAAATCAGTTTGCTCAGATGCCTCACCGAGCTCTGGTAATGTCAGCTCTAACACAGTGATCCGTGAAAATACCATCATCATAAGTAACACAGGTACTAACACGATCATCAAGTTCATAAATGAGGTGATATCTAATTCAGCATCCTGCTTTTGCAGACGTTTTTTTCTGCCTAACATCTGAAATTAATCCGTGTCACGAGAGCGACTAGAAATGGCTTGGCGTCCCATCAAAGTGTTTAAACACTTCACCCCAGCCATTTCCATGCTATCAATAATCTCAGTAGTTTTGGTTTGTAATATGGAATGACAAGCTAACAACGGAATAGCGGCAATCAAACCAAATGCTGTGGTGTTCATGGCCACTGAAATACTTTGTGAAAGCAAACTAGCCTTTTCGGAAGGATCCGCAGTGGCAACCGCTGAAAACGCAGCTATCAAACCAATAATGGTACCCAACAAACCTAACAAAGTAGATATGTTTGCTAAGGTTGCTAAATAAGCCGTGCGCTTCTCCAAACGGGGTGTTGTCTCCATTAACCCTTCTTCCATGGCGTATTCAATATCTTCACGACGTTGGCTCAAGGACATTCTAGCGATACCTGCTCCAATGATACGGCTAATAGGCGCGCGGTTAGATTTCCCGAAAGTTAAAATGCCTTCGTAGTTAGCAGATTCCAACATAGGTTCGATTAATTTAAACGCTTTTTGATTGGTTTTTTTAGCGTTGCTCAAAAACACGTAGCGCTCTACTGCGATAGCGATACCCAATGCCAAAACCACAGCAATGGGAAACATAAAGGAACCACCTTCTTGAAAGAAGCGAACTATAATATCCATAAATTTACCTTAATTTTGCAATACCGACAGTCTACGCTTTACTGTCAATTTTTAGCGTATGGGATTATCCACACAGTTAATACATTTAATAACTTATCTGCTTTGGAATTAAGCTGCTAAGTTTTTATTTCTTGCCACTGGCGCGTTCAAAGTGCTCCACTTTACGAGAAAACTCTTCACGATCGATGGGCACAAAGTCCTGCTCTATTCGTTTTACAAATGGGCTCGGTAGGGATGCCTTATCTCGCGGAGGTTGCCAAGGGACAATTGATAACACTCGTGGTTGCTCCCTATTTCCGCGGATAGTATCTTGGATCAGTATTTTACCATTTACATCTGTCACAATTTGCGTTGATTTTGGCGTAGCTTGATCAGCATCCAAAACCGGCTGCTCAGATTGTGCCATCACACTAACAGAACTCAAAATACTAATGAATGAAAAGCTTATCAGGCTGATTGCAATTTTCATTTATTCTCTCCATTTTGAACCTTTGCTATCTGCCGTTTTAGGTCGGCAATCCATCCCCTAACTTGTCTTTTCGGCTTATCTTGCAATGCTTGATAAAGCTCATAGTTTTCCAAAGCTTGCTGCTTTTTACCTAAATACAAATCATACAATATTCCCAAGTTTAAATAAGCATTGTCATAGGCGGGATAACTTTGAATCGCATATTGATAGTGTTGCTCAGCCTGGGCAAAATCGCCCATTTCTCGAAATACTTTGGCTAACCGATTGTGGGCAAAGTAGTTATGTTGATTTATCTTAATGGCCTTTTCATAATTTACCTTAGCCGCTACTAAATGGGCTTGTTTTTGCTCTTGATCGCCATTTGGGCTGCCAGCAAAGTCTAGCATGTTGAGATCACCGAGCTGCACCCAAGGACCGGACAATTTAGGCTCATCGTCAATTAACTTTTCCAATATTTGTTTGGCTAGCGTAAGGTTTCCTGCCTGTTTAGCAGCAAGGGCTTGGTCAAACTGGTATTTGACTGACGCTTTTACTGGTGTGGAACCTGATAGATATAAATTTGTTGCTGCTCTTAAAGCTAACACCTTGGCCTGCATAGGATCCAATGGCACCACTTCAAGAGAGGCATCAATGCCGCTATCTTGTTGTTCAGTCTCAACATCCTGTGAACTGGTATCCGTTGTTGATTGGGCGCTAAACAAGCTATCCATGCTGGCACAACCGGACAAAAACAGCATGAGGACCAACAAAACAGACCAACGGCCACCCTCATTGGCTGACTGACGGTTAGAATATTCCATTGGCGGCCTCCGACAACTGCTCTTGTTTGTTATAGCGACCCGGCAACAGCTTACGTAGGGCATCAAAGCTATCTTTTACCCAACGGTCGTAAACACCTTGCCAAGTGCGCTGAATATTCGCTTCATGAATATTAATGGCTTGTTCTTCGAATGGGTAAGCTTGTTCTTCAAGGAGAATATTGTATTGCTCCAACTCTAATTCAGACAATCCCTTAGGTCGTTCTGAGTCCATTAAATCCCGTGCTAGTTGGCCATATATTTCACCAATTTTAAAATTAGCGACTGTACTAAATTCGGCAATTTTATAATCCAAAGTGGCATTCAAAGATGCCAACGCCTTATCCAACACCTGACGCTTTTTGTTCAAGCTTTTATTTAGGGGTAAAGATAATTTAACCTGGTTAAAGGCTTGCACGTTGTCTTCGGCAAATACCATGGATGCCATTGCCGCTAAATAGCGTGAACGCTCAGTGCGATCATCACTGGCTTGTGCATCTCCTTGGATGAGCTTTTTCAGCCAAAAACGTCGTTTACTCTGCTCGTTACTTTGGGCATAAAATTCACTCATTTGAAAACGTGCTTCAGTGACTTGATTAAATGGCAATGGATAACGATGGGCATAGGTTCGATAAGTATCAAGTGCCGCGTCTCGTTGATCAGCTTTTTGATAATACTGAGCGGCAATATACAGCGCTTCACGACCTTCTTCTGAATCTGGGTTAGCTTGCCATAACTGTTTTAACTCGTCTGCCGCTGGCAACCAGTTCTGATTTTGTTGATAGGCATAGATTAATTTATCTTGAATATTTTCAGCCAGCGGATGGGTTGCAAAACGCACTCTAAAATCTTCAAGTAAGCCAATAGCTTCTGACCATTGTTGTAATTCCATTAAATAGCTGGCGGCATCATATTGAGCGTTTACTCTAGCGCTACTTGCCGGAGCTTTAGCTATCACCCGTAAAAAGTCCTCAATGGCCAAGGCGACATATTGTTTGGCTAAATTAGCTTCAGCTTGTTTATAAATACTTGCAGCTAAGCGTTCGAGCATATCGTTGTAGCGGGGATCATTTTGATTTAACTGCGCCAATATCTGTTCATAGCTCAATTCAGCTTGTTGATATTGCTGGAGAGCAAACTCACTATGAGCAATAACGAGTTGCCCGGCCATTTTACGCTGGGCATTAACTGCTGGCTGCCAAGCTAGAATATTTTCAGCACTTCTAATTGCCGGCAAATAACGCTGCAGGTCAAATAATTGCTGCATGCTGTCATATTGCACATCAACCGCTCTGGGATCGTCAGCAAAGCGGTTTACAAACTGGTATTGGCTAGCAAGCTGTTCATCCTGCCATTGTTGTTGCAAGGTTTCATCCGTTAGACTTTCCCGCAGTGCCCGAAATGCCAAAATCGCCGCATAACCTGCTTCTGCAGCTTTAGGTTCATTAAGGTATTCGTAAGCATATCGCTCGTAAGCAATAATTGCTTGTTGATAGTTTTGTGCTTCAAATAAACTTTCCGCCAAGTTAAAGGTTATTTGCGGGGTTAAGTCATCATGGGGAAAGGTTTCAATAAACTCGCGATATAAACTCGCCGCTTGAGTATAAGCTGCTTGTGCTTTTTGGCGATTGTCCTCGACCTTATCCAACTGTTCCGGCGTGGGCTGATTAACTGCCTTGGTTAATAGTTGGGCTTTGCTGTGCTCATATTGTGCCAGCTCTTGAAGATAGCTTTTTAGGAAAGGTTTAACCTCTTCTTGGATCAGTTGTCCCCATTGCTTCCAAAAAGGCCCGTTAATCCCATATTGATCAACAAAATCTTGTTTTGCTGGCAGTACTAAAGTGGGAAACTCCCCCAGAATGTAGGCATCAATTTGTTTTACTGCAAATACTGGCGCTTGATTGTGTTCAGGGTGAACATCCGTAAAGCCGCGATACACCAAGGCACTATCTCGAAAGCGATCTTCGTTTAAAAATTGTTGGCCTAAACGATCGTAAAGTAAATTCTCATAGTGACGCTCTCCCGCTTGCTCATAAAAAGCTTTTAAACTTTGTTCAGCCCCTTGGTAAGAAAACAGCAGGGCCATAATACGGATACTGTCATTGACTATGCGCTTTTCTCCCACCGGCAACCTTTCCAGTTGCTCTTCGGCATTCAACTGTCTCAACATCTGCGAGTCGATTACACTGTTCGGTAGTTTTTGATCAAGTAGCTCAGTAAAGGCAAATAACGCATCTTCATAAAGATCCAGTTTGAAATAACTCCACCCCAACATGTAAGCGGAGGTCATGAAATAATCCGTATTTGGACCTTGTTCAAGTACAATATGATAAGCCTGAACCGCCCCAACATAGTCTTGATTATTAAACAGAATTTCACCCCGTCTAAACTGCAACTCAGCTAAATAAAGTGTATTCGGATATTGATGCAAAAGTTCATCAATAACCTGCAAGCTTTGTTCTGATTCACCTTGTAAATCATGGGCTTTGGCTAACTGGTAAAGTACTTCTGCATTTTCCTTTTGTTCAGGATGGCGCTCTAAAATAGATTGGTATTGAGCAATCGCTAAGTCGTAGACGCCTCTGTCTACGGGGGCAGTACCAACTTCCTGTTGCTGCTCAGCTAACAACACTTCTAAGTCAGCTAAACGATATTGAACGATTTTAATGGTTTCCTGATCATCAACGATAGAAAGTAAATTCACATAGGCATCACGTAACGTCTCAAGTCCTTGATCCGGTAAGGGGTCGTGATTTAACGAGACCGGCTCGAAATAAAACTCACCCAGTGTTTTGCGCTTTTCCACTGGGGTGGATGCTGGCGGTTCGTCGAACAGGCCCGCACAGGCAGCTAAATAGAAGCAGCTAAAAAGCAGAATAAAAGAGCGTAGCAAATACACTGAAAATAACTGTGAACGGCAATCAACACGACGGGTCATTGTTTTGCCCCCTGTCGATCGGCTTCGGCTTTTCTATACGCCTTATCGTTTAGCCTAACAACCGCTAACTTAGCCTGTAATTCATAGCTATCCAGATGGGCAATTTGTTGTTCTATCTGTTCCACAAACAGCTCATTTAAATTGGCTAAATGTTGACTCTGTAAAGATTGATTACGCTGTTGTTGCAACTCAAGGTTTTGTTGAAGATCGGCAATACGTTGTCGTTGCACTGGGTATTCAGGTGTTTGGTTCAATTGCTCCATGAGTTGTGTTTGCTGTTGTGTGGTTTGCGCAATTAACTCATCTACCTCATTCAACAGTTTCTGTGCTTGCCAACGCCTTTTTGCATAAGATTCAGAGGCATTCCACAGCATAATTCCCTCTAGACGTTTTAAACGAGCCACATACAGGGGCTTCAATGGTTTATTATTTAAGCTCAACCAAGCTTCACTGATGTCTTTGTGTCGCTGTTTCGCCCGTTCTAAGCGAGATTGCCAGTCCAGTTCTTGCTGGTCGGCTAAAATACGTGGCTCATCGGCTGAGGCAGCTAACCTAGCCCGCAATTTATCCCGTAATAATTGGTAATCTTGCAGCTTAGATAATAAATCATTGTTTTTCAGGGTCTGTTGTCTTAACTGTGCTTCTTGTTGCCTTTCATCTAACATCAAACTAAAGGTATTCAGCTGCTGTTGCCAACGTTCAAAGCGCTTTTGATGAGTTAAACTCTCTTCCAGCCATGCCATTTGATTTCGAAACGCGCTACTAAGCATGATCGATGATAAGTGAGAAGGTATTTGCTCTGACCAGTCTTTTAATTTGGCTAACTGAATAAAATACTGGTCATTGATTTCCTGTTGTTTGGCACGCAACAATTGTTTTTCTGAAGCAAATCGCTTTAATCCTAACTGTAAATTTTCTAACGCCTGAGTGGGTGCAAAAGCCTGTTCAAATGCATAAGCTGAGGCTAAATATGATTCCATCACATATTCGTTACTACGGGGCTGTTGTTGCAAGCGTTGCCAAGCTGATAAAGCAATTTGATATTCTTCTCTTTGGGCTGCAGCCCAACCATAACCAAGTAGTGCGGAGTCTGAGTCTAAGCTATCTAGGCGAACCCGATTAAATGCCTCTAATGCATCCAATGCTTGTTGATTTTTAAGGTGTGCATAACCAATGGTTAGATTGGCACGGTCACGCAGCGCCTCGTTTTCTGATTGGTCCACAAGATCTAATGGTGACCACCAGCTATCCAAAAAACTGTCTAAAAAACTTTTATCAGATAAACCAATCTGCTCTAACGTTTGTACGCCCGTAGAATATTGATTGCTTTGCAATTGATGTAACCCTTGATTATAAATTACATATTGTCGATAAACTGAGTCTTCCGATAACTCCCCTAACCAATAGCTATTGTCTCGCGCAGCGGTAATAGATTGGGTAGTCTGCCAATTAAACAGTTGGCTCTGCATATACAACCATTGGTCTTTGTCTTTTGTATGCAAATACTCATCTGCGTTATCAATTGTGATTTTGTTCAAAATATTGGCGGCAGTTTGATATTGCTGTTTGTCAAAGAAGGTTTTGCCTAACAAGAACCAGACTTGGGTTTGGGTGTTTAGCGGGGCTGTTGTACTTAATAATCGATTAAAGATATCTGCAGCTTGCTCGTCCAAACCATAAGCTAAGCTAATGCCACCTTTAAGTAGGTTAGGATCAACTCCAGGTTGGCTAATGTTTGATAACGAATTGGGACAGGCTTGTTGGAGTATTTCAAATTGGGTTAAAGCTTGGTAAAAATCCTGTTGAAAGTAAAAATACAACACTTCTTGATAGGCTTTGTCGATTATAGCGGTATCACATTTTTGTGTCGACAAAGCGGGGCTGCTTAGCATTAGCCAAGTACCAACTGATAACAAAGAATTTCGTAGGACTAAATACCCTTTACGCATTTGGCAAAATTCCAGTCACTAAAGTTCTACCACTACGAACTCAGGTTGTTGTTTGCCAGTTGCGTCATTGATATTTAATTCCAGCGCTTTAGCGTCACTGTCTTTACTAAAGGTTAAGCTAGTTGCTCGTTTGTATTCTCGTCCCTCTGGCCCTAGCCCAATGAAAAACGCACTAATTTGATGTTCCCCTTGAGCCAAATTGCCAATATGTAGACGCTGTACGCCGCCACGATAAAGGGCATCAACTTGACGGTCTGTGTACAGGTATTCAGTAACCACTTGGTCATCTATTTTCAGCTCTACTGCATCCAACTTAAAGTAAGTACCCACATCCACCGAAAGGTAGACGACTACTTGAGTGCTAGAGGGAAAAAGTAAATCTTCTTCAAGTACAAATAGATCTCGATTAAGGGCAATAACTTCTTTTCTCAATTGCTGTAATTGTTTTGCCACTGTTTGTTGTTCGTTGCCGTCAGCTTGTTGTGCGCTGGTATTCCCGGCAAGGGTGCACAACAAAACTGTTAGCATAAAAGTGCGTAATTTCATCGGTATCATCTCGTCGCCTAATACCAAAATGACACATACAAACGTGTCACATTGGCAGAAAATTCAAATAACGGCTCTTCGCCAACGGGGGCATCAGCCAAAACATTTCTAAAATCATCATACTGGAAACGCAAATGATCTAACTCGTAATTTAATGTCCCTTTTTCCAGCCATGAACTTTGAGAAAACCGGTATTCATAGGTCACGCTCAGTCCAATAGAGGTATTTTTGAAAGAACTCATTTCTTTATCGCGGGCACGAAAGTTAAATTCTGCGCTGCGAGAAAATAAATCTTGATAAAAATCAGCATTACCTTGCTGGTATTGCCTAATCCGCAGATCTAAGATCCAGTTATCACCAAAGGTGTGGATATAGCCGAGTTTGTAAGTATTCGCATCAATTCCCCAAGTATCTGAAAATATTCTCGCTTCCCCGTAAATACTCGCTCGGTAAGGTAAATAATAATTTAGATTAATGGCAGCCGCATTACTCGTACGCGTATTCGGATAAACCTCGGTTTCGAAACGATATCCTCGATCGGCAGTGGGATCAATATAACGAACGGAACGATAGGGATTATTTAAGTAGCCCTCATCGGAAATATTCTCAAAATTAATACCAAGGATCATATTTTTGGTTAGCACTTGAGTTAAGCCAAACTGAAATTGTTGACGCTCAGCTTCCTCTAGAAAATTCTCATCACCACGTTTACCGACCTCATCCCACCCTTTCGAATAGCCCATACTTAAAGTAGTAAGATCACCGAAAAAGTCCTGAGATATACCAAAATGAATCGAACGTGCTTCAAAATCGTTTTCAGAACTACTAGTGAAATTAAGGTTCATTAGCGTCTTATTATGCAGGAAGTCAACTCCCACACTATGCTCTGTACGCTCTTCTTCATAAGCACTGGCAGTGGCTAATACATCAATGGACGCGCCAGAAATCGTATCCACATAATAGTTTGCAGATACAGATACTTTATTGCCTATTTGTTTGCGCACCAAAACCGATGGACCATCAATAGACATGCCATCCCCTTCGTAAGAGTGATACATCACATCTGCTCGCTCTTGAGGCAACACTGCTGAGGTACTGTTAAATGAAAACACCAGCAGAAGCGGGAAAAGCGTGAATAAAACTAACTTGGTTGGGTTCATAGCTATGTTCACTCTAGTTGCATCCACAACCACCACCGGCACCACCTTCTGCGCCCCGAGCACCTTCGCGCGCTTGGAAAGCGTGCATGGTATAACTAGAGGAAACAGGATTGCGATTTGCGCTCATAATAGGATCCGCCAAATTATCACGTTCATAGGGTTTGACCCATGGTTCAATAGACGTTGCACAGCCGCTGACCAACAACACGCAGGTGACGATTAACCCAGTCATGCTGTATTTAAGCAGTTGTTTTTTCATCGTCAATCCTTCTAAGTTATTTTCTAAAATTAGCTATATGCTGCAGTAATTAATTACTCTCTAAGTAGCGCTTTAACGACTTCTTTGTACTTAGCCTCATCGCCACTTTTATACCCATAATGGGTTAAACGTTTGTTGCCATCACGGTCAATAATGACTGTAGTGGGCATAGCTCTTACATCATAAAGTTTGCTGACTTTATCAAGATTATCAAACAATACTGGAAAGCTAACGGGAATATCATTCAGTAAGTTATTGGCTTTTTCTGGATATTCGTCGACATTCACTGCTAAAACCGTAAACCCTAGATCTTCATATTCTTTTTGCATTGCATCAAAGTGCGGCAATTCTTCTCGGCAAGGGGCACACCATGAAGCCCAAAAGTTCACGATAACCACATTCCCTTGCTGCTCTTCGAGCCGTAAATTTTCACCACTGTTACTTTTTAAGGTGAAATCTGGAGCTGATTGCAGCTCAGCAGCACCGGCCGTAAAGGCGGTTAATAGGGTTAACGACATTACCGCGATAAACAATAATACAAAGTTAGATAAAGGTTTTGAATTCATGACAATACTCCGTCAAATATTCTGTTATTTATTAGGCTCAAAAGAAAAACCTAGCACCGAGTCCATACTCGATGTTGTGCGTGGTTTTTTCTTCGCCAATAATTTCACTATTAAAAATGTGGTCTTTTACCCCCACATGTACTGCAAAATAGTCAGTTAATAACAACCGATATCCTGCGCCTACACTGACGGTGAAACGATTATCACCGCCGAATTCTGTACTACCTGCGCCTAATGTAAAATAAGTTGCTGAATTAAATACCCAATCGCTACTTAAGAATACTTCGCCATTGAGGTTATAACCCAGCGAAAGGTCATAAAAACTATATTCACGCTCGTCCTCAGTTAGAAAAGGCGCACCGCCACTGAGCAGTTCAAAGCTTGTTTCCCCAGCAGTAGCTTGACCGTAACTAGCTTCCACAAAAAAATCTTCGTTGATGTGATAAGTTAGTTGTGCACCAACTAATGAACTAGACGAAAAGTCTTCAATACTAATCACCCCAGCAAACAACCCAATTTCGAAATCTTCGGTATCAATGCTCGACTCGTTTATGTCTCTACGCTTTAGATCAGGCTCAATCACATTTTGCACTGAGGCTCTATTGTCAGCTTGGGCAAACGCTAAGTTGCTTGCACTAATTAACATGGCTCCTAGAAAAAAACTGCAAATCCGAGTTTCCACTCTTCAAGCTCCTCATTTTCATCACGCTCGGTTAGCGCAAGTAAGTTTTGATATTCAAATTTCACCACAAAATTCTGTGCTAGGTAATAGCGCACACCAATTCCCCCCACCAATAAATCGTTGGTTCGCGTTTCTTCACCAGATTGCACTAAATTCGCTCGCGGTTTAGTTTTTATCTGTCCAAACCCAAGACGAAAATACGGTGATAATCGCCACTCAGGAAAAGTGGTATGAGTCACACTTAGCAATCCAAATTGGTTTTCAGAAAAGTCACCTAGTGCTTGACTGTAACTGACTTCGGCCGCAAGATTTTCGGTTACCACCCAAGCACCATAGATACTTAAGGATGGCACCCCTTCTAACGAGCCGCCGCTGGCACCTAATTCAAAGTCACGATTTTGGTAACTACTAAAACTGCCATCTTCAATCTGTACAGGCTCACCTGCACTGCTGACGGTTAGTCTGAGATGATCCAGTGACACCCAACCTTCTTTGCCTTTTTCGGTGCGAACCTTAAACCAACTTGTGCGACGTTTAAGAATACTTATCCATTCACCTTTTTCAGCCACGTGAAAAATGGGATAGCCAACCGCAGGTCCTGTTCGCATATCGATATAAGGTTCAACTACCTGAACTTCAGGAAATTGCGTTTCGGCATTTGCCGTACTGTACATTAACACTAACCCAATCAGGGCGATCCACTTTGCCATACTGTCCATCTATTAATCTGCCGGAGCTGCAAAGGGATTATTATAGTATTGCGCACCAATATCCAGCCATTCAGCGATTAGTTTCAGCTCAGATTGCGTTAACCAACCTTGATGGCTGCCACCAGCTTCAAATAAGCTGAAAAAGGCTGTACTACTGCGCGCACCATTGGTGCTTAGAGTATTGGCCACTGTCACCGTTTGGTAGATGGGAATAGGGTTACCTTCGGCATCTAAAATTAACTCGCCGTCTTCATCTCGTTCATAAACAGGATCGCCATTACCATCAAATACTTGAACCAAACGATCGACTATGGCTCCTTCGAGCAACTCTTGCTCAAGATCAGCAAACATCAGCTCTCGATAGCTAGTCAGATAATCAGGGTTCTCCGTTGATGCTGTGCCGCTCAAATCTAGCTGGGCAATGGGTACGCGAGACATCTCAGCTTCATCTGTTGGCGAGTGACAACTCACACAGGTATTATCTTCGATTACCGTCAGACCATCATCGGCAAACACTTGTCGTGTTACCTCAAAAATAGGATGAATAGATTCAGGGTAATTAATCTGAATCCGACAAAGGCTCGTCCAATTTGTTGCACAAGCTGTGCTAATTGGCAAAGGGGAAGATAAATCAGCATAGGAATAAGTAAATGAATCGGCAGGGGTCGCGATGGCAGGGTCAGTCCAAATATCATTAAATTCAAGGTCGGGCTGAGGATAGTCTACGCCATTAATCCGCGCGGCGGTTTGCGCCATGGTTTCGCCTAAATCGGCAAATAATACCGGATTGGTGTTCGGAAAAGGTACTCCGGTTGCAGTTGCACCAAAATTAATGGATGCCGCTTCGGCACTCAAACGACCATGGGGTAATGTACTTTGCTGGGTATGGCAACCATTACAAGTTTTAACCTCACCTGGGGCAAACTGTAACCAGTTTTGATGACGGGCACCAACACGTTTGCCATCAATATCCACTAGGCTCAGTGCCAAAGGTAAATTTGCTGGCACTTCAAATACCGCCGAACCATCGGGCTGCACAGGAACATAACCAATAATTTCGCGCATTAATTGTGTGCGGCTACGACCAAAAGCTGAAGCATTAAAATCTTTTACTTCATCATCGGGAATCGACACCGACTTAACTACCCTTAAAAACTGTACTGGACGCGCTAATACTGGCGTTTGCGTCGGGTCTGCCATGGCAGCAATACCTTGGGCAGAGGTATCAACGCCAGCAAAATCATAGACACTACGAATGTGTACTTTTGCTAAATTTTCATCGGCTAATGCCTGTTCATATTCATCTGCAATTTGTGCACTGGCCGGATAGGCACGTTCTCCCATTGCCACAGCTTCAGTGTACATTTCACCTTCAACGGGCACACCTATGGGTAGCTGAGTATTTTCAATACCGTCATACATCCACAGACCAAACAACAGCGGTGCTTCTTCAATATCGGGATTATCTAGATGACTGTCATCACAAGGTAAAATTTTCCGTTCAACCGACTCACCGACAACCACTTCTTGTTCAGGATCATAAACGCGACATTGACTCCAACTAAAAATAACCCGCTCACTACCATCCCAAAGGGGGTAAACCGAGGCAAAACGCCCGCCTAATGAGAGGCTGCCGTCAATCACAATATTATCAAATAATGCTGGGGTTTGAGCTGGACCAGACAAACTAGACTGGGACGCGATTCCTTGACTATTATCGATGTAATTTAGGTAATCAATGCTAACAAAGTCCCCGCCTATGGCGTCGCTATCAAAGGGACGGATGGCGCTTAAAATGTTGCCATCCTGTAATTCGCGAACTTTAACAAACTGCAAAAGTTGATCTGAGCGTTCACTGACATGACTGTGTCGGCCATATAAAATTTCTAAGCCAGAGCCGTCACTGTTCATTTGATAAAGATTGATGCTGTTGTTGTTACCCGCCTGATCCCAACGGCTAAACAGAATTTTACCATTGGTGAGCACTACGGGATCTAAATCATGACTCTGATTGAAGGATATTTGTTGTATGTTAGTACCATCACTATCCATCACATGGATTACTGATGCATATTCATCCAAGCCTTCATCTAACCCTTGGTATTGGGGTTTGCCTTCGTCTAATAAAATAGCTTGATTACCCGCCTGACGAGTTGAGCTAAACACAATTCGACCATCGGGCAAATAGGTTGGTCCGGTATCCTGACCTTCTTCGGCTTGAATATCAGAACTGATGACTCGGCGTAATTCATCGGTAATTCGATTATATTCCCAAATATTCCAAGTGGGCTGCTCATCATCATCCGCATCTTCGATTTCTGGGGCGCGCATGGCAAAGATTAAACGTTCCGAGTCATAAGACACATCCACATCTTTTACATCGTATCCCCCTAAAGGAGTTTGCTCTGTGGCTTGTTCAATTTGTTCTGGGGTATAAAAAGCGCGGTCAGTGATATTGGTTTCTTCAACACTGGCGGAAGCCCGAGGTTTAATGTACAAAGCGGCTCCAGGTAAAAACTCGAACGGCTGTCTTAAATCGTCGGTAATTAACAAGCCATCTTCGTCTAAAGGTAAAGCCCGTTTAACATACGCGATAGGGATATCGAGAACCACAGGATCAGGCTCTTGAGAAGAAGTAACCAAGAGGTCATCGGAACCACAGCTACTTACAAATGCGCACATAACCGTTAAAAATACGGCTTTGCGGATCAATCCTGTTGTAATGTGATTAAAACTACGTGGCATAAATATCGTTGAACCTTAACGAGTTGGAAACTCACGCTTCACAACCGGATTAGAGTGTTAATTATTTTACTTAAGCTCTTAAGAACTAAAAGATATCAATTATCCATCGTTAACAATCAAGTTTAAACTGTCTCTGCTTCACGACAACTTGCTAATACCCGTCAATACATCAGTCTGTCAATTTAGTTTGAATTGCAATTCAACGGTATTCCATGGACTAAATTGTTTCATTAAGTGATGAATAAAACAATTTAAGTATTGATGCATAGTGATACTTTTTAATACCTTAGCTGTATTAGATTGATTAACATTAAGGCACAAAAAAGTGTTAAAAAGCCGATAACAACCTAATTGTATTCTTAGTGTCGCAGATTCAACACGCTATTTATCTCATGCTTAAGTTGCGCTACCTTACTGTTTTTACTTTACTTTTTCATACAGCAATATGATTACTTTAATTACTAGAAACTTTTGTGTAGTCCGATGAATACAAAATTTCTGTTTTTAACCCCCGCAATAAACAAACAACTACGCCATATGCCTTTAGTTTCAGCACTGGCCCAAAAACTGCTATCTAATTTAAGATCAATAACTTGGTTTTATACTCTTTGCTATATTAAAAGAGTCCGCAAAGCTGATTTAAATTAAAACACCCTAGTAAGAGCCTTCACCTTCCTTGCGGTTGTGTTTTTGAAAAGTATTTGGGTATTAAAATTAACACCCATTAGTAGACTGTCATATTTACCCTAGCTGGCAAATTCGACTATTTTTAAGTGTATCGTATTAAGGAGTGCCAGCTTGGAAACAGTTCTATCACAAAAGGGGAAGTATCGTTTTTTTCCTCAACTTCAAAGGACTCGCTTTATAATATTAGCGCCCTTAATGTTTATCGTCAGCCATTTGAGTGCTATGGCCGGCCCCACTGAACAAGCTCAGCGAATGCACGATCGTTTAACCGGCGTGCCAGCAACCTCAAGCACCCTTGAACAGATGAGCAACCTCATTGAACAAGGAGAAACCCAAGAAGCGGCCTATTTAGCTATGGATAATCCGGCTTTCTATAACGTCACCTTGAAAAACTGGATCACCCCATGGACAAACGAAGAAGCTGATGTTTTTGCACCTTTAAATGATTACACCGCCACAGTTATTGGCATGGCTAGGGACGATGTAGACTTCCGGCTAATTTTAAGTGGCAACATTCTTTACGTGGGTGATAACACCCTAGACATTCCAGATTATGAAGTCGATAACAACGCCCATTATCAAGCACTAGAAGATCAAGAGATTGATCTCAGTGAAGCCTTAGTTGCCACCACACAAACTGCAATGACAGGGTTACCCGATAATGCTACGGCAGGCGTGATGACCACCAGAGCGGCGGCAAAGTCATTTTTTAAAGATGGAACTAATCGCGCCATGTTCCGATTTACCTTAATCAATCATTTATGTACCGATTTGGAAGGTGTGAAAGACACTAGTCGCGTGCCAGATCGCATTCGCCAAGATGTGAGCCGCAGTCCCGGCGGTGATAGTCGGATATTTTTAAACTCCTGCATTGGATGTCATTCCGGTATGGATCCCTTAGCACAAGCTTTTGCCTACTATGAATACGATTATGATAGTGATGCTGATCCCGATGGCGAAAATGGTCAATTACATTACAACCTAGAGGGTCAAATTGATCCACAAACCGGTTCTAGAGTCACCGCTAAACATCAAATTAACGGTAATAATTTCCCCTATGGCTTTATGATTGAAGATGATAAATGGGACAACTATTGGCGCGCAGGCTTGAACAAAAACTTGGGCTGGGATGAAAGTCTACCAGGAGGTGGAAATGGTGCGAAAAGTATGGGCCAAGAACTTGCTCACAGCACCCAATTTTCTCAATGCCAAGTCACAAAAGTATTTGAAAATGTCTGCTTGCGCTCTCCTCAAGACAGTGCAGATTGGAGCCAAGTCGACGCTATGGTGATCAACTTCCAAGGCAGCGGATACCAGATTAAACAGGTATTTGCAGATGCCGCCAACTACTGTAAAGGGAGCTAGCAATGAGCATTTTATTCTCTTCCCGATTACAGCAACTCAGTATTAGTCTTTCACTGACCATCGTCCTTACTGCTTGCGGTGGCAGTGGGACAAAAGTAGAAGAAACTCCGACTCCACCTTTAGTATCACAACCTGGCGATTCGTATTCTGGCCCTCCAGCAGATACAGACGATGTACAACAATACAAACTCAATTTATGGGACAACATAAGTAGCGCTGAACGCTGCGGCGCGTGTCACATTGAAAATGGTCAATCTCCGGAATTTGTAAGGGCGGATGATATTAACCTTGCTTATGCCGCGACCAATCCACTGGTAAATTTAGATGAGCCTGAAACCTCGACTTTGGTCACCAAAGTAGCTGGCGGTCACAATTGTTGGTTAACAAGCTCCTCGGCTTGTGCAGATATAATGACAACGTGGATCGCCAATTGGGCAAATAACGACGTCACAGCCAAGAAAATTCTACTAGAAGCACCGACGTTAAAGTCCCCCGGCGCCAACAAAAACTTTCCTGAAGACAGTGGCTTGTTTGCCTCCACGGTATACCCGCTGTTAGAACGCTACTGTGCAAGTTGCCACACCAATTCAGCTAGCATACCCATATCCCCGTATTTTGCATCTAGTGATATTGATGAGGCTTACTTGGCCTCGAAAGCCAGAATCAGTTTAGACACCCCAGCGTCCTCACGTTTTGTTGGGCGACTTAGAGATGAGTTCCATAACTGTTGGAGCAACTGTAACAGTGATGCCAGTGAGTTAACCACAGCGATCCAAGCCATGGCTGATGGCATAGACATCACAGAATTAGCACCTGATTTGGTAAACAGCCAAGCATTGACCCTATTTGATGGCACGCTAGCCACAGGAGGCGGACGATTTGAAAATGATCTGATAGCTAAATGGGAATTTAAAACTGGCTCAGGCACGACGGCCTTTGACACCAGTGGTGTGGAGCCGGCGATTGATTTAACCCTCAGTGGCGATGTTTCATGGATTGGTGGATGGGGCTTGCAAATGGTAAATGGTAAGGCTCAAGGTAGTACAGCTAGTAGTAAAAAGTTACATACACTGCTAACCGCCACAGGTGAAATGTCAATTGAGGCCTGGGTGGTGCCAGCGAACGTTACTCAAGAAGGGCCGGCACGTATTATTAGTTACTCTGGTGGTGCACAAACCCGCAACTTCACCCTAGGTCAGACACTTTACAATTATAATTACCTACTAAGAACCAGTAATACCGATGCCAATGGAGAAAGTGCCTTATCTACAGCGGATGCCGATGAGTTGCTGCAATCCAGTTTGCAACATGTGGTGCTGACGTATGATCCCATCAATGGCCGTCAAATTTACGTAAATGGTATGCATTCAGGGGTAACCGATGAGGTAGAGATAGGCAATTTTAACGAATGGAATGACACCTATGCCTTTGTGTTAGGAAATGAAGTATCCGGTGATATTCCATGGGCGGGTTCAATTCGTATGGTGGCGGTGCATAATCGCACCTTAAGCGCTGAACAAATCGCGCAGAACTTTGCCGCCGGTATCGGTCAGAAGTTTTTCTTATTGTTTAATGTGAGCGAACACACCGATATTGCACAAAGCTATGTAGTGCTCGAAGTCAGTCAGTTTGATAGTTACAGTTACCTCTTTGCCGAACCTTTTTTCATTAGCTTAGACGACAACGCCAGTATTTCATCGGTTCCCATTCAAGGAATGCGTATAGGCATTAATGGCCGTGAAGTCACCTCAGGACAGGTTTTTCAAAACCTAGATCTGTTGATCAGTGATAACCATTATATCCCCGGTGAAGGTCAACCCTTATCTTCCTTAGGCACCACAGTGGCAATTGAAAAAAGCCCCGAAGCCGATGAGTTTTTCTTAACCTTTGAACAACTTGGCAGTGCCACTAACGTGGTGATAGAGGCCGATCCACCAGCAGCAGCATTGCCAGTGGATTTAGCACCTCAATCGGAAATTGGCGTGCGCAACTTTGCAGAAATCAATGCCAGTATGTCAGTTGTCACCGGCGTACCAACCAGTAATGCCGCAGTAAAAGCAGCATTCGAAAAACTGAAACAACAACTTCCAAGTGTCACCAATATCGATAGTTATTTAGCTTCGAACCAAATGGCGGTGACCCAGATGGCCATTAAGTACTGCGACCAGTTGGTGGAAAACAGCAGTTTGCGGACTGACTATTTTAGCGGCTTTGATTTCACTCAATCGGCAGACAGCGCCTTTATCGATCAAGATCGTAATCTGATACTTACCCCACTATTAGATAGAGCCATTGGCAGCAATATCGCCACCCAGCCACAACGGGATCAAGTGAGTACTGAATTAAACAATTTAATCGATACTCTGACCAACTGTAGCGGCAATAAAGTATGCGACGCCACTTACACACAAACGATCGTTAAAGCCACATGTGCAGCCACTATCGGTAGCGCAGCCCTTCTCATTCAATAAATAGAATCCAATAAGTAACGAGTTTTAGGTACATAAAATGAAGAAAACTAAGTTTGACAATTTATCCACCGATGCTCCTTTACTGCATGATGACCACGCCAAACCTGTTAGCCGTCGTGAGTTTATCTCCCAAGGATTTACCGCAGGTTTAGGCACAGTGATGGCAGGCTCAGTGTTTAGTATGTTTGCCAATCCTAAACAGGCGAATGCGGCTTTATCCAGCGATTTAGAAGCGTTAAAAGCCAATTGTGGTATTGCCACCCAAGGGGCGGGAAAAATTCCATTTATTTGTTTTGATCTTGCTGGCGGTGCAAACATCGCTGGTTCCAATGTGCTAGTAGGTGGTCGCGGCGGACAGATGGATTTCCTCAGCACAGGTGGCTACAGTAAATTAGGTCTACCCGGTGATATGGTACCTTCGATTATGAACCCCGCCTCTGGCTTAAGTGATTTTATTAATAATGAGCTTGGCTTGGCCTTTCATGCTGACAGTGCTTATCTACGGGGTATCTTAGAAAAAGTAAATCCAACAAACCGTGCCAATGTTAACGGCGCGGTCATTCCGGCACGTTCTGAAAACGACACTGGGAATAATCCTCACAACCCTATGTACGGTATTAACAAAGTAGGCGCGGATGGTTCTCTGTTAACCTTAATCGGTTCTCGAAACTCTGATTCTGGTGGCAATAGTATGTCTCCTGCGTCGATGATAGATACCGCAAAGCGGCCCACCAAAGTGGACCGCCCTTCTGATGTTACTGGCTTAGTCGATACCGGTGATTTAGTTGGACTATTAAGCCAACAGGACTCTGTGGCCGTTATGGAGTCCATTCAACGTATTAGTGACATGAAGTTAGGCAAAGTGAATACGCAGATTACCACTGATGATGTGATAAAAGACTTGGTTCGTTGTGGTTATGTGAAAAGTGCTGATATTACCGACCGCTTCGGCGATCCATCGGCTCTTGATCCTGAATTGGATGAGGATATTGTGGGCCCATCGGGAATTTTTAGTCAGCAAGAATTCGATAGTGATGGTGAGTTTCGCAAAACTGCAGCGGTTATGAAACTGGTTATGAACGGCTTTGCTGGAGCTGGCACTATTACTATGGGTGGTTTTGATTACCATACAGGTAATCGTATGGTCGGGGAAACCCGAGATCTGCGAGCTGGCCGTTGTATGGGGGCTTGCATTGAATACGCCGCGCGCGTTGGCGTACCGCTAATGATGTACGTTTGTAGTGACGGTTCCGTATCGAGTAACGGCATGATAGACGATTCTGAGGATGGCAGAGGTAAAGGGGTTTGGACTGGTGATAATTCATCCACCGCAGCCTCCTTCTTTTTAGTGTATAACCCCAATGGCACCCCAGAACTCATGGGCGCAACCAGTGAACAGCAAGCGCAACATCAGCAAATAGGCTATATGCGTAGTGACGCATCAGTTGAAACCGCAGCAACACCCGCTGCCAACAACGTCAACTTGCTGGTAGAAACCATTATCTTAAATTACATGGCGTTACATGGTGAACAAGGTAACTTTAGCAGTTTATTTCCCTCCAATGGCTTGGGAAATAGCACGCTCATGGATAGCCTAACCGCCTTCCAACCCATTGTCTCCGGCACCATGTCTTGATGTAAGCAACCTGTAGCATGGCCTTTAGGCCATGAAAATCGTTCATCGGGCTAAAGCCCTACCTACAAAATCCACCCAAACACAACCAACCTTGTAGCATGGCCTTCAGGCCATGGAAACCGTTCATCGGGCTAAAGCCCTACCTACAAAATCCGCCCAAACACAACCACCCTTGTAGCATGGCCTTTAGGCCATGAGAATCGTTCATCGGGCTAAAGCCCGACCTACAAAATCCACCCAAACACAACCAACCTTGTAGCGTGGCCTTTAGGCCATGAGAATCGTTCATCGGGCTAAAGCCCGACCTACAAAACATCCCAAACACAACCACCCTTGTAGCATGGCCTTTAGCCATGAGAATCGTTCATCGGGCTAAAGCCCGACCTACAAAATCTACCCGAGTACAACCACCGTTGTTGCGTGGCCTTTAGGCCATGGAAAACATCCACCAAATTAAATCCAAACGACAAATAATAGCCAATAAAAAAGCCGCTAAACGAAGCGGCTTTGTTAGCTTTAAAGAACAACTTAGAATTCGTATTTTAGCGACAAGTTTATGCTTGTGCCTCTAGTTTCAGACCGTAATAACGTATCTTCAAATTCAATGTCTTTTTGTTGGTTCAGCATGTTCTGCACTCGAAACTTCACTGTGGTATTGAAGTTTGGATAATAGGTATAAACCACATCCAAAGAGTGGAACGGTTGCTCGTAGCTGTCATCGAATCCATCAATACCTGGGATCAAAATACGCTCACCAAATACGTTGTAAACCAATGACGCTGAATGTTCACCGTTATCCGAATCAAAACCAAGCTGGGTATTCACCACATACTCAGAGTGACCGGTTAAGCGGCGAGTTAAGTTGGTAACTGAGGTAGAAACCCCTGTTTGTTCAACCACATTCTGACCGTCTAGTTGAATTTCAGAATCACTTAAGGTCAGGTTTCCAGATAAAAACAAGTTATCCCAAACACCATCACCGATGAAACCAAGTCCTTTCAAGAATTCAAATTCCACACCATACAACTCACCGGTTTCAGCATTAGCAATACGTACTAACGGCGGACCATCTTGAGCGGGTGATTGCACCGATTCAATTGGACTGTCCATATCTTTATAGAAAAGCGCCACAGACAAGTTGTCGCCCTGATCTAGATACCACTCCCAGCGGAAATCGTAGTTTTTGATTTGCGTAGTACGCAAACCAGGAGTACCACCAATTGGGAAATCAGTTAGAGGATCAATGTAAGTGGATGAAGCCAATTCACGAGTATCGGGGCGAACAACAGTTTCCCCATAACTTGCTCTAAATTGCACTTTTTCACTCATAATATAAGTCACTGCTAGCGCTGGATAGAAATCACTTTCTTGGAAGGCTAGTTGTGAACGGTCATCTTCATCTGACAAATCAATTTGATTGGTTTTAGGATCAAATGGCACTACCGCTTGACGGTAATCTTCCCAGCGCACACCACCACTAATACGCCAAGTATTGTCGAAGAAAATATCCGCTTCAAAATAATACGCATCAACCTTTTGGGCTGCCACATAGTCATCACCAGCAATGGTTGTATCTGATAACAATGGAACAGAAGACAACTCTGCCCCATCCAAATTCTCATCGCTAAGGATATCGTTAAAAATACCACCAGCTAATACTGAACTGTCAGAAAATCCACGGGTGTTGATATCGAAACGACGGTTTTCCGCGGTTCTCGATTTAGACACAAAATCCCCACCCACTTTAAATTCCATATCAAAACGGTCAATGGCATAAGGATAATTAAGATTCCAACTTAAGTTTTCAACTCGGTCATCAAGACGTTGGAATTGATAACGGGCAGCAGTAGTTGCATTGGTTAACGAACTTTCCGTTGTTTTATCAAAGATACCGTCTTCGTTATCATCGGTTAGGATAAAACGAGTTTCCATGGTGCCTGGCGCGTAACGGCTTGAGCGACTTTTAGTATACTGCCAATCAAAACCTAAAAAGTTCAGGTTAGTGAAAGTGTGCTGACCACGGATTTGGTTTGTCCACATTTGACGTTCTTCGTAAACAACTTCAAAATCTCGAACTCGCTGACCATCACTCAATTGAATGTTATTGGTATTACCCACTTTTTCACTGATAGCATCATTAGTGTCGTTTAACGCCACCGTTGAAAAATCAATGCGATGGTTTCGGTTATAATCAATGCCGAAGTTAGCCATTCCCGAAAAACGCACATTGTGCTCGGTTACATCCACTTCATCAAAATAGCGAGGGAAGGAAATAACGTCCCCACTACGTTGGGCTTGCTCACCAATAAACTGCTCGCTGACATTCCAGGTATTGTCATAACCAGCGGTGACTAAAAAGCCCACGCGCCAATCCTGATCTATATCAAAACTGTTACCTAGAGATAAATTAAATCCATAATCCGGATCAACACTTTGTAACATGGGATCATAATCGGTGTTTAACTCTTTCAACAAATCGCGAGCTTCAGTGGTACTGATATTATCTAAAAACTGTTTGTTATCCCAAAGGGCAACAATGGACGCTGGCGCTGCACGAGTGCCGTCATCTTCACCCATCCAATCGTTACTTCCGCCATTATATTGATAGGCATCATCAAAGTTATCCGTGTTGGTGCCAAATTTTCCTGTCATATTAAACACGAAATCAGTGGGAATAGACTTTAAGCGAATATCAACATTTCCCCCACCAAACGCCGCTGGCATTGATGGTGAAAAGGACTTTTGCACTGACAAACTTTCAATAATATCCGACGGAAATAAATCCAGAGGAATAACAGAACGGGTGGGATCCGGACTTGGAACCGATGCGCCGTTTAATTGAGTACTAGAGTAACGTTCCCCTAGACCACGGACATAGATGAATTTCCCATCCACTAACGTTAGGCCGGTTACACGGCGCAGTGCCGCTGCAGCATCACCATCACCGGTTCTAGATATTTGATCAGCGCCGAGAATATCTGCTACGAAAGCTTGGTTTTTACGTTCCTGTAATACAGCTGACGCTGTACCTTTTAGGCGAGTACCGGTAGCAACGACTTCCTCAATTACATCTTCTTCAGAAGCACTTTGCGCGAATAACGGTGCACTTGGCAAAGTTACCGCAACCAAAATTGCTAAAGAAACTGGCTTGAGAGGAAACCTGTTAAAAGGCGTATTCATTATTAACCTCATTGTCGTACAAACTGGCAGCTAAATGCATTTAAAATGACGTTGCTGCCGTATACATTGTGTCATTTATCTTAATCGTAAAAGCGCTTTTTCGTTGCCAAAAAAGCGCATATCAAATCTAAAAACGAGTTAATAAAGAACCCTATTCTAGACCGACAGTCCAGCCTGAAGTCCAATCAGCATCTTCATCAACAGCACCAACAAAGTCAGCGTTATCGAAGAAAGTATCACCGCTGAAGTCTTTTGGTGTTACTTCAGAGATACTGAATATTCCGTCTAGAACAGCAGCTTGGTTAGCCCCTACAGAGTTATCAGCCTGATTGTTTAAGAACCAATCTTCTAAATCTACGATTGTGTGAGTCGCACCATCTGGTAACGCACCATCTTTGAAGTTCTCATCATTTTCACAAGCAATAACTGAGTTAGTGAAAGTGATAGTGCCATCGCCTAGGTTAGTTTGGCTTTCAAGTACACCTTCAACTTCGAAACATTCGCCCATACCAGCAGAACCAGTAATGATAACGTTAGATAGTTGTGCGCCAGTACCTTCACGTAAGTAGATACCTTCAGCATCATCTTCACCGTCGAAATCGTTACCAATAATCGTCATGTTAGCGATAGTTGGGTTAGATTGTGGCTCGTTATCTGGCACTGAACCGTCATTGTCAGCTTCGATTGCACGGTTCGCATCAGAGTTATCTTGTGCTTGGCGTACTAAGACATATTGCATACGACCTACAAAGCCGTTATCCCAATCCACACTGTCATCTTGGATATCAGTTAACACTAAGTATTTAACGTCAACGCTTCCACCGAAGAACTCAACACCGTCATCAGCATTTTTGTGAACTTGTAAATACTCAACCGTGGTACCTGAACCAACACCACCGAAAGTAACACCATTCAACTCATTATCAGGTGCAACTTCGAAACCACCGTGCATAACACGAACGTAGCGAAGTGTGCCTGAGTTATCCGTTGAATCTGTGCCACCGAATACGGCACCTTCTTGTACACCTTCCACTTGAAGAGAACAGTCTGCATCAGCAGGACATTTGTTAGAAGGAGCGTTACCTAGGATAACTAAACCACCCCATTGACCCGCTTCACCCGCTTCCAGGCCACCAAGAACAGCAGCTGAAGAGGTAAGAGTTACAGGGTCAGTCGCTGTACCTTGAGCATCAATTTTTGAGCCTCGGCTAACAACTAAATAATCATTACCAGAGGCACCGAAAACAGTCACACCAGCATCAATTGTCAAGGTTGCGCTATCTTCGTTGTCATCACCAACAAACACGGCACCAGACAAGGCGTACAAGTTACCTTCGGTAAGGGTCAAATCAGAAGTAATACGACCTGATAGTTCACAGGTGTTAGTCACGCCATCAGCAGCTGCAATAGTGGTTGTGCCAGCAGGGCAACCTGAAGCAGTTTGTGTCACTTTAACGGTTCCACCGCCAAATCCGAATGCCCAACCTTGGCGCCAATCGTCATCAGAGGTTACCGCACCGACAAAAGTAGTGGCGTCAAAGAAACCATCAATTTCAGAAACGTCAGCAGCACCTTCAAGCAATAAAGAGCCGGTCATAGGCGTACCGTCGGCATTCAACATAACAGACTCAGATACACGGTTATTGCGAGACTCTTCTAAGAACCAAGCTTCTAGGTCAACGATGGTATGAGAAGCGCCATCTGGTAATGAACCATCTTTGAAATTCTCACCATTGGTACAAGCCATAACCGAATTTTCAATGGTGATAGTTCCGTCAGAAAGGTTAGTTTGGCTTTCTAACACACCTTCCACTTCCAAACATTCACCCATACCGTCTGTACCAGTGATAACCATGTTATATATTTGTGCACCTGTACCTTCACGAAGATAAACACCTTCAGAATCATCTTCTCCGTCAAAGTCATTGCCGATAATAGTTAGGTTAGCAATAGTTGGATTCGATTGAGGGTCGTTGTCAGGAGTAGAACCGTCATTATCAGCTTCGATACCACGGTTAGCATCGCCATTGGCGCTGTCTTGTTCAATGTAAACGTACTGTAGCTTACCTTGGAAACCGTTATCCCAATCTACGCTGTCATCTTGGTTAGAGGTTAATACAAGGTGCTTAGCCGTCACGTTACCACCGAAGAACTCAACACCATCATCGGCATTGGCGTGTACTTGGATATAATCCACTTCAGTTGCGGAACCTACGCCACCAAAAGTAATACCATTTAATTCGTTATCTGGAGAAATTTCGAAACCTGCGTACTTAACCACTAAGTAATTCAAAATACCTGAGTTGTCGTCTTCGTCGTCACCACCAAATACTGCACCTTCTTCTACACCTTCAACTTGAAGTGCGCAATCGGCATCTGCTGGACATTTGTTAGACGGAGCGTTACCCAGTAGAACAAGACCACCCCATTGCCCGGCACCAATCTCATCACCAATCACATCGTTATAAGAAGTCATAATAATTGGATCAGTTGAAGTACCCATGGCTTCGATTTGTGAACCTCGGCTAATCACTAAATAATCGCTACCAGTGCTTCCGAAGATAATTGTACCTTCTTCAATTTCTAATACTGTGCTGTCTTCGTTATCAGAACCGACAAAAACCGCACCATCTAGTGCCCATACAATATCGTTTGTTAGCGTGATTTTTCCGCTGCTATCTTCGTCGTCATCAGTTAAACGACCAGATAGTGTGCGTACTTCAATGGTTTCACCCAAGGCAGTTGAGATTTCTGTACTTAATGTAGAATCAACCTCGCCTGGTGCATCGTCAGTTGGAGTCGGCGTTGGTGTAGGTGTAGTAGTCGGGGGATTGTTAACGGTAGAACTGTTATCAATATCGCCTTCGCTAATATTAATGTCACCACCACAACCAGCAAGTACCAAAGCAGTTGCTATAGCGCTTACTTTAAAGATGTTTTTGATTTCCATCGAGCTCTCCAAATGCGAGTGTTAAATAGTTTCAAGTTCTTTCTATTAATGACTTGATAACGAAAGTTTTAAAATCGCGAGAAGAGTACCCAAGCTCAATGACAGTTTTGTTACATTACAAAACTGTCACAAAAGTTTCATAATTGCAGGTGGGATCGTAAATCTATGAATCGTGTAGGAAATCTACCCAAATATTTTGAGGGCGGTAATAGTTTGGGCAAATAAAGGCAAGAGGGAGGCCCTATGAAGCTTGAGGTTGAGTCAAAATGTTTAGCTTTTTTTATCTTTTGTCACAAAAACATCTTCTCTAAACCACTTAGTGATAACCACTTTTTCACCAGAGATAATGGGGTGGGCATGATGTAGGGTGTTGGTATTGATAGAACCATTGGGAAGTAGATTATTCCAAACCAGCGCCATGCCTTGAGTGGGCTTAAACTTGCGACCCAGTTTAATAAACTCGGTTTCTCCGCCCTCGCAATCTTCATTTAGATACACCATGAAGGTCCAAGTGCGCTGTCCACCGTTTTTACTGTAGAGTTTAAAGTCGTTAGTTCCTGGCACAAAGTAGTCGCAATGAGCTTTGAACTCTTGGCCAACGGCGTAATGCTGCGCTTGAATGACTTCTTTTTCACCAAACCCTAACCCCAAAGTATCAATAATCTTCTGGTCGACTTGTTTAGCTAGGGGATCGTTAGTGAAGGGCAAATCGCAAGTCGAGGAGGTTCTAAACTTTTCATAAGCATCCCCTTCCCTTGCTGGGATCTCAGAGGGCCTCAACTTAGTTTTAGTCAGCGAAATTAAGGCTTGGCATTCTTGTTGCGATAAAAAGTGATTAATTTGTATCATCTGTACGCGAGGATCATCAATCACCTTAGCATCAAACTGATCCAGATTTTCCAACAATTTAGGTTGAGAGACTTTGGCAAAAAAGGCTTCATCTTTATTACAGCCGGTGCCCTCGGGTAAATTGTTACCAAGGGCATTTTTAGCCGCCTCAAAGGTGAACCCGTTCTGCAAAAGGATCTTTAAAATTTCAATACTATCTGTCCCTTGCAATAAATTTTGCAAAACCCAAGACTTCCAAGTTTGCGGTAAAGACGACATCTAACTAACCTTTGTTGAATGATTTTACGATAACACTTAATTTGACGTTAATATCTTAAGTTGCTGTTTTATAACGTCGCTGGAAATACTAACATAGCCATCTTGCTGCACAGCTTGTTGTCCTTTTTTAGACAACACAAAGCGTAAAAACTCTTCCTCTAACAAGGGTAACTTTTCATTTGGTGGTTTATTCACCACCAAATATAAAAACCGTGATAAAGGATACTCACCACTACTTATGGTTTTTGTTGTTGCAGGCACAAACTTACCAGTGTAATCGGCAATGGCTAACGCTTTAACCGCAGCGGTTTTTTGTCCATAACCGGCGTAACCAATTGCACCATTGGAGAAAGCGACCGACTGAATAACCGAAGCAGAGCCTGGAAGTTCATTTACCGTAGCTTTGAAGTCACCATCACATAAGGCTAATTGCTTAAATAATCCATAAGTGCCTGACACGGAATTACGCCCGAAAACCTGAATTTTCCGACTGCCATAACTACCTGTTACACCAAGCTGATTCCAATAACGCGTTTCTTGCCGAGCCCCACAGAAACGTGTTGCCGCAAAGATGCTGTCGATCTGTTTAATCGTTAAATTTGAAACGGGATTATTCACTTCCACAAATAACGCGATGGCATCGATGGCCACTTTAATAGCAAGAGGCTGATAGCCATGCTGACCACTAAAATAACGTAACTCGCTGGTATGCATCTCACGGCTCATAGGGCCAATATTTGACGTTCCTTCGGTAATGGCCGGAGGAGCAGTGGAAGAACCTGATGCCTGAATTTGAAACTTTACCTGAGGATATAACTGCTTAAACTCAACAGCCCAGATTGTCATCAGGTTAGCCATGGTATCTGAACCAACAGAGCTAATAGAACCGGCTACACCGGGTTTCTTTTGATATGTTTGCGCTTCTTGGCCAGAAGACAATGCAGAAAACAGCACACAAAACCAAACCAAACCAATTGCCTTCAATGGCTTAATCAAAGTAATTGTTCCACTTTATCAGCAGCCGAAGTGTCGGCAGAGGGATTCTGTACTGACAGTTCACTTGAAAAAGAAAAAGAAAACTCACTTCCAACACCCACCTCACTGGTTATTTCTAATTTTGAATTATGATGTGTTAGCACATGTTTCACAATAGATAACCCTAAACCTGAACCTCCGGTTTTGCGTGAGCGGGCTTTATCTACACGATAAAATCGCTCCGTGAGTCGATTAAGGTGTTTCTCTGGGATCCCGTCTCCATTATCTTTTACTGAGAAATGCCCATGACCATCCTGTTCCTGCCAGATAACATCAATTTTACCCGGAGAAGGTGTGTAATGGATCGCATTGAAAATCAGGTTTGAGAAAGCACTACGCAGCTCAGTTTCGATACCATAAACCTTAAGAGAAGGCGCTATATCAAAAGTAATTTCATGGCCTTTGTCTTTGTTCAATGTTTCAGCTTCAACTTGAATAGCCGCTAGCATCTGCGGCACATTAACAGGCTTTTCAAATACTCGCTCTGAACTAGCTTCAATTCTTGATAAAACCAACAACTCTTCCACTAAGTTTTGCATTCTTTCCGATTGTGAGCGCATTTCTCTAAAGGCTTTATTCAAAAACGCAGGGGGAACGTTATCAGTATTTGGCAGCATCTCTAAATAACCATTCAAAACGGTTAAAGGCGTGCGTAATTCGTGGGACACATTGGCTACAAAATCTTTGCGCATTTGCTCAAGCTGAGTCAATCGTGTTACATCGCGGGCTATCAACAACAAGTGCTTTTCACCGTAAGGCATAATACGGTATTCAAATATTTTTTGAACATTAGAAGGCGATGGCACCTCCACCGGATAATCATATTTACCACTATGAAAGTATTCAATAAAGTTGGGATGGCGGATTAAATTGTCAACTCGGCGTCCTGAATCTTGAGGCCACCGTAATCCCAACTCAATTCGCGCTAGTCGGTTGCACCAAACTATACATGCATTTGAATCTACCACCACAGTGGCATCAGGTAAGGCTTCTGAACCTTCACGAAATCGTTTGACCATGCGAGTGAGTTCTTTACGTTTACGCCTATTACGACGCTGAATGTAATAAACCCCTTCATAAACATGTTCCCAAAAGCCTGGCACTTTTGGGGGTGTCATTTTTTTACTGTGCCAAATCCACCGATTAAATCGGTACATGTGCCACGAATAAAAGCCTAATAACCAAGTTGAAGCAAATGCGATAGCAATAGCCAATGCATCAAAGTACAGGCCGATTAAAATCACGATGACGTAAAACCCACCAATTCTGAGTAAATTTTTTAACCAAGAAAATGGATAATACATGTATCAATGGATCCTTTGTTGAACGTTTTATTCAACCGTTTTACGTTTTAAGATTACACTTTGGCAGAAAAGCGATAACCAGCACCGCGAACAGTTTGAATCATGTCATCATGAGAATATTTAGAAATCGCCTTACGCAATCTGCGTATGTGAACATCAACCGTTCGGTCTTCCACATAAACATTAGTCCCCCAAACATTATCTAACAACTGTTCTCGACTATATACTCTTTCAACGTGTGTCATGAAAAAGTGCAATAGTTTAAATTCAGTTGGGCCCATATCTAAAGGCTCATCTTCAGCCGTTACTCGATGTGAAACCGGATCTAGCACTAAGCCATTGATGGCAATAGGTTCTTCAGCTGAGGTAGGAGTTACTCTGCGCATCACCGCTTTAATACGAGCAACCAGTTCTTTGGGTGAAAATGGTTTAGTAATGTAATCATCGGCACCTGAGTCGAGGCCACGTACTTTATCTTCCTCTTCACCACGAGCGGTTAACATGATAATTGGAATGTCACGGGTAAACTCGTGTTGTTTTAACTTTTTAGCTAGCTGGACTCCACTGCCACCAGGCAACATCCAATCAAGTAAAATCAAGTCAGGATAAGGTTCTTTAACTAAATCCAATGCAACTTGATAATCTTCTGCTTGCTGCGTTTCAAAACCGGACTGTTCTAACACAAAATCCAGCATTTCTCTGATAGGCGCTTCGTCCTCTACCAGCAAAATTTTTCTGGCCATTACTTTTTTCCTGCTCATAATAAAGGCGCCATTATTAGTTTAGGTTGTGACACTTTTATTAAACTTATCATATAAATGTCAAATTTCAGTCATGTTAAGGAAAAGAATGCCTTTAGAAGCCTAATTTATCACTATTTTTAGCCCTTAAACTTTATTCACCTTTGTGGGTAAACCTTTGACCGAGATAACAAAGGGTCATTTTTAATTAAAAATCCGTCCTTTAGGGGAAACTATTATTCAGCGCTTCTTGTTAATTGAACGTTTTACGCATATTCTTTACCTTCTTCATCGATATAATTACTGGTTTTTAAAGGTTCGTGAATGGCAAAAGTCAAAACGGGTTTGTCCAAAAAGTTGTTGACACGCGTGTTGTCTGTTTACTTCGTACTGACATTAGTCGTCACAGTCGGGCAAATTTTAACTGAATATTTAAATGCCAAAAATCATATTCAAAGCGAACTGCAAACTCTTAAAAATACCTTTAGCGTAAGTTTAACGCGGGCAATATGGGAACTTAATTATATCCAAGCTGACGATTTGGCAAATGGATTAATGGCGCTGCCCATAGTTGAAGGCGTGCAAATTCGTGACGAAAATGGGGCATTTATTGCCAACACGGGGCGCACCTCTAAGTTACCAGCAGAAATGATTACCTCAGGGATTATGCTTGATCACCCAGGCGGTACTTTTGGCTATTCTTTCCCACTTATATTCGAGTTCTCTGGACGTACCTCACACGTAGGCGATGTCACTTTATATTCTAGCGCAAGTATAATATTTGGTCGTATTGAAGTCGGGGTGTTTTTCTTAATTGGGAATGCGATCATAAAAACCGCATTTTTAGTTTTTCTATTTTTAAACGCTTTTCGACAAATGTTAACCGATCCTCTCGAGGAGTTGACCCAACAAATTAGCGAATTTGATGTTAATCGACCAGAATCCTCCAAACTGCATTTGCACATAGAAGACGACAATGAGTTAAAGCTGTTACAAGTATCATATAATGAATTAATCGATGACTTAATTGACTATAAACAAAAGCTTAGAGCCACCCGAAACGACCTCACCGACGCAAACCGTAGACTCGATGACCAAAATATTATGCTAGAGCAGGAAGTTGCTAAAAAAACGGCTTCCCTGAGTAAAATAATGTTGGACTTAGAGCAGCAGAAAGATGAATTAATTATTAACCAACGAGAGTTACGTCAGGAAAACGAAAACCGTCAGTATATCGAAGACGAATTGCGTAAACGTAATACCGAATTGGCAGACTCTATGGAAACGGTGAAGCTTGCCAAAGATCAGTTAATTGAATCTGAGCGTATGGCATCACTTGGTGGTTTAGTTGCAGGTATCGCTCATGATGTTAATACACCTATAGGTGTGGGTGTCACCGCTGCAAGCTTTTTGCAGGAGCGTATCAAAAACCTGCAAACGGCATACGAGGATAAAACCTTGACCGGCAAAACAATGAGCACCTTTTTATCCGAAGCGAATCAAACAACAGAGTTATTAATGGGTAACTTAAACCGCGCTTCCGATCTCATTTCGAGTTTCAAGCAGGTAGCCGTTGATCAAACTAGTGAGGCGGTTCGTGATATTGATCTTAAACTCTATATTCATGAAGTCATCCAATCATTAGCGCCAAATTTCAAGAAAACGTCACACTCAATAAGTGTCAATTGCCCTGAAAAGTTAATTGTAAAATGTGCTCCAGGAGCCATCGCTCAAATTTTTACTAACATGATTATGAACTCTTTAATTCATGGCTTAGATGATAAAGAAAACGGCAAAATAACCATAGATGTTAGTCAACAGAATGACGAAGTCGTGGTTAAATATGCTGATGATGGAAAAGGCTTATCTGAAGAAAACTTAGATCGACATTTTGATGCTTTCTATACAACCAAACGTGGCAAAGGCGGCAGTGGCTTAGGCACGCACATTATGTACAACTTGGTGACGCAAACCTTAGATGGAAAAATCACAGCGCATAGTGTTGTAGGTGAAGGCTTGAGTTATGAAATTAGATTCCCTTTACAATCATCATAAGTATCCCAAACTTCTCAGTGCTAAGTTATAGATGATGATAGAAAAATCTCGAGTATCCACTAGCACTTCCGAATAATGAACCCAATACGCTGTTAGATAAACGTTTATTGTACAAGACGAATCCGCCATAAACATGTTAATCTTCGGCCCTTTCATTGTATTTACCTTCAGCTAAATAATGCATTCAGTAACAAGGTTGAATACCAAATAAAAATCTTATTTAAGTAGAGAATATGTGGTTTAAAAATCTAAAACTCTTTGCAATTACGCAAACACTAGACTGGCAAGAAGATGACGTTGAGCAAAAGCTAGCGGAATTTAAATTTCGTCCTTGTAATAGCCAAGAATTATCCACAATGGGTTTCTCATCTCCTTTTGAATCTGGCAGCACATTACTACACAGTGCCCAAGGTCGAATTTGGATAACCCTAAAAAAGCAGGAACGTATTTTACCCGCCGTAGTAGTGAATGCCGAATTAGCTGAAAAAGTCGCGCAAATTGAAACTGAAACTGGCTCAGCCGTAGGCAAAAAAGCTAAACAGGATCTAAAAGAAGAAATAATTCGCCGCTTGTTACCTCAAGCCTTTACCAAGAATAGTTTTACCCACGGTTTTATTTCAATTAAAGATAACTTGGTTGTGGTGGATGCTTCCGCTGATGGTAAAGCTGAAGTGTTCTTAGCGATGATCCGTAAAGCTATGACCTCTCTGCCTGTCGTCCCCTTGTCGCGCACTAGCATCCAAGGAGAGCTAACAAATTGGATCAAAGACTCTGCAGCGCCTAGTGATGTGGTCTTATTAGAAGAAGCAGAACTCCGTGGCCAAGGCGAAGAAGACAGCATTGTTCGTGTTAAAAACCAGCCTCTTATGGAAGATGAAATTCTTAATCATATTGAAGCCGGAAAATTTGTGCACAAACTGGCTATTGAATGGGATGAAAGTCTTACTGCCATGCTTGAAGAAGACTTATCGGTTAAACGTCTTAAATTTACGGACGTGGTAAAAGAACAAAACGATGATATTCCTAAAGAAAACAAACTTGCCCGCGTGGATGCCGACTTTACGTTGATGTCTGGTGAAATCGTACGTTTTTCCCAGTGGCTAATAAAAACTTTTTCCTTGGATCAAGACTAAGGTTTTATCAAAGCAAACACGGTTTAAATAAAAATGCTGTATTAGAGAAGACTCTAATACAGCATTTTTTTTAGCAAAAAAAACGAATTGGCTAAATATTACGCGAATACAGATTTAGCGCTTGTTCTCGCATCAATAAATTCAGGACTATCTAAAATGCTTAAATCTTCGATTATTTTTTTATCTAAACAGATTTTCAAAACTGCATCTTTTTGACTATCAAATACACCACTTAGGGCCGCACCAAGACGAACAAAATCGATGAAACTGGCGTCTTCTTCTTGATAGCTCATATCTCGCCACTTTTCAGCAATATTGACAAACTGCTCATCAAAATCCCACTGGCGCATAATTTTGCCACCTATGTGTCCTGATAACTTGATAATAGACGTGTTTAAAAATTGAGGGTTAGCAAACACTTCTTCATGGCGCTCAGCTTCGGTCAATATTGGTAATACCCCAATGTTATGAACTAGCGATGCAAGGGTGAGAGTATCTAAACTTAAGTGACGCTTTTTACTATAAAATTGCAGTGCCGCAACAGAATATGAAAGGCTTTCGATGGTTTGCGCCCACATTTTAGCAATATAATCTCTAACCAACTCATTTTTAGAAACAAACAGCTGTTCCATCGCCAAGGCCGTTGAAATATTTTTGATTTGGCTGAGCCCAATTCGAGTTACAGCCTGAGAAACCGATGTTACTTTGATTGCTCGACCTAAATAGGCACTATTAGAAATTTTGATTATTCGCGCACTTAATGAGGGATCTTGAGCAATAATATCACCCATTGCATTGAGATTTATTTTCGGATCATCTGCAGCACGCCTAACTTTCAGTGCTATTGCGGGAAGTGTTGGTAAAACAATTGTATCATTCTTGATTTTTTCGACCAGAATGGTTAGCAACGCGTTTTCTGTGGACATATTTCTTCCTATTTAATTGAGCGATGACCTACTCGACATTGAGAATCAAAGCAGCCGTATCAATATTTGGTCTGATGAGTATCTTCATCTCCATTGAATTGGTAAACTTAATGATACCAAATGGTCTGAGGCTTATGTTGCAGTTAATAAGATACATAAGGTATCTTAAACTGCACTAAACACTCTACAAAGGCTATAAACTACGCATACCAATTTAAATTTGCAATTCAATTATTTATGCATTCAATAAAAAAAACAAATTAGGATGAGCAATGATTAGAAAAAACCTCCTCGCGTTAACTATATCCGCACTGTTTTTAGCGGCTTGTTCAGATTCATCAAAGCAAATAGAAACGCCAACACCACAAAGTTCGACTGAATCAGAAAAAGTAGAATTGGTAACAACTGCTGAAGAACGTTTAGATATCTATTTTCCAGTCACGTTATCAGCAGATTTATCAGCATATAGTGAAAACCAGAAAAAAATGTTATCCCTGTTGATTGATGCATCGAAAATTATGGACGACTTGTTTTGGAAACAAGCATTTAGTCAACCTAAACAAGAGTTTTTAGATTCATTGCAAGATCCAAAAGTACGTAAATTTGCAGATATAAATTATGGACCTTGGGATAGATTGAACGGGGATAAACCTTTCTTAACTCAAACTCGTGAAAAGCCATTAGGCGCGCAGTTTTATCCTGAAGACATGAGTAAGGAAGAATACTTAGCCAGTGATATAAAACGTAAAGATAACCTGTATTCAATGGTTTCTCGTGATGAGAGCGGTAAATTAATCGAAGTTCCCTATTCAGACTATTTTGCAGATGATTTGCAGGCGGCGGCTGATTTATTACTGCAAGCCTCCGAGTTGGCTGAGAACCAAACATTTGGGAATTATTTAAAAATTCGAGCTGAAGCGTTAATTACAGACAATTATCAACCATCAGATTTTGCTTGGATGCAAATGAAAGACAACCCCATTGAATTGGTAATAGGCCCCATTGAAACCTATGAAGATCAACTATTTGGATACCGTGCAGCGTTCGAAGCTTATGTTTTATTAAAAGATTTAAGTTGGAGCGAGCGTTTAGCAAAATATGCAGCTTATTTACCTGAACTACAAACAGGTCTTCCAGTGGCAGACGAGTATAAAGCGGAAATGCCTGGTAGCAACGCAGATCTAAATGCGTATGACGTCATTTACTATGCTGGTCACTCAAATGCAGGTAGTAAAACTATTGCCATTAATTTGCCCAATGATGAAGAAGTACAACTTAAAAATGGTACCCGCAGACTGCAGCTCAAAAATGCCATGCAGGCCAAGTTTGAACACATTTTGCTGCCAATATCGGAACTATTAATTAGCCCAGAACAGCGTAAACACATTACCTTTAATGCCTTTTTCGCCAATACTATGTTCCATGAAGTGGCTCACGGTTTAGGGATTAAAAACACTCTTGATGGTCAAGGCACTGTCCGCGGCGCACTTAAAGAACATGCGTCAGCGTTAGAAGAGGGGAAAGCGGATATCTTAGGTTTGTATATGGTTGAACAGCTTCTTAACAAAGGAGCGATTACCGAGGGTCAGCTAGAAGACTATTACGTCACTTTTATGGCCGGTATTTTCCGTTCTGTGCGATTTGGAGCATCCAGTGCACATGGAAAAGCCAACATGATTCGATTTAATTTTTTCCAGGAAAAAGGAGCCTTTAGTCGAGATGAAAATGGCCTTTACCAAGTCAATATGGAAAAGATGGGCGAGGCAATTGCTGCTTTATCTGAGGTTATTTTAACCCTACAAGGTGACGGCGATTATCAAGGTGTTAGCCAATTAGTAGCAGAAAAAGGCATTATCAAAGAAGTACTTGCTGAAGATTTACAAAAGCTGACTGACGCAAATATCCCTGTTGATGTGACATTTAAACAAGGTAAAGAAGTGCTTAGACTTTAGTCTAAAGTTGTCTTATCAACGCTTTGTAGCTATTCACAATAGCTACAAAGCGTGATTTAATATTCACTGTTAATTAGGTTCCAGTCCAAAGGCTAATTTTCAAGTAGTTAAAATAATCGATTAGCTAGAGTTATTCGCCACATCATCAGCCTTTGAGGCTATTGAAAAATATGAGGCAAAACGATTAATTCCAATTTAGCACTTCAATCGAAACATTTTCAGGATGCTGCTGAAATCTTATATAGCAATAGCTATGCTGGCATAGTTGTAAGCCTTGTCGCCTCTACTCTCCTTGTATTCGGTTTCACCAATCCAGACATTGACGCGTTTAAATTTTACTGGTGGATTTCAATGATGGTACTGCTATTAATACGATTAGCGGATACCTATTTTTGGCTCAAGAAAAATAAAGCAGCGCCAAATAACAGTAAAAAATCGATTTTGCGGTTTTCTCTAGGAACCATTACAACTGCAAGTATGTGGTGCATGTACTGTCTTGTACTGTTTCCCTACATAGATACTATTGAACTTGCATTTAACATCATCATTGTCTCAGCCATGGCCGGTGGTGCTAGTACAGTCTTGGCCGGTAGTAAAGTGACAGCAATGTTATATAGCGGAATTCTGTTAATCCCTTTTTCAATAGCACTACTACTAGCCCCCGAATTTCACGAGTATATTTTAGGTTTATTAGGGATGTCCTTTGGTTGCGTAATGTTAATTACCGCAAGCAAATCCGCTAATTTTACAGCCCTGGCAATACGTTTGAAGAACGAGAATGCAGTTTTAGTGGAAGACATGGAAGCAGAAGTCAGCGCTAGGACGAAACAAATATATGAGCTTTCTAATATTGATCCTCTTACCGGTTTATTTAACCGAAATGCATTTCTCACTCACCTACGCACGAATATAGACACAAGTAAAAAAGCAAACAAATCCATTGCTCTGCTGTTTATTGACTTGGATGGTTTTAAAAAAATAAACGATACCATTGGCCATGAAACCGGCGACATGGTTTTGAAACAAACCGCAGAACGATTAAAAGAGATATACAAAAACCATCAACTTATATGTCGTTGGGGAGGCGATGAATTCCTAGTTGCGGTGGAAAACGCTAATAAAAGTAAAGCCATTTTACTTGCGGATAAGTTAATTAGGCGTATTTCTGAGCCTTATATATTCTCTCGAAACCGCTTATCAATTAGTGCCACTGTCGGTATTGCCATGTTCCCTGAACATGCCACTCAAGAGAATGTACTTATCCAGCTCGCTGATACAGCGATGTACTATCAGAAAAAAGCGTTTCCCTCTACCGCTGGCGTCTTCTCAGCCCACCTCGGCAAACAGCTAGCTAGAGAACAGCGTTTAAAAGACGGATTAAGTGAAGCAATTGAGAATCAACAACTACGGTTGGTATTTCAACCGATAGTGGACAGTGAAACCTTTCAACCCATTGCATTTGAAGCGCTTCTAAGATGGCAATTTGTCAACGAAAGTATTCCACCTTATGAGTTTATTTCCATTGCTGAACAGTATGGTCAAATTCGAAAAATTGGTGCCTGGGTTTTGAACGAAGCATGTAAAGCGGCTAAATCTTGGCAATCGAAAATGCCCTTATCTGTGGCAGTCAATGTCAGTGTGATTCAATTACAAGATGATGATTTTATTGATATAGTAGATCAAGCTTTAGTCGACTCAGGGCTACCTTCGACGTTTCTCCATATAGAAATTACTGAATCGGTATTTGCAGCTGATAAAGAAACCCTATTAGACAAGATAACGTGTCTTCAAGAGCGCGGTATTAAGGTTTCAATTGATGATTTCGGCACTGAATATTCATCACTATCGGTGATCCAAGATCTATCTGCTAATAAAGTTAAAATTGATAAGGCGTTTGTAGACAGCCTAGACAGCAATGGAATGCCCATAGTTAATGCCGTACTGCAAATAGCGAAAGCGTTTGGTTACGATGTGGTCGCCGAAGGAGTTGAAACTTTGCAGCAAGCTGAAGTTCTAAGAAAAGCGGGTGTAAACCACCTCCAAGGGTATTATTTTGCTAAACCCTTGGAGTCAACATTTTTAAAACAGTATTTAAAGGGACGCGCTTTACCACTAATGGATTAGGGTAGCTGCTGCTTAAGTGTATCTTGGTATGGTGGCCAGCCCATAGGTTTGCCCGCTAAAACATGTAGATGAATATGGTATACCGTTTGCCCGCCATCCACATTACAATTCATCACGGCGCGATAACCACTTTCAGCAAAACCTTGTTCCTTAGCTATATGAGCCGCAGCTAAATAAAGCTGCCCCACGATTTCAGCATCTTCTGCTTGAATATCATTAATAGTGGCAATAGCTTTTTTAGGGATAACTAAAAAGTGTATAGGAGCTTGAGGGTTAATATCCTTAAAGGCTAACACCTGATCATTTTCAAAAATGATCTCAGCTGGGATCTCCCGATTAATTATTTTTGTAAAGATAGTTTCAGACACAATAACACTCCTAAATAACTACGTTTAAACAGTAACCTCTATTACAAACACGCCGATTTACCAAAAAACAAATCCAAGTAAAACGGCACCTAGCACTAAGCGATAAATGACAAACGGCAACATACCAATTTTGGAAATCCAAGAGAGAAACAAAAAGATACATGCATAAGCGCTAATAAATGATAAAACAATGCCATAAAAAAGAGCTTCCCAATCAACCGCCGTATCCGCTTGCAACAGATCTAAGGTTGCTAACAACCCCGCCCCCAAAATAACCGGTATCGACAATAAAAAAGAAAATCGTGCTGCACTTTCTCGATTCATACCTAACATCAAACCCGCCGTCATAGTGATGCCAGAGCGGGATGTACCTGGGATAAGCGCGACGGCTTGAGCTATGCCGATAAACAGTGCGTTTTTCCATGTTAGTTGGTAAATATTTTTTGTCAGTTTGCCCGTCACATCGGCGTACCAAAGTACTAAACCAAATACTATGGTAGTGCAGGCTATGACTAACGCTGAACGAGCATATTCTTCAATAAAATCTTTGGCCAGAAAACCAATCACAACGGCTGGAATGGTAGCCAAAATTACCCACCATGCTAGCTTACTATCATCGGTTTGTTTTTTACTAAACCCCGATTGCAACCAAGCTACCAACATGCGCGCAATATCGGCGCGAAAGTAGATCATGACCGCCAACAAACTCCCAACATGGACTGCCACATCAAAGGCTAAACCTTGATTTTTCCAACCAAGTATTTCAGACGGAAGAATCAAATGTGCAGAGCTTGAAATGGGTAAAAACTCAGTTATACCTTGAATAATAGCGAGTACAATAATTTCGAACAAAGTCATAATGTCGCGGGTCTCCAGTTAAATTCAATCGTCCATAATTTTTGTTGGCTTTGATCGTAATCGGCCAACATTGCGGCAATACTTTTTTGGTGAACAGGGTGTATCACATTTCCAGCAATTTCACTCAGAGGTAGTAAAACAAAGGCATTGTAATCAATTTCTTGGCGCGGCAATACCACCCCATCTTCGGTCACAATGTCATCAAACAAAAGTAGATCGAGATCTAAGGTCCTAGGTGCGAATTTTTTCTCGCCCCTAATTCGGCCATTTTCATTCTCTATAGATTTGAGGATCTCACACACTTGTTGTACAGATTTGTCGGTTTTAGCACCCACCACCAAATTATAAAAGTGAGAGCCACTAAAACCAACAGCTTCGCTCTCATAGACCTTGGAAAGGGTTAACTCACCGAACTGTGCAAATAAACCATCTAATCCAGCACGGGTATATTTGTCCCGCTCAACATTGCTACCGATACTAATATAAATTTGATGTAACATTAGTTAAGCATTTTCCCGATAAAGTTCTACTGTCACCGCTTTAGCATTGGGCAATATGTTAGGTTTTGTCACCGATACTTTTGTGCTTTTAACACCGTTATAACTCAAAATATGATGAATAATATGGTTTGCTAATGCTTCTAACAACTGGAATTGACTGTTGAAGGCTATTTCTTCTACAGCAAGTGCTAACGCAGCATAATCGAAGGTATCTTTCACATCATCGGAATTTGCCGCAGTGCTAAGATCGCTAGATAGCTCAATATCGATTAGTAATGGTTGTTTTGCCTCTCGTTCCCACTCGTAGACCCCGATTAGTGACTTAACTTGCAAGCCTTGTATAATAATTTTGTCCATGACAGATCCGCGCAGTTATAATATCTAAATGCAGTAAAGTGAAGACCTATGTGAGAAGCTAACACAAGATCACTTTTACCCGTTTATAGGTTCGAGAGTTTAACTTGTTAGGAAGACCAAGTATATGACAGCACTAACAATATTGATGATCACTTCTGCCTATTTAGCCGGATCTATTTCCAGTGCAATGCTTGTCAGCAGTTTGTTTTATTTACCTAACCCCCGCTTACATGGTTCTGGCAACCCTGGCGCGACCAATATTTTGCGTTTAGGCGGGAGGTTACCGGCGGTTTTGGTACTTTTATTCGACGTACTAAAAGGCACTATTCCAGTTTGGTTTAGCTATTATCTTGGATTCTCTCCTCTCGTGCTCGGATTTGTAGCGATAGCAGCATGCCTAGGGCATATTTTCCCGTTGTTTTTCAGCTTCAAGGGGGGAAAAGCAGTAGCCACTGCATTTGGTGCTATGTTACCCATTGGCGTAGAATTGGCTGGAGCATTAATAGCTTGTTGGGGATTAGTTGTATTCGCTACAGGTTATTCATCATTGGCTGCCATATCCGCAGTGGCCTTATCGCCAGTTATTACTTATTTCGTGAAGCCTGAGTACACCTTGCCAGTTAGCATGTTAGCTGTGCTTATAATTTTGCGCCACAAAGACAATATAATACGTTTATTTCGTGGCCAAGAAAGCAAGATATGGGAAAAGGGCAAAGCGAGTGGTTTAACTAAGCCCCCAAAAAAACGCTAGTCTTATATAACTAATGTACTTTTTAAGACATCTATCTATTTATTTTTCGCCCACGTCTTAATAAGCCAACTCCCAATATGATCAACATTAGGGTGGGTACATTAGGCACACCAATAGGGTCTTCTGATGTTGCCAGAAACGCAAATGCATTTAATGCAAAAATACCGTTATCATTTAGCGGGTCAAATTGTGCCTGAGTGGTAAACATATCAATATCAGCAACAACAATAAGTGATCCTGCACCTGCAGCAAATTGTCCAGCCCCCCATGCAGCAGCAATCACTTGATTTTCAGTATTTGTACCGATAATACTGCCATTAGCATTAAGTACGTCAGCGGTTGATAAAAAACCTTCTTCTCCCCCGCCTTGTGTAATATTGTTAGCTACACCAAATGGCCCATCAAATAGAGGCGATATACCATTTACTGGAGAAATTGCCGTCTGACCAATAGTCGGGATACCTAGATCTGCACCTATACCATCACGTCCAGAACTGTCCTGCATTAACCATAAATCTCCACCATTTAGGAAAAAATCTATTACATCAGCATGGTAAGCGCTCGATTCAGATACCGCCCACCAAGGCGCTATAAAACCATCAACTCCGGCTAGACCTGCTGCATCCGGGATTATATCCATGGTGGTGATTGACTCACTAACGACCCCCCCAGCACCAAAATATAAAGGATTCTCCAATGCAGTTCTGAAATCACTCACATACACCCCACCATCCCAGGTATAGGTACCATTTTCTGTTTGCAATGACGAATTGGGCCCTCCCACAAGATAGGCCTGAACACTAAACATAGGTAAAAGGGTGATTAAACAAATTATACTGTTTCTTAAAATACTCTTATTCATGAAATTTTCCTTTTGTGAAATAAGAATCATTGTGAGCAACTGCGCAAGAACGTAGCTGCTAATTTTTTAAACAGCATAAAGTATGCCACGGTAGGAAAATCATATAGTTGCAAGTTAAATGTTTACAACTTGTAAACAAAGTTGACACCAACCCCAAAAACAACAACTTAATTAAAGAGTGTTGTTTGTAGGACATTGGAAATTATATTAAACAAATGACAATTAAAAATTTGTAATTAAATTGCAGGCAACGTATCTAAAGACCAGCGAGGTTTGGCTTTACTATTGAGCGATTCTACTTGACCGGCCTTAAGGCGTTGTAAACCGGCGTAAGCAATCATAGCGCCATTGTCTGTGCAAAATTCTAAGCGCGGGTAATACACCTTACCGTTAATCTTTTTCATCATCCCTTCGAGTTGTTCTCTGAGCATAGTGTTGGCACTAACTCCGCCGGCAATCACTAAGCGCTTTAATTTTGTTTGCTTGAGTGCTCGTCTACATTTAATTGCTAGGGTATCCACTACCGCATCTTGGAATGCATATGCAATATCGGCTTTGGTTTGTTCATCTAAGTTTTCAGAGCGAATGGTATTGGCAGCGGCAGTTTTTAAACCACTAAAGCTAAAATCCAATCCAGGTTTCGAGGTCATTGGTCGTGGAAATTGGAAACGCCCGGGTGTGCCCTGCTCTGCCAGCCTAGCCAACAAAGGACCACCGGGATAATCAAGACCCATCATTTTTGCGGTTTTATCGAAGGCTTCTCCGGCGGCATCATCCACCGACTCGCCCAAGACTTTATATTGTCCAATTCCTTCAACCTGAACCATCATGGTATGTCCGCCAGAAACCAACAACGCAATAAACGGAAATTCAGGTTTAGGGTCATCGAGCATAGGTGCAAGTAGATGGCCTTCCATATGATGAACACCAACAGCAGGCACATTCCAAGCAAAGGCTAAACTTCTACCCACAGACGCGCCTACTAATAAAGCGCCGATCAATCCAGGCCCTTGAGTGTAAGCAACTCCATCTATCTGCTGTGCTGTGGTATTTGCATCAGACATGGCTTTTTTAATTAACGGAACAATTTTCCTGACGTGATCTCTAGACGCCAACTCAGGCACCACGCCGCCATAATCGGCATGTAACTTCACTTGACTATATAATTCATGGGAAAGCAGCCCTTGCTGATCATCCAAAATAGCCACGCCAGTTTCGTCACAGGAAGTTTCAATTCCTAAAATTCGCATATTCATTTATACTCTGTATCAAAATTGCTCGAAGTTTACCTTTGCGCCCTTAAAGACGCTAGGGTTCTGCGAATTTAAACCGCAAAAAGCAAAAAACTTGCGGCAAAAGTGAAATAATCTTCAATCTTCCCTTTACAAGCGCCCAGCGAATGATTAAAATTCCGCACCATTTTTGACCGCACCGGCTATTTTTTGGGCTGGTAACCAGATTTAATATTTTGAGGTGAGATTTTAATGCCAATCGTTAAAGTAAGAGAGAACGAACCATTTGACGTAGCACTGCGTCGTTTCAAGCGTTCATGTGAAAAAGCAGGTGTTCTTTCAGAAGTTCGTCGTCGCGAATTCTTTGAAAAGCCGACTTGGGAACGTAAGCGTAAGAAAGCAGCTGCTAAAAAGCGTCACTTGAAAAAGTTAGCTCGCGAAAACGCACGTCGCATCAAGTTATACTAATATCTCGCTTCTGTTGCTTGGGATTAAATCTAGATTTTTAATTCCAAGCCTAAGCTGTCTAAATAGTTTTACGTTTTAGAGTTTTCAGATGACCCTTCTTGAACAACTAAATCAAGCAATGAAAGATGCTATGCGCGCTAAAGACAAACTTCGTCTTGGCACAATTCGTATGGCACTTGCAGCAGTAAAGCAGCGTGAAGTAGACGAGAGAATTGAGTTAACTGATACTGATGTCATTGTACTGCTAACAAAGATGGTTAAACAGCGTAAAGATGCTGCTAGCCAATTTGAAGATGCTGGACGCCAAGATTTGGCGGACACTGAAAAAGCAGAAATCGATGTTATCCAATCATTTTTACCTCAGCCGTTAACGGCTGAAGAATTAGATGATTTGATTCAACAAGCGATGCAAGATACTCAGGCTGCGGGGATGCAGGATATGGGCAAGGTAATGGGCTGGTTAAAACCAAAAGTTCAGGGCCGTGCTGATATGGGCAAATTAAGTGGTCAAATTAAAGCTAAGCTTGCCTGATTACCTTAAGCCACTCGCGAAACTATTCTCAAGCCGCAATTGCAAAATTGCGGCTTGTTTGTTTCTGTTCCTTACTGATAAAGTAATGTTTGTTTAACCCCTTTTACAAGTTTGAATCCTATTCATGGCTGGACGAATTCCAAAAGACTTTATCGATGACTTAATTGCTCGCACTGACATAGTGGAGTTAATTGACAGTCGCGTTAAATTAAAAAAAGCAGGCAAAAATTACCAAGCTTGTTGTCCTTTCCATAGTGAAAAAAGCCCATCATTTACAGTCAGCCAAGAGAAACAGTTTTATCATTGTTTTGGTTGTGGTGCCCATGGCAACGCCATATCTTTTGTCATCGAATATGATCGTCTTGAGTTTCCAGAAGCCGTAGAAGAATTAGCCAGATTTCACAGTTTAGAAGTGCCACGAGAACAAGGTGGCAAACCAGGTCCCACTCCTCAGCAAAAAGCGCAAATTGCCGATGATTATCAATTAATGGAACAAGCTTCTCGTTTTTTTGAACATCAATTAAAGCAGCATGCTCAAAAAAACAAACCCATTGACTATTTAAAGCAGCGTGGACTCAGTGGTGAAATCGTTAAAGCCTTCGGCATCGGTTATGCGCCGCCGGAGTGGGATGGTATTTATAAGCAATTTGGCACCAGTCCTGAAAAGCAACAACAGCTACTTGATTTAAAGTTAATTACTGAAAATGACAATCGTCGCCGATATGATTTTTTCCGCGATAGGATTATGTTCCCAATCCGCGATAAACGCGGCAGAGTGATTGGTTTTGGTGGCCGTGTTTTAGAAGATGGCGGTCCTAAATACCTTAACTCTCCGGAAACCCGAATTTTCCATAAAGGTCATGAGTTATATGGCTTTTATCAAGCGAAACAAGCCAACCGTAAACTTGAACGGTTAATGATTGTTGAAGGTTATATGGATGTCGTCGCGTTAGCCCAATATGGGATCGACTACGCCGTAGCCTCGTTAGGTACCTCAACAACCCCAGAACATATACAAATGTTATTTCGTGCCGCACCAGAAATAATTTGTTGTTACGACGGCGATCGCGCAGGCCGAGATGCCGCATGGCGCGCCTTAGAAAACGCCCTTCCTCAGCTCAAAGATGGTGTGGAGATGAAGTTTTTGTTTCTGCCTGATGGTGAAGATCCAGATACTTTAGTGAGACAAACCGGTAAAGAGCAATTCGAAACCCTTTTGCGGGAAAAGTCCGTTCCCCTATCCCAGTTCTTTTTTGAGAATCTTATTCAGCAGTTTAATGTCGGCAGTAGCGAAGGAAAAGCAGCCTTAACTAAAGCAGCTAATGAGTATATTGAGCAAATTAATGCTGAAAACCTCGTGGTTTTGCTCAAAGAAGAATTACGTAAAAAGATCAAAGGCGATAGCTATAAAGCTGATATTTTGCAGGATATTAAACAAGCTAATCGCATTGGCAAAGCACAAAAACTGGATTATCAGCTACCTAACAAAAACAATATGTCGCCCGTTAGAAAACTCCTACGGCTGTTATTACTGCATCCTAACTTAGCCAAACAGCATCCAGATATTCAACCGGCAGCATTGAACCCCGATTTTATCAAAGGTTTACATGTGCTGATTAAAATGCAGCAATTCTGTGCATCTCAATCGGACATCAATACAGGACATGTATTAGAGCATTTCAGGGGCGATCCGGAAGCAAAGTTCTTACAACAATTGTTGCAAATCGACCATGATGCTGACGACAACCGGCCCGATAAATTATATATCGACAGTTTTAATCGCTTAATTGAACAACAACTTAAAGCGAGATATCAACAACTTATGGCAAAAGGATCAGCAATGACCAAAGAAGAAATGCAAGAAGTGAAATTGCTTACCCAAACCAAAGCCACCTATAGCGCTGAGTAAAACCCGCAGTCTGATCATAGGGTAAATATTTAATACTAGGTTTAACCTTATGTTTTATTCAATTTGCACTTGAATAAAAACTATTCACCCATACATTAAAGAAACTGTGAGGCTTAACGATAAATTACGGGAAAATGGCCGAATTAGCTGGCCTGAGTACTGGGTTTTCTGCTATACTGGTTAATTCGCAAACGCCTCGGTGCACGCAGATTTTATCTGGATTTGACAATTTAGGTTGGTCAGTTCCAGGTACACTTTCAACTGATTTTGAGAAACGTAGGTTATATGGCGCAAAGCAAGCAGTCTCAGATAAAACTCCTTATTGTAAAAGGAAAAGAGCAAGGTTATTTAACTTTTGCTGAAGTAAACGATCACCTTCCCCAAGATATTATTGACTCTGATCAAATCGAAGACATTATTCGAATGATCAATGACATGGGAATACAGGTTTTCGAATCAGCACCCGATTCTGACGAATTGTTGATGCAAGAAACGACAGCCGATGAAGAAGTCGCTGAAGCCGCAGCCCAAGCGTTAGCTACGGTTGAGAGTGAAATTGGTCGCACAACTGACCCAGTTCGTATGTACATGCGCGAAATGGGAACGGTGGAGCTTCTAACTCGTGAAGGCGAAATTGAAATTGCCAAACGAATTGAAGATGGTATTAACCAAGTTCAATGCTCTGTAGCAGAATATCCAGAAGCAATTACCTATTTGCTTGATCAATGGGACCAATTCGAAGCTGAAGAAATTCGTCTTAGTGACATTATTATTGGTTTTGTCGATCCTAACGAAACGGACGTCGCTCCTACCGCGACTCATGTTGGCTCTGAGTTATCTGAAGAAGAGTTGGAAGACGAAGACGACGACGACGATGATGAGGACGAGGAAGAAGAGGATACCGGTCCTGATCCTGAACTAGCCAGAGAAAAATTTGACGCTTTGCGTAAGCAATATATCAAAGCTCGCGATGTTATTGCGGTTAAAGGTCGTTCTCACAAAGACGCTAGAAAACAAATTAATGAGCTAAGTGAAGTATTTAAAGAGTTCAGATTAGTACCAAAACAATTCGACCGCATGGTTAAGAACATGCGCAGCATGATGAATCGTGTACGTGTGCAAGAACGAATTGTAATGAAGCACTGTGTTGTCAATGCAAAAATGCCTAAGAAAGACTTTATTAAGGCGTTTGCAGGCAACGAAACCACCACTGATTGGTTGGTTGCAGTACTTGAAAGCAGCGCGAGCTATGTGCCTGCTTTACTTGAAGTTAAAGAAGAATTAGAACGCGCCACCGGCAAGATGAACCAAGTTGAAGAAGAAACTGGTTTGATCATCGCAGATATTAAAGACATTAACCGTCGTATGTCGATTGGTGAAGCGAAAGCCCGTCGCGCGAAAAAAGAAATGGTAGAAGCGAACTTACGTTTGGTTATCTCCATTGCTAAAAAGTATACCAACCGTGGACTGCAATTCTTGGATTTGATTCAAGAAGGCAACATTGGCTTGATGAAAGCCGTTGATAAGTTCGAATACCGTCGTGGTTATAAGTTTTCCACTTATGCGACTTGGTGGATTCGACAAGCGATTACTCGCTCAATTGCTGACCAAGCGCGAACTATCCGTATTCCTGTGCACATGATCGAGACGATTAATAAACTAAATCGTATTTCTCGTCAGATGCTACAAGAAATGGGTAGAGAGCCGACACCGGAAGAGTTGTCAGAACGCATGATCATGCCTGAAGACAAAATCCGTAAGGTACTTAAAATTGCTAAAGAGCCAATCTCCATGGAAACCCCAATTGGTGATGATGAAGATTCGCACTTAGGTGACTTTATCGAGGATAGTACCATTGTACAGCCCCTCGATTCAGCTACAGGCGGTAGTCTTAAAGACGCCACTCAGGAAGTACTTGCTGGACTAACGGCCAGAGAAGCGAAAGTATTGCGAATGCGTTTTGGTATTGATATGAACACTGACCACACTTTGGAAGAAGTTGGTAAACAGTTTGACGTTACCCGTGAACGTATTCGTCAGATCGAAGCTAAAGCATTACGTAAGTTACGTCACCCCAGCCGCTCTGAGCAATTGCGCAGTTTCTTAGACGAGTAGATTCTTGCTTTAGATGCAAACTTTAAAAGCCGCTTAATAGCGGCTTTTTTGTTTGTGTGTATTGTCGATGGATATTTCACGCACCCACAGTTTGTAGACGGGTGCTTTAGCCCCGCGATTAGTTGGCTAGATCCCATGGCCTGAAGACCATGCTACAACACTCCCTGTAGACGGGTGCTTTAGCCCCGTGATTAGTTGGATAGATCCCATGGCCTGAAGGCCATCCTACAACACTCCCTGTAGGCGGGTGCTTTAGCCCCGCGATTAGTTGGATAGA
>NZ_JBGOSE010000019.1:0-63770 GCF_041538045.1 Aliiglaciecola sp. SL4 | reverse complement strand
CGGGTGCTTTAGCCCCGCGATTAGTTGGATAGATCCCATGGCCTGAAGACCATGCTACAACACTCCCTGTAGGCGGGTGCTTTAGCCCCGCGATTAATTGGCTAGCTCCCATGGCCTGAAGGCCATGCTACAACACTCCCTGTAGGCGGGTGCTTTAGCCCCGTGATTAATTGGCTAGCTCCCATGGCCTGAAGGCCATGCTACAGAGTTGCTAAAGCGGATTGGATGGTGCTTATTTTGTCTAAAATTATCTTGCTGACTTTTCGGCTACTAGGTAAAAAGGTGTGTACAATCGGCACTTTAATCACCTCGGAAATATCTTTGTGAGCACACTCATTAACTGATACTACCCCATCATTCTGTTCATCTAAGAAATACTTTTTGGTTAAGGAAAAACTTCGTGTTCCAACAATTGCCGTTTTGGGGATATCCGGCATACCAATTTCTAAAAGTCTTGAAGGTGTAGCCAGTAGTTGACCACAATCACCTGAAACTAACTGAAAGCCCAGTTCATGTTGACTTTTTTGGGCTAATCTCGCTGGCGTCACCGGTGAACCTAACAAAAATAGATGATTAGGTAACTTAGTAGTTGCAGGCATATTTTGTAACGCTGCTCTTAACATAATACCGCCGAGGGAATGACCAACAACCACATATTCCCCTTTTACAGCAATGTCTTGAATTTTGCGGCCAACTCTATCCACTATCTCAGTGAAAGTCTCAGTACCAGTAAAATAGCCAACTACATCCACTGAGTGGCCGTGTCTGCGTAATCGCCATAACATGGGAGTTGCAGATATTGGCGTACGTCCCATGCCATGAACAAACAAAACTAGCATATTATAACTAGCCTCTCGGTTAGGGTTAATATAGCTCTAAACGGCATCACCTTTGGTATAAGGAATTTTTTCATCTAGCTCTTCGAGTTCATGGGCAATCTGCTCAGGAGAGCCGGTATGTCTAGCTAGCCAGTAATAAGCAATAGGCACAACATAAAGGGTCATTAAAGCTGATAACAATACGCCGTAAAAAATGACGATTCCGATAACAGTTCTACTCTCAGAGCCAGGGCCTGTCGCTAACACTAAGGGAAGTGAACTGAATACCGTGGTAAAACCGGTCATCACTATGGGTCGTAAACGTTGCGTGGCCGCGCGTTTTAAGGCGGCTTCAAACTCGATTCCGGCATCCCGTAATTGGTTGGCAAATTCGACTATCAAAATACCATTTTTCGCAGCCAAACCAATCAACATAACCAATCCTATTTGGCTGTAGATATTTAAACTGGTTCCTGAAATATAGAGCCCTATAAACGCACCTAACAAGGCCAATGGAACCGTTAACATAATCACCAGTGGATGAATCCAACTTTCAAATTGCGCAGCTAGAACGAGATAGGTAATTGCCAGTGCTAATATGAAAACAAAAATAACCGAACTACCAGACTCTTTATAAAGCTGAGACTCACCTTTGTAATCAATAGAAACACCGTCAGGTAACTCCGTCTCCACAATATTTTCTAAATAGGTTAATGCTTCACCCACGGTGTAATCGCTGGCTAAGTTAGCGCTAATGGTGACACTGCGCATACGGTTATAGCGATTTAAACGAGCCGAAGTAGCCTGTTCTTCAAAGGTTAATAGATTATCCATGGGGATAAGCTGGTTAGTTGTCGCTGATCTGACATAAAGATTTTCAATGCTTTGAGGACTGCGGTAGTCTTCTTCCTGGCCTTCGAGAATAACATCGTATTCTTGGCCACGGTCCAGATAAGTGGATACGCGTCTTTGCCCAAGCATGGTCTCCAAGGTACTGCCGATTTCCGATATCGAAACCCCAAGATCCGCTGCTCGTTGTCTATCAATGTTAATCAAAATTTGTGGCAAGGTTTCTTTATAATCTGAATCCAAACGCAGTAGATTTGGGTTTTCAGCGGCTTTTTCTAAAACCGTATTGCGCCACTTTACGAGGTCTTCATAGGTATCACCTTGAAGTACAAATTGTACCGGACGACCCAGTCCGCGACCGCCAATTCCCGGGCGCATAATCGCGAAAGCTCTAACATCAGGAACTTCCGATAACTTAGCACTTAGCTCGTCCATGACCTCGAAGGTTGAACGTTTGCGATCGTCAAAAGCAACCATGCCCACTACCGCCATCCCCCCAGAACCACCGAAGCCTGGGGTACGCACTAGAATACGGTCAATATCACCTTCATCTAAGTAAGGTAAAAGTAAAGCTTCAACTTTTTTCAAGTTTGCCGCATTGCTTTCGAAACTTGCCCCTTCTGCTGCTTGCAGCGAAATAAAGAAATTACCGCGGTCTTCTTTAGGTACAAACTCGCTGGGGATCTTTTGGCTCAACTGCACTAAAGCGACAACGCTGGCGATCAGCATGATTGATACTAAAATAGGTTGATGTAAGGTTTTGTTTAAGCTTTTGTAGTAAGAACCTTCTACTTTCTTAAAGGTATTATCCATCCACATTCCAAAACCTGAATTGCGTGAACGATTTTTCAATAATTTCGACGACAACATAGGTGAAAGAGTTAACGCGGTAAAACTTGAAAATGCCACAGCTGCGGCAATAGCTAAAGCAAACTCAGTGAATAAACGACCAATATTCCCTTCTAGGAAAACCAAAGGAACAAACACCGAAATCAATACCAAAGTGGTGGCAATAACAGCAAAACCGACTTCACTTGCCCCTCGAAATGCGGCCAATAAAGGAGGCTCGCCCATTTCAAGACGGCGATAAATATTTTCGATAACCACTATGGCATCATCAACCACCAGACCTATGGCCAATACCATTGCCAGAAGCGTCAGTAAGTTTATTGAAAAGCCCAAGGCATACATCACAATAAAGGCGGCGACGAGTGACACTGGGACGGTCACTGCGGGAATTAAAGTTGCGCGAATATTACCTAAAAAGATATAAATAACGATGATAACCAACGCCATTGCGATACCTAAGGTGTTATATACTTCACCTATTGACTCTTCTATAAACACTGAGGAATCATAACTTGGAACGATAAAGATATTTTCCGGTAGAGTGGCGGAGATTTCCTCAATCGCTTTTTTCGCTTCTCTGGCCACTTCCAAAGTATTGGCTTTAGACTGTTTAATAACCCCCATACCGATCATGTTGACGCCATCACCACGGAATTGTGACTCATCATCTTCAGCGGCAAGTTCAACTTTACCAATCTCACTAAGTTTAACTAAATAGCCACCAGCTCCAACCTTTATGGTTAAGTCAGCAAAATCTTCTGGTGTTAGGAAACTCCGTGCCACACGTACTTCGAAATCTCGATCATTGGATTCAATTTCACCTGCAGGTAGCTCTACGTTTTCTGAACGAATGACTCTTTCCACGTCTGCAACGGTGATCTCCCTTGCTGCCATCGCGTTACGATCCAACCATACTTTCATAGCGTAGGTGCGTGCGCCTCCTAAACGAACACGGGCAATACCATTTACTACCGATAAACGATCGACAATGAACCGATCGGCGTAATCGGTTAGTTCCATTATCGACAAATTATCACTACGCAAATTATACCAAACGATAACATCTTCATCGGAGTCTGACTTAGACACTTCCGGTGGATCCGCTTGATCAGGTAAGTTATTGAGTGCCCGACTAACGCGCTCGCGCACATCATTCGATGCCGCATCTATATTTCTAGAAAGATTAAATTCAATACTGATATCCGAGCGGCCATTACGGCTGGTGGAAGTAATATTTTTAATCCCTTCAATTCCAGATATTCGGTCTTCTAAAAGTTGAGTAATACGGGTTTCCACAATGGAAGCTGAAGCCCCAGGGTAATTAGTATTGATAGATACAATGGGAGGGTCAATATCTGGGTATTCTCGCAATGATAAAAAGGTGATTGCAACAACCCCGAAAATGATAAGAAGCAAGTTGACTACCGATGCAAATACCGGTCGTTTGACTGAAATATCGGATAAAAGCATGCTAACTCCCTACAAAGTCGCTTGTTCTAAAAGCGAAACTGTGGAGCCATTAACTAATCGCAATGCCCCTTCGGTAACGACTTTCTGACCTTCTTCTAGTCCAGAAAGTATCTGTACAATGCCAGGGCGTCTAAGGCCTACTTTCACTTCTTTTAACTGCACCTTGTCGCCTTCGATAACAAACACAAATTGTTTATCTTCATTAGGAATAATCGCTTTTTCAGGTAACACTAAGGACTTCAACACTTGTTTTTGTAGATTAATTTGTAACAACATACCTGGCAGGAGTTTTAAATCAGGATTATCAATGAGTGCTCTCACTTGAATAGAACGAGTATTGGCGTCTACGCGAGAATTAACACTTCGAATTTCACCGATGAAAATTTCATCAGGGTATGCCACTGAATATGCTTTCACTTTTTGCCCTTGGGACAGCGAAGGTAAATGACTCTCTGAAATATTAAAATCCACTTTTACTTTGCGTAAATCATCTAAGGTAGTTATCACATCCTCAGGGGTAACGTATGCGCCTTCACTAACCATACGAATGCCTAATTTACCCGTGAAAGGTGCACTTAGGGTGAGTTCTGACAGTTGCGCATTGGCCACTTCAATCTGTGCCCTTAAGGTTTTAACTTTGGCTTGTTGTTCATCCAACAACTGCTGGGAAGCCACACTACTTTTTGCCAAGTTAACAATACGTTTAAGTTGTCTTTGTGCTTCTTGTAAGTTGATATTTAATTCGTTTAATCGGGCCTGCTCTTCACGATCATTCATTCGCATAAGCAATTGACCTTTTTTCACTACATCACCATCATCAAAATATAATTCTTGGATCACGTCTGACTGCAAAGGTGTAAGGGAAACAGCTTCATTTGCTCTTGCGGTTCCTAAGGCTTCCACTGTAACTGGGAAATCGGTTTTTAGTACCTCAAAAAAAACCACTGGCGTTGCCACTTTTTCTTTCGTTTTTTGACCATCTTTTTCAGCCAAACCTGGGTAATTTAAGAAAACAAGTAGACCAATGAGAGCCAGCGTGGCTATCAACAATGGTGAGAGCATTGTCTTTAATGTCATGTATAGTTCCTGAATAATGTAGTGAGTTAATCTAAGCAGTTATTTTTTGGCGTTAAAAGTAGTAAACTGCCTACAGTAAGATTATTGAACATTGTACTCTCTATTGTGAAAAATAAATTAGTCATCTACCTAGCAATATCGTCATTCTGTCTTACTTCATGCAGTAAGCCAGTACCAAGCGATCCTATTTGTCGTGTTGACCAATCAGAATATCCTCAACAAACTGCAAATGCAGCCTGCCTCATTAGGTTTGGTGATAAGTTAGTTACAATAACTCAGAGACTTAGCGGCAAACTGGATTTACCCGGGGGCACTTCAGACAACATTGAGTCGGCAAAATGTACAGCCCATCGTGAAACATGGGAAGAAACCGGCTTTAATGTAGAAGTTCGCCAGCTGTTAGGAACGAATAGCAATGGTATGCGTTTTTATGAATGTAATTTAGCCGCGGATTTCGATGAGAGCTTTGTCGAGTTTCCAGTGCCAGAGTGGTCGGCTATAGAAGTATCTTCCATACAATTAGTTGATCCCTATGAAACTGATTTCAGTCAATGGCGTTTCCCTGAAGAGTTAACCCATGTTCGCGACATGTTCAATAAAGTAAAAGATTCAGCAATCCAACCTAAGCCTGATCAAATTAAATAGTAAACTATTACTATCTGTAATTTAAAATTTAGTTAACAAGGCTGTATAATTCTCAAAATCAACTGGTCTGAACAGTTAACTTAACCAAAAGGGTGGAAATATATGCCGCAATACACAGCTCCGTTAACAGATATGCAATTTCTTTTGCACGACTGGTTAAAATTAGACGAACATTATTCATCTTTGGGTCTTCAAGATTTTGATAAGGACTTAGTTAACGAAATACTCAGTCAAGGTGCAAAATTTGCGGAACAAGCAATTGCCCCACTCAATCGTGAGGGCGACGAACAAAGCTGTAAACTTGAAAATGGCAAAGTTACCACGCCGGACGGATTCGCCGCAGCTTATCATGAATACATCGCAAATGGCTGGAATGCTATGCTTGGCAATCCAGAATACGACGGCCAAGATCTCCCCCACACCATGGCCGTACCTGTACAAGAGATGCTATGTTCAGCTAATGTGAGCTGGCGTCTAATTAGCATGTTGACTGAAAGTGCCGTTTTAGCAATTAATAAACACGGTAACCAAGCACTAAAAGATACCTATCTTAGAAAACTGGTTTCTGGTGAGTGGACAGGCACTATGTGTTTGACCGAGCCCCAAGCAGGAACTGACTTAAGTTTGTTATCGACTAAAGCTGAACCTCAGGAAGATGGTAGTTATAAAATAACCGGGAATAAAATTTTCATCTCTGGTGGCGATCAAGAATGGACCGACAATATTATCCACCTTGTTTTAGCTAGATTGCCAGATGCGCCTGCCGGCGTAAAAGGGATCAGCTTATTTGCGGTACCTAAAATTATGGTGTCAGAAAACGGCGAGCTAGGAGAAGCAAATTCATTATCTGTGGGCAGTTTAGAAAAGAAAATGGGCATAAAAGCTTGTCCAACCTGCGTCATGAACTTCGACCAAGCGACAGGGTTTATTGTTGGCGCTCCCCATAAAGGGTTAGCTTGCATGTTCACCATGATGAACGACGCGCGCTTTCAGGTTGGCTTGCAAGGTCTTGGCATCGCCGAGGGTTCGTACCAAGGCGCACTTGAATATGCGCGAGATCGTTTGCAATCAAGAGCACCTCAAGGAGTACAAAATCCAGAAGGTAAAGCAGACCCAATATTAGCTCACCCTGATGTGCGCAAAATGCTACTTACTCAAAAATCCCTAACTGAAGGCTGCCGTGCACTAGCATTTTTATACGCTAGCCAAATGGATATTGAAAAAAGTGCGGACGACGAAGCAAGTAAACAAGCTGCTTCAAATGTAGTTGCATTTTTAACTCCCATTGCTAAAGGTTTTATGACTGATGTAGGTCAGGAAGTAAGTAGCTTAGGAGTTCAAGTATACGGTGGCCACGGCTTTATCCGTGAATGGGGTATGGAACAGTACATGCGCGACAGTCGTATTACCCAACTTTACGAAGGCACTAACGGTATTCAAGCCGCTGATCTAATTGGTCGTAAACTGTCTCGAGACAATGGTGACATGTTAAACGATACCTATCAGGTGTTTGACAAAATGGTGGGTGAAATTGCTGCTCCTAGTCGTTTGGAAAAAGCAAAATCGATATTGGAAGAGTGGCATCAAATGTCATTGCAAGTTAAACAACAGTCGGCGGTAAACGTGGCTGGTGCGGCATACGATTATATGAATTACAGTGCCTATAGTTTGCTAGGGATATTGTGGTTGAGCATGGCAGATAGCGCTTCACGAAGCGACAACCAGTCAATTAAACAAGGCAAACAAGCGACCTGTGACTTCTACATCAAGCGTATGTTACCTCGTAAAGATGTTTATAAAGTTAACCTTTTAGAAGATGCCAACGACTTAATTGAGGTGGCAGATAATTTATTTGATTATCAATAAGCAACTTTTTGCCGCATGGTAAATTAAAAAAGCGCCGATAACCTATAACCTAGATTGGCAAGACATAAAAAAAACCGGTAAAACTAAGTTTTACCGGTTTTTTATTTATCTAGGATTTAATTAACGAGTGGAACAAGCGAAGCGTGTACATAAACTGCGTTGTGCAGATACATCACGGGCATCAAGTAGTCCGTCATTATTATAATCATGCTCTTCAACGGTCGCATCACCAGCTCGGATAAGTAACATTAACGCACGCATATCATAATAATCTACGTCCGAATCACCATCGATGTCACCCTTAAGGGTTGGAGACTTAAGGTCAAAGCTTATCATCACAGGATCATGATCTGACACTCTAAAAACATCAGCAGCGTAGAAATCATTCACTTGCGCGTCTGATTTGAATTCTACGTTGTAATCCAACGCAAAAGGCTCGTCAGCATTGATATGCCATTCAACAGTATCAACGGCTTGTGCAGACAAACTCGCACTGGCTAAAGCATGATCTAAGTAACCAAATTCACCGCTGAAGGTATAAGAATATGCTTCAGCACCTTGGAAAGTTTCAACCAAGTTTACAAAACCTTGACCTTCAAGTGCAGCAATTGGGTCTTCTTTGGCATATGAATTCAAATCACCAATAATCAACACGTTATCTTTAGTAGATAATGACTCTTCAGAAGCTAACCAAGAGGTCAATGCTAAAGACTGTTGCGTACGTTTAGCATTGTAACAACCTTGGCCATCGCCTTGATCAGCATCATCGCCGCTGGCACTCGAACAACCTTTAGATTTAAAGTGATTTACTACAACAGTAATATCAGCACCATTTGCAGCAGTGAATGACTGTGCAACAGGAGGACGATTGAAAATACTATCGAAGTTGATTTTCACGTCACCATCTAAACTAAGGTTGGCAGGTTTGTACAACAATGCAACTGCAATAGCATCGGTACCAATTGGGCCAGAGTAGCTTACAAAGTCATAAGTTCCTTCACCCATTTCTGCATTCAAACGGTTGGTTAATTCGGCAATCATACTAAACTCGTCAAAACCGTCATTCTCGATTTCCATCAAGCCGACAATATCCGCATCCATAGTAGAGATGGCCGCAACGGTTTTGGTAATCTGACGCTCGTATTCAAACAAGGTGTCTGCACCACGCTCGGTTGGGAAACCTTCACCTTGCCCGTCGCCATTAAACAAGTTCAATACATTTAGGCTAGCAACCGTTAGGTTACCTCGCGTAATTGCTGGCTCAGACTCACGTGCGTTTGATTGCACTATGGTTGGAGCCTCTACTGGGTGAATACGAAACGAACTAAAGCTGTAATCCAACGCACCTTTAACCGTCACCACTGTATCACCAGTACGCAATGTATTAGACGCTGACAAATTACCGTCAGGATAAATAACAGTTTCTGGATTCTGAATGTCTAAACCATCATCCATAATAATGTAATTAAGGGCATTTTCAGCGGCCAAATCAACAGCTTCTGTAGAAAGCGGAGCATGAAGATTGGTTGGGTTAAATAGTCTACCGAAAGACAAACCTACTTCTCCGAAACGCGCCAAAGTATAGGTATTAGTCACAGTCAATGGAGATTCATTTACTACCAACATATTCTCTAATGATTCAGCTTCTAAAGCGCTGCTAAATGGCATAGTAAATACGGTCGGAGCGACACTACCAGTGCCACATGCAACAAGTGCAGAAGACACATTAAGTTGAGTGCGACCAAAATTCTCAGTCACAGTACCAATTACACGCACCACACTCCCAACTTCAGGTAATGTATCCGTATCGTAATAACTGACGTAAATCCCTTCAGACGTGGCAGAATCTCCGTCAGCGTCAGAATCTTCCTCTTGTAAGTAGAAACCACCAAAGTCCGTTACTACTGAAGTCACAACAGCTTCGACTACGTGCTCTTGCTCTTCAAGAAGAGAAGCAAAATCACTACCTTGAATCGCGCTGATTAAAGTCGCTGGATCAGTACACACACCAATTTCAGGTATTTCTTCAACAGGGTCATCTCCGCCACCGCCATAGGTTTTACCATCAGGACCAGAACCTGGCGTACCATAGTCGCCATCGCCATAAGTTTCTGTGGATTCTGCAACCCAATTAGCCCCAACATTGTTATCCAAACTTGCGGAAATCAATGTCATAGAAGCCCCATTTGGATCTGGGAAAGTAGCGCCGTTATCGTATTCAACGATATCTTCAATTCTGCCGTCGGGACGTTCTAACACAACCTCGTCACTACTGTTACCAATGAATACGCTACTAAATTGGTAAATCGCTTCAAAGCCACCATTGGTTTCGCTGTCGATGTTATTTGCTAAAACCGCATAAGTGCCAGCAGGAACATATACATCGCCAACAATAGTGTGAGAATCACTATCGTTATCTCGTAACACCCAGCCATTTAAGTTAGCCGCAATAACGCCAGTATTTAGTATTTCAACATATTCGCCATTTGAATCACCTACCGCACTTGGATTTTGCATGATTTCTGTGATAACCAAACTAAAGCTCGCGTCACCCGCACCCGGTGTACCAGAGTTGTTGGTATCGTAGAAATTGGTTGTATCTGCCGCCCATTTTGCACCAATATTGTTGTCCCCATAAAGGTCAACTAGATACATAGACGCGCCATTTGGATCAGGGAATGTATCACCATTATCATAAGTGATTTCGTCGATGATATTGCCTTCAGGATCGACTAACACGACTTCATCTTCGCCATTTGCCAATGCCATCGAACCGCCGTAGGCGTAAGCTAATGTGATACCGCCATTCGCGCTAGTATCTGCATTTTTACCTAATACGGCATACTCACCAACACCAATAAAGACATCTTCATCAACCACAAAAGAGTCAGTATCGTTGTCGCGGATAGTCCAACCATTTAGGTTAATCACTTGGGTACTGGTATTAAGTACTTCAAACCATTCACCGTCACTATCATTTATTGTGTTGGGGTTTTGCATGATTTCGGTAATCACTAACGAGTTAGCTTCTACTGAACCAGTATCAACGGGATCTTCGCCGTCGTCACCGCCACCATCACCGCCACCATCATCGTCTCCACAGATTTCAGCAGTGTATAAGATTGCAACCCATTCAGGGTGATCAATATAGGGGTTACGGTTGCCTTGGTACTCGTAAATGGTTTCGTTACGTTGTTGCTCGAAAGCGTCAACTGGATCACCATTGTGCCATTCAATCAAACGACAAAGTCTGCCAAGCTGAGCTTCACCGACACTAGTCAAACCATTACTTAATAATAAATCAGGTGTAAGGTCACCTAATCCTTCATAGCGTGTGTCCATATAAAACATCATACGGGCCACATCACCTTTGACTTCATCTCTTGGTTCAAAAGAATCACCGTCAACACTATTACTAGGTGCTTCCGCTAGCGGCGTATCACTGTTGTCAAAATCTAGGTTGCCGCGAGAACTATTGACTGAAATATCAGAAGGACGTAAATGATGGATATCTGTATAGGCTTCATAATCACGATCCGGGAAGCCATGGCTATTAGGCCAAACGTGTTCACGGTTCCAATTATCAGGGTTAGAGCTTTGTTCTGCACTACCGTTTGACAATTTAGCCAGTGAAATACCTTTATAAATGAGTAACACGTTATCTGCATTACTTGGATCTTCATCAGACTCAGTTAAAGCAGTCCAAACTTGATCATAAGTTAGTACGCGATGATCAGTAGAGATAACATCGGTCAATGCCGATTTAATCATGGTAGAAGTAGAACCATTCTCCACTTCAGTAATAACAGTTGCATAATAACTGGCGTCATTAAACTCTGCGGCATCGGCAACTTTATCTAAATCTGGGCAGTTAAAACAAACGCCCTCTAGGCTGCCTGTATCATCACCGCCACCGTCATCGCCGCCACCATCATCGCCACTACCAAACGTTTGGCCTGTATTGACTGCACTAAAGGTATTAGCGCTAGCACTTTGCCATGTAAAGTCAGCGTAAACAGTACCTGAACCAGACAACTGTAGCGAATTACCAACAGGCGTACTGCCCGTTTCCGTAACGCCAATATCGGTAGGAGTCATTCCATCCGCTGCACCACCTACGGCACCAAATATGCCTTCGTAGCTAATGAATTGCTTCACCGTATTGCTAGCATCAACTAGCGCAATAGCGTCAGGGCCGTTTTGAATACCGTTTGAAGGATAAGAAACAGCAACTGTACCAAAACCATCTTGCTGATTGGGTATGCTGCCATTTAGAGAAGTGGTTTGGTAAACTGAACCATTACTTCCGTTATAAAATACTAAACTCCACCCTGTTAAGTCAGTGTCTGCCGGACCTGCAATTTCTATTGCTTCGCCGGAATCAGTACTGACATTATCGTAATGAAGTTCGTTGATGAATACGCTTTCTGCATGAGCGAAGGATGCACACACAAGCGCCAGCAACGCTGGATACTTAATTTTCATAGCCTCTCCTAACCTGAGTACTTCGAATGCCATTTAATGGCTTATAATTTGTTATTTTTATTGGGCTGAGCCCTTTATAGTGGTGGTCGGATGGTATTGTCTATGTGTGACACTAACATGACAAACTGGACCTTTTTCCGTCAATGATATTGTCAGAAACAGGTCAGCAATTCAACGGAATAAAAAGGTCTGGAAACCTAGTAAGGGTAATATTATTTCACAAGAAAATTAGTGAAATAATTGTTTCATGTTGATTTTAAAGGATTATTCAAATAAAAAACCTGAACAAATGGTCAGAAAAAAAACCGCCAAATGGCGGCTTTTTTTTCATTTTTTGGCAATTAAATCTGGGAATTCATCTTTGAACCATTCTTTAATCATTTTCTTTTCATATCGTAGTGAGTCACTTCTTGATAAGAAATTAGCATTGTCCATAAAGGTCATATCTTTCAATTTCACCTCCTCTGCCGAATGCAATACCACACCATTGGTATCTGTTAGAGTGTAAGAGAAGGTCATTCTTGGGATGTCGAGTTGCTTCACTACTCTCACCTCACCGCCACCACTCCCCATGCCAACAAAAGTAGATGGCCAAACTTCACCAGCCAAGTCCAGATCTGTCACTGTTATGGCTAGCTTTTGACCGTCGGGTAAGTCTTCAGCCAATTCATTGATATATTCTTCAAGATGGCTAAAGGTTTGCTCTCTGAATTTGGTGCGCGACTGCAGCGTAGGTTTAACATCTCGAAACTCTTTCGGGTTCTCCCATGTAATATCCACATCGGCTTTGGCATAACTAAAACAAGAAGCCGTTGTTGCAACCATAGCAAACAGTGTTAATGACAATTTTTTCATTATTAAACTCCTTAGATTAAGTTAAACAATCAGTGTTGTTACAGTTTAAACCCCATTTATGAACGTTCACTGAATCATGCGTTCACTGAATCATGCGTTCACTGAATCATGCGTTAGTTGAATAATAACATGCTTCTTTGTTTGGCTTAATTTACCTTATAAATACAAACAGGCAATGGGGTTAACAATTGTTACCCAAAAGGTAGACAACTAAAGCAACTGCAATGTTCCCGAGTTGATGCTCTTGTTAAAATAAAAAAGAACCGCCCTAATTAAGGACGGCCCCAAAAGGCCTAACACCCCATCTCAGAGGGCATTACATGGACAGCCTTAAAAAGGTCCGGTTACTGCACTTGGATTATTCCATAGGGCTTGCCAAACTTTATTTCCATGGAAGTAATACACATAATCTCCTTGGATAACACTGCGGTCTTCAGCAGAATAACTATAGTTGTTAGCACCATCATCCGCTTTGACATTCCCCAACCATAACAACTCCGGCGTTGTATTTTTCGATTCAACTTCAAACAACATCAAACTGTTGTTAGGTACATCAACGACATTGCCTGCAGAGCTGGTATTGATAGAGACGTTCAGTTTCTCCACTGGAAATGCAAATCGATACGAGCCATCGGTTTCCAATACGCTTAAGGTTTTATAGTTAAACTCCACAGGAGTATATGCATCCGCGGCTACTATCGATGAAAGTTCAATGGGATGACTGGGATCACGAATGTCAAATAAGCTAACCTTCATTCCAACAGGCTCAGCCGGTGGTGGAGAAAGCATTACTTCTGCAACCTCCTCAGGTTTGGATTGATTATTTTCATTGTTAGTTGTTTCACTATTAGTAGGCAGATCTTCAATCTGCACCTGTTGACCAACCCCCAACAACAAACCATTTTGCAGAGGATGCAAATAACTAGAAAACCCCGGTATTTCCAAACTTCCAGCAATAAAAGGGGCAGTGTTGTCACTTAAATCAACCACATACAGGGGATCGATACTTTCGAACGTCACTATGTATGCTTTATCATCAATAAATCTCACTGCATAAATATCTTCTCCAGGTTTACCAATCGCTTCGGTTTGAACGTCATTGGGCAAGCTCGCAACAGCCGTTAATTGATTGCCATTTTGAGTAAGCACACTGAGTTGATGAGCAACAGGGGAAACTGAGTTATCTGTGGTGACTACCCGCAGAAAATCGTCACTTTCATCAATTTTGAACAATGGATCACTGCGCCAACTCAAAATACCATTAACCTCACCGGAAGCCTGATAGCTCATATTCGCCAAACTAATTTTATGGAATGCCGTTTGTTGCTCTTTAATACTGCTGGCTAGATAGATTGTCTGTTCAGACATATAGAGTAAGTATGCTTGAACACTCATACAGATGGATTGCTTATCGTTTGGGTTATCTATATTGATTCTGGTTACTGTTAATATCTGTCCATAACCGTCATTTTCGGTAGCCGCTTCAGGTACATAACATTCAGCCATCTGATTCAATGTATTGGAATGACCATCAATATCCAATTGCGGCATCAATTCATCGGTAGCGATCTCGGTAACTTTTTGGTAGTTGATAAGTTTATCTTCATCAGTAGTGGCAAAGGGTTGAAGGCCATCGATATAAGGCACATAACTACTGGCAACATATAGCTGATTATCAATGCGTCGAGTTGCAAGCAGTGAACCGTCAAAAGTAAGTAGGCTTTCTGAACTCGCATTCTGTGGATCGCTCACATTAAAGATTTGAATACTAAATTTCTGTTCTACTGATTCCCAAGGCGCAATGGCTAGCATATGAATAGGATAAATAGGCGATTCAGAGCTTATCGTAACTAGGCGATTTTGGTGTAAATAAATACCGACAATATCGTCATTTTCTCGCGTTAATTGAAGACTATCTAAACGGCTTAGGGCCTCGTTAGCCTGTCGCTGAACAATACCTATTTGCGCTGTTTTTTTATTTTCATCGGATGCATAAGAGGAATTTGCCAGATAGAAAGTTTGTCCATCATATTTAACTCTATCGGCCTCATCTACGCCACTTTCTATGGTATTAGTTGTTGAAAAATTGCTGCTTCCCACAGTTGGACTGGATATATCCTCTACAGGCAAAGAATCAGCGCTATCTAAAGATGCGGCATAGATACCATTTTTAATATAACGTTCGGCTTGCCCTGAACCTTGCACTAAAGGTCCATTAAACCCCGTAGCTTGATTAACCTGAGGAGGTTTATTGTCAATCTCCTTGGAGGTGGTTTCTTCCTTACCTCCACCACTTCCGCACCCACAAACGAGTAGGGCTGTAGACAAACAAATTAGTGCAACTTTATGTCCATACATAGCAAACACCTATAATTAAATCTTGAGACATTTATTGAACTAATCCTAGTCGTTGAATTTGCCATTTTCTATTGCGAATTTGGCAATAATTGTGAATATTTGTAACCCTAAGATGTAGGTTTGTAAAAGGTCTGTTAACCTTTCAATATTGAGGGAATATTTGCTTAATAAAATTGGGCTAACGAAAGGTTGAAAACAGGGTGTTTAAACACTATCTGATATACGTCATATTTTTCATTACAGTGGGCTTTGCAAGCCCTACTTTGGGCTGTGATACATCTAAAAACTGTATTCAAGAAGGTGAATGGGATGTTGGCTTAGCCTTAGGTGTAGGCTTACGCACCAACCCGTTGGTCGATGGCGATAACTTCCCCAACCTAATTTTGATTGATATAGCTTGGTATGGCGAACGGTTTTATTTTGATAATGGAGAAGTTGGTTACCAATGGCAGCAATCCTCAAACTTTGGCGTTGAGAGCTATCTAACCCTAGATAGAGAGAAGACATTCTTTGAACTCTGGCATCCTGGTAATCTCACTGTCCCAGCAGTCATCCCCTCCTCCCCTGCGGTGGACGCTCCCGATAAAGGCTCAGACGATAATCCCCCTGCAGAGGATTTAAGGCTATCAGTAAATGAAATAAGTGACCGAAATTGGGCTATTAATTTCGGTACTCGACTGCACTATTACCATGGTAATCACGAAATCAGTTTCTCTATTGAAACCGATGCGAGCAATGTTCATCATGGAGAAAAAGCGAATCTATCCTATCAATATTTTTGGGCTGGCGATGACTGGCAATTTATATTACGCCCCAGTTTAATTTGGAAAAGTGCAAAGTTAGCCAATTATTATTATGGAATTAATGAAAAAGATTCTATTGAGCCCAATTTCCATTATTCAGTCTCGTCTGGAATACAACCAGGAATATCCTTTCTATATACTAAAAAAATTAATGAACAATGGCACTGGGTAAGTAACCTGGCATTTCGCAAGCTTCACTCTTCAATGGTCAAAAGTCCCATTGTTGAAGAGAATAATGTAACTAATGTATTTTTAGGTGTGGGGCGTCGATTTTGATGAAACACCTCAAATCCAAAACTATATTAATTTACTTTTTCATGCTGACTTTCACATTACTTGCCGATTTGCCAAAGGCATGGAGCAACTCCCCTAGTTGGCATGTTCAGCCAAAAGTGTGCATCGTAGAAAATCTAGGTGACACCTGTGAAATGGTCTTAACCATTAATTTTAAGAATCTAGCACCAGGGGCTTACTGTTACTACCAAGGGCAAACGCCCTTAAACTGTTGGACAGACGCTCCTCCAGAGAAAACACTTGTTATTCGCTTCATAGAAGAAACGACCTTGTACCTTAAATCACAAGATGGCAGCGTGATTTTATCCCACACCATGGACATCAAAGCGAGGGCTAACAAGAAGCAAGTTAGACGTGTAAGGCAACCTTGGAGTCTATTTTGAGCAAACGTATTCTACTGATTGAGGATGATAAACGGCTAAGTCAATTGATGGCTAATTTTCTAAATCAGCAAGATTTTGAAGTCCAGTGTTTATATGACTCCGTTAATTTGTCCAGCACCATGGAAACATACAAACCTGACATTATTATTCTTGATATTATGCTACCAGGGGAAGACGGCTTTGAATTATGCAAAACTTTGCGTAAAACTTTTACCGGTCCGCTGTTATTCGTGACCGCAAAAAGCTCTGACTTTGACCAAGTGTTAGGGTTAGAGCTTGGGGCTGATGATTATGTAATTAAACCGGTTGAACCTCGTGTATTGTTAGCTCGGATAAATGCCTTGTTAAGGCGCAGCGAAACACAAAGCAGTGATACGCTGTCTCAAAGCGACCAATTGCGTTTTGGGAAGTTGAGTATAAACCGCAATTCTCGACAAGTACTTTTGTCAGATGAACTCATACAACTAACTAGCCATGAATTTGATATGTTGTGGAAATTAGCCAGCAACCCATCTAAATTGGTTGAACGCGAGACATTATACAACGAATTAATTGGTCGTGAGTACGATGGTTTAGATCGTTCAGCGGATGTGCGTATTTCTCGTTTACGTAAAAAACTACGAGATAATCCACAAAACCCTTACAAAATCAAAACTATTTGGGGCAAAGGCTTTTTCTTCGTTCCTGACGCTTGGGAGTAACCCAATGTTGAACACTCTTCCAGTCTCAATATGACCCGCTTATTTTTAAGTTTATATTTATTTATCGCCCTGTCCCTTATTGCACTGAGTGCTTTACTCAATCATGTATTTTTTAATGACGACGCCGTAAATCAAAGTGACGCAGCGTTAATTAATTCACTTACGGTTTTGCAGCAACGAGGTGGTATCACAGCCAAAGACCTAGATAAAAGCTTATTTTCAGTGAAAACGTTGAACATGGGCGATATGGCATGGAACGCAGAAGAATTAGCTAAGCTAGAAAAGCAGTTACCCATCGTTTTGTTTGATGACAAAAATGGTACGCAAATTTACTTTCAATCACCTGATGCTAAGTTACTTGAGATCACCTTTTTACATAATCAAACAAGTAGTAGCAAGTACTTACTATACAGTGGCTTATTTTTCTTTTTATTAGCAGGTTTAATTGCACTGTGGTTATGGCCCTTATGGAAAGATCTTCTGCAACTAAAACAAACCGCAACTCGCATTGGCCCTAGTGGAGATTTTCCCCCCATTGATATTGAACGTACTTCGGTTGTTTATCCAATTGCTATTGCATTGAACGACTTAGGTAATCGTGTACGTGAATTATTAAACACACAACGAGAGCTAACTGGTGCGGTGGCCCACGAATTCAGAACGCCGTTATCACGTTTGAAATTTGCCATTGCGGCCCATGACTATGATAAGTCTGGTCCTTGGACTGAAATGAATAAAGATATTGATGAGTTAGAAAAGTTAGTTCAAGAAATGCTGAGCTACACCAGTATGGAAGTACAACAGCCAGAATTGAATATTACAGAGATCCCCCTTCTCACCTTATCTAAACAACGCATTGGCTATTTACACAAAAGCATCCCACAGCACATTAAAATTGATGTTGTCGGTTCAGATTCTACTATTTTAGGTGATGAACACTTCATCGAAAGAGTTATAGATAACCTTATTAACAACGCCAGTCGATACGCCCACTCGACGATTAAAGTTGATGTTTCTAACAATTCGAAAGGTATATTATTGCGTATGGAAGACGACGGTTTAGGTGTGCCTAAAATCTATCGAAAACGTATTTTCGAGCCCTTCTTTCGTCCTGATAATAGCCGAGATAGAAAACGAGGTGGAGCCGGATTAGGCTTAGCGATTATCAAGCGCATAATGCACTGGCACCAAGGTGAATGCTGGGTAGAAAACGCTGAGTTAGGTGGAGCAAGCTTTTGTCTTTTATTCAAAACAACTCGCATAATTAATCCACCCCATAATTAACCTTCACGGTCATTTAACTCAAACGAACAGGCAAAGCTATTTCGATTAAAAACTAAGTGGGCTCTTTAGTATCTAGCAAAGTGGAGTTACTAATGGTGTGACAAACTAACTCTAAATTTGAACCATTTACGTAAGGGTTTATTTCACGCTGAACGCAATATTTAGCGTGAAAATTGACTAAATTTTCTGAAGTATCCGTAATTTCCAGAATGTAATCACGCTGAAAATCCCGCATCTGATCAGTATAAGGAGCTAAAGAATAACGTACCTCTTTAAGCTGCGCTTTTTCCATTTTCATTGATATATCAGTCATTAGTTGAGTCAAACTATTTTGCATATCAGATAGCAAATACTGGGCGAATGACGAACGTAGCGCCATAACCAATATCACTATTTCTGCTAAAATAATTAAATACCTAAACATACTTTCACATCTAAACGCGGCAAAATAGCCCCAGAACCAAAATTGACGAATAACATAGATTAACTAGTCTAAACTTTAAAGGCCTCTGTATTATCCATACTTATACAAGAGTCTTTTAATCAATACCCATATAAACAACTACTTAGCTCTTGTTAATCATTAAATGACTGTTCTATTTGCAAGCTTGGGTCTCCTGATTGCTTTAAAAGTAAAGAATTGACTGCTCCTGCTAAACTTGCAGCTTATCCCTATCAAGTTCTGGTGTGTCGCAAAGCATAATCGCAACTCGAATAGTATGAAGAACCTTAGAATGTCTAAATTTTGCGATCTCCTACTCGTTCTATAAATCCCTCGACCTCATATGCATTTCACTGAGAATATTATTTATTTGATAATTAAGTATGATGGGATTGCTTATTTTTAAAAACTTGGTTAAAACATAATGGATAAGGATTAAATTATAATGGGATATGAATAGACAGATGACTTATACAATGCGGAACAAAACATCCAACAAGTCAACACGTGTATCTAGCCCAACAACACAGAGTAAACGCACGGAAGCAAAACGAAATAAACGTAAAGTGATTTTGCAGGCGGCTCTAGATTTGTTTTCTAGTAACGGTGTACACGGTACAAGTGTTGAACAGATTGCAGAGTTAGCAGAAGTTTCCAAAACAAATTTACTCTACTACTTTGCCAGCAAGGAACAGCTCTATTTAGATGTAATTCAGCAGTTATTAGATGTGTGGCTAAAGCCTTTACAAGGTTTTTCACCAGAACAAGATCCTATCGAAGCTATCTCAAGTTATATTGAAGTGAAACTCACTTTATCCCGTGACAACCCGAAAGAGTCTCGATTATTCTGTATGGAAGTTGTACAAGGAGCGCCGCTTTTATTTAATCAGCTAGAGTCTCCATTAAGAGCCATTGTACAAGCTAAAGTCGAGGTTATTTCTGGTTGGATAGAAGCCGGAAAGCTAGCGCCAGTTGATCCCTATCATTTAATCTTTAGCATTTGGGCCACAACTCAACATTATGCTGACTTTCGGGTTCAAGTGGAGGCAGTGACAGGTCAAAGTTTAGACGACCCCGAGTTTTTTGCCGCTACATTACATAACATTCAATCAATAATACTTAACGGTGTAAGGCCGCAACCCAGTTGAAAGTGCAAAAAAAACAGTTGATTCATTGATCCAGATTAACAATTTGCGGGCAGTCTGTGCGATAATAGGGGGATTAATTACTAACCTATAAGAATTTCGAATCCATTGAAATTTTTAGTAGTCCCGTAAAGGATAATTGAATGAGTGAACGCATTCCAATCAAAGACGTAACCCCAGTAAAAGTTCACCAACCCGAACCCAGTAAGCATGAAAATGCATACACACCACGAAGCCGCATATATGTCCGAGCAGTTGAAGGTACTTTAGAGACTTTTCGACGCTTTTTTGGGCTATTTTTCCTTGGTATTTTTGCACTCATCCCTTGGATTCAATACAACTCAAATCAAGCAGTTTTATTCGATATAGGCGCCCAGCGTTTTAATATCTTTGGACTTACCTTGTGGCCACAAGATTTAACTCTACTGGCTTGGATTTTAATTATCAGTGCCTTCGCTCTATTTTTTGTCACCACTTTTGCCGGAAGGGTTTGGTGCGGATTTATGTGCCCCCAAACCACATGGACCTTTATTTATATTTGGTTTGAAGAAAAAATTGAGGGCGCTAGAAATAAGCGAATTAAACTAGATCAACGCAAAATGGACTTCGACAAATTTTGGCGAAAATCGTTAAAACATTTTGCTTGGGTAACGGTGGCCTTACTTACGGCACTGACTTTTGTGGGCTACTTCACCCCCATTAACCAATTGTTTATTGACTTTTTCACCTTCGATGTCAGTTTTTGGGCAGGTTTCTCAGTTATCTTTTTTACTGTTTGCACCTACGGAAATGCCGGCTGGATGCGGGAAATTATGTGTACTCACATATGTCCCTACGCTAGATTTCAATCAGCCATGTTTGATAAAGACACTTTTACTGTGGCTTATGATCCTTCCCGTGGCGAGAAGCGTGGACCACGCTCAAGAAAAACCAGTCACGAAGAAATCAAACAAAAAGGCATTGGCGACTGTATAGATTGTAACTTGTGCGTTCAGGTATGTCCCACAGGTATCGATATCCGCAATGGTTTGCAATACGAGTGCATTAACTGCGGTGCCTGTGTTGATGCTTGTAATGGGGTAATGGAAAAAATGAATTACCCTAAAGGATTGATTAGTTTTACTTCTGAACATGAACTAGCCGGAGGTAAGACTAAAATATTTCGACCTAAATTAATTGGGTATGCGGTTGTACTATTTATTATGACCTCCCTCTTAACCTATGAAATTATTGCTAGGGTGCCATTAGAAGTCGACATTATCAGAGATCGCAACTCACTATTTAGAGAAACCAACGACGGTCTTATTGAGAACGTATATACCTTAAAAGTACTGAATAAGTCACAAACTGAACACACGTATAAAATTGACATTGTGGGCTTAGAGGGGAATAAATACATAGGTCCAGACCAAGTCACTGTTGCAGGTGGTGAAGTCTTGAACTTGCCCATAAGTATTGCTATTGACCCTTATGCGTTAAACGAAACTGTAACAGAATTTCAATTTAAGGTTACTTCAATTGATGGCAACAGCGATCCCGTTGAGATGAGCGAAACTAGTAAGTTCATTTATCGATGAATGACTTAAATGCAACCACCTTTGATTTTGCACAACTCGGCCCTGATACCATTTTAGATGCCATTGAGTCTAAAGGATACTTAGTAGACTCAGGCTTATTGGCATTAAACAGTTATGAAAATAGGGTTTATCAGTTTGTTTGTGATGACAAACGACGCTATGTGGCCAAGTTTTACCGTCCTCAGCGCTGGACTCGAGAACAAATTCAAGAAGAGCATGATTTTGCTCAAGAACTGCATGACCGTGAAATCCCTGTAGTTGCTCCCTTACGGACGGAGAACGCATCATTACACAATTATCAGGGGTTTTATTTTGCTATCTTTCCTTCCGTGGGTGGCCGTCAATTTGAGGTTGATAACCTTGATCAACTGGAATGGATGGGACGCTTTATTGGTCGTATCCACCAAGTATCAAAAGGCCAGTCGTTTGCTTACCGACCAACGTTTAGTATTCAGGAGCACTTGCTTGAAGCAACAGCAACCCTGCAGAAAACAGAACTCATTCCGAGCAGCTTGCACACGGCATTTTTCACTATTTTAGAGCAAGTGACAGCGTTAGCTGCTAGCTTATATAAACCCAATTCTTCCATACGTCTTCACGGAGATTGCCATCCTGGCAATATTTTGTGGCGAGACGGTCCGACTTTCGTGGATTTGGATGATTGTAGAATGGGACCCGCCATTCAAGATTTATGGATGATGTTATCTGGTGATACATACCAGCAACGAATACAAATGGATACCCTAGTTGAAGCCTACGAAGAATTTGCTCAATTCGATAGTGGGCAATTAAGTTTAATTGAACCTTTACGCGCAATGCGCATGGTCCATTATATGGCGTGGTTGTCGCGTCGCTGGCAGGATCCCGCCTTTCCTCAAGCGTTCCCTTGGTTTGCAGATGCTAAATATTGGGAACAACAGATTTTAGCCTTAAAAGAACAATATTCCGCCCTCCAAGAACCAAGTCTGACCTTATTTTAATAACAGAAAGCATAAACCCCTATTTTTTTAAGAACAGATGGATATAATGCTCACCTCTTAGGTGCCACCATGGGTGGTTAAACGGGAAGACAGTGCAATTAGAGTAATATCTGATTTATGCTGACGCTGCCCCCGCAACGGTAAACAAGTGATACCAAAAAGTATTGATGATTAATAAGTTACCACTGTTTGAAAGAATGGGAAGGTATTAATCGAGTCTGTTACGACACTTGTAAGCCCGGATACCGGCCTGAGACGCATAGGTTTGTGCACAAAACCACAAACTGTCACTCATATGATCTAGTACTCGGGCGGAGTACTTAACAAGGCTAAACAAAATGCAAAATAAAACTACTCTTATAGGGTTAAGCGTTAGCTTGGCTCTAGCATCTTCCAATCTCTATGCTCAATCAAACTCACCAGAACAACAAGACATTGAAAAGATGACCGTTGTATCTAGCCGAATTCAGTTACCCACTAACCGACTAGCGACCAGTGTTTCTGTGTTAGACGAAAGCGATATTGAAATGCAGACAGCAATCAATGTAACTGAAATTTTGCGTCAAACCCCAAGTGTTGGCGTATCAAATTCAGGCGGTTTAGGTAAGAGTACAGCTGTCAGAATTCGCGGTGAAGAAGCATTCAGAACCAAACTATATATAGATGACGTAGAGCTAAGTGATACATCTTCTCCACAAGTTGCTCCAATTTTTGATGATGTGTTAATTAACCAATTATCTCGAATAGAGATTTTACGTGGTACTCAAGGGCTTTCATACGGGGCTGACGCTGGTGGTATTATCAGTATGTACAGTAAGCAACCAGTAAAAGGGTTTGAGGCCAGTGGCACCTTAGCTGCGGGTACATTTGACACACAAATATTTAATGCTGACATTGCTGCTGGCAACAATAGCGGTGCATTTTTTTTATCGGCTGCAAAAGTCAAAAGTGACGGTTTTAACGCGAAAACTAGCGATGAAAGTGGCGAGAAAGATGGTTATGACAACCAAAGCGTGCACTTTAAAGGTCAATTGACCTTAACGGAAAACATCGCGGCGTCTTTAGTGTTTCGAAATGTCGATGCCGAAAATCAATACGATGGTTGCTACGACAATGCCACTTTCGCGTTAATCAATGCCTGTAGCACTGAAGCTGAACAGCAAACGTTTCGCGGCGCTGTAAGTTATCAAGGGAACAATAGTCAACATCAAGTTGCTTATAATAAAACTGATGTAGATCGAGATTATATCAATAATGGCGAATACGGGTTTAGCAATTCAGGTAGCATCGATAAGTTCGAATACTTAGGTAGCCTAAACTGGAAGCAGCACGACTTCGTCTTTGGCTTGGAAAAAGAAACCCAGGAAATCGATGGCAATGATTTAAGCCGAGATCAGAAAAGTCTATTTGTAGAATGGCTAGGTCAATTCGACAATCAACTGGCATTCAACCTAGGTTACAGATACGACGACAATGATACCTTCGGTAAACATAATAGTGTGCGCTTAGGTGCGGTTAAAGTCGTACCATTTGATTTTGCTGATGTGAAATTTAAAACCACCTATGGCACCGGGTTCCGCGCGCCAAGTATTTATGAACAAAGCTATAACGATGGTCCTTATGCATACGGTGACGCTGCAGGCTTGCAATTGGCTGAAGAAAACAGCGAAGGCTTAGATCTAGGTTTTGTCATCGATACCAAAAATGGATTGAGTGCTGAAATGGTCTTTTTCAAACAGTCCATAGAAAACGAAATTGTTTTCGATTTAGCATCTTATCAAGGGTATTTACAATCTAGCGGAGAAAGTAAATCCAAAGGTATTGAAACTAGCGTAGAACAAGTGTTCGCTAACGGATTAAAAGTATGGGCCAACTACACTTACAACGACGCAGAAGACAGTGCGGGTGAAGCTCGTTTGAGAAGACCCAGGAACAAATTCAATGTTGGAATTAGACACGTTTGGTTAGACGACAAACTCGCTGCAGAGCTAACATTTAGAAGTGTTAGAAATGCGGTGGATATTGCTGGCGTAAAAATAGATGATTACCAAGTAACAAACTTAACGGCTCGCTGGCGAATAGTTGAATCAGTGAGTGTTAAAGCCGGTGTAAATAATCTGTTTGATGACAATTATCAGGAAGTAAATGGCTTTAATACGGCAGGTCAAAACTTTTTTGTGTCAACCACCATTAGCTTGTAGAAAAACTTAAATATACAAAAAACCGCTTCTTGAAGCGGTTTTTTTATGCATTTCATCCGCAGATTATATTCATCTGACTGATTAACTATACCTAATCTTTTACTAGCTATGATAACCTTTAGCAAATTTTTGAAGGAATTGATTGATATGAAAAAACTATCAACTGTATTTGCGTTATTTATACTTTTATCACTGCAAGCCTGCTCTAAAGAGAGCCCATCAGAAGCAACTGCTCCGCCAGCTAAATGGAAGGAAGGCACTCACTACCAAATCATTAGTGACGAGGTTTCAGAAGAGCCCGAAGTACTTGAATTCTTTTCATTCTGGTGTCCACATTGTTTTAATTTTGAACCTATTGTAGAACAGATAAAGCTTAAATTAGATAAAGATGTCACGTTCAAAAAAGTGCATGTAAACTTTATGCGCTTTACTAGCCCAGAAATTCAAGATGCGGCAACAAAAGCCCTACTAATTGGCAGAAGTATGGACAGAGAAGAGGAAATAAATAGCGCCATCTTTAGTTATATTCATTTACAACGTCAACTGATTACCGGTACGCCAGAGTTACGAAACATTTTCTTAGCCAAAGGCGTTGATAACGGCGAGTTCGACAAATTGGAGACTAGTTTCCAAATTAATAATCTGCTTAAACAAAATAACCAAACCATCGAAACCTATCGTCAGCACTTGAGTGGGGTTCCTAACTTTATTGTAAATGGAAAATATCAAGCTACCGTTGCACAAGGTATGACTAGAGACGATATCGCAGATTTAGTTGTTTGGTTATCTAAACAAAGTTAATAACATTACTTTTATAGGATTTTATTTATATGATTTTTAAATTAACGCGCAATTTTTTAATAGCATTTGTATGCGCAGTTCCAGCTTTAGCCATGGCGCAATCGAAGTGGGAAGAAGGTGAACACTACACTGTAATAAAAGATATACCGAGCCAAACTAAACAGGTTCGTGAAGTGTTCTCATTTTGGTGCCCACACTGCTTTACTTTCGAGAGCATCGCAAAAGAACTTAAAGCTAAATTGCCCAGTGATGTCACTTTTACCAAAGCCCATGTGAACTTTATGGGGGGTGCCGAACAAGATACCCAGAACGCAGCAACTAAAGCGATGTTAGCCGCACGGAAGTTAGGTGAAGCAGACAAATTTAACACTGCGCTTTTTACTGCCATTCATAAAGAACGCAAAAGTATTGCCTCCATGGATGATATTTTACAAGTTTATTCTGAAGCTGGCGGTGATAGTGTAAAGTTGAAAAAGCTAGCCAATAGCTATGGAATACGTGGCGCAGTGCGTAAGAATGATAAATTGACCAAAGGGGTTCACAGCGTGCCAACGTTTATTGTGAACGATAAATACAAGGCAATTTTTGGCGCAAAAATGACACCAGATGAGTTTGTTGAATTGATTATTTGGTTAACCAACCAATCATAATAGATTGTTATTCCATGGCCTAGGGGCCATGGAAAATACCTAAACACCACTGGCACCTTTCACGGGGCTAAAGCAACCGCCTACAAGGGAATGATCCATTACCACACGAGGTTAAACACCCACCTGTAGCATGGCCTTTAGGCCATGGAAAATACCTAAACACCACCAATACCTTTCGCGGGGCTAAAGCGCCCGCCTACAAGGGAATCATCCATTACCACACGAGGTTAAACACCCACCTGTAGCATGGCCTTTAGGCCATGGAATATACATAAACGTCACCAATACCTTTCGCGGGGCTAAAGCACCCGCCTACAAGGGAATCATCCATTACCACACGAGGTTAAACACCCACCTGTAGCATGGCCTTTAGGCCATGGAATATACATAAACGTCACCAATACCTTTCGCGGGGCTAAAGCACCCGCCTACAAGGGAATCATCCATTACCACACGAGGTTAAACACCCACCTGCAGCATGGCCTAGAGGCCATGGAATATGCCCAAACACCACCGGCACCTTTAACGGGGCCAAAGCCCCGTAAAAAGGTTCGCTGTGCTTAACCTAATTTATCCGAGGCAATGCGATAACGAGGATCTTCATTCACATTCATTTCCACGTAATCTTGTGCTTTGGTCAACAAATTACTGCACTCGGGGCTGATATGACGAATATGTAACTTTTTACCCTGAACTTTGTACTTGTCTGCCAAACCGTCGATGGCATCCAAACCAGAGGAGTCCCAAATTCGTGACTCACGGAAATCGATTACCACATCTTGTGGATCGTTCTGTGGGTCGAATAAATCTCTAAAATGTAATACCGAACCGAAAAACAACGGTCCTTCAAGGTCGTAAACTTTCCAACCATCTTCATCGGTATGGGTTTTAGCACTTATATGAGTAGCGTGTTTCCAGGCAAATACCAACGCTGAAACAATAACCCCCACGACTACAGCAATGGCCAAATCAGCTGCAACGGTAATACCGGTTACCAAAAACAACACAAATGCATCTTCTTTGTTTACACCACGCACAATGCGGAAAGAAGCCCATTCAAAAGTGCCAATGACAACAATAAACATAACGCCAACCAAAGCGGCTAAGGGGATCATCTCAATTAATGGCGCTGCAAAGAGGATAAAACCAAGTAAAACTAGCGCTGCGGTAATCCCAGATAGACGTCCACGACCACCTGAATTAATGTTAATCATGCTTTGACCAATCATCGCACAACCACCCATACCACCAAAGAATCCGTTGACTGTGTTAGCAACACCTTGACCTACACATTCCTTGTTACCACGACCACGGGTATCAGTCATTTCATCAATAAGCGATAAGGTTAATAAAGATTCAATCAAGCCCACTAAACATAAAATCACTGCGGTGGGTAAAATTATATATAGGGTTTCCATATTCAACGGCACCATAGGCACATTGAAACTGGGTAATTCGCCCGCTAAAGTAGCGGCTGCTCTTTGATCTTCAGGTAACATGCCTCTGACAAAATCGATTACTGTGCGCGCTTCGAGATCCAACCCATGAACTAATAAAGTCACGGTTACAATGGCCACAAGGGAAGCAGGAACCGCTGTGGTTAACTTAGGTAAAAAGTAAATAATGGCCATAGTTAAGGCCACTAACCCTAACATCCAATAAAGCATGCTGCCCTGCATCCACTCTTGAACACCTAGCTCATTAACAACTTTAAACTGACCTAATTGAGCGAGGAATATAACGATTGCCAAGCCATTAACAAAACCAAGCATTACTGGGTAAGGCACCAAGCGGATGAATTTACCTAACCTAAAAACCCCCGCCAGAATTTGCAAAATACCCGCCAAAATCACCGCAGCAAAAAGGTATTGAATACCATGTTGAGCCACCAACGCAACCATAACCACAGCCATAGCACCCGTTGCGCCTGAAATCATTCCAGGTCTGCCGCCAATTGCGGAAGTAATTAAGCCCATCATAAAAGCAGCATATAGCCCTACCATAGGCTCAACACCAGCAACAAAGGCAAATGCAACCGCTTCAGGAACCAATGCCAAGGCAACGGTTATTCCCGATAGCACGTCATTTTTGACGTTACTGTCACGGTTGGTTATCAGGTCAATCATTTACTACCCCAAATTTATAGTTTGTTAATTTAATTGTTAGCCGGTCATTTTAGCAGCTAAGCTAGGTCAGGTCTTTTAACGGTTTGTTAAAAGACACAAAAAAGGCCGGATAAATCCGACCTTTTCAATCGATAGTTGCAAATATTAAGCAACGATATCTAGTAGTTCCACATCAAATACTAATGTACTGAAAGGACCAATTGCACCACCAGCACCTTGCTCACCGTAAGCCAAGTCGTGTGGTACGTGTAAACGCCATTTAGAACCAACTGGCATCATTTGTAATGCTTCAGTCCATCCTTTGATAACACCATTAACTGGGAACTCTGCTGGTTCACCGCGCTCATAAGAACTATCAAATACATTACCGTTAATTAAAGTACCGTGGTAATGTGTACGTACTTTAGAAGTTGCAGCAGGTTTTTCACCTTCGCCAGCAGTCAACACTTCGTATTGTAAGCCAGAAGGCGTTACCGTAATTTCAGAACGCTTAGCATTTTCTGCTAAATATGCAGCGCCTTCTTCGATAGCATCTTTATGCTGATCAGCTTTAGCCGCTTGCATGCGTTGATGAATTTCGTTGAATGCAGCACCCAAGGTCTGATTGTCAACTTGTGGCGCTTGCTTAGCAAAAGCGTCTTCTAAGCCAGCTTTTACTGCTTCGATGTCAAGACCTTCAAATGGATTGGAAGCCAATTGTTCGCCCATTTGGTAACCAATACCATAGCTTGCTTGAAGCTCAACACTGTTATATTTTTCTGTCACGTTATATCCTGTTTTGATTGGGAAAAGATAAAACGTCAATGGTAACATAGTTCAGGTGTTGCCTTGTACCCCAAAAGCTAATTGGTTAGATACAAAATTAGTAAAATAATAAAAGTCGTAAAATAAACGTCAAAATAACAATAAAAGTTTATTAAAACGACCTGAAAATAAAAAATGATTTAACTTTGTACCCGAACTAAAACATATTTTTATAAATAATAAATTCTAATTTGTATATTCAGTTTGGAGGATATGTGAAAGAGCAACTAGCAGTTCAATTAAAGGAATCTGTTCGATTTCTAGGTTCGACTCTCGGCGACACAATTCGTGCTCAGCTTGGCGAAGAGTGGCTTGAACGAATTGAGTCGATTCGCATCGGCGGGCGCAAGTCTCACTTAGGCGAAACTGATTCAACTCAGCAGTTAAAAGATTTATTTGCTGAACTCAATAATGAAGATCTTCTGATCGTTGGCAGAGCATTTTCACAATTCCTTAATTTAGCCAATATAGCCGAACAGGAATTCAATAGCATTTCCATAGCAGATGATCCTGTGGAAAAGTTATTCGAACATTTAGATGACGCTAAAGTCGAACAAAAAGATTTTGCTGATGCTTTTGAGCAGCTTAAAATCGACTTGGTGCTTACTGCCCACCCAACCGAAGTAACTCGTCGTACGCTTATTCATAAACACGGTGAACTTGCCCGCTGTCTTCGTGAAATGCATCAAAGTATGCTAACGGAAGAAGAGCGTAGTGAAATAGAAACTCGCATAGCTGACCTTATCAGCCAAGCCTGGCACACCGAAGAGATACGTTCAGTGCGCCCTACTCCAGTGGACGAAGCCCGCTGGGGATTTTCAGTTATAGAAAACTCGTTATGGGACGCTGTTCCTGCCTTTATTCGCTCATTGGATAAAAAGGTTAACAACAAATTTGGTATTTCATTGCCAATCGACGCATCGCCGGTGCAATTTAGTTCGTGGATGGGCGGAGACCGTGACGGTAATCCCAATGTCACTTCTAAAATTACCCAAGAAGTTTTGTTATTAGCCAGAAAACGCGCGGCTAAACTATTTGCTAAAGATATTGATGGCTTGCAGGTAGAGCTATCCATGGGTGATTGTAACCAAGCCCTAAAAGATCTTGTCGGTGACGATAAGCTAGAGCCCTATCGTGCCTTACTGCGCCCTCTTTATCATAGGCTTGCTAAAACTCAGGAAGGTATCGAAGACTTCTTAGCGGGTCATCAAGTAGATGACAGTAATTGGGTTACCTCCCAAGATGACATACTTTCACCTTTGTTAGTTTGTTACGAATCCTTACACGCATGTGGAATGCAGGTGATCGCCGATGGCAAATTACTCGACACCATTCGACGTGTACATTGTTTTGGTGTTCACCTGCTTAAACTTGATATCCGTCAAGACTCAGAGCGCCACGCCGAAGTATTCGGTGAATTAACGCGTTATTTTGGCATGGGCGACTACATGCACTGGAGTGAAGAGGACAAACAAGCATTCTTGTTAAAAGAGTTAAGCTCAAAACGTCCACTCATCCCTGAAAACTGGGAACCTTCAGCAGACGTACAAGAAGTATTAGATACTTGTCGTATTATCGCCAAAAACAATCAACAAGGTTTTGGCATCTATATCATTTCCATGGCCAGCCTGCCCTCAGACGTACTTGCAGTACAATTGCTACTCAAAGATACTGGGGTAAATTGGCCCATGCCTGTGGCTCCCCTGTTTGAAACCTTGGATGACTTAAATAACGCAGCTTCAGTGACGAAACAATTACTAAGTATCGATTGGTACCGAGGTTATATCCAAGGCACTCAATATGTCATGATCGGTTATTCTGATTCAGCTAAAGATGCTGGCGCATTAGCTGCTGGTTGGGCCCAATACGAGTCTCAAGAAGCGTTAGTTAAACTCGCTGAAGAATTTGAAACTAAATTAACCTTGTTCCACGGTCGCGGCGGAACTATTGGTCGAGGTGGTTTACCTGCTCATGCGGCTATCCACTCACAACCACCAGGATCCCTTACGGGCGGTTTCAGGGTAACAGAGCAAGGCGAAACAATACGTTATAAGTTTGGTATGCCTGAGCTTGCTAAAGGAAGCCTAGGTTTATATGCCAGCGCGATTTTAGAAGCGATTTTGTTCCCACCACCTAAACCTAAACAAGAGTGGCGAGAAGCAATTACAGCTATGGCCAATGAAGGTCGTGACAACTACCGTAAGACAGTGCGTCATGACGAAAACTTCGTGCCTTATTTCAGAGTTGCTACACCTGAACAAGAATTAGGTAAGTTGCCCCTTGGCAGCCGACCAGCAAAACGTAAGCCGACAGGTGGTATTGAGAGTCTTAGAGCCATTCCATGGATCTTTGCATGGGCTCAAACTCGCTTAGTACTTCCCTCTTGGTTAGGTTCAATGAAGGCCGTAACGGATTATTACCAATCAGGGCAACAACAAATCATTGATGACATGTTAGAAAACTGGCCTTTCTTCCATTCTCGTTTATCAATGCTTGATATGGTATTCAACAAAGCTGATACCAGAATCAGCAAAGAATACGATGACCGCCTAGTACCGGCAGAATTGCAATACTTTGGCCAAGCGTTGAGAACGGAGCTGGAAGAAAGTATTGAGTCATTGCTTAAATTGCTCGGTCAAGAGAGTGTCATGGAGACAGATCCGCGAGGAAAAGAATCTATGAGTATTCGAGCGGGTTATCTACAACCTTTGCATTTCTTACAAATTGAGCTGTTAACTAGGATCAGAAAATTAGATGATAGTGAACATGATGCTTTGTTAGAAAGAGCCATGATGGTGACTATCGCTGGTATTGCGGTAGGTATGCGTAATACGGGTTAATTTAGAATAACCTTAGAAAAGCATAAAAAAAGCCCCTTGTAGGTAACTACAAGGGGCTTTTTAATACGTATTGTAACGGTTAACGAATTAACCGTTTACGAATTTAACACCTAACTCAATATCTCCACGCAAACCGTCAAGCATTGATTCTTTAGCATTTTGTTCAAACTCGCTCAACTCACCGTAAGATAGAATTTCTTCTACGCCGTTTGGACCTAATCTAACAGGATGAGAGAAGAATACTGCGTCGTCTGAATTAGTTTCAACGTAAGTATACTCAACAACGTTGTCGCCTTTCATTGCAGCTACTAGAGACAAACAGAATCTTGCAGCAGCTTGACCCATTGACAAAGTAGCAGATCCGCCGCCGGCTTTAGCTTCAACTACTTCAGTACCTGCATTTTGAATACGAGTGGTTAAACTTGCAATTTCATCATCGCTAAATGAAACACCTTCAACCTGTGAAAGTAGAGGCAAAATAGTTGTACCAGAGTGACCGCCAATAACTGGTACGTGCACGCTAGTAGAGCTCAAACCTTTCAATTCAGCTACGAAAGTTTCAGAACGGATAACGTCAAGAGTCGTTACACCAAACAATTTGTTTTTATTGTAAACACCCTTAGCTTTTAAGGTTTCAGCTGCAATAGCAACAGTCGTGTTAACTGGGTTGGTAATAATACATGTACATGCATCTGGACAGTTGTCCGCAATACCTTCAACTAGGTTCTTAACGATACCTGCGTTGATATTAAACAAATCAGAACGATCCATACCAGGCTTACGAGGTACGCCTGCTGGGATCAAAACAATATCACAACCTTGCAAAGCAGTTGCTAAATCATCTTTACCAAAACCTTCAACTTTTACGTCTGTAGGGATATGGCTCAAATCAACCGCCACCCCTGGCACAACAGGTGCAACATCATATAAAGCTAACTCGGAACCAGCTGGTAACTGGGTTTTCAATAGAAGAGAAAGGGCCTGACCAATACCGCCTGCAGCACCTAATACCGCTACTTTCATAGTTGTCTCCTGTGGGACTATTAAATTCACGGCAAACCATAGAGTAAGCCGCATAAAAAAACAATTTATTGTGGTGAATGTTCACTATGTGTTTTGTATATAGCTCTTTTAGCCTAACATTCAGTTAGTTTTTAAGGCTTAACAGAATATATGGGTTACAAGCGATGAATTCAATAGCTTGAGGCAACTCAAAACAGATGCTTTAACTATATGATATTTATTCAAAGTATTCTGCGACTTATAAACAAGGCTACCTACCCCGTTTAGATTGTGTCAAACTATAGCGGTGAATAGCGAGGATGGCATGTCTAATACAAAACAAGAAGAATTGGTCAAAGCGTTTAAAGATATCTTAAAAACAGAGAGTTTTGGCTCTCAAGGTGAGATTGTTGATGCATTAACGGAACAAGGTTTTGGCAGTATCAGTCAATCCAAGGTTTCCCGTATGCTCAGTAAATTTGGCGCAGTACGTACCCGTAACGCACGGGGAGACATGGTTTACTGTTTACCGCCAGAGATGGGGATGCCCACGGCGAAAAGCCCTTTACGTCAATTAGTATTAGATATAGTCCACAACAATGTGATGGTAATCATTCGCACCAGCCCGGGAGCTGCACAGCTCATCGCACGCTTATTAGATTCCCTTAGCCAAAAAGATGGGGTATTGGGCACTATAGCCGGTGATGATACAATTTTCATTGCACCCGCGGATATCAGTAATATTGAAGAAACCCGCAAAAAAGTTGAAGCGCTATTTGAGAACGTATAAAGGTTATTTCTACAAATAAGCGGTCCAGTTCAACAATAAATTAATGGGTTGCACACTCAGTGTCCTTTCATTTAATTGTAAGTTGTTAAGCAATGATTTTTATTGAGCAGTTTCATCACCCCAAACTAACCGTTGATTGTTGGCAGATTGAAGCAGATAGTGCGGTAGCAGTATTAGGCAAAAATGGCGCTGGCAAACAATTTGTCGATCAGCTTCTTTTAGGAAAACTGAACGACTTTGAACATAGCCGCTTAAACTTACCCAACCCAGATGTGGTTCGCTTAGTTTCGTTTGAAACCCTGCAAGCGGTGTATGAAAATGAATTGAAAATAGATGAAACTGATATCACTGATGAAATTGATTTTGGCACACCCGCTAAAGACTTTTTACCACAAGACAAACTCCAGCACCCTCTGATCACCCAATTTCATTTAGAACATAGGTTAGAAACCGGCTTCCGCCAACTCAGCACAGGTGATTCGCGTAAGTTATTAATCTTAAAGGCGATATTATCAGGTGCTAAATACCTTATCTTAGACAACCCCTTCGATGATTTAGATGTCGCATCAAGGGCACAACTGAGCCAAGTGTTAAGCCAACTCAAACCTCAAGGCATCACCTTAATAATATTATTGAGCAATCGGCAAGATATTCCCCAGTGGATCAGCACTTTTGCATTGGTTGATAACCATAGTTTGCACGATTTAAGGGGATTATCAGTTGAGGATGCACAAGCCACCATCGACACCATATTCGCCTTTGATGCATTGGATAAATCCCTACTTGAACGGATGATCTCTGACAAGCACAGTCACAATAAAAAATCCTTAGTGCGCATCAATAACGCCAATGTTATTTACGCTGAAAATCACGCTCTTAAATCGGCCAATTTAACCATTGATACCTTCGAGCACACTATTATTACCGGTCCCAATGGTTCAGGTAAATCAACTCTATTGCAATTAGTTACCGGTGACTGTCCTCAATGTTTTAGCAACGATGTGACTGTGATGGGGTATAAACGAGGCAGCGGCGAAACCATTTGGGATATCAAAAAGCATTTAGGCATAGTCTCCCCTGATATCCATCGTTCCTACCGCGTAAACTGCAATGCCTTAACCGTGGTTCTTTCAGGTTTTATGGACTCAATTGGGCTTTATAAAGACATTAGCTCTGCGCAAAAACAACAAGCCTTAGCATGGTTGGATTTAATTGGTCTGAGGCCACTGGCTAACACCAGTTTTAAACAATTGAGTTTTGGTGAGCAACGTTTATTGCTAATTGCCAGAGCCTTAGTGAAATTTCCATCCCTGTTGGTATTAGACGAGCCCACCCAAGGGCTGGATGAAATTAATCGGCGCTTAGTGTTGGACGTGGTCACCACCATTGCTAAAAAGCAATTGGCGACCATTCTTATGGTTAGTCACCGTGAAGATGAACGTTTGCCCATATTTGTCCAACACAAAGATATAAGCGGAAGCTAACGTAAGGTAAGTTCTCGCCAAACCATTCGGTGATCAGAGGAGGATTTGCGATCAGCCACTAATTCCTTGCCGCTTTCATTTTCACCTGGCCAAAATACCCCAGCATCACGGGAAGAAAAACCGGCTTTTGAGGTGATCACATAATCAACCCCCAACCCCCATGCTGCGGTGTGATATTGGGCATTAGGATCATCAGGTTTAGACTCTTTCCCACCCAAACTGGTGGGCAGAGACAGTTGAGAAACCAATGGATGAGCAAGCAAATCAGCCATCATAGTGCGTTGGCCATCACCGGCATCGGGAGATGCATTTAGATCGCCTAAAATAACAAAACGTTCGCCACTGAACCCTCCGATATCCCCCTTATCATCGTAAATGTAATTAGCTTGCTCACCACTGCTAAGATAATCATTCCAAAATTGAATTTCATCATGATTACGAAACCCATTGCGGTTTTCTGGCCCATCAAAGACCGGAGGAGTAGGATGACTAGCCAACACATGTACTATCTTCCCCTCGACATCAACAGGAATATCCCAATGGGACTTAGAAGATAAACGTAAAACTTCCATGGCCTCGGTTGAATACCAAGCACTGCCATCAGTGTTTTTAATTTTGCTCAACGAATTGTCAGGCATATCTTTCCATAAGAATGTTTGAAAGGTTCGTACATCTTGCATATGGATTGGGTAACGACTGAGTAATAACATGCCATATTGGCCTGCATAACGACCGTAACCGAATGCATCGCCACCAGAGTTTTCTAGCTTACCATCGTTATTTAAATCCACACCACTAGCCACGCCGGTATTCACTGGCCCATAATAAAAGTAAGGGTAATCAATACTCGCCTGCCCTTGCTGGGAGACATTTAAATAATTCTTAATAAAGGTTTCGGGGCCAAGTGATGGGTCACTACTGTAATCAAATTCGTTTAAAAGAATAATGTCAGGTCGCACCCGCTGAATAATTTGCGCAATATTTTTTATCTGTTGATTATCACCTGTGGCTAAATGCTTAAATAACAAAGTGGGATCATTCTGGTTTTGGGGCGCTTCTGAAGCCCGATAATTATCCGCTTCCATACTCACATTAAAGGTCGCCACTCGAATTGACGTTTGCGCGCTAACACAGCCGACTAATTGCATACTCAATACTATTCCTAACGTTATCCAAACGTATTTCATGTAACTTAACCTTAAAATTTAAATCCCGATTACGCCATCTAAGGTGATTTGCACCTAATAGAACAAAAAAACCGGTCACAAGGACCGGCTTTTACTTTAGCGATTTTAACTACAAATTAGAAGTTGTAGTTAAAGCCTATACGCATTTGCCAAAGTGATGCATCACCTTGACGATTTTCAGGCGTAGTGTCATCAAAATCGACAGTATTAAATGATACACGCTCAGCGATACCCCAATCATCATTTAGAAGGTTGGTAAAGTTATCGATAACGAAGAACACATTAGAGCTGTGATCCGCCATAAAGCCAGGTAGCTGTTGACTTACACGAACATCAAGTTTGTTCCACCAAGATCCATTTTCGCCGTTACGTTCATTCCCCATTGGCAACACGTTGTTGCTGTCTAGGTAAGGGTTGAAACCGTAAATGCCATTCACTTCGCCGCGAGGTACTGTGCGGCTGTAAGGACGACCTGACTGAATTAAACCAAAGACTGAGAAAGTCGTATCGTAACCGTCTAAGAATTCAACATCATATGTTAACGCAGCTGTAAATCTGTGCTCAATGTTGTAGTCAGATAAGCTAGATACTTGCTCTTGCGGATCAGTAAACGCACGGTACTGATAGTTTGAAAACGCTACAGAACTGGTCATAGGCTGAACATCTTCTGCGTGGTTATATGCATAACCTGTTGTCAAATTAATACCGTTATCCCAAGACTTCATCAAACCAAACGAAATTGTGTAAGACGTGCTATCTTCAGAACTGTTTGTCAGTACAAAAGAAGGAAGACGAACGCTATCATAGATTGGATAACCTTCATCGTTAGTTCCTGTTTGCTCCAAATCACCACGTAATACGATAGCTTGATCTTTAGTTACAGAAACCAATAAATCAGCTTGTAATACGTAATCGTCTTCAGTTACGTGCGTTGCACCCAATGACAATTTCGTTTCAGAAGGAATTTTGAAACTAGGGTCAAAGTAATTGATTTCGTTGTTTGAACCTTGACCTGCAGAAACAGCATCATAAAGTTCAGAAGGGATACCGTAACCAGGGCCTGCTGGTACACCATCTTCAAGGCCACTGTAAACTACGTCATCATCAAACAATGAACGTGAACCGTCGGTATAACCATAATCTCTTCCGCGTACACCAAACTGTAGTACATTGTTGTTTGAGAAGTTGTTTGAGAACCAAACGTTCGGGTTACCACCACTAAAGATACCGATACCGCCACGAAGGTCTGTATTATCATCTAATGTGTAGTTGAAACCGATACGTGGCTGAAGTAAGCCTTCGCCGTCAAGGTTTGTACCGTTAGAGAAACCGTAATCATCTGTGAAATCTGGATTTTCAACTGGTCGAGAATCAGTGGTGTACCAATCATAACGCAAGCCAACTTTTAGTTTTAAATCATCAGTTGGATAGAATTCATCCTGAGCATATACCGAGTGAATTGCATAATCCCACTGTGCCGCAGCATCATTTGGATCTTGAGATGGAGCGTTGTTGTAGTAAATCGCACCTGGCGTACCAGCTTCAAATGCATCGATACCACCGTAAAAACGCATTTCAGTTTCAGTGTGTTGTACGAATACGTTGAATACGTCTAATGCTTCACGCTCATAACCAAATGTTAATGTATGGTCATTATCAAATAAATATTTACCACGTAAAATCAAACCATCAACACTGTAGTTCAAATCGTTGGCTTGACGGCTATCATCACCACCTAGATATACAACAACTTCTTCACCAGAATCTGGGTTTGTTACATAAATTTGCATTTCACCGAAGTTACTTCCGCCAACAGTACCGCTAGCATTTTCAATTGAAACTTGACGGTTATCAACATCTAACTTAGATAAGCGAACTTCTGTTGAGAAGTTGTCAGTCCAATCAGAATACAAAGAAAGCTGGTGAGACTTCAGCTCTGAACCTACTTCATAGATGTGATTCAATAGTTCAAATTCGTCTGCATCGCCGTCCGACGTATTCATGAAGTTACCGTCGTTAAACGTGTAGGTATAGCTTAAACGGTGATCATCATTGATGTTCCAGTCAAGTTTTACCAATAACTTTTCATCTTCTTCAGGTAGGCTTGTTGGTACTGGACCTGGATCATACTGATACAATTCGTTAGATATGCGGATGATTTCATCAAGATCTTCTTGACGAAGTTCAACTTCGTTAATTGCACCAGAACCTAACGTTCCGCGTGTGAAGATACTGTTTCCTTCGTACTTTTCATATGATACGAATGCGAACACTTTATCTTGTAAAATTGGGAAGCCAACATTAAAACCGTAACGCTTGTCACTGTTTGCAGGCGAATTGATGGTATCGCCTTCTAAAGAATCACCTTGGAATGAATCGCTTCCGTAATCGAAGAATACACCACCGTGAATTTCATTTGTACCTGATTTAGTTACTGCGTTGATGTTACAACCAGTAAATCCAGTGTAAACCACATCAAATGGAGCAATTTCCACCGAAACTTGATCAATTGCATCGTAGGAGAAAGGCATTCTAACCGTAGGGTAGCCGCTCGAACCTAGACCGAAAGAGTCATTCATTTTTACCCCATCAACAGTCAAACTGTTGAAGCGGTTTGATTTACCCACACATTGTACTGGGTTAGCGTCACCACGAGTTTCATCAACATAAACGCGAGGGTCCATACGGATAACGTCAGTAATATTACGGTTGATTGAAGGTGCTTTTTGTAAATCCGCTAAATCGAATGTCGCAGAAGGACCGATTTGACCTAAAGCTGTAGAAGAAAGCTGACTAGCAGTAACACTTATGACTTCAATATTAGAAGACTGTTCTAATTGAAGACCAACATTGAACGTTTCGCCCAAGCTTAAGAATACTTCATCAACAGTCGTATCTTGGAATTCATTTGAGTCAACTATCACTCGGTAAGGACCGCCAACACGCAGACCAGACAAAGAAAAGCTACCGCTACTATTTACTGTAGCAGTTTTAGTTGAACCAGAAGGTACGTGAATTACAGTAATTTGCGTCCCTGTCGCTGGAGCACCTGCTGGAGTGGTAATATTACCTTCCATCGATGAAGATGTTTCCTGAGCCATTGCTGCTGTTGACATGCCAACAGACATAGCCACTGCAATCGCAATACGATTCAGTTTGGTTTTTTTAAACATTGTGTTTTCCTAAGTAGTGTGTGTTCTTTTCTGCCCATCCAGTTTTTATTCACAGTCTTGTTGCGCTGCGTCATGAAACTATGATGCCTAATTTTCAAATCGGGCGTATTGTATCAGGTCAATTATTACACTTTTATGACCAAGGTGTCAGCAATAAAATTTAATTCATAAATTAACGCCAAAGCCACACAGTTATAACCTTTCATTTACTTTCTTGACCAATTGGTCAATCCCATTTAAAGTGAAAAACAATAAAATCTAGACTAAACAGTCACATATAAATCAGACCATTTGGTCTAGAGTTATTTTATACTTAATTTTTGAGCAAATTAGTATTATTTTTTTTATACAGACTGACTTTTTTTGCGATGACTGGTATCTTTTCCCAAGTTTTTTATTGATTCAGGGTCGAAATGGCTTCTCCACTTATTATCGCGATTGCTGGTGCTTCTGGTTCTGGTAAATCTTTGTTTACAGAAAATCTATTAAATGAATTTGCTCAGCAGGGTCGTCCTGTCCAAATTTTAAGGGAAGATCACTATTACCGTGCGCAAGATCATTTGCCTATGCATGAACGTGAAAAAAACAATTACGATCATCCAAAAGCATTTGAGCATGAATTGTTGGTTAAGCATTTGACGGACCTGAAAGCAGGTAAATCCATCGAATACCCAACATACTGCTACAAAACCCACACTCGGCTGCAACAGAGAGAAGTTTTGGAGTCTGCACCTGTCATCATAGTTGAAGGCATTATGTTGTTAGCGAGCCCTGATTTAGAGCCCCTTTACAATGTAAAAATATTTGTTGATACGCCGTTGGATATTTGCCTTTTGCGTAGAATCAAACGAGATATTGCAGAGCGAGGCAGAACCTTAGAGTCAGTCGCTCATCAATACGAAAGCACTGTGAAGCCTATGTACCATCAATTTATTGCACCAAGTAGATTTACTGCTGATGTGATTGTCACCCAAGGTGGTGAAAACTATATTGCTTTAGATGTGATTAAATCTCACATTCAGCAAGCTTTACTTAATGAATAGAATTAACTAAAAAAATAATAATAAAAGGAAATCCCATGATCGGTTTACTTGGAATTGTGGTGCTAATCGCCATAGCCTATGGCTTGTCGGCCCACCGAAAAAGCATCAACTGGCGAACAGTTGGCGGTGCGTTTGCTATACAAGCAGTAGTAGGGGCGTTAATTCTGTATGTCCCTGCTGGCAAAGATGCATTGCTAAAAATGTCTGCCGGGGTGCAATGGGTATTAGATATGGGGCAAGCTGGGATTGACTTTATCTTTGGCCCCCTTGGCAATAAGTCATTAGGTTTTATTTTTGCCTTTAACGTTTTACCTGCAATTGTTTTCTTCTCATCACTGATTGCGGTTTTGTATTACATCGGTGTGATGCAGTGGATTATCCGCTTAATCGGTGGTTTTTTGCAGTTTTTCTTAAAAACAAGTCGACCAGAATCCATGTCTGCCGCGGCGAATATTTTTGTAGGTCAGACTGAAGCTCCCCTGGTTGTGAAACCTTTCATTCCGCAAATGACTCGTTCCGAACTATTCGCCATCATGGTCGGCGGTTTAGCCTCTATTGCAGGTGCAGTAATGGTGGGTTATGCCCAATTAGGAGTGGATATCAAATTTTTGCTAGCCGCGAGTTTTATGGCAGCTCCTGGCGGTTTATTGATGGCTAAAATTATTATGCCAGAAACTGAAACCTACAAAAATGAACTAGAGGAATTGCAGAATGACGACGATAGTTACGCTAATGTATTTGACGCCGCAGCAACAGGGGCTGCATCAGGTTTGCAGCTAGCCTTAAACGTTGGAGCAATGCTATTAGCTTTTATCGCATTAATCGCTATTTTAAACGGGTTAATTGGTGGCATTGGCGGCTGGTTTGGTCAAGGTGATCTAAGCTTACAAGTGATATTAGGATATTTATTCCAACCTTTGGCATGGGTATTAGGAGTGTCATGGGACGAGGCAAACATAGCGGGAAGCTTTATTGGTCAGAAAATGGTAGTTAACGAATTTATCGCTTACTTAGATTTTGTTAAGCACCAAGACGAATTGTCGATTAAATCACAAGCAATTATCACATTTGCATTGTGCGGGTTTGCCAACTTTTCTTCCATTGCGATTTTAATGGGCGGTATAGGCGCACTCGCGCCAACCCGCCGCAAAGAAATTGCTCGTTTAGGATTAAAAGCGGTTATCGCAGCGACTTTATCTAACTTAATGAGTGCCGCCCTGGCCGGCCTTTTCGTTGCACTTTAACCCTACAAGAACGCCAGAAAAATATATAAAGTTTGCAGTAAATTAAGTAAGCGCTGCAGTTCACAGGAAATATTATGAAATTAGAAGCAGTAGATTATAGCAAGCCAGGAGCCGACAAATTATTTGTTGAATCCCTGCACAAAACTGGATTTGGCGTTTTAAAGAACCACCCTATATCGCAATCTTCAGTGAGCTCCATTTACCAGAATTGGCAAGCTTGGTTTGACTCCGAAAATAAACAAAACTTTTTGTTCGACAAAGAAACCCAAGACGGTTTTTTCCCAACCAGTGTTTCTGAAACAGCAAAGGGTTTTAAGAAAAAAGACATCAAAGAGTATTTCCATTATTACCCTTGGGGGAAGTGCCCTGCCCAATTGAAGCAAGAGGCCGCAAACTACTACCAAGCTGCTATGAATTTAGCCGCAGAACTGCTCACTTGGGTTGAAAAATACTCACCTGCAGATGTGGCAAAACGATACAGCCAGCCACTGAGTAATATGATAAAAGACAGTGAGCAAACCTTACTTCGAATTTTACATTATCCCCCGCTGACCGGTGATGAAGAAGCTGATGCAATCCGCGCTGCTGCCCATGAAGATATTAATTTATTAACCATTTTACCCGCTGCCAATGAGCCTGGCTTACAGGTTAAAGGCACAGGCGAAGAGTGGATAGATGTACCAAGTGATTTTGGTAACTTAATCATCAATATCGGCGATATGCTGCAAGAAGCCTCTGGTGGCTATTTTCCATCAACTACTCACAGAGTCGTCAACCCAGCAGGTGCGGATATGACTAAATCGCGTATTTCACTGCCGTTATTTTTGCACCCTCGCCCTGATGTGGTTTTATCCGAACGCCATACTGCTGATAGCTACTTGAAGGAGCGTTTACGGGAACTTGGTGTCGCTTAAAAGCGATAAACCTATCCTTGTTACGACCCTCAAGACAAAAAGCACTTACTCTGTATAGATTAAGTGCTTTTTTATATGCTGAATTATTCAGTTAATTTATCCATTAATTTTAAAATGTTAAAACTTGTCTCTACTGCAGCTTGAAAAAAATCAGGATCCACGGATTCGACTGTATCTTTTTCAGTGTGATAATAAATGTGTTCACCCACACCAACAAATAGATAGGGAATATCCACTTTCCCAAAAGAAGCGTGGTCACTGGCCTTGCGCCAATCCGGTCCAAACGCCATTGCTGATCCTCGACGATTTCTTCGGTGTTGATTAACTAAACACAAACCAGCCTCATCCGTTGCTTGGGCAATCACTTCTTTAAACGGCAAATAGTATCTTGCTCCTGATACATACAAACGGCTTTTCCCTTGATTTTGAGAAATCATATCTAAATTCAGATTATATTTAATTTGGCTCAATTCAACCGGGGGGTTTTCCACAAAAGCTCTAGAGCCATACAAGCCTTTTTCTTCGGCGTCGGTGGCCAGAAAGATGATTGAATGCTCAGCGCCTTGTTGTGCAATTTTCTCCGCTATCGCCAACAACCCCGCAACTCCAGATGCGTTATCATCAGCACCATTGAAAATTTTGTTTCCACGCATGCCTAGATGATCGTAATGAGCCGTTATGACAATAAATTTCTGAGGAAAAGTTTTACCAATAAAATAGCCACCAATATTCACACCATCAACATGGGAAAAAGTGGTTTCATAGCGAAACGGTAAGCGGTATTTTTGCTCTTGTGTAAATGACTTTAAGCCTATTTCTGAAAATCGTGAAATTAAGAACTCCTGAGCCAAAAAAGAGCCAGAAGACTGGTTTTTACGACCTTGCATTTTATCAGAGGCTAAGTAGCTAAAGTCTTCCCATAAACGTTCCCTATCAATATTGTTGTAAAGTTCAAATTGGTTGCAACCTGCATAACTAATTAGTGGCCAGAGCAAGCTTAAGCTTGCGATTATTTTAATGTTTTTTACTATCATCACGGCTGAGTAAATCCAACTTTCCTTGGTAACGTTCTTGATCCTGATAACTACGCGCGCGATGTTTGGCTTTCTTAAAATACATTTGACTGCGACGTACGTCCCCTAACTCATAATAAACTTTTGCTAAACCGAAATATATTTCATGTTTACTTCTATCTAATTTTAAAGCCTTGCGATAGTGTTGTAGGGCAACCTCAAATTCTTTATTTTCAAAAGATTGCTCGCCTTGAATGAAGTGATGAAAAGGGTTGTCACTTCTAGCGCTTTCGATTCTACTAGTGATCGCAGCCGCTTCATCCTCTCGCCCAACGGTTGCATATAAAAACGCCAAATTTTCCCAACCGGTAAGGTTATCTTCATCTAATTGAAGGGCATACTTATAGGTATTTTCAGCAGATTCATAATCACCTACCAAACGATAAAGAATACCTAAATTAATCCAAGTAGAAACAAAGTCTGGAGACAAAACTGCCGCTTTTTTAAAATATGCATAAGCTTTACTATAAGACGCAGAAAGTAATGCATCAGCCCCTTTATTGTTGTAAAACATGGATGTGACGGAGCGTTTAGTCACTATTCGTTTAGGAAAGTGCTTCTGCGGACTTTGAGGATCAAAATCGACTTGCAAGCCAGTATTAATTAAATGTATGACTCCCGATTCCCGAGGCATGATCATCAGATTGATGTGACCATTAAGCAAGCTATAACCTGCACGTCGAGTCCAGTACTCAGGGATTTGAACATCTTGGAAACGAACCGAAAAACCAGCTTCTTTAGCCAATGCATAGGTCATAATAGACATCGATAAACAATTAGCAGCCCGACGCTGAAAAGTTTCACTAGCGACGGTGTTTGCGCTGCCCATATACAGAAGATTAAACTCTGAACGATCGAAAATAAGGCGTACTAGAGTTTCCATCCTATCAACGGGATCTTTGACGTTAGCAACTTGTTTAGTGATGAAATCTTTTGCTTCTTGATTTAACGAAAAGATTTCTTCTTCGCTTTCAATCTCAATTGATTGGTAATCGGGAAAAATATCGTCATTTAATAGATTGCGAGAATCTATTGTTACTTGATTAGTCGTGCTTTGACATCCCGCTAAACAAAATACCATACTACATATAATTAAAAACAGTTTCATACACAACTCCTAAAACTTAACTTAAGCTTAGTACATAAGCGGATTTTAGCCACCTATTTCGTCGCTTTTTAGAGGCTATTGGTCAGCATAAAACTCATCGTTATCAACAAAGATTAAGCTGCCAATGATAAGTAAGCTCAATACTTAAAACACCAGCAGATTCAGACTGAGAGTCTTAGCATGCAATATGTTATGATTAGCTTCGTTAATCAAAATAATGGCAAGTTTAAAGCAGTCTAAATGACGGCGACATTATTGAAGGTCACATGATTAAAGCCCGTTTATCTCGTTCACACTTAACCAATATATATTCTGCCCATGTATAAAATTAAATCTCTGCTTCCCGGAATTATGCTCGCCACCATTGTTGGTTTAGCAGCGCTATTCCTAAGTGAGCATTATGGCGCACCATCAATGCTCTTTGCGTTACTACTTGGTATTGCTTTATCTTTTTTATACGAAGAATCACAGTGTAAAGCTGGCATCGAATTCACCGCCACCCACATACTACGTATCGGTGTTGCCCTATTGGGTTTCCGTATTGCTTTTGGCGACTTAGTAGCTTTAGGCTGGAAAACCGCGTTACTGTTAGTTATCGCCATAGTAACCACGATTTTGGTGGGCATTGTTTTGGCAAAACTATTAGGAATGCAAAAGCGCTTTGGCGTACTGACAGGCGGAGCAGTTGGCATTTGTGGCGCATCAGCAGCAATGGCAATTGCCGCGGTATTGCCAGAAAGTAAACACAAAGATCGTGACACATTATTGACCATCATTGGGGTAACCGCACTGTCTACTTTATCCATGATCCTCTACCCTATTTTTGCTGCTCAACTGAATTTAGATCAGGTACATACAGGGATTTTTCTGGGAGCGACTATTCATGATGTCGCTCAAGTAGTTGGTGCTGGTTACTCAGTGTCGGATGAAAGTGGTGACTTAGCCACGCTGACAAAGCTAGTTCGTGTCGCATTTTTGATGCCGGTAGTTATTTCAATTCTACTGGTTTTGAAATTAAAATTAAAACACGTGGGGACGAATAAAGCTCCAGGTATTCCAGGCTTTCTGATTATTTTTGTTGTGCTAATGGTGATTAACAGCGTGTTTTCTATTCCTCCTAGCGTAACAGAAGCAGCATCCCATATTTCGCGCTTCGCTTTGGTAGTTTCAATTGCCGCTATTGGCATGAAATCTAATTTAAAACAGTTAGTTGAAGTCGGCACTAAACCCATACTGTTACTCTTAATGGAAACTCTTTGGATAGCAACCTTAATTTTACTCTGCTTACCTATTCTGTAAGCTTGCTGGGTTTATTATTCATTAGTTTTACTAATCCGAATAGCACAATAAATGTTCATTGCGTAGAAACATTGTAGGCTCTACAATCCGCTCATAAAATAGTGGTCAATTAGCAAACGCTAGTGGCAAATTGGTTTTAACTGAGACTTCATAGAATTCTAAACATTAAGTGGCAAAACAGTGGACAAGTCGGAATTTATTCAGATACGCAGATTTATACTCAAATTAGGCAAAATGTTGCACAAATATGGCTCACCTTCATTTCGACTTGAAGCCTACCTGTGTGAAGTTGCTGCGTACCTAGGTGTAAATTCTTCGTTCATTTCCACACCCACCTCTTTATCGATTGTCTTGTGGAGCGACCGACACGAAGATGAATATAATCATGCCGCTCGGATTGAACCCGGTGAATTGGATATGAACTCGTTGTCCCTAACAGATGAATTGGCATATCAATTATTAAAGGGGGAAATTAGCCTTGCTGATGCAGATAAACGTTTGGATCAAATTGATGCAATGCAAAGTCCCTACAATAAAACCCTTACTGGCGTAGCTTTTGGCACCTCAACCAGTGCATTTGCCATGCTAATGGGCGCAGGTTGGCCTGAAATTTTCTGGTCTGGCGTTTTAGGAGTCATTGTTTATTTTTGGACACTCTGGTCCCTGCGCTCTAAGCGAGTCAACCTAATGCTGGAATCGGTGGCATCATTTACTGTTGGTTTTGCTGCCTGCACTATAAATTACTATTTTGATTCGGGACTGAATATTTGGCTGATTATTCTATCGTCATTAATTATTTTAGTGCCTGGTTTATCCTTAACCATTGGGCTTGCTGAGTTATCGTCACGTAATTTGGTTTCAGGTACCGCAAGGGTGATGGACGCTATTATGCAATTGTTCAAATTGTATTTTGGGGCATTTATCGGTATTACCCTTGGCTACCAGCTATTCGGTCAACAAGAGTTACAAGTCGCAGACACACTGCCCTTCTGGGTTAACTGGATGGGTGTGCTGTTATTAAGTATTGGTCTTGTTGCCATATTTCGCACTCGTTTAAAACATGTTCCCTGGGCTGTTGTATCAACCTTTATCGCTTACGGCGCTTCAACATGGAGTTCGGCCTATTTGGAAAACGGCTTAGGTGCTTTTGTTGGCGCATTTGCGTTAGGGGTATTTTCAAACCTATTTTCAAGAGTCATGAATGCTCCTTCTACCATAGTCGCTATGCATGGTCTGATTGTGTTGGTACCAGGTTCAAAAACCTATATAGGGTTGAACTCGTTTATCTCCGGACAGGATTTTATCAAGGCCGACCATATCGGTCAGGAAACATTTTTGATTCTGATGTCATTAGTGGCCGGGTTAATTTTCGCCAACATAGTGATGCCTACCAAAAAAGCATTGTAAGCGGATGTTTGATTCATCCATGGCCTAAAGGCCATGCTACAAGATACCTGTAGGCGGGTGTTTTAGCCCCGCGGGAGTTCGACCTCCCCTGTAGGCGGGTGCTTTAGCCCCGCAGATGGTCAAACATTCCATGGCCTAAAGGCCATCCTACAGAGTGGATGCGGTTCCTTTAAAGACTTTTAATGCACCTGTTCCGGTTAATGCTGATAACGGCTCTTTACCCTTACTATCTAACTGGCTTAACTGGGCAAATAACAATTCCATGGTGGCCAACGCATCATCTAATGCGTTGTGGGCCGGTGCCAGCGGTAAATTATGACGCTGTCGACAAGAGGTGAGTGTTGCTGCATTTGGTGATGGCACACTCTCTGATTTACGAATTTGGTAGAGAGCAATTTGTAGCGTATCTAAAGTGACAATGTCCGGCAGTGGGATCCCTAGTTTCATAAACACTTTATTTAACACTGACATATCTAAATTGGTATTGTGAAACACCCAAACGTGGGTTTGAGCGTAGTGTTTGAGCTTTTCTAACGCGACTTTTACTGGCTCTCCTTGAGCAATATGCTCATCCAACAAACCGTGGATCACTGGACTTTGATTTAGGGATACCTTGGTTGCAATAACCTTGTAATAACAGCTCTGCAAAGCAATGCTACTCTGCCTACCTTCCACCCAACCCACAGATAAAATATTGGACTCTTTTGCGTCTAGCGACGTTAGCTCGAGATCAATGGCCAGAAATGGAACTTGCTGCCAAGGCATATGCCGAAAATGTTCTGGAATAGTTAATTTTGGTAAGAACCAATTTTTCAGTGTTTGCCACATCGATTGCTAATCCTATTTTGTCGACACTTGCGCCTTGTGCACACGTTTCAGTAACCATTGGAAATAAAGTACTTAACCACCAGCAAACTTCATGGCCACTCCTTGTTGGCTGCGCTTGATGGTTTTAAACGCGGCTTTCAATTGATGGCGCTGTATGGAAGATAAATCACTGATGGAAACGAAATTATTGGTCACATTATTGTGTAACTGGTGACGCCAACGTAATCGATTTAGAAACAACCAAATGTCCCGTAAATCATTACCGTCACTTTCAGTTAACTGGGAACCCTCTTTAAGGTTATCCAATCGCCCTAAGGTTGATGGCATTTCTAGGCCTTTTGCCAATGCATAAATTCGTACTAGGTTATTAATAATGGCAATAGCATTGACCTTTAAGTCGATACAATCTTCCGGTTGATGACCTTTTTGGAACACAAATTGTTGAAACACCGATAAGGGCACCGCCACTTCTGCAGCATGCCGAGCCAAAGCAGAGAGAAACAAAGGCTGTTTTAATAAAGGTTTTCGGGCGGCTTGAAGAGCCGCAAATAAGTCTTTATTGCCGGCAACAGCGCGCACATCCAAAAAGATATTAAAATGTAAAATAGCTTCTAAGGTAGGCTCATTCACCCACTTTTCGGATTCTTTCACAGCTTCTTCAACGCTGAGCCTTAACTCAGGGTTTGACGCCATAATATTACCATCACATAACTTAATGCCACATTTGCCTAAGCCTTCACACACATACTGTGACATCTGTGCAAAATACTCATCCTCCTGTTGATTAGGCCGTCGTTCTAATAATAATGCATTATCTTGGTCTGACCCCATATTTTGATCTTCACGGGCTTGAGAACCATAAACAAGCCAACAAAACTCAATAGGAGGGTTGCCATTTTGCTGCTGAAAGAAAGTAAGTAGTTTGCGAGTCATAATATCTGTAGCTTGGGATAACACCTTTCCTGCTACGTCAAAATCCCCTAAACGTTTAGCGTGCTTAGCAAAATAATGGGGTAACTGCCAGCTCAGACGAGTGAGCTCATATAAGTTTTTGGCTTTTGCTAATTCATCGATTAAAAATAGAATATTGCCCCGCTGATGGCGAATCATATCGCTAGAAGTTAACATTCCCAACGGCGCATGGGTTATGCGATCAATCACCGGGAGGTGGTGAATATTGTGTTCAGTCATCATGCAAAGCGCATCAAAAAGTGTTCTATTTTCGGTGATTTTAAAAGGATTGACGGTCATTACGCCCGAGACAGGTAAGTGAACACCCACTTCTTTTGCAACTACTCTATTTCTTATATCTCTGTCAGTTAAGATACCTACCAGTTTGTCACCGTCGGTAATTAACAGTGAAGAAATACTGGCCTGCGACATTTGCTGAGTCGCATGCAATATCGATGCATCAGTATCACAGCTTATGACCCTATCAGAGATGACTTCACGAATAGGTTTATATAACCACATGGACTTCGAATCGGCTACGGCATCATTGTATAGTTTATCTGAATGGTAAGTTTCGAAAAACTTTGCCACTGCTGGATTTTCATTACATAAAAGATCGAATTGCGCAGCGGGTAAACAATACAACAAACCTGCACTATCCACTGTAATATCAATAGCATGGTTTAATTTATTGAGTAAATTACCGACCCCAAAAAAGTCTCCTTCACTCAGGTTTTGCTCAACTTCATTGGAATCTTTAACTGTAAATTGACCACTGCTAATTAGGAACAGATTATTATTCCTATCTGCCAATATCTGCACAGCATTTTCAGCGGTTAAATAGGCAACAGTAATGTGCTTTGCCAACGCCATTATTTTTTCACTTGGTAGTTGGTCAAAAGGAGCAGAAGCTTTTAAAAAATCCAGCGATTGTTGCGGAATGCTAGTCACTTTATTCTCCTACTATGGATCTAATCCGTGATTGAAGTTCAAATAAAAAGCCCGATTGAAATCGGGCCTTTGATTCTAAAGTATAACCCATTTCACCTAATGAGCAGAGGCTTCACCTGATCCTTTCGGATAACGGATATCTTCAACAAGTTGCTGAATCTCTTCAGGCGAATCACCAGTAAACTTCAACACTATTAACGCAACTGCGAAGTTCACCAACATACCTATAGTACCGATTCCTTCAGGCGAGATTTCAAATAACCAGTTTTCCGGAACATTTGCAGCAGGATTCACAAACTTAAAGTAAATAATGTAAGCCGTGGTAAATGTAATCCCCGCCAACATGCCTGCAATGGCGCCTTTATCATTCATACGCTTCATGAATATTCCCATAATAATAGCAGGGAAGAAAGATGATGCCGCGAGTCCGAACGCGAAGGCGACCACCTGAGCCACGAATCCGGGTGGGTTGATCCCGAAGTACCCAGCAATACATATGGCAACACCTGCAGCTAAACGCGCATAGAAGAGCTCTTTTCTATCTGTAATATTTGGCATCAAGTTTCGTTTCAATAAATCGTGGGAAACCGATGTCGATATTACCAACAGTAAGCCTGCAGAAGTAGACAATGCGGCAGCAACACCACCGGCAGCCACTAAAGCAATTACCCATGCTGGTAAGTTCGCAATTTCAGGATTCGCCATTACCATGATGTCACGGTCTACGTCCATTTCATTGCGCTCGTCGCCAGAATAAAACATTTTACCGTCGTTGTTTTTATCATCCCACTTAATTAGCCCTGTTTTCTCCCAATTAGTGATCCAACTTGGAGCTTCACTATAATTGGTTCCCATCTGGTCCGTACCATTAATGGTTTCAATCATATTAACGCGACCAAAAGATGCTAAAGAAGGTGCTGTAGTATATAGAATTGCGATAAATGCTAAGGCCCAACCTGCACTGTAACGAGCATCACGCACTTTAGGAACGGTGAAGAAGCGAACGATTACGTGCGGTAAACCTGCAGTACCTACCATCAAGGCAGCTGTAATACAGAACACATCTATCATGCTTTTAGTACCCGAGGTATATTCGTTGAATCCCAACTCGATTGAGAGTCCGTCGAGTTTGTCTAGCATATACACCCCCGAACCATCAGCGAGCGTCGCACCAAACCCAGTTTGCGGTAAAAAGTGACCAGTAACTATCATTGAGATGAAAATGGTAGGCACTAAATAAGCAAAAATAAGTACACAGTACTGTGCTACTTGGGTGTAAGTGATCCCTTTCATGCCACCTAAAACAGTGTAGAAGAACACAATTGCCATCCCAATAACCACACCGGAAACAATATCTACTTCAAGGAAACGACTGAATACCACACCAACACCACGCATTTGGCCTGCTACGTATGTAAAGCAGACAAAAATGGCACAGATTACGGCTACGGTTCTAGCAGTTTGCGAGTAATAACGATCACCGATAAAATCTGGCACCGTAAACTTACCGAACTTACGCAAATAAGGGGCTAAGCAAAGGGCAAGTAACACGTAACCACCAGTCCAACCTAGCAAATAAACGGCTCCGTCATATCCCATAAAGGAAATCAAACCCGCCATAGAAATAAACGAAGCAGCCGACATCCAATCCGCGGCAGTCGCCATTCCGTTAGCGATGGGGTGTACACCGCCTCCGGCAACGTAAAACTCATTTGTTGAGCCCGCTCTGGCCCAAACTGCAATGCCGATGTAAAGTAAAAATGAGGCACCAACTATGATAAAAGTTAAAATTTGTACGTCCATCTGAACTCTCCTACTCTTCGTCTACGCCATAGCGTTTATCTAAAACATTCATTTGACGAACGTAGACAAAAATCAACGCCACAAATACGTAAATTGCACCTTGCTGTGCGAACCAGAAACCAAGTTTGAAGCCGAAAAATTTCACTTCATTAAGTACATCAACTAGCAGAATGCCGAATCCAAACGATACAACAAACCATACAATCAGCAGTTTTAGCATTAACGAGAGATTATCTCGCCAATAGGCTTTTTTATCTTCTTCTGTTTTAAACGCCATGCTCATTTCCTCATGCTTTTAGTCTGGCAATAAACCTTGGAATGGCACATACGCAAAAACTGATGCCGACCAAAGCTTGTAAATTATAAAATCGGAATGAATGCCATTCCGAACGTTTTCTAATCTATCCATGTATCTGTAGCAGTGGAATGAGACTATGGTCGTAGTACAACAATTAATTTTCTGAAAGTATGCTAAATTACTAATATCGATAGTGTTTTAGGTACAGAATTAAATGACATTGGGTTGGGTTTTATTAGCCTTAATTTATCTAACAGGGTTATTTTGGGTCGCAAGATGGGGAGATAGAAACACGCCTTTGGCTCGTGCTATCACCTCTCATCCTATTGTTTATTCACTCGCTTTGGCAATTTATTGTTCAGCTTGGACATTCTTTGGCATGGTAGGTGAAGCGTCTCGAAATCAGTGGCAGTATATTGCGATTTTACTAGGTCCAATACTGGTTTACCTGTTTGGTTATCGATTTATTTATAAGTTAATATTAGTCAGCAAACGGCAAAATATTACGACCATTGCTGACTTTATCGCGTCTCGATACGGTAAGCGACAAACCGTTGCCTTGTTAGTCACTTTTATCGCTTTGTTAGCAACCATTCCCTACATGGCCCTGCAGCTAAAAGCGATTGGTTCTGCTTTTCAATTGATCACTGAGCAACAACACAGTGAAGTTATTGTATTAATCGCCTCGGTGTTTATTGCGTTTTTTGCCATTTATTTTGGAACCCAGCACTCAGATGTGACCGAGTACCGACGCGGCTTGATGTTAGCCATAGCGTTTGAGTCGAGTATTAAGCTTATTGCATTAATCGTTATCGCCTCCCTTGCTTATTTTTGGGCGGTTGTGGAAAACCCCGAAGAATTTAGTAACGCACTATCAAAATTTAACTCTACAGCCCAATTCAGTACATTGTCATTTTTTGCCCAAACATTAATGTCTGCCGCTGCTATTATCTGCTTACCACGACAATTTCACGTGGCTGTGGTCGATAATTTAAAGCTGTCTCACCTTAAGACTGCGCGTTTTATGTTTCCATTTTATTTAGCCGTAACTGCCGCTGTTATTCCGGTTATTGCTGCTGCCGGACAAACTCTAATCGGGGCTCAAGAACCGGATACTTATGTCTTGAGTTTAGCGATCTTATCCGACTCCCTATTTGTTAAAATCTTAGTTTTTGTGGGCGGCCTATCTGCTGCAATGGCAATGATTATTATCGCCACTTTAACCCTGAGTACCATGGTAACTAATGATGTGATTTTGCCGAAAATGCTGTCTCGTCAAAACCACAACGCCCCTCAGTTTAATTATGCAAAAACCATTTTATTAGTCAGACGGTTAGTTATAGCCTCACTCATTGCTTTAGCCTATTTTTATCATCAACAAATGACCGGTAGTCGCTCATTGCTGTCGATTGGTTTAGTAGCATTTTCGTTAGTTATCCAACTATTGCCTGCGATTTTGGGCGGTCTGTATTGGAAGAAAGGGCATGCCCACGGCGTTTATGCAGGCTTACTTGCAGGTTTTTTAACTTGGGTAATGTGGCTAATGTTTCCCATGTTAAACGAAGTGAACACCACCCAACTGCAATCAGAAGTGATTAGTGTGGCAGCGATGGTCAGTTTGTTAGCCAACACAAGTTGTTATTTGCTGTTTTCTCACTTCGCTCAAGATAGATTGGTCGATCGAATTCAATCGCAAGCCTTTGTTTCCCCCAGAGAAGAAATCATTGAAGAGACCAAAAAACAGCGCAAAACCGCCACTATTGGTGACCTGTCCACTTTATTGTCGACTTTTCTTGGAGAGTCCAGAGTAGAAATCTTGATGGAGGATTTTGAGAATCGTTCCAAAATAAAGCTACAAGACCACCAATCTCCAGATCATGAATTTCTAGAATATTGTGAACGAGCACTTGGTGGTGCGTTAGGTGCATCAAGTGCCAAAGCCCTCATCGATAGTGCACTAGGTGGTAAAAAATTAGATTTTGAAGAAGTAGTCAACTTTTTTGATGACACCACACAAGCAATTCAATTCAACACCACCGCGCTATTCACCTCCATTGAAAGTTTAGATCAAGGGATCAGCGTAATAGACAAAAACCTTAACATAGTTGCATGGAATAGGCGCTATCTTGAGTTATTCAACTACCCTGCTGACTTAGTCAATGTTGGTACTCCCATAGAAGATCTCGTTCGTTATAACGCACAACGAGGTGAATGTGGTGTAGGTGAGATTGAGTCACTGGTCCAAAAGCGAGTGGCCCATTTAAAAGCAGGCCACCCGCATAAATTTATTCGCCAACGTAGTGATGGAAGAATGATAGAAATGGTTGGAAACCCTCTGCCTGGTGGTGGTTTTGTTACTAGTTTCAATGACATTACCGCCCATATAGAAATTCAAAAAGCCCTAGAAGAGTCAAAAATAAACCTTGAGCGTCGAATTGAAAAAAGAGGCGAAGAAGTCCAAGCCATTAACGCCGAACTGCGCAGTGAAATAGAACGCAGAGCACAATTAGAAGAAGATCTTGTACAAGCGCGAAAAGCGGCGGAGGACGCCAATGCCAGTAAAACACGGTTCCTTGCCTTGGCCAGTCATGACGTATTGCAACCTTTGAATGCGGCTAAGTTATATTTGTCGGCGTTAGGAGAAATCGATGTAGATCTTGAAGCCAAAGAAATTCTCAACAAACTTAGTGATAGCGTGAACTCCAGTGAAACTCTTATTGCCACCTTGTTGGATATTGCGCGTCTAGACCAAGGTGAAATGAAGTTAACGATGGAAGATGTGTTGCTGCCCAAACTGTTAAGCTCGTTAATAGACGAGTTTGCCATGAAGGCAGAACAAAAAGGATTGCAGTTACGCACTCAAATTCCAGCCTATTGGGTCAATACCGATAGAACTCATCTGTACCGTATTGTAGCAAACTTGCTATCAAATGCAGTTAAATACACTAAAAAAGGCAAAATATTACTAAGTGCTAGAAAACGACAAGGACGTGTGCTTATCCAGGTTTGGGATACCGGAATTGGTATTTCAGCTGCAGAACAAAATAGAATTTTTAACGACTTTTACCGCGTCGATGGCAGCCCTCAGCACGGCGTTGGTTTAGGCTTGGGTGTCGTCACTCGCATGTCGAGTAAACTCGACATCAATGTTAGCGTTCGCTCTACACCAGACAAAGGAAGTTGTTTTAGCTTTGATATTCCATTAGGACAAGCACTTTCACAACAACCAGAAAACAAACCCACAAACAATACGGGTTTAAAAGACATGCAGGTACTTTGTATCGATGACAAAGATGAAAACCTAGATGCAATGCAAACCGTTTTGAATAAATGGAACGTGAATATCATTACAGCCTTGGATCTTGCCCAAGCTAAACAGCAATTAAAGTCACGGACACCCGATGTAATTTTGGTGGATTACCACTTGGCCAACAACGTTAATGGAATCGACGTGATTTCAGCCTTACGCTATCAATATGGTGAAAATTTACATGCGGTTTTAGTCACTGCTAATCAACAAACTGAGATTGTCGACTTATGTAAGGAGCTAAATATTAGTTACCTGAGTAAGCCCGTTAAGCCAGCCAAATTAAGGGCTTTGCTTAATAGCTTTAGGCTTGCCAGATCACCCCAATAAGGCCAAATAGCGCAAATAAAATGGGTTGATGAACAAGGTAGATAATTAAACTATGTTTACTTGCAAATAAGACAGTTTTACTGCGCGCAAACCTGTGCGCAGGGTCTTGTAAAAACCAACCTTGATAAGCTAACCAAATGCCGATCAGAACCACGCCAGTCCATGGAAACAAACCCACATAATCATTGGTGTATCCAGGCAACAAGTGGCGAATAGGCTGAAATGGCCAGATACTGCTCACCCAGTTCAAATTAAATGCGAGAATAATAACGAGACCAAGACCCAAGGCGAGGTTAGGAAATCGAGAAAATGGCACAGCGATTAAGCTGGCTATAGCGATAAAATGTAAAACCCCAAAGAAAATCCAATTGTTTGGAGCCATGATTAAGGATGAAATAGTCACAGCCCCAGAGGCCAGTAACAACTGGATAAATCGCTTAATAAAATGTTTTTGTTTAAACCCTGAACCGTGGACGGCTGCTAATGAGAAGCCCACACATAAGAAAAACAACGTCAAAATTACATAACGAAATTCACGCCAACCCGCACCATCCGGGATGGTCGATGGCACCCAACCAAAAAATTTGAGATCATAAATAAAATGAAAAACAACCATTAAGACAATGGCTAGAAAGCGCATTAAATCAACAGTATAAATACGTTTAGAAGCAGATTTAGGAGACATTGAAACACTCAAAAACAGTAAGTCTGGCCATTGTAATAGGATTTAAGCTAAGTTTCGCGGTTATTCAATTGGCGTAAAAAACTAAAGGCCATAATAACTGCATCCCAAGGGACAAGAGCTAAGCCATTAGACACTAGGTTATTTTTGACATAACTCTGGGGATGGCGGTGTCAATTCTAGTTGCGAGGCAATTAATACGGCTTGGGTACGGTTATTAATACCAAGCTTCTTGAATAATGCCGTTACATGCGCCTTAACCGTCGCTTCTGCAATATCCAGTTCAAAGCCGATTTGTTTATTTAACAAACCATCTCGCATAAAACATAACACTTTGTATTGGGCATTAGTCAAACTAGACACTTTATCCGCTAAAGCAGCAAACTCGCTGTCCATTTCATCTATTTCATTGACTAATGATTTAGGCACCCAAGTATCACCATCGAGAATGGTTTCAACAGCATTGGCAATATCTTCAGAGCCCGTTGTTTTGGGAATAAAACCCATTGCACCGGTATTGATAACTTTGGATACAATGTTTTTATCTTCTAACCCTGACACCACAGCAACGGGTAATTCGGGGTACAGTTTACGAATATGGATCAAACCAAATAAGTCATTGCTGCCAGGCATATGTAAGTCTAACAACAGTAAGTCGACTTCATTTTTTTGAATAGTATCAAGAGTTTGCGTTAAGTCACTAGCTTCTAAAATCGTTAATTGATGTTCAGATAAATTTAGCGCGAAGCGCAATGCATCTCGATAAAGAGGGTGATCGTCTGCAATTAGCAATGTGAACATAGTGTTATCAACGTGTCTATAAAGTGATCTAATTGAATCAGGACGATCCCCTTAAATCAACCAATAATCTCTATCTAAACGAAGAAAGGGGCAAATATTGCCCCTTTCTTGTTCGATTAGGATTAATTAATGCTAAATACTTCTTATTTAGCGGTTTAACCTTAGTTCGATTAGGCTATCAACCACACTGGGATCAGCTAATGTTGATGTATCCCCAAGTTGCTCATACTCATTAGCGGCTATTTTACGTAGTATTCTGCGCATAATTTTACCTGAGCGGGTCTTAGGTAATCCATTGGTCCACTGAACCAAATCGGGAACCGCGATAGGACTCAATTCTGTGCGTACCCACTTACGTATTTCAGCCGTTAATTCATCAGTCACTTCCACACCAGAGACCGGCGTTACATAAACATATATAGCTTGGCCTTTAATATCATGGGGGTAACCCACGACAGCGGCTTCAGCAATAGCATCGTGAGACACCAATGCACTTTCAATTTCGGCAGTACCAAGGCGGTGGCCTGATACATTCAATACGTCATCTACACGGCCAGTAATCCAATAGTAGCCATCCTCATCACGACGACAACCATCACCAGTAAAATAGGTGTTTTCGTAAGTGCTAAAATAAGTTTGCACGAAGCGAGCATGATCGCCATATACCGTTCTTGCTTGAGCCGGCCAGCTATCTTTAATAATTAAATTACCTTCGGTTGCGCCACTTAACTCATTGCCTTCGCCATCAACCAAAGCAGGTTGAACACCAAAGAACGGAATCGATGCTGCACCGGGTTTCAGAGCAGTAACGCTAGGTAACGGCGTCATCATGATGCCACCGGTTTCAGTTTGCCACCAAGTATCAACAATTTGGCAACGACTGCGACCAATTGTTTGGTAATACCAGATCCACGCCTCAGGATTAATGGGCTCACCCACTGAACCTAACAAACGCAGGGAATCACCAGTAGTGCCCTCTGCGGCAAATTGTCCCTGGGCCATAAGCGCACGAATAGCGGTTGGTGCGGTATAAAGAATATTAACATCATGTTTATCGACTATCTGGCAGATACGACGAACATCTGGATAGGTTGGAACACCTTCGAAAATTAATGTTGTTGCGCCATTAGCAAGTGGTCCGTAAACGATGTAAGTATGACCGGTGATCCAGCCCACATCGGCAGCACACCAGTAAATTTCACCATCTTGGTAATCGAAAACATATTTGTGAGTCATTGATGCGTAGACTAAATAGCCACCTGTAGTGTGCACTACGCCTTTAGGTGTGCCAGTTGAGCCCGAGGTATACAATATAAATAAAGGGTCCTCTGCATTCATTGCAGTGGGCTCACAAGTAGGTTCACACTTAGCGGTTAACTCATGCCACCAAATATCTTTATCACCTACCGCAACCTCGTTACCGGTATTTTTGAACACGATAACGTTCTCAATACTTGGGCAGCGATCATTTTTAAGGGCGTCATCTACGTTAACTTTAAGTGGCACACAATTACCACCCCGTCTGCCTTCATCAGCAGTAATTATCAACTTGGCATCAGAATCATTAATTCTATCTGCGATAGCGTTGGGAGAAAAACCACCAAAAATAATTGAGTGGATAGCACCTATGCGCGTACAAGCCAACATCGCTACGGCCGCTTCTGGCACCATTGGCATATAAAGGGCTACGCGATCGCCTTTTTGAATGCCAAGCTTTTTCATACCATTGGCTAGGCGACAAACTTGGTCATGCAACTCTTGGTAGGTTACTTTACTGTCGGTATCTGGAGAGTCGCCTTCCCAGACGATAGCCACATCATTGGCCTTCTCCGGCAAATGCCTATCGATACAGTTATAGCTTACGTTGAGTTCACCATCTTCGAACCACTTAATACTGACATCATCTTTGGCAAAAGAAGTATTTTTAATTTTAGTTGGGAATGTAAACCAATCTAAGTTTGCCGCTTGCTCTTTCCAGAACTCATCTGGGGATTCGATTGATTGCTGATACATCTTGGCATGCAATTCAGGGGTTAAATGGGTATTAAGCTTGGCGGTCTCAGGGACCGGATAAAGTGTATCTGTCATAGGGTTCTCCAACACAATTTTTAGCAACTGCACATACTGTAACGTTAATATTAAAGAGTGGAATGCGACTTTGGTCTTACCGAAGCTGACTTTGGTCTTACTTAATTAAAAACTACCACTTTATTCATTCAAAATTCAGTTTCTAGACTATACGACTATGGTCTGATAGACCATCCGCTTATATGTAAAAAGTGAATCTTAGTGCAAAGTTTACTGAGCATTAAACTGCACTAGGAAAAGTCATGAAAACTAAAATTACAGCAGCAATTACGCTAGCACTTGGCACTTTGTATGGTACTGCAACCAATGCCAACCTATTAGACAAAACAAATGTTCAATTTAGCGGCTATTTAAAAGCCGATGCCATGTTCAGTAGCTATAGTGATGGCACTCTAGCTTCTGGTAGTATTGGTAGAGACTTCTATCTTCCGAGCCTTACACCTGTAGGCGGCGAAGAAGAGTCGACTCAATTTGATGCCCATATTAAACAGTCGCGTTTTAGGTTCACCACTAATACCGATCTGGATAGTGGCGACAAAGTTGTCGGCGTTCTAGAGTTTGACTTCCAAGTAACACCAGATGGAAATGAACGTGTAAGTAATTCTTATGAACCGAGAATTCGACACGGATTTATCAAATATAATGATTGGTTAATCGGCCAAACTTGGACCACTTTTTTAGATGTTAAAGCCCTTCCTGAAACCTTAGATTTCATCGGTTCTACTGACGGCACCATATTCATCCGACAAGTTATGGTGAAATATTCCACGGGTAACTTTGAAGTTTCATTAGAAAATCCAGAAACCACAGTTTCGCCTTTTGGTGGCGGAACCCGCATTGTTACCGATGATAATCCCTTACCCGATTTAGCAGCAAGATACACATTTAAAGGAGATTGGGGGCACTTTGCGGTAGCGGGTCTACTGCGCCAATTATCCTATGTGGACAAACAAGGTGGCAACGATATTGATACCTCAACAACCAGTGCGGGCATTAGTTTGACGGCTAAATTTAATTTAGGTCAGGACGATATTCGAATTGCAGCTAATTATGGCCAGGGTTTAGGACGTTATATTGCGCTAAATGCAGTCAATGGTGCAGTTTTGAATGCCAATAACGAATTAGAAGCCATTGACTCAGCGGGCTTCAGTATTGCCTACAGACATATTTGGGATACACAATGGAGAAGTAACTTTACCTATTCCATGTTTAGCGCTGACAATGATACAGCTTTGACTGGTTTGTCTACTACAAAAGAAACCTACAGCGCTCGCGCAAACATTTTGTATTCTCCAAGTAAGGAGCTTACTTTTGGTGCTGAATATGCTTACGCAAAGCGTGAACTTGAAACTGGCGCTGACGGTGATATGAGCCGCCTACAATTTTCCGCAAAATACGCATTTTAAGGTGAGTTAACTCCCATTGACTTATTTAGGCAGCCACTCAAGTTATGTGCTGCCAACCTCTACCTATTTATAATAGTGGCCTGCAAGGCCACTATTTTCTTTGCTACCAACCAACCATTTGTTGATAATGTTTATCCAATTTTTTAGCAAAGTCTTTACCACTAATAGCTACTTTCTCTAACATTTCTTCTTTATTTTGCGGCGAAAAATGCGGCACTTCAACGGGTGTACCGTTTTCATCTATGGCCATAAAAGTGATAAAACACCGGTTAGTATCGACGATTTCATCTTGCTTGGGGTCTGATGCTCTTACTACCACATAAATATGCATACTCGTTCTACCGGTATGGACGATGCGCGCAGTAATGGTCACCATTTGCCCTACTAAAATAGGTTGAATAAAACGAATGGCATTGGCAGAGACGGTGACACAATAATGTTTACTCCATTGCGCCGCACAAGCATAGGATGCCTGATCGATCCATTTCATCACCATACCGCCATGTACTTTCCCACCAAAATTAACATCTGTCGGCTCAGCTAAAAATCGAAACTCTGTCTGGCTAGTTTTATTCATAATCAAAGCCTTATATTTCAGTTAGTTAATTTACTATACTTGAGCTGATAAAAAATGCGCAACATAATTTTATTTCTCTAAGAGAATTAACCATTAGACTTTTTAGGTAGCCTAATGAAAAACTCAAGAATGACTCTATTGTGTTTTTTGGCGGATTAAAGCTAGCGTTTCAATAGCAAGCAAATTACTCCCCATAGGATATTTATCTATCGGTTTAGGGTAGAATAACCACAATTAACAGAAATTGGCCCTTTTTATGAACCACAACGATATTTTACGCCGCCTACGCTTTGCCCTCAGTCTTGATGACATTGCTACTATCGCTATTTTCAAGTTAGCAAACTATGAAATGGAGAAAGACTATTTATCGATGCTCATGAAAAAAGAGGAAGAGTCTGGATTTATGCTCTGTCGAGATAAAATACTCAGTCTTTTCTTGGATGGTTTAATTATTCAAAAGCGTGGTAAGCAAGAGGGTGTTGAGCCCGTTGTATTGAAAGGTAGTGAGCGCCTATCTAATAACGACATCCTGCGTAAGATCCGTATTGCCATGAGTTATCGTGACGAAGACATGTTAACAATATTAAAATTGGCTAACTTTCGCTTGAGTAAAGGGGAGCTTAGCGCAATGTTTAGAAAGCCAGATCATCGAAACTACAAAGAAAGTGGTGATCAAGTAGTCCGCTATTTATTGAAAGGTATGACAATTAAATATCGCCCAGATGCAGCAAAAACATCAACAACACCCGTTGTTAAGAAGAATAAATACCAAAAACCAAATAAACCTCGCCGAGGTGAAAGCCCCACAAATAAAGGGAAAACAACACCTGAAGAAAACAATTCAGTTTGGGGTAAGGTAGACCCTAAATGAAGATTGCCCAAGTTGGTGAAACAATCCTAAAAACGCCCGCGGTGGCAGTGCCCCCTGCAGATTTATTAACTGACGAATTGACCCAATTCCTTTTAGCATTGAAACAAACCATGTTAGATGCCAATGGTATTGGCATTGCCGCGCCGCAAGTATTTGATCCTCGCGCAATAATGATTATTGCTTCGCGCCCCAATGCCCGTTATCCAGATGCTCCACATATGGAGCCGTTAACTCTGATAAATCCCAAAGTGATCGCCAGTCGTGAAACCCAGGACAAAGATTGGGAAGGATGTCTTTCGGTCCCTGGATTAAGAGGTAAGGTGAAACGCTTTACATGGATAGAAATTGAATATCTTGCTGAAAATGGCGATACCGTAAAACGTTTGTTTGAAGGTTTTGTGGCACGCATATTTCAACATGAATACGACCATCTTATCGGCAAAACTTGGCTCGATCATATTGAATCAGCTGAAGATGTAATGGCCAACGAAGTGTGGCAGAAAAAATACGCTTAATCTGTAGGCGGGTGCTTTAGCCCCGCGGTAGGTTGAATCAATTCCATGGCCTAAAGGCCATGCTACAAACCGCGCTTGTTGAACCTCTCCATGGCCTGTAGGCGGGAGCTTTAGCCCCGCGGTAGGTTGAATCAATTCCATGGCCTAAAGGCCATGCTACAAACCGCGGCTTGTTGAACCTTTCCATAGTTTGTAGGCGGGTGTTTTAACCCCGCGATATATCAAATCCTTTCCATGGCCTGAAGGCCATGCTACAAACCGCGTCTTGTTGAACCTTTCCATGGCCTAAAGGCCATGCTACAAATTACGGGCACAAAAAAAGCACTCCGAAGAGT
>NZ_JBGOSE010000018.1:0-64580 GCF_041538045.1 Aliiglaciecola sp. SL4 | reverse complement strand
GCACTTAAACTCCTTAGTGTGAAATACACACAAGAGAAAGTTGCGACAACGAAAATGTTGTGGGGAAGCCACAACTCAAAGAACCTAGATTTAAAGTTTAAACCCATAATTGAAGCCCTGTAAGGATCATTTTTATCGTCACTTAACATTGAACCAGTAGTCAATTCATGAAACTGTTGATACGAAACCAATATTTTATTTACCGCTTCGATTAAAGCCTCGGTTGATTTTGGTTCAAGATCTTTGTTTAGTTTATCAATCAAATCATCCATTGCTTCTTCCATTTTCACATTGCAATATTTAGTGCCTAACGCCCGCAACACGCGCGAGCTTGCGAGTCGAAGTGCTTGCGATTGTTATGTTTAAATTTCACCAATTTATGTTCTTCTGATTGCGCAATGGAATTGCAGAGTCCAAAACAGTGACCTCAAAGGTGTCCTTAAACCCGTTATCGTGTAAAAATAACTCCAAACCTTTTCGTGTTGTTTTACCCGCAGCAGGTGGCAAACAAATACTTTTGACAGGTAGCTTTTCGCGCTGGAATAGATTTTCTTCATCATCTTGAAGGAAAATACCTTCCACATAAGGAACGAAGGTTCCCCCAGAAATTCTGAATTTTCTTAGCTTTTCATTTTGGACAGAGTTAGCCAAAAATATAGCTCTCCATTCTTTTTCTTCAGAAAACCCTCCATCTTTAAAAGTTAATAAGGGAAGTTGAAAAACATTTTGAAGTAGACCAGTAACTAAACCTTTTTTCTCAATACTTAATTCTGAAATATTTTGGTCATCAAGTTTGTATTTTTTAATTGTACTGGCTAATTCATCAATTATAACGTTGACTATCTTTAACTTTAATTTGTCGTCGTAAATAACTGGCAAGAAATGACAAATGACAACTGTATTATTCTGATAAGTTGATAATCGGGAATCAGACAAATCAAACTCAACACAATAGCCTTCGGATTGATTTGCATATGCACGCCATTGACTCAGAAGATCATGTTTAGAGCAAAATGAGATTATATATGGAGTGATAATATCAGCCAAATTGTCACTATGCTCAGTAAGATGTTTTGCAAGATCTTGAAAGACGACTTCTTCTCGCTCGTTCAAAGCTTTAGATATAATGTCTAACCCGTCTTTCATTTCTCTTGAATCATTCAAAAAACGGTAGTCAGTCGCCCACAAATTCGCATTAGATATTATGCCTTCTAAACCTTGAGCAGATGTATAGTGATACAGATTGGTAGTTTTTTCTTCCGGTGATACGTCCACTATTTGATTTTGAATAAAATTAGTTAATTGCTGCAATTCCTCCAGCATTGGAGAAAGAGAATCTAAATCACTCAAAAATTTATCCTATGACACCATATTTCCCTTTAAACATAACGTTTCAAATAAGCGGCGCAGGCTTGCTGGCTATACTTGGCGAAGAATGAGCCCCAGCCAGCGAGTATGCGTCCGGCGACGAAGGAGCGCACTTGATTTGCTTTGTTAGACGGCGCAATAAACATGCTGTAAACATCCTTTGTCTGTTGAATAACCATATGACCTAATACAACCACCAGATAATAACCTCTGTACTTTCCTTGTTTAAAGATAGCCTGAAACAATTAAACAGTTCAAACAACCTTTAATGATTAATTGCTTATTGATTTGAAAACCACCTAGAAGAAAAGAGAAATGATGTTGCCATTTCATGCGGATTCAAAACAACTATGCACCTTAAACTAGCGCCTTCTAACAGTATTATTAAGTCGCAAAAGCCCGCGATTAAACACGGGCTTTTTCCGTATAGAAATTTAACCTATTCTAATCACAGAGTGTAACTTATTACAACATATGAGGTTTTTCATATATCTGCTTTTCCTTCGGTGGAAATACGGTAATTATCCGTGATCTTGCATAAATACGGCGTTGAAGCTATGACTCTAGATAATCTCAGCAATTAATAACAGCGGTGACATTGATTGACTAAATGTTTGAGTCTTTGCAGTTACTACTAAGCAGTTTGTGAAATTTGCTTAAGCTAAACATTTGGCCAATCTAAGCTTGAGTCCTGACGTATTTATCTAAGCAAATTTCTTATTCTGTTTTTTATAGTAATGACTCTACTGCCCCTGAATTTAAGCAAACTTGATTTAGACTAAAGTGCAATCACCTCTTACTACACGCACAGGTATAATGGTGATTAATTTATATACTAAAATTATAAATGGTAGTCCTGTTTTCAAACTTAAGGTTTTTTATGATTAGAATAGTTTTTTGCTGGTTGTTGTTAGTGTTCTCAACCACTGGCTTTGCGCAAAGCGACGATAGCGATGCGACAGCTGAACCATTAGATCCCGCCTATGAAGGAGTGCATGGAATGGTGGTATTTAATCATGCTTCTACTTTGTTTGTTTCTAATCTTGCTAATTATAGAAAGCCCCACAATGTGCAATTAATCTATAAACTGACACCCAAGAATCCCGCTTTAATTTACTTAACTAGAGATGCAGACTTAGTCACCATAAAACCAGAGCCTTTCAACTTACAAAGGTTAATCCGCGGCGAATCATTAACAGTAAAAGCTGATGTATTTATTGGGCACTTTGATCATGGTGGTAATTTAACCTACGAACAGATAGAGATAACTTTCAGTGAGAAAAAGTATGTGCGGGTGTTGGAAAAGTTAGGAGACCCCGTTAATTTGCAAAAATACGATAAGGTTGAGCTAGGCTATAATAGTCATGCATTGATCCACCAAATCCAAGGTGCGCCAAGCTATGACCATCTTATTTTACTGTTTCAAAACATTAGCTGTATTACTGATGTAAATGCTAGAAGCAGTGTGCCAGCTGAAGATATGCTGAATTATCGTTTGAGTTTTTGTGGCTCTATGAAACCTATATTTTACCAAACAGAGCCTTTCTCAGAAAAAGCCCCATCAAGCTAACCTTAGCCTTATTTTTTCCTTTTCTCATATAAATAAACTCTGAACCGACATTTCTTAGCTCAGAGTTTATTTACCGCAGTTTGCACTTTAGCCTTCTTCAGCTTTAGGATAATCGGTATACCCTTGGCTATCATGGGTATAGAAGGTTTTAGGGTTGGGGCTCGCTAACGCTAGTCCATGTTCAAAGCGATAAGGTAAATCTGGGTTTGCAATAAAAGCAGAGCCAAACGCAACCGCCGCTACATGTCCTTGTCCTACAGCATCGTTAGCTTCTGCATAATCATAGCCCATATTACTTATGAGATTGCCATGATAAAGGTGACTTGCAACTGACAACACATCACCTTGCTGCTTTTGCAAAAAATCAGAGCGCATCACATGAAAATACGCTAGCTGATAGTCGTTTAGTCTTTCCGCTAAATAACGAGTAAGCGCTTCTGGATCACTGTCTCGCATACTATTGGAACTATTGATTGGTGAGATCCTCAGACCAACATTACCACTATCCCAAACATTGATAACCCCATCTAGAACTTCAAATAACAGGCGGCTACGGTTTTCCAAGCTACCACCATAGTTATCATTACGGATGTTGGCACTATCGCGCAAGAACTCATCAATTAAATAACCGTTAGCACCATGTATCTCAACACCATCAAAACCTGCAGCTTTAGCGTTGATCGTTGCTTTAACAAAGCCTTTTACTATTGCTGGTATATCTTCTGTATTGAGTGCTTGAGGGACCACATAATCTTTTTTCCCTTGAGGTGTATGCACATAACCATTTATGGACAGGGCACTGGGTGCCACAGGTGTTTTGCCATCATTCAATACGGGATGACAAGCTCTGCCTCCATGCCATAACTGCAATACTATTTTCCCACCGTTTTGATGCACCGCATCCGTTATCTTTCTCCACCCGGCAACTTGCTCATCAGAATGAATTCCTGGCTCCCGATAAAATGCTGAATTGCCCGGCATGACCATTGTCGCTTCAGCAATAATCAGTCCCGCGTCAGCTCGTTGAGCATAGTAAGTAGCCATTAGCTCAGTGGGTACGTTATCTTCAGTTGCTCTGCACCTTGTTAGTGGCGCCATAACAACACGGTTGTTTAACTGAATATTTCCTAGCTTTAATGGCTCAAATAATGCTGACATTTATTTTCCTTAATTATTAACTACATATAGGAACGTATATTTACTAGTATTGGATTAAAAAAAGGGAATTCAAGCGTAGTAATCTATGTTGTTTCAACCTTGAATAGTTGCAATTTGCAGAAAATGACTAAACTGTAAATGGGAATCCTAACGGGCTAGAGTAGATAAATGAGTTTAGTTAATTACAGCAAACACTTTGGTGACAAAGTCCAAGGTCCACTGAAAAATACATTTTTGTTAAGCCTTGTGACTAAAGCAACACAGGACCCTCCCCTATCGGAGCAAGATCGTGAACAAACTTACCTTTTGGTTAGTTTGAGTAAAAAACACAGCCCGTCAGTGTGTGGGTTGTTTGGAAACTCCGAACTAAACAAAAGTTTGCTGCTCGCCGATATTGCCTACAAATCGAAGAAGAAAGTGTTGTTTATCACCCAACAACGGATTAACCAGTTGTCTCCCTCCAATTTGGCCAAACTCATTGCCGATATCCAACAACATAATGCGATAATTTATTTTGACCAAGCAGACGACTTAATTAGCAATAATATTACCTATGCCCACTCAGATGAAAAAATTAATCTTGATTTACTTTTTACTGTAATTGAAAAACATCAGGGTTTAGTCATTTTTTCATTAACTGAGTTGGAAAACGCTGAGCGCCTAAGAGCTAGGCACCTCAGGGTATTAGTGACACACTAGGTTTTATAGCCTGGGGCTAAAGGGGTATTCTCAACTCCATTCAATACTTCTAAGTTAGCTAAAGCTAATTGACACCCTTGTCCTCTAAATTTATGTCCTTGAGAGCAGTCAACTTGCCATTGCCTAAGCAAATAAGCCGCCAAGGCTGACCTGACTTTCACCCTTAACTTGCCCTCAACCATGGCATAATCTAACTCAATAGCTTTGGGGTATTTAATACTAGGGTGAGCCACCAAAACCAACTCAATTTGGTTATTCCATTGACCATCAAACTTTCGACTTTCTAAGGTATTAATGTCTTGGGCTAATGGGGTGACAAAGGTAAACCTTGTGCACACAAAATCTCTGAAACTTTGATGCTTCCTATCAAAGGCTCTTACATGCCAGCGATGTCCATTGTTAACAATCGCGTTGGGTACTATCACTCTGGTTGACTCGCCAGAGCTTATCGAGACATAACCACACTCAATAGGTTGTTTAATATGAATGGCGCGCATCAATGCGGCAATAATATTTTGGTCAGGATGGATTAAACGTACGGCGTCGAAACATTGCTCTGACGGTTGCACATCATTGGAAATACCATTACCAAAACCACGACTTAAGGAAGTTAAAATCACTTCCGGATCATGTTTGAAAACCGGCTTAAAATCTTTGGTGCGGTGATAACTTTTGGTTTGATGGACAAGAATTAGGTTATTTGGTGCCAAGGCTTTGTAGGCACTGAAGTCTCGAGTCGATGCCGCTAAGCCTGTTTTAAAACGCTGAATTAAGTCAGTGCGTGCCACATGACCAAAATACTGCAAGCTAAAATCGATAAAGGCCAATCGCTCTTTTTGACCGTGATTCATGCTGTCTAATTCGTTTTCCATAGCGGTATTCCCATATTGTTTTTTTTCAACTATAGGGGTTTTAAAACCAGATGACAATCATTTTGATGGCATCTTTTTGATTTTAACTGGGGTTTATCTTTAAAAATAGCTAAAACGAAAAAAATTGAATATTTTTTAAACTTTTTGCAGCTTCTGTGCGTCTTAATTAATGACAGCGTAGTGAACTGTTGAATCTCCCTGGGCCGTGAGCAGTTGATGCTAACGGCTTTTTTATTGCTCTAGGAAAACTTATGTTATGACTGAAGCTGCTTAGAAACATAGGATAAACAAAGATTTAGATGCTCAGTTATTAAGTCAAAATGGGAGAAATCTTGTTCAGTAAAGTAACCTGTTTTATCGAAAATCTGCGCACTTATCATCCCCACCACTTTCGAGTTTACTTTTACCGGTGCTAAACATAACAAGCCACTTTCAATAAACTGCTCTGATTCGAAGGTTAAATAGTCTCGCCATTTTAGGTCTTTAAAGTTTTCAACAAATTGAGTTTCGTTTTGATTAACGGCATGGCTCATAATGTTCTGAGAATCACTCAAAGCAAAAGTATAATGGAAGCGCACGGGATCCCCGTCACTATCGACACTTTGTCTGCATTCCATCTGCCGCTTATCTTGGCTAAATCCCCAAAAACTACAACGATGAAAATGGAATATTTGTGACAATAACTGTAACGTATGAGTAAGAAACTCGTTCATACTCCGACTCGTTTTGGTTAATCCATTTAGTGATTTTATGCCAATAATAAGTTGTTCTTCGATGGTCAGATTAGCCAGCTCAACCGGGCTGGGTAAGCCACCAAAATCCTGCTGTTTAGGCAGCGGCTTAATATAGGTTTCTAACACAGAGGCGTTATACGAGCCCAGCAACTCAACGGCAAGTTTACGAGTCGACTCTATGCGCAGTTTTAATTTATGTTCATCAACATTAATGAGCATTCCAACATCTTTTATAAGTTGATCAAATTTAGCCTTATTTTTGGGAGGAGAGCCAATCGCTTCGCTCAATTGATTAGACAAACTGATAATATTCATTTCTTTTGTGCGACTTTGCGGCTGATTTAAAGATTTAATTAGCAGTTCACCTAAGTTCCAAGTCCGTGCAAGACCAATGCTCAAGTCTTTAAATTTTATACCTGCAGTGGATGCACAATATTGCTCAAAGGCAATTTTCGGCATGCTTACTTTTTGGATCAATTGACGTGTAAGTGGATTGCCTGTACTCCAGAATGAAGTTTCTCCAATGTTGTACATCATCGCCGCTAAATACACTTCTTCTTGAGTACTTTCATCGTAGTCAGGGACCATCATTTTAGCCAACAACCCAGCATAAAAAGCATTCGCCATTAACTTCATCAGTCTGTCATAAACCGCAGGTGATAGATGTTTGCTATTTAACAAACCTTCTAACACTTTGGCGGTTAAGCAAATATTCTTAACTGATTGAATACCCAGAAAAATAGCGGCACGGGAGACAGTAGTAACCCGTTTAACAGGGGAACGACTCGAACTGTTGGCTACTTTTAATAAGCTGGATGATAGTGCCTGATCATGCAAAATGACCTTGCTAAGATTGGGGATAGAGGATCTATCGTCATTTGAGAATTTATCTAAAATACCAGCAATGGAGGTAATTGCCGGCAATTCCTCTTTGGCAAGTAACGCTACCCACTGATCTGACGTCAGCTTTGACTTTTCACGCATATGGAGTTCCAAACAGCAAAACGAAAAGGAAACACCTTGTCCAAACGATTGCTAATAAACCTATTAAGTCATCAATTACTTAATTACATTTTTATTACTTTTTAATTACCTTGGGAGTATATCAGCGAAACTAAAATTGTCTGCACCTTTATATGTCTTTGATTTTGCGCCTCTTATTTATTTAGGCAAAATTACTATTTTTTAGTCAAAACGCTGTGGAAGCACACTGAATCAAAAACCTACTTGATTGATTTTTATAGTTTTTTCATCTGGAATAAAAGTTGCTCTGTATAAGTGTGCTTTGCTTAATTACCTGCAAAGTGGCAACGGTTAGAAACAACCGAGCAAAATAATAATCGAAACCCCCACCATACTGTGGTTGCGGTAAAAAGGAGAATACAGATGTTTACTTTTTTATGTGGCTTAATCATTTTTTGTTTATGGCTCATTCCCATAGTGGCAATCGCCACTTCAAGTCGCACCGCAGGAGGCGAAAAAGCGGCATGGTTACTAGCGGTGATTTTTATTTCTTGGTTCGCTTGGATATTTTACCTGTTGCTGGCACCGTTAAAATCTCCTCGCTATAGAGTTTAAATTCACATTCTGACGTAACTGGTATGTTTAGTATTAACACACAACCCGGCTAACCTTTTCCAATAGGTTGATCAACTAAGGTTAGTCGCCCCCCTTCTCGAAAACACTTTACCTTCAAATTTTCGCAATTTGCTTTCTTCTAATGCAAAACCCGTTATAAGTGGTTAAAACTGACTTAGATCAACAAAATTGATAAATTGTCGACAATATTGCGATTAAATATTGAATTATTCACATTTCAGGTCTATATTGTCGACATTAAAGGCAACGCGAAGACATTATTTTGGTCAACTTTTTATCAGAATCACCGGTTACATCAGCGGATAAGACGTTTTTTCAACTTCGCAAAGATATTGTCGAAGGTGATATCCAACCTGGTAGCAAACTAAGTGAAACTGAATTGTCGACAAAATATGCGGTTAGTCGAGCCGTTGTGCGAGAAGCCATTAATCGCTTAGAAACCTGTCATTTGGTAGAACGTAAAGCGAACGTCGGTGCCAGAGTGGTGACATTAACACCAGAAGGGCTAATTCAGTTGTATCAAGTACGAGAATCTCTTGAAGGAATGGCTGCTCGTTTGGCAGCAACAAATATGACCGACGAAGAAGTTCACGAGCTTGAATCTTTGCTTTCTGAACACTTCCAAGAAGTTAAAGAAGGACAGTCCTATTACCAAGAAGCCGGAGACGTGGATTTTCACTACCGAATTATAGTGGGCAGTAAAAATGAACACCTTATTTCCATGCTCATCAATGGCATTTATCACTTGGTGCGTATGTATCGCGTACAACTAGGCATGGCAGGGCCAAGGGTTTCCACCGCGTTTGATGAACATAAACACATAGTGCAGGCCATTGCTAATCGTGATGGTGAATTAGCTGAAATGTTAATGCGCCGCCATATTTTGTATTCCAAAAATAATATTGAAAAGAAATTGCAGTAACGTAACTAACCTGAGCTTGGGACTAAGCAGAGTTGATTAGAAATACGCTATTCCCACCACAGGTTAACAAACTCACCGATTGTTAAAGAGAGGAAATAATGACTCCAGGCAAAAAATTCAGACAAGCATTGGTTGATAATAAACCACTTCAAATTGTTGGCACTATCAATGCCTATTCAGCAATGATGGCAAAACAGATTGGTCATAAGGCAATTTATTTATCTGGTGGCGGTGTGGCCAATGCATCATACGGTTTACCTGACCTTGGTATGACATCACTGAATGACGTAATTGTTGATGTACAACGTATTACTTCAGCCTGTGATCTGCCTTTGTTGGTTGATATTGATACTGGTTGGGGCGGCGCATTTAACATTGCCAAAACCATACGTGATATGGAAAAAGCCGGTGCCGCAGCAGTGCATATGGAAGATCAAGTAGCTCAAAAGCGCTGTGGTCATCGTCCTAACAAAGAAATTGTTTCCATTGAAGAAATGGCTGACCGAATTACCGCTGCAGTAGATGCCCGTACTGATCCTGACTTTTTCATCATGGCACGTACTGATGCATTTGCTCAAGAAGGTCTAGAAGCGGCAATTGAGCGAGCAAAAGCTTATGTTGCAGCTGGCGCAGATGGCATTTTTGCCGAAGCGATTCAAACCGAAGAGCATTACCGTGCCTTCTCTGAAGCCTTAGATGTGCCAATTTTAGCCAACATTACTGAGTTCGGTAAAACTGAACTGTGGAACAAAGAGCAACTTGCACAGTGGGGCGCTGACATGGTGCTTTACCCGTTGAGCGCATTCAGAGCAATGAATAAAGCCGCCGAAACCGTCTACACTTCAATACTCAAAAATGGCGATCAAAAAGCAGTGGTAGATAGCATGCAAACCCGCATGGATTTGTACGACTACCTTGGCTATCACGATTACGAGCAAAAGTTAGATAGTCTTTTCTCGCAAGGTAAGAATAAATAACCCTATATTTCTCATATATAAAACAGGACTCTATCATGGTTGACAAAAAACTCAGTGGCGCAGGACTTCGTGGTCAAAGCGCAGGTGAAACTGCATTGTGCACAGTAGGTAAATCAGGCTCTGGCTTAACCTACCGCGGCTACGATGTATCTGATTTAGCAGACAATGCCACCTTTGAAGAAGTAGCTTATTTGTTATTTAAAGGCGAATTGCCCACCGAAGCACAATTGCAAGAGTACAATGCGCAATTGTTCGCAAAGCGTGACTTACCTGACGCCTTAAAAGAAGTATTAAAACTCATTCCTGCCGATACTCATCCAATGGATGTTATGCGCACGGGTTGTTCATTTTTAGGTAACTTAGAACCTGAAGAAGATTTTAACCAACAACAAGAAAGCGCAGATAGACTGCTAGCAGCCTTCCCGGCCATCATGTGTTATTGGTATCGTTATAGTCACGACAATGTTGAAATTGAATGTACCAGTGATCAAGATTCCATCGCAGGTCACTTCTTAAAGCTATTAACGGATCAAGACCCATCTGAGTTGCACCGTCGAGTAATGGACGTGTCTTTGATTTTATATGCTGAGCATGAGTTCAATGCATCAACCTTTACAGCTCGCGTTTGTGCATCAACCTTATCTGACATGTTCTCATGTATTACTGGTGCAATTGGTACCTTGCGTGGTCCATTGCACGGTGGAGCCAATGAAGCTGCCATGGATATGATTCAAAAATTCAGCTCCCCTGAAGATGCCAAAACCAAAATGGCTGAAATGTTGGCAAACAAAGAAAAGATCATGGGTTTCGGCCACGCTATTTATCGTGAATCTGACCCGCGCAACGTGATCATTAAATCTTGGTCTGAAAAACTTGGACAAGAGTTTGGTGACTCAAGCTTGTATGACATTTCAGTGGCCTGTGAAGAATTCATGTGGGACACCAAAAAGCTGTTTTGTAATGCCGATTTCTTCCATGCTTCAGCTTATCATTTCATGGGGATCCCAACTAAGTTGTTCACCCCTATATTTGTCTGCTCACGCCTAACAGGCTGGGCATCACACGTAATGGAACAAAGATCGAATAACCGCATCATCAGACCTAGTGCGGATTACATCGGTGAAGAACCTCGCAAGGTTACCCCGATAAAACAACGATAAAACTTTCCTTTTCCAGGCAATTAAAAAGTGGGCGTTCAATATGCCCACTCTACTCACGCAATAGCAAGGTAGAAAATATGAATACGCAATATAGAAAACGCCTTCCTGGTTCCAAACTTGATTATTTCGATACCCAAGAAGCAGTAGATGCAATAAAACCAGGGGCTTATGAGACCCTACCCTACACTTCCCGTGTATTAGCCGAAAACTTAGTTCGAAGATGTGAGCCTGAAAAACTGAATGCGGCACTAGAACAAATCATCGAACGCAAACAAGATTTAGATTTTCCTTGGTATCCAGCAAGAGTAGTTTGCCATGATATTTTAGGCCAAACCGCCTTGGTAGACTTAGCCGGTCTCCGTGATGCCATCGCCTTAAAAGGTGGCGATCCCTCCAAAGTTAATCCAGTGGTTCCGACACAATTGATAGTGGATCATTCTCTTGCGGTAGAACATGCCGGGTTTGAATCCGATGCTTTTGAACAAAACCGTGCTATTGAAGATCGTAGAAACGAAGACCGTTTTCATTTTATCAATTGGACCAAAACTGCATTTAAAAATATTGACGTTATCCCGCCGGGTAACGGCATCATGCACCAAATTAATTTGGAGAAAATGTCTCCAGTTGTACACGCCAGAGACGGCGTTGCTTTCCCCGATACCTTAGTAGGTACAGATAGCCATACCCCTCACGTTGATGCTTTAGGTGTGATTGCCTTGGGTGTGGGCGGATTGGAAGCTGAAAGTGTTATGTTAGGACGCGCGTCTTACATGCGTCTGCCAGATATTATTGGTGTTGAGCTTACTGGCAAACGCCAACCTGGCATTACTGCCACCGATATTGTGTTAGCCATTACCGAATTTTTACGTAAAGAGCGTGTTGTTTCTTCTTACTTGGAATTTTTTGGTGAAGGGGCTTCTGATCTTACCCTTGGTGATCGTGCTACTATCTCAAATATGACTCCAGAATTTGGAGCCTCGGCTGCAATGTTTTATATCGATGACAAAACCATCGATTACCTTAAACTAACAGGTCGGGACGATGCACAAGTTGAACTTGTGGAGAACTACGCCAAACAAGCTGGTTTGTGGGCCGATACCCTGAAAAAAGCCAAATATGAGCGAGTATTAACCTTCAACCTGTCATCTGTAGGTCGTAATATCGCGGGACCATCTAATCCCCATAGACGGGTTTCTACCACTGATTTAGCCGCCGAAGGAATTTCCGGTACTGTTGAACATGACGGTGATTTAATGCCAGATGGCGCGGTTATTATTGCTGCTATCACCAGTTGTACCAATACCAGTAACCCTCGCAATGTGATTGCAGCAGGACTGGTTGCCAGAAACGCCAATAAGCTGGGCTTAACTCGTAAACCTTGGGTGAAAACCTCGTTAGCACCTGGTTCCAAAGCGGTTCAACTGTATTTAGAAGATTCAAAACTGTTACCTGAATTAGAACAGCTAGGTTTTGGTATCGTTGGATTTGCCTGTACTACCTGTAACGGTATGAGTGGCGCCTTAGATCCTAAAATTCAAAAAGAAGTAATCGACCGCGATCTATATTCCACCGCGGTGTTATCCGGAAACCGTAACTTTGATGGCCGCATACATCCGTATGCCAAACAAGCATTCCTAGCGTCTCCACCGTTAGTAGTCGCTTATGCAATTGCCGGTACTATCCGCTTCGATATTGAAAAAGACGCACTGGGAACCGATGCCCAAGGAAACCCAATTACCTTGAAAGACCTATGGCCAACTGATGAAGAGATTGATGCCATAGTAGCCAAAAGCGTCAAGCCGGAGCAATTCAAGAAAGTCTATGATCCCATGTTTGATTTGACTGTGGATTATGGTGAAGACATTGATCCTTTGTACGAATGGCGTCCAAAGAGTACTTATATTCGTCGTCCTCCCTATTGGGAAGGTGCTCTGGCAGCAGAGCGCACTATGAAAGGCATGCGCGCTTTAGCCGTCCTTGGCGACAACATAACTACAGATCACTTGTCACCGTCTAACGCTATTTTAGCCGACAGCGCTGCTGGTGAATATTTGCTTTCAATGGATGTTCCTGAAGTTGACTTTAACTCCTATGCAACCCACAGGGGCGACCATTTAACAGCGCAAAGAGCAACTTTTGCCAATCCTAAATTGTTAAATGAAATGGTAATAGAAAACGGTGAAGTCAAACAAGGTTCGCTCACCCGCCTTGAGCCTGAAGGACAAACCGTACGCATGTGGGAAGCCATTGAAACCTATATGCAACGTAAGCAGCCGCTAATTATTATTGCGGGCGCTGATTACGGCCAAGGTTCATCTCGAGATTGGGCAGCCAAAGGCGTGCGTTTAGCCGGTGTTGAAGTGATAGTTGCTGAAGGCTTTGAACGTATTCACCGTACCAACTTAATTGGCATGGGTGTGTTACCTCTAGAGTTTGAAGCTGGCACAACACGCAAAACTCTGAATATCGACGGTAGCGAAATGTTCGATGTTAAAGGGGCGCGTCAACCTGGTGCTTCACTTACCTTGGTAATCACCCGTACTAACGGTGAAACGGTAGAAGTTCCGGTAAATTGCCGTTTAGATACAGCAGAAGAAGTGTCTATTTACGAAGCTGGCGGTGTGTTACAACGTTTTGCTCAGGACTTTTTGGAGTCTGAGGGACAAGGACAATGAGTCACTTTCCTCAACAAATAAAGGTTCCCGCAACTTATATGCGCGGCGGGACCAGCAAGGGCGTATTTTTCAACCTTGCTGACCTGCCGGAACCAGCCCAAACTGCCGGTGCTTATCGCGATGCTTTGTTGTTGCGCACCATCGGTAGCCCAGATCCCTACGGTAAACAAACCGACGGTATGGGCGGTGCCACTTCTAGTACCAGTAAAACGGTGATTGTCTCGAAAAGTCAGCAAAGTGACCACGATGTTGACTATTTGTTTGGTCAAGTAGCCATCGACAAAGCCTTTGTTGACTGGTCTGGAAACTGCGGTAACTTATCAGCAGCAGTCGGCCCTTTCGCCATTCACGCAGGCTTAATCCCTAGTGAAAAACTGGTTGAAAATGGCGTTGTGACCATCAAAATTTGGCAAGTTAATATTCAAAAGACCATTATTGCCCACGTACCCATGAGTGATGGTCAAGTGCAAGAGCTCGGTGATTTTGAGTTAGATGGGGTCACCTTCCCTGCCGCTGAAATCCCAGTAGAGTTTATTGATCCTGCCGACGGTGAGGGTGATATGTTCCCCACCGGTGAAGTGTCGGAAATATTGGATGTACCAGGTATAGGTAAGCTTAATGCAACCCTTATCAATGCTGGTATTCCCACTATATTTTTGAATGCCGAAGAAATAGGTTATCAAGGTACTGAATTGCAAGACGCAATCAATAGCAATAGCGATGCATTGACTAAGTTCGAAACTATTCGTGCTCACGGCGCTGTTAAAATGGGTTTAATTGATAACCTTGAACAAGCAGCCCAGCGTCAACATACTCCCAAAGTTGCTTTTGTTGCTCCACCAGCAGATTATTTGTCTTCAAGTGGAAAAACCGTGGCGAAGTCTGACATAGACTTGTCGGTTCGTGCGCTTTCCATGGGCAAACTGCACCACGCAATGATGGGCACCGCTGCGGTGGCAATAGGCACAGCTGCAGCCATTCCAGGCACCTTAGTCAATCTAGCCGCTGGCGGCGGAGAACTTGAGTCGGTGTGTTTTGGTCACCCTTCAGGGACCCTACGAGTTGGCGCAAAAGCTGTGCTGAATCAAGGTAAGTGGCAAGTTGAAAAAGCGGTAATGAGTCGCAGTGCAAGGATCTTAATGGAAGGTTGGATTAGAGTACCTGAACCCAAAGTTTAAGTTACTAAGGTACACCTTAACCAAATATTACAAACGGCCTCCAATTGGCCGTTTTTTATTTCTACGTGTACTTTATCGTGGACAGGCATGTTTCTTTTACATGGACAGCCATGTTAACTATCGTGGACAGGCACGTTTCTTTTACATAGACACCCATGTTTAACTATCGTGGACAGGCACGTTTCTTATACATAGACACCCATGTTAACTATCGTGGACAGGCACGTTTCTTTTACATAGACACCCATGTTTAACTATCGTGGACAGGCACGTTTCTTATACATAGACACCCATGTTAACTATCGTGGACAGGCACGTTTCTTATACATAGACACCCATGTTAATTATCGTGGACAGGCACGTTTCTTTTACATGGACACCCATGTTAACTATCGTGGACAGGCACGTTTCTTTTACATAGACACCCATGTTTAACTATCGTGGACAGGCATGTTTCTTTTACATGGACAGCCATGTTTAATACCAATGATAAAGTCAGAGTAAATTAGTAAATAATTTGAAAATATTGTGCATATAGCGTGCATTCAATCAGGCGGTATTTTTACTCTCCACCAGCCCGTTATCTAAATACAAAAAGCCAAGTAATAGAGAGCCGATCACCACCACAGTAGCAGACAAATATAGTCCGATATCTTAATTTCCAAAGGCTTCGGCAAGGTAGCCTGTAGGGATAGGAGCAATGATTTGTGCAACTCCATAAGCTAAGGTCATTGTGCCCATAAATTTTGCGGGGTTACTTGGATAAAAATTCCCAGCCATGGTCAATACTAGGCTAACACATGCGATAAAAGTGCCGCCAAATAACAATGCACTGATGATAACAACGGGCAGAGTCTCATTTATTGCGGGCAGTATGATGCCTATAGTCTGGAGGATATATGCACCAAGCAGTGCTTGCAGATCCCCCCTTTTTCGAGCGATTCGGTCCCAGAATAAAGCAGCGGGAGTCGCCGCTAACCCAACCAATAAAAACGCCAAACTCCCCTTTCCAGCTAATCCATCAGCACGTTCAACAATATCCACTATAAACGTCGAACTGACTGCATAGCCATATCCGGCACAAAAATAGGCTAGCATTAAAATTGATGAAAAGCTTTGCTTGGAGGATTGTCAACAGCGACATGGGTAGCAGTGCCTTTGATAGCAGGATGAGGCATCCATAACCACGCAGGAATTGCCGCTACCGCGGCCAATACAGCTAACGCTAACCACTGTTGTTGCCAGCTTGCCGACATAGTTAACATGACTTCCACCAGTATTGAGGTGATCACTATACTCACCCCTGCACCGGCAAAATGGATACCTAATTCAGCGCGGTGGTGATGATTCACCAACCACTTTAAAATTAAACCTGAGGCGATAATAAAGCCACCTGAAGCACAGATCCCTGCGATATACCTCAATATCGCCCAAACAAGCATATTGGTGGTGAGCAACATTGCCCCACAAGTGACAATACTCAAAATAAGAGAGAGACGATGTAAGTTATATTTATAATTTAGATTGTGCATACTCGAGGCAATAAAAACCCCAGTTGTTTAGCAAAAACCATTGGCAATTTGACGCCCACTCATTCAATCTAACTTATACTTCAATGTTAAACTAATTAATAACATCAGCACTTTAACAGCAAATTTGGATATTTATTTTGTTTTTAATAACGTCAAAATACAATTGCTCGCTATTCAATGTTTGAATTATTTTCCTATTCACTAAATTATGATCAACTCGGCCTGCTATTTTTAGTCGCGCTATTTATCGGCATGGCAAAAGCTGGTGTGCACGGAATCTCCCTGTTTGCGGTGCCCATTCTAGCGCTAATTTTCGGTGGTAAAGCCTCTTCGGGCTTAATGTTGCCGATGTTAATTATGGCCGATTTATTTGCCGTTAAATATTATCATCGTCACGCAAACTGGAGTTTTTTGATCAAGCTTTTTCCCTCAGCAGCCATAGGCGTACTCATTGCCACGTTAATCGGCAACAGCATTGACGACGGCGTGTTTAAACAAATTATGGGCTACATCATTATTGTTAGCTTGGCTATTATGTTGTGGATGGAAACAGCCAATAAAGAAAAAATACCTGACTATTTGTGGTTTGCAATTTTAATGGGCACCTTAGGTGGTATTACTACCATGATTGGCAATCTGGCAGGTTCAGTAATGGCCCTGTATTTATTGAGTATGCGCTTACCGAAAAACGAATATATTGGCACCGCCGCTTGGTTCTTTTTGATTATCAACCTGTTTAAAGTGCCCTTTCACATTTGGCCGTGGGAGACCATTAGCGTGAATTCTTTTGGGTTAAGTTTACTGGGCTTGCCCTTTATCGCGCTGGGTATTTATGTGGGAATTCAAATTGTTAAACGTGTACCAGATAAACAATATCGCTGGTTGGTTATTGCCATGACTGGCCTAGCTGCTGGATTTATGCTGCTCTAAATACAGTAACCCTTGTTCTGTTTGGTTTTGCATAAACTCATTACGTTTATAATGGTCAGCCGCCCAGCCACTTAAAAAGCGATCAAAGTCTGCCCACGCCAAGGGATATAAAGCTCTCCACTGAGCTTCCAATAATGCAATATCGCAATTTAGTTGATAGTGCGAAACAGCCGCTTTGAAATGGGTAAAGTACTCATTTAGTAAATTATCGGCATGGGTAAACAATCCCTCATCATAAAAGCAGCTACCTAAAAAGTAAGCTAAATCCTTAACTCCCACACCTCGACCAACGTATTGAAAATCTACTGCAGCTAAATCCTTTTTATCGGCAGCAAAACAGAAATTAGCCAACTTAGCATCACCATGTAAAAGGGTTTGGTAGCTCGCAGAGTTCAACTTTTCATCTAGAGCGGCTGCTGCGGATTTTAATCTTCCTTGCGGCATTTTTTGAAACTCATCTGGACGAGTCTTAAGGTGCCAATAGGTGCCTTCGGGCCAAAGTTCAGGAGTAGCCTGATTTATAAAACGAGCATGGAAATAAGCCAACCAGCGAACGCCAAGTCTGACTGCATCCAAGGGCGCATCATCACATCGATAGGTTAAACCACTGGCATCCAAATCTTCCATAATTAGCCAGCGTAGCTGTTGGTTTTGACCGGTGGCGATACACTTTGGAAGCCGACATTTGCTATCGGCCAAAGCACTGTATTTCTGATAAAAGACTTGCTCGTTTTGATAGGAGTCTAATTTGCGGGAATGGGATATAGAGGTATTCCACCCTCTAGGATGTTCAGAGTGAGTGTTAGGATCTACCACTTTAACCACAAAATACTGTTGTTTAGCAGGCACAAAATAACGAGCAATTTCCCCATAACCACTCCACAAAGTCTGAATCGACTCCACTTTGTGTACTTTTGGATCTTGAAAATAGGCTTTTAATATTTCCAGCAACGAAACTGGGTAACTTTGACTCATATAGGATTTAACACGTTAATTTGCGAACAAACATTGTAGCACTATCCTAACAGTTGCGGTTTTGCATAGTCGTGTTTGTTGTAAAGTTGCGCCTATGCATAGTTGCGTATTGTGCATATGCGTTCTAACCTTGGCGAATAATAATTAAGGATAAAGATATGACAACACCCTCGGCATTTCCACATTTATTAAGCCCTTTGGAGCTTGGTTTTACTACCTTGAAAAATCGCATCTTAATGGGCTCAATGCACCTCGGTCTGGAAGAAGAAAATGGCGGATTTGAAAAGCTCGCGGCATTTTACGCCAAACGCGCTGAGGGTGGTGTAGGATTAATAGTTACAGGGGGAGTAAGTCCTAACATCGCTGGCTGGTTGGCCCCTTTTGCAGGACGAATGAGCAGCCGTCGACACGCCAAAAAGCATAAAGTAGTCACCGATGCGGTGCACGCCCATGGCGGCAAGATTTGCATGCAAATATTGCATTCCGGCCGTTACGGTTATCACCCATTAAACGTTTCTGCGTCCTCGGTAAAAGCGCCGATTTCCCCCTTTAAACCCAGATCACTTTCAACCAAAGGTGTGTATAACACCATTAAAGATTACGCCAACAGTGCCAAATACGCCCAATTTGCGGGTTATGATGGTGTTGAAATTATGGGCTCAGAAGGCTATTTGATTAATCAGTTCTTTTGCCAACGAACAAATCAACGAGATGATGAATGGGGCGGCAGTTTAGAAAATAGAGCCCGTTTAGCCATAGAAACCGTCAAGCAGACGCGGCAAAAAGTGGGTGAAAACTTTATCATTATTTACCGATTATCAATGATAGATTTGGTTGAAGGAGGCGCCCCCTGGGAAGAGGTAGTGTACTTGGCAAAGGAAATTGAAAAAGCCGGTGCAACCATAATCAATACTGGTATTGGCTGGCATGAGGCTCGAATACCCACAATTTCCACTTCTGTCCCCAGAGCCGCATTCACTTGGGTGACTAAACGCTTAAAATCCGAGGTCGAGATCCCACTTATCACCACGAACCGCATTAACACCCCAGAAGTGGCAGAGTCAGTGTTAGCCCATGGTGATGCTGATATGGTATCCATGGCCAGACCATTTTTAGCCGACGCCGACTTTGTGGCCAAAGCGATGCGCAATGAATCTGATCAAATTAATACCTGTATTGCGTGTAATCAGGCTTGCTTAGATCATGCGTTTGCCCAAAAACGCGCAAGTTGCTTAGTTAATCCTCAGGCTTGTTATGAAACCGAGCTTATTTTCAAAAGGGTTGCAGAGCCTAAAAAACTTGCGGTCATAGGTGCAGGCCCAGCAGGTTTAGCTTTTGCTACTTATGCCGCAGAGCGCGGACATCAGGTGCATTTGTTTGAAAAATCCGCTGAAATAGGCGGCCAATTTAACTACGCAAAACAAATTCCCGGTAAAGAAGAGTTTTACGAAACCTTGCGTTATTACGGAAGAAGAATCGAGGTTTTAGGTGTGAACTTGCATCTAAACACCAATGCAGATGCCCAAATGTTAGCAGCACAAGGTTTTACTGAAGTCATCATGGCAACTGGCATCAAACCTCGGCAATTAACCATTCCTGGTATCGATCATCCTAGTGTGATGAGTTATTTAGATGTGTTGCGAGACCACAAACCTGTGGGCAAACGAGTGGCTATTGTAGGTGCGGGGGGCATTGGCTTCGATGTGGCTGAATACCTAGTGGAACACGAACATCTCACCACGGACTTAGATAAATGGTTAACCCACTGGGGCATTGATAAAAGTTATTCCAATCCGGGAGCACTCATGCCCCCGCAGATTACACCAACCGACAAAGAGGTCTACTTACTGCAACGCAAAGAGACTAAAGTGGGCGCAAATTTAGGTAAAACCACCGGCTGGATCCACCGCACGTCCCTAGCCCATCACAATGTGAACATGATCAACTCAGTAAGCTACGAAAAAATTAACGACCACGGCTTTCATATTAAGGTTGGCGATAAACCTAAACTTTTAGAAGTCGATAATATTATCATCTGCGCCGGTCAACTGCCCTTCCGTGAATTAGAAGAGAGTTTGGTCGCAGCGGGTATGACTGTCCATGTTATTGGTGGTGCTGATGTGGCCGCCGAACTTGATGCTAAACGAGCTATTAGACAAGGTGCAGAGTTAGCCGCATCAATCTAGCATAATCCTGCACACCCATGGGCTAAAGCCCATGCTACAAAAGGATAATTGAACCTCCCCATCCTGTAGGCGGGTGCTTTAGCCCCGCGGTTTATTCGCGATTATCATCGACGCGATTAATCCTGCACACCCATGGGCTAAAGCCCATGCTACAAAGGGATAATGAAACCTACCAACCCTGTAGGCGGGTGCTTTAGGCCCGCGGTTTATCCGCGATTATCATCGACGCGATTAATCCCACACACCCATGGGCTGAAGCCCATGCTACAAAGGGATAATGAAACCTCCCCATCCTGTAGGCGGGTGCTTTAGCCCCGCGGTTTATTCGCGAATTATCATGGACGCGTTTACCCCGCACACCCATGGGCTAAAGCCCATGCTACAAAGGGATAATTACCCCCCATCCTGTAGGCGGGTGCTTTAGCCCCGCGATTTATTCGCGATTATCATCGACGCGATTAATCCCACACACCCATGGGCTAAAGCCCATGCTACAACGGGATAATTGAACCTCCCAATCCTGTAGGCGGGTGCTTTAGCCCCGCGATTTATTCGCGATTATCATGAACGCGTTTACCCCGCACACCCATGGGCTGAAGCCCATGCTACAACGGGATAATTGAACCTCCCAATCCTGTAGGCGGGTGCTTTAGCCCCGCGGTTTATTCGCGATTATCATCGACGCGTTTACCCCGCACACCCATGGGCTAAAGCCCATGCTACAACGGGGTATTGAAACACCCCAATCCTGTAGGCGGGCACTTTAGGTCCGCAAATTATTCCTGCCATGGACTAAAGCCCAGGCTACAGGTTAATCCTAGATGGAAATTAATAAACTCCTGCGGCTTTGAACAACTGTAAATGCACTTTGACTAGGGCTTCGATATCTCGCTGATATCCACCGCCAATAACGGCTGCGACGGGAAGGCCTTTTTGTTCACATAAATCGAAGACTAATTTGTCTCTGGCGTATACGCCCTCGGTGCTAATGCTCAAATGTCCCAAGTCATCATCTTCATGGACATCCACCCCAGCATCATAAATAACGGCATCGGGTTGGAATATATTTACAGCTAGATTTAACGCTGAATCCACAGTCTCCAAATAGGCATCATCTGTGGTCCCTTTGGGTAATGGAAAGTCATAATCTGAGATTTGTTTTCGGTGAGGAAAGTTCTTTTCGCCATGAATCGAAACAGTTTTAACATTGGCGTTTCGTTCGGCCAATTTGGCAGTCCCATCACCTTGATGCACATCACAATCGAAGATCAAAATCCCATCGATATTGGGCTGTTTCAGCATATTTAAGGCGCTGAGATATAAGTCATTCACCATGCAAAAGCCCGAGCCAAAATTAGCAAAAGCATGATGGTAACCTCCGGTTAAATTGATAGCTTTACCGGTCTGTAAGGCAAGTTGACTGGTTAAAATCGTTCCTCCAACGGCGGTCAGGGTTCGTTCAATCAATTGTTCAGACCATGGGAAACCAATGCGACGCATGGCTTTAGGATCAAGGGTGCCGGTAGTCAACTGCTGAACATACAAGGGATTTAAAACCGACTTTAGGCTTTCGATATTAACCGCTTGGGGTTGATGAAAACTAGCTTCTGGCACCCCAAGCTGACGTAGTGCGGTATGAATAGCTTGGTACTTCTGAATCGGAAATCGGTGTCTCACCGGTAAATCTAGAATCGAATAAATAGGATGAAATACCAGTGGGATCATAGACTTCCAAAATAAAAATTAATCTAAATATTGAGCTTTACTGCTCGGTCTGCTTATTTACCATGACACGATAAACAATAAACAGAATAATTGCAGCCACCAATGAGGTAGCCGCTAACCCTGAAGGGTCTTTCATCATCTGTAGCGCACCTTCTCCAAAGAATACCGCACTCAGACCAAGGGGCATAATCCCCACGGTTGAACCAAATGCGTACTTCCAAAAATCAATACGTAAAGAACCACCGATAATACTGGTTACTGTAAATGGCGGCGTTGGCGCTAATCGTAATGCAAGGACTGCCCAAGCGCCTTTATCATCCATCTTATCTTTCACTTTGTCTAAACTATTACTCACTTTTTGCCCAAATACTTCCACGCCCATGAATTTGCCAACGCCATAACCACTAACACTTGCCAGTAAGAAGCCGGGAATACAAATTAATAGGCTAATCCAAATATTAAATACCAAGCCCACGGCAAATGCCATCAAAGGAATAGGCACCAATAAACTGCCACCTATAAAAAATACCCCTAAGAAAACTAACGCTGTGACAAAGTTTTGCGGAACACTGCTGGTTAGTTCAGTGATCTTATCTATGTTCAAATACTCCCCTAAAGGTGTCAAGAAATACGCCGCAACAACACCGGCCAAAATAGCTACGATTACCCCTAATTTAATCCCATTATGTTTTTTCATCTCACCCTTCCTTATTATTTTTACTATTTTTCGCCTGTTGTACTAACCATTGAAAAATACGTCTGTGGGTTTTCATATAAAACAAATACTCTGGATGCCACTGCACACCCAAGACGTTGTCACTGTCTTTGCTTTCAACAACCTGATTGATACCCGCTTTCTCCTTGCCAGTAACCTCTAATGAATCTGCCGGCTCCGCTATGGCTTGGGAGTGAATCGCATTTACGCGAATAGGATCATCACCCACAATGTCGTTAATCAGTGTGTTGTCTTTGGTGTAAATCACCTTTTTACGAGGGAATGGACTACGGATCCGCATTTTTTCCTGTAACAGTGGCAATGTAGATTGGTACATGCTGCCACCGAGTTCTGCATTAAGAAGTTGATGCCCGCGACAGATCCCTAATATAGGTTTATCGTGCTCCATCGCGTAGTCGATAAATTCTTGTTCCATGGCATCACGGGCTTTGTCGTATTCACCAGTTGAGAATCGACTTAGAAACTCCATGGGATACACCAATGCTTCTTTCATTTTTAACCACATGGAACGTTCGACTTTAGGTAATGCTTGTTTGGTGTAATTGTCTGGATGAATATCGGAACCGCCACCAATGATGACGCCATCAAAATCAATGTGACCAGTGAATTTGTCAGGCGTGACGCGTACTGGCACTCCCCCGGCTAAACGCACATTTAAGGCAGTAAATAGCCACGCAGTAAGACCAGAACTATTGGGCCCGGTAACTGCAATTTTCGGTTTGTTATTCACTGCCATATGTCCATCCATTGTCAAAATGCTATTCTGTTTAGTTCATAAAAGATTCTCTAATAGAGTTAAACAGCAAAGACCGAACCACTTTCGAACGCCACTGAAAAACCTTTAAGTTCATAATTAAAATCAGATACTTAACTAATACACTAGCGTGAACTTCAAAATCAAAAACGCTCTTTTATTATTGGCAACGTGAATTAATTTCAAACTTACGTGTATTTTTTCTATGCCTAGATTATGCAAACACTAAACACCAAGGCGGGCTTAATCACTCCCTTTGACACCATTAATTAAGCGGTTCAACGATAAAAGATTTCATTCAGAGCAGTTTATGGTTTAAATAGATAGAATTATCTCTACGGCTATGGGCGGTTGACGTTTGTGACCGTGCACATTACATAACAAGAGGTTGACATGACCCTTTCTAGATTAGTTTTCTGTTTAATTTTTTCGAGCCTACCGTGTGCATATGCCCAAGACAAAGTGGACTATCAAGATCAACAGAAATTACATGATATTGCGGCGCAAGTTTCGGCTGACAATATTGAAAACCATATAACTACATTAGTGAACTTTGGTACCCGCCACACCTTATCCGAGACCCAATCAGATACCCGAGGAATAGGCGCGGCAAGATGTTGGATAAAGGCAGAATTTGACAAGATTTCCGCCCAATGTGGGGGTTGTTTACAGGTTTATTTTCAATCAGGGACCATAAGCGGTGAAAAACGTATTCCTGATGCCACTGAGGTGGTAAGTGTCATTGCCATTCAACGCGGGCAAACAGATCCTGGGCGCTACGTGATCATGTCTGGCGACATAGATTCTAGAGTTTCGGATGTGATGGACTCAACCTCTGACTCCCCCGGTGCCAATGATAATGCCTCTGGTATCGCCGGTACCATAGAAGCAGCCCGAGTGTTATCCAAATATCAATTTAATAGCTCCATTGTTTATGCTGCGCTTGCGGGAGAAGAGCAAGGTTTATTTGGCGGCAAAATATTAGCCGAACATGCCAAACAAAGCGGGTGGCGGATAAAAGCGGTCCTAAACAACGACATGATCGGTAATATCGAAGGTATTAATGGTGTTATTGATAACACCAGCGCACGTATTTTTGCAGAAGGTACCCGTCAAACGGAAACCCAAGATGAAGCGCGAACGCGACGATTCACTGGTGGCGAAGTGGACTCACTAAGTCGTAATTTAGCTCGTTACATTGACTGGATGGCGGACCGTTATATTCCCAATTTAGATACCATGGTGATCTATCGCTTAGACCGTTTTGCCCGGGGCGGACACCATCGTCCATTTAATGATTTGGGCTATCCTGGTGTGCGTATTATGGAAACCAACGAGAATTACCACCGTCAACATCAAGATCTACGCACTGAAAATGGCATAACCTTTGGCGATACCATTGACGGCGTTAATTTTGCTTATGCTGCTAAATTAACCGCGTTAAATGCAGTGTCATTGGCAGGTATGGCATGGGCCCCCACTCCACCGACGAATGTAAAGATTAAAGGTGCGGTGCAACCTAGTACCACCTTGAGTTGGCAAATGGCTTTACCTGAACAGGCACCGGATTTAGCAGGTTATAAGATTTACTGGCGATACACGGATGCCTCTCAATGGCAGTTTAGTCGATACGTAGGCAAAGTGTCTGAATTTACATTGGAAAATGTGGTTATTGATAACTACTTTTTTGGTGTCAGCAGCGTCAACAAAGCAGGGTTTGAAAGCCCAGTTGTCTTCCCCGGTGCAGCTGGTGCTTTTGGTGAATAAAGGGATTAAACAAAGCTGAAACTCTATTCTATGGGGCAACAACGTTGCCATTCTCTGTAATAAAATATGATTATTTTTAGTTCATAAAAGACTCGCTAAAAGGGTTAACCTGTAAAACATAAATTAACCTCAAACTTGCGTGTATTTATTCTTTGCCTAGATTAAGCGCGCTAGTGCTGTTGGCGACTGATTTAAAATCACCTTGTTACAAAATATAACGAAAACACAAAGAAAATGTTAATTAACATTTAGGTTTATTCTTTGTGATGAAGTAGACTACATAAATTGGAAATTTTTCTGTTAACAAAACGGCTAGAAATACATGTCTAAGGTTAAGCTACAAGATATCGCTGATAAAGCTGGCGTCTCAATGATGACCGTCTCTAGGGTAATGAACAACGATCCTAAAGTAGGAGCAAAAACCCGAGAAAAAGTAAGTAAAATTGCCAAGGAAATGCAATATAAGCCCAATATAGCGGCGCGACATCTAGCCAGTTCTAAGTCCTTTTTTATTGGCTTAGTCTGTGATTATGCTAATTCATCATACGTTAACAAGTTTTTAGTTGGCGGGCTGCGGAAATGTCGAACTACCGGCTATCATATTATTTTGGATGAAACCACTGGTGATCGTGATAAAACCTTAGCAACAATAAAAGATCTAATTGAAGTCACTAAAGTAAATGGTGTGATTTTACTACCACCTGTCAGCAATATACCAGAGGTTGTCGACTTATTAGAAAGCGCGAATGTTGATTTTGTGCGTATCGCTCCTGACATCAATTTAACCGCGAGTCCTTACATTTGTATTGACGACTATCAAGCGGCATTTGATGTCACTGAACAGCTTATTCTAAATGGTCATTCTCGAATTGCACATATCATTGGAAGCCCAAATCAAGGCGCAAGTAGAATGCGTTATCAAGGGTATTTAGACGCGTTACGGTCAAATCAAAAAATGGTTCCTCCCGAGTACATTGAACAAGGAGATTTCACCTATAAATCAGGTCTAGATGCGGCCAAACGATTACTTGAATTACCCAACAAACCCGATGCAATATTTGCAGCAAATGATGAGATGGCTGCAGCCGTTGTTTCCGTTGCACACATGAAACATCTAGATGTACCAGAAGATGTTTCTATTGTCGGCTTTGATGACACTCAACTCGCCACCACCATATGGCCTAACCTATCTACGGTTACCCAACCCTTAGAAAAGATGGCCGAACTGGCCATCGATATCTTCACATCCCCTAAAAAAAATAAAACTTTTAAAGTTTCCAACATGCGTCATGTATTGGAATATAAAGTGCAGTTACGAGACTCAAGTAAAAACAATGTTAAAATAACGTAAAATTATAATTGACAAAACGAACTTGACAAAATATTGTTAGCGCTAACATTTTAGCGTCAATTTCCGGTGAGTGATGAAACATATTATAGCTACGACACTTTTAACCTTTGTACTCGGGTCTGTGTCTGGGTGTGCGAATACCAACTCCAGTACTAGGGACGCTAATCTGACAACAGGCTTTTCACTACACCAAGCATTTTCTTCTTATTTCAATGTTGGCGTAGCAATCAATACCCAGCAAGCAAACGGTAAGGATCGCCAATCAGTGGCAATTATTGATCAGCATTTCAACACCCTCACCGCTGAAAATGATATGAAATGGGAAAGCATTCAACCTAACTTGAATCAATTTACTTTCGACGCAGCAGACGCCCTTGTTGCCTATGCTAAAGCCAGTAAAAAAGACATCATTGGCCATACCTTAGTTTGGCATCAACAAACCCCAGATTGGGTGTTCGAAGACAAACTTGGCAACCCCATCAGTCGTGATGCTCTACTGTCGAGAATGAAAGCCCATATATTCGCCCTAGCAGGTCGCTATAAAAACGATATCAAAGGCTGGGACGTGGTGAACGAAGCGTTCAACGAAGACGGTTCTTTGCGGGACTCGAAATGGTCACGCATTATTGGTCCAGACTTCATCGAAAAAGCCTTCGAATATGCCCACCAAGCCGCGCCAAATGCGGAGCTTTACTACAACGATTACAACTTATTTAAAGCCGAAAAAATGGACAGTGTAATAGCATTGGCCAAACGCCTTAAAGCAAAAGGCATCCGAATTGACGGAATTGGCGAGCAAGGTCATTACGGAATAGAACCCCCTTTTGAACAGCTGGAAAGCAGTATTAAAAAAGTCGCTGAGATGGGTTTATCAATGATGATTACAGAACTAGATATTACTGTTCTTAAATTTCCCGACGAAAAAAATATGGGTGCAGATATTTCATTAAATTTTGCCCTTGAAGATGAATTCAACCCTTATGTGAATGGCATTTCAAAATCATCCAATCTTAAATTAGCTAATGCCTATAAGCACCTATTCGCTCTGTTTTTACGCTATCAAAAGCATATCGATAGAGTCACATTCTGGGGCGTTTCTGATAATGATACTTGGCGCAATAACTGGCCTATGCATGGGCGAACAGATTATCCGTTGCTGTTTAATCGAGACTATCAAGCTAAAGCTTTTGTAAAAGATTTAGTGGCCCTAGCTAATCAATATCGATAATTTAAGGTAAATATACGATGGAGAAGGTAAGCGTTACTGAAAAAATAGGCTATGGTCTGGGCGATGCAGCAAGTAACATTGTCTTCCAAGTAGTCATGGGATTTTTGCTGTATTTCTATACGGATGTATTTGGGATATCTGCGGCAGCAGTAGGTACTTTATTCTTAGTAGTTAGAATATTTGATGCATTTACAGATCCCGTTATGGGCGGAATTGCAGACAGAACCAATACAAGATGGGGCAAATATCGCCCCTATTTATTGTGGTTTGCTATTCCATATGGTTTGTTGGCAATTGTGGCTTTTACGACTCCTGATTTGGGTGATACCGGTAAGCTCATATACGCTTACATTAGCTATACGTTATTGATGACAGTTTACACTGCTATCAATATTCCTTATTCAGCTCTAGGTGGCGTCATGACGGCATCTCCAACCGAGCGAGCTTCCGTCCAATCCTATCGGTTTGCATTAGCCATGGTAGGTGGCGCAATTGTTACAGCCACTGTACTGCCCTTAGTTGAGTATTTTGGTCAAGGTAACGAGCAGTTTGGTTTTCAAATGGCAATGGTGACTTTATCCATTGTTGCGGTGCTATGTTTTGTCGGCTGCTTCTCTTTGACTAAAGAACGTGTCGAAATGCCCAAATCCCCAAGCAATCATATCCTTAAAGGCATTTGGTTAGACTTCGCCAAAATGCTGCAAAATGATCAATGGCGAATCATTGCCATTGTAAGTCTGTTGCTACTAATCAGTGTGGCAATGCGCGGCGCGACCACGCCGTTTTATGTGCAATATTATTTGCAACAAGAGTCACTTATTACACTATTCATGACTAGCGGCATGGTTGCAGGGATTGCCGGTGCTCTAAGTGCTAATTGGCTGGTAAAACGATTCTGTAAAGTCGCTCTTATGCGCACTTGCGCATTAGCCATAGTGATAGCCAATGGAGCTTTGTTTTTTGTCCCGCGGGATGGAATGGAGATCGCATTGGTATTTACAATATTAGCCAATTTCGTCCACATGATATTTACCCCGCTGTTATTTTCTGCAGTGCCCGACACCGTCGACTACGGAGCTAAAAAATTAGGGCAAAATGCAATGGCTATGGCGTTTTCGGGCCACCTGTTGATGATCAAATTAGGTATTGCGTTAGGCGGCGCATTTACAGGCTGGATACTCGCAACATCTGGCTATCAACCAAACATAGACCAAAGCGAATCAGCATTGAATGGCATCATCTTCTTGTATTCAGCAAGTTCCGTTATTGCCGGCATTGTGGTGTTTGCATGCATGAAATTTTACAAACTTACACGTGATTTTAAGGAAGCGTAAGAATGACGACCCCTACTCGACCAATGATACAAAACCCAATACTACCTGGTTTCAATCCAGATCCGAGTATTGTTGCAGTGGATGATGACTTTTACATCGCGACATCCACTTTTGAATGGTATCCGGGAGTACAAATACACCACTCAAAAGATCTCAAAAACTGGCGGTTAGTGAGCCGTCCGCTAAATCGAGAAGCATTATTGGATTTACGTGGAGAGCCAGATTCCTGCGGAGTGTGGGCTCCCTGTCTTAGCTATCACGACGGACTATTTTATTTAATTTATACAGACGTAAAACGCTTCAATGGTGACTTTAAAGACGCCCATAATTATCTAACCACCTGTGAAACCATAGATGGTGAATGGAGTGATCCTATTTACATGAATTCGAGCGGTTTCGATCCTTCTCTATTTCATGACGATGACGGCAAAAAGTGGTTCATTAATATGGTGTGGGATCACCGTCGTGAAAAAAATAGGTTCGGCGGCATTTTATTGCAGCAGTATTGTCCTGAAACCAAAAAGTTAGTGGGTGAAATCAAGAATATCTTTGCTGGTAGCAAACTGGCTTGCACAGAAGCCCCGCACTTGTTTAAACGAAACGGTTATTACTACTTATTAACCGCTGAAGGCGGAACCTTTTATACCCATGCAATGACCATGGCACGTTCAAAAAATATTGATGGGCCTTATGAGCTAGACCCCTATGGTTACTTATTAACAGCTAAAGATAATCAAGATTTGCCACTACAACGAACTGGACATGGTGACTTGTTTGAAACATCTAAGGGCGAAACTTACCTTGTGCATTTATGTGGCCGTCCCTTGCTAGGAGAACGTCGTTGCCCCTTGGGCCGTGAAACAGGACTGCAAAAAACCTATTGGACTGATGATAACTGGTTAAGGGTCGAAAATGCGGTTACCGATGGTTTACCTGAGTTGCAAGTTCCAGCGCCAAACCTCCCCGAACACCCTTGGCCTGCAGAGCAACACTCTCACAACTTTGACGCAGCAGAGTTACCAACAGAATTCCAATGGTTACGCACCCCTAATCCCGAACGTTTGTTCAGTTTAACTGCTCGTTCAGGTTATTTACGCTTGATTGGAAGAGAGTCCCTAGGTTCATTGTATGAACATGCTTTAGTGGCTCGTAGACAGGAGGCTTTCAAATATTCAGCACAAACTGCAATGGAATTCTACCCCACTAATTTTCAGCAAACAGCTGGACTGATTTGTTACTACAACAGCAATAAATTCCACTACTGCTATGTTTCCATTGACGATGAGGGTAACCGTTTTATCGATGTAATGAGTTGTTTAGGCAGTCAAGATTTGACCCTAACCTTTGGTCTTCGAGACGGACATATTGATGCATTTATAACCGATAAACGCTTTTTGCTACCTAAAGATGGGCTCGTATATTTACGAGCAGATGTCGACCACCACCTCCTCAATTTCTCCTTCTCAGTTGACGAAGTTCATTGGACAAAACTGCCAATTAACCTCGACTACAGCATTATTTCCGATGAAGCAGGTGGCGGCGACGGTGCGCATTTCACCGGTGGGTTTGTAGGCATGGCTTGTCAAGATGTGTCAGGCCAACAATGTCCTGCTGATTTTGATTACTTTAACTACAGCGAACAATAACTGAAAACAAACAGATTCTATGGGTAACGTCATTTTTAGATTAGGCGCTTCAAACCGTCTAGATTTATTCACTAACGTTAACCCGAAGGTAACATTTAGACCCTTTTTACTGCGGCATTTATTGGGCTGCTTACGGTAATAAAATTACCGATTAAATACAATAAAAACGAAAACCATAACTAGACATACAAACTTGGAGTTTAACCGTGAAGCATAAAAACCATTTAGCCGAACTAAAACATAAGAGTACCCCCAGATTTAATAAATCTATGATTGCACTAGCAATATTGGGGTTTAGTAGTCAAAACTTTGCACAAGAGACGCAGCCCAACACAGAAGAGGAGGACGCCATTGTTGAAATTATCAACGTTCGAGGCGTACGCTCTAGTGTTATTCAAGCACAAGAATTAAAACGAGAAGCTGATACGTTCGTAGACGCCATCACCGCATCAGATATTGGTGCACTTCCAGATCGCAGTGTACTTGAAGCAATGCAGCGCATACCCGGCATTTCAATCGAACGCTTTGCCGCAGCCAATGACCCTGATCATTTTGGTGTGGAAGGTAGTGGAGCTGTGATCCGAGGTATGTCGGCCACGCGCAGTGAGTTTAATGGGCGAGATTCTTTTACTGCCAACTCTGGTCGAGGCCTTAGTTTCCAAGATGTTCCCCCAGAATTAATGGGTTCAGTTCAAGTCTATAAAAACCAGAGCGCGGATCTAATTGAAGGTGGAATTGGCGGTACTGTCAGCCTGCATACTCGCCTGCCATTTGATTCAGAAGAACGTATTGTCGCAGTCTCTGCAGATCTTACCTACAGTGATTTAATAGAAGAAACCACACCTAGCGCCTCTGCCATGTTTAGTGACAGCTGGGAAACAGATGCTGGAAAATTCGGATTTCTCGTCAACGTCGCTTCATCTGAATTAGAAAGCCTTTCACACAGTTTGCAATCTGAAGTATTTTTAACTCGCGATGATTTAGTCGAAGGGCAAACAGTTCTGGCTCCTAATGGCGGAAACTTTGGAAAAAACAATATCAACCGTGAAAGACAAGGGCTTGCTCTAGCCGCTCAATGGGAAAGCCCGGATAGACGGACTCTTATAACCGGCCAATTTATGCGTTCCGACGCGACTTTAGCCTGGACAGAAAATACCTTTAGTTATCAAACTGACCAAAACAATGGTGCGGAAGCCGACGGCCTAAGACGCGACACTTATCCTCTAGACGGCACACCAGCCTATGAATTTGATGATAGTGGTACTTTCATTAATGGTACAATCACCGACCAACGTGATGGTGGTTGGCGTTCAAATGGGAATGATCAGCAACGTGTCCCCATTGCTGCCGATTGGGGAAATCCATCGGTACCACAATTTGGAAATACCTATCAAACGACAACTCGCACCAAAGAACAAAGAACCATTGTTGATGACTACGCGTTCAACGTGAAATTTAGACCTAATGATACCTGGTCCCATGAGTTTGACGCACAATATATCGATGCAACCACCAAAGATGACGACGTCACGCTCTTTCTAGGAACACAAGCCAATATGAGCTTGAACTTAAAGGGCGATGTACCCCGAATTGAACTTCTGGAACCTTGGAATGGCCATCCTGGCGGAAATGGAAGGGAAAGTAACCCTGCATTTTTCCAAACAAAATCTTCATATTATTGGCGCTCGGCTATGGATCATTACGAACGCAGTGAAGGTGATTCTTTAGCCTTTCGATATGATACCAAGTATATCTTCGATAACGGCTTTTTCTCCTCGGTTAAAGCGGGGGTTCGTTACGCACAGCGAGAACAAACCGTGCGCTTTTCGGCCTATAATTGGCAATCACTGGGAGCAATATTTAGTAATGACACAGATGGTGATGGGTATGCTGCGGCTTGGCTAGACTTGCCTTCCAGTGCCAGTTTGATTGACGAAGTACAGCAAGTTAGTTGGGACAATCATCACCGTGGCGACAATGTCATAGTGCCTGGAGGCACAACCCTGCACCCGTCAATAGCGTTAGTCCAAGACTATGCGAATTGGGGAAGTAGGCTTGCGGATATTGCTTCTGATTGGGAGCCTTTATCTGAACGACAAATACAAAACGGTGTTGATGCCGATGGCAACCCCACATATGAACAATTAGACGGTCCATTTAGACCAGCTGAGTCGAACACTTTTGTGGAAACAAATAAAGCGGCATATGTTCGATTTGATTTTGAATATGATGAGCTTAAGTTCCCATTTACGGGTAACTTTGGTATTCGTTACATTGAAGTAAAACGGGAAACCGATGGCGCCGTAACCTTTCCTAATCTAATTCCCAATGATCCAACGGATACTTCCGACCGCTTGAATTATTTACCGGCTGATGATCGTGCCTTTGGTAACTATGGTACATCGATACTTAACGATGTCTACAGAGATGACTTTATCCTGCCTAGCTTTAACATAAAGGTAGAGCTAGATGACGATTTAATTGCTCGTTTTGCTGTATCTAAAGCAATTGCTTATCCAGACACTGGTAACTTGAAAAACTACGTGAATATTGAGGATGGTATTTTTGTTACTGACCGGACAGAACCTGCAGAACCAGGTGGTGAAGCAACCATTAACGGTGCCGATGTAACCACTTGGGAAGGTAACTCTGGAAATCCGTATTTAGCGCCAATGGAGTCGATTCAGTATGACTTCTCTTTGGAGTGGTATTTCAGCCCCTCAAACTCACTAACCACAACGGTATTCTACAAAGATTTGAGTAACTTCTTTGTGACAGGTGCTGTAGATGAGCAGTACACCAACAATGGTGTTACCAATTCAGTGAGAGTACAAAAGCCTCTGAATACCGATGAAGGTACAATGCAAGGGATTGAATTTGCCTACTCACAATTTTTCGATTTCTTACCCGCCCCTTTTGATGGTTTAGGCGTACAGGCTAACTACACTTATATTGAAGCTGAAGGGGTGCCTAATAGTAATACGTATGAGACTGAACCTGACGGCAAACCTAAAGATGGCCCTGCAGAAGCCGCATTTGAGTCACTGCCCCTCGAAGGTCAATCGAAACACACTGCCAATTTAGTGTTAACCTATGAAAAGAATGACTTGTCGGCTCGCTTGGCTTATAACTGGCGTTCTGAATACTTGTTAACCGCTAGAGACGTTATTGCCCCCTATAGACCCATTTATAATGAAAGTGCAGGCTTCCTTGATGGTTCTATTTTTTACAACGCAACTGACAATATTAAAGTGGGTATTCAAGCAGTGAACTTATTAGATACCGTCACAAAAACAACCATGCAGATTGACGATGCAGGTACTCGAACCGGACGTTCTTGGTTTGTAAATGATAGACGATTCTCTTTTGTAGTTAGAGCCAACTTCTAACTTGCTAAAGAAAATTGCAAAAATATATGCGCCTCACACAAGAGGCGCATATATTTAAAATTAACGCTATAGGTCAGATTAAAGCACGCACGTTGCTAACATTGCCTACTCAGGTAGAATAGTTGCAACTTTGAAATACATTCCTTAGAGCAACGTTAAATAACAGATCTACCGAACCCGAGTAGTTGCGTGTATTTATAAAATAGGAAAAGCATATGAGCGAGCACCTAATTAAAAATATTGTCATCGTCGGTGGAGGCACTTCAGGTTGGATGACTGCGGCAGCCTTAGGCACCTTGCTGCGTCAAGATGGCATGAATATTCGCTTAATAGAGTCCAGTGATATTTCTAATGTCGGTGTCGGAGAGGCAACTATTCCACAAATTAAACTATTCAATGATTTGCTTGGATTAGACGAAGATGATTTCGTTAGAAAAACCCAAGCAACCTTCAAACATGGTATTGAGTTTGTTAATTGGAAGAAATTAGATCATAGCTACATGCATCCATTTGGCACTATAGGGCTGAATTTTGAAGGGGTCGAGTTTCATCAATTTTGGTTAAAGATGTCAAAACTCGGCAAAGCTGGTGATTTACAAGATTACTCGTTTAACAGCGTTGCCGCGAAATCGGGCAAAATGATGCGCTCTATCAACACCCCTAACTCGCCATTAAACAATATCGCATATGCCTTTCATTTTGATGCAAACTTATACGTAAAATATTTACGTGAAATTGCTGAAAAACACGGTGTAAAACGCACTGATGCCAAGGTAACGGACGTGAATTTGCGTAACAGTGATGGCTTTATAGAAAGCCTAGTATTAGATAATGGTGAAGTAGTCGAAGGTGAGTTATTTATTGATTGTAGTGGTTTTCGAGGCATACTAATTGAACAAGCACTGCATACTGGCTATGAAGATTGGAGTCATTGGTTGCCCTGTGACCGTGCAGTTGCGGTACAAAGTAAAACCACGGAAGCACCAGTACCATATACCCGTTCTACCGCACAAAAAGCCGGTTGGCAATGGCGTATTCCCCTGCAACATCGCGTTGGTAATGGACATGTCTATTCATCTAAATTTATGAGCGATGAAGAAGCCGAAAAAATACTGCTAGAAGGAATAGAAGGAGAGCCATTAACCGCTCCTCGTATAATTCGATTTAAAACCGGCATGCGAAAAAAATTCTGGAACAAAAACTGTGTAGCAATAGGTTTGGCTGGCGGTTTTATTGAGCCTTTAGAATCAACCGCTATCCATTTGGTACAAAGCGGCATTTCTCGGCTGATGAGTTTATTCCCATCAAAACAATTTTTTCAAACCGACATTGATACCTATAACCAACAAGCGGCTTTGGAAATAGAACGTATTCGCGACTTTATTATTTTACATTACAAAGTCACTGAAAGAGACGACACGCCGTTTTGGGATTACGTACGCAATATGGAAATTCCCGAATACCTACAACGGAAAATAGATTTATTTAAAGCAAATGGACGCATATTCCGCGAGGACGAAGAATTGTTTAATCAAACAAGCTGGTTAAGTGTAATGGTTGGACAAGGTATGATGCCCGAAGGTTATCATCCAATGGTTGACGTACTCAGCAAAGAACAAATCCACAAACGAATGGAAAACGTCAAAAGTGTTATCGAACAATCGGTAGATTATATGCCTAGCCAAGCGCAATTTATTGCTAAACACTGCTCCGCTAATCCCGTAAACGACAACAATTAAATCGACTGAAGCTTGCCTCTGCTTGAAGCTATAAATTAGATGGTGTTGTTGAACTAACTTAGTGATTCTACTCCATGGGGCAAGTGTGATTACTTGCTCCTAAATTACATAAAAAAGTGTCATCAATTTGCTCTTTCCAATACAAAAACTGCGGCTCTTGTGCATCAAATGCCCAGACCTTTTGGATATGGTAAAAGCTTTCTTGCCCTTGCATCATTAAATGAATCATCCGGGCGACAACTTTGCCATTCATTTCACAGCGAGTTTGCCAGTATTCATATGCTACATTCTGTATTTTAGGGTGTTGCATATCGATGGATTGAAATGCTTGGCAGTGTGATTTGCCTGGCGCATCGAGTTCAGTGCGTTTTTGTTGCAGATTTTCTTGGTGTTGAGCATAAATACTTACGGCAAAGGTATCGGCCCAACGTTGTCCTTTTTTTTGCCACATGTTAGAACGATAAGTGTCGTCTTGTTTTTGAAATAATTGCCAAGACTTGAGTACTTGAATTGAGGGGATGACCAAGTTTTCGCCTTGGTATGGAGTGTTCTGACTGGCGCAGGCCGACAGCAAATAACTAAAAATAACCGCAAATATCACGCGCATATTGACCTACCGAACCGAGGAAACATGGTTACTATATCCCAACAACCCAAGCTAGTGTGGAAATTCATGAGCCTGTTGAATTTCATTGGGCCATAACAGCTTAGATACAGCCAAAAAGTCTGGATTACAGCGACTGGAAAATAACATGGTTTGCCCTTGTTGTTGGCTGCTGTTTAACATTTCATTACGAGTTAACACTGCCAAGGTTTGGCGAGCGATGGCTTCACTGGTATTCACTAGCTGTGCATTTTCACCAGCAATACCGCGAATTTGCCGACTCAAAAAACCGTAATGAGTACAACCTAAGACGATTTGATCGGCGCCTTGGGTGATTAGAGGCAACACATATTGTTTAATTAACATTTGGGTTGCGGACGAATCAAACTCCCCTGCTTCAATCTTTTCCACTAGACCATGACAGGCTTGAGACAGAACCGTATTTTGCGTTTTCAACCTTGCCACTAATTGCTGATATTGCTGGCTTTTAATGGTGTTATGGGTGGCTAACACGCCAATAGTGCCTGTTTGACTGACATTCAGAGCGGGTTTAATACCAGGTTCAACGCCAACAAATTCAATGGGGTAAAGTGCACGCAATTTGGCGATACAGGTTAAGGTTGCGGTGTTACACGCCACAACTATCAGTTTCACCTCTTGGGCCATTAAAAACTCAACAATGGTCTGGCAGCGCTGTAAAACCACCTGTTCAGGCTTACCGCCATAGGGGGCATTCGCACTATCGGCAACGTAAATGATATTTTCATGGGGTAATATTTGGCGAATTGCTGCAGCGATGGATAAACCACCGACACCTGAATCAAACACGCCAATAGCAGCATGACTTGCACACGTTAGCAAGGGTAGCCCTCTCGATAAACAGACGACCCTAAAGGTCGTCTAAAAAGTCTTCAAAGTTTTCGCTTTCTTCTTCCGGATCAGTATTCAAATCAGATTGCGGTACCTCTCCGTCAGTGACACGAAACTCGAGGTTTTGGAAGTAAGCATTTTTCACGAAGGCATAGGGATCCAGTGATTGATCGAGTTGCCCTTCTTGCTCCATCAATTGAGCACGAGCTTCAAGCACTTTAATGCCAGTTCGCACCGCCGCTACGTAAAATGACAGATCTTGCAGCGGAAAATAGGATGAATCCACAAAGTCACCGGTCAAAGAACGAAGATCAGTAGGGCCGTAAGCCGGCAACATCAGGTAGGTACCGGTACCAACCCCATACTTACCTAGCACTTCACCAAACTCTTCTTCTTGCCTTTCTAAGCCAATTTCCTTAGCCACATCAAATATGCCTAGAATACCCACAGTTGAATTGAGCACAAATCGTCCTAAACTCGCTAAACTTCCGCCAACTTTACCTTGCAGTAAGTTATTCACCGAGTTCGAAGGTTCTTCTAAATTTAACGCGGCGTTGTGCAAACCTTGTCGGGCAGGTTGCGGGACATAATCAACGTAAACCACGGCTGTGGGTCGCAAAATATAGGCATCAAGTACGTCGTAGTTGAAATCCCACATGGCACGGTTAAAGCCCTCTACTGAATCACGGGGATCGTTGTATTCAACGTTTTGAACTTGTCCATTAACAGCTTGCTGAGAAGCACAGCCGCCAAGCACAAATGCTACAATTAATAGCAAGTAATTTTTTACTTTCATTACATCACTTCCTTATCGATAACTATTGACTGAGTAATTTGATTACCTGCTTGCAGTGTCACTGTCACTTCGCCTTGCAATTCGCCTTTAGCTTGGGCCACATTTTCATCCAAGGAAATCCGTGCCACCAACCTTGCACTTTCTAACTGAGATAATTTAAAACTCGGTAGCATGGCATTATCATCAGACAATTTTACCTGTAGCGGTAAGTCAGACAATCGATTTTTGACCACCGCAGCAGGCATTCTTACCGAGCCATTGGCATCTTGTGCAAACACAAAGATAAACGCATCTTCTGGTATTTTAGCCGCAAGTTCGTCAGATATTGACACAGTAATTAATACCGAGGTATCAGCGTCTGTAACCTCGATAGGTTCATCAACTTGAGGTGCAACGGCCCCAGGACTAAGTTGTTCAATACGCTTGTCCACCTCAGCGATCATTGCATCATCAGCGGGTAAAATTAACTTCAATTGTTGCCAGCTACTCAGTGCTTGTTGTGTATCCCCCAACTGAGTGGATGCCACCGCCAGTATGCCGATAGCATTCATATCTTGCGGGTTATTCTGAACCATTGTTTTTAACAATCGTTGTGCTTTGCGAATATAATTCTCTTCACCTGTCATAACCAAAGTTTGTGTATAACTAGATAACACGCCACTGTGTTCTGGTGCTAACAAATACGCTTTTTCAAAGGCTTGTAAAGCTGACTCAAGGCGATTTAACGAGGCATGTAGTCTGCCTAGTAACAACCAGCCAATATAATCATCAGGTGCGCCAACAAGTTTGCTACGCATTGCCAAACTGAAATCATTTAACTCATCTAGGGTGACACTGGAGTCCCCTTCAATAACGATCCGTTTAGCCAATTCAGAAGACTGCTGTTTAACCCCTTCCCAATGTTGTAAATCCGCCACTTCGTTGCTTTTGTAATACAAAATGGCACACAACACCACGCTAACGCTGATACCTAAAAACAATGGCCAAGAAGCGGATTGTTGTTGTTCTGTATTGGCAACAGTTTCATCCACTAAGGCTAGTTTTAGTTCTTTAATTGCAATGTCTTTATCATCAGAAGAGATTAAGCCTTCATCCACTTCACGACTTAGCTCTTGCATCCGCTGTTTAATAATTTGGGTGTTGGTCAACACATCTTGGTTATGTCGATTGCGTTTAAGTAACCAAGGAACAACTAAAATTCCCACAGCAATGGCCGACAACATGGCAAAACCCAGCCAATAACTAGTCATTTTCTTTCTCCAATAACGAATCTGCCTTTGCTAGCACATCTTCATCAAAATCATTCACTTGTTTTTTACGTTGAGTAAAAACCAACCAAGCCGCTCCGATGACAAAAATAACCGGCAGCAACCATAACCAAATGGTCAATGGTGTTACTGGCGGCTGATAGGATACAAAATCACCATAACGAGACTTCATGAAGTCAACGATTTCTTCTCTACTTTTGCCTTCGTTCAACAATTCGTAAACTTTGCGGCGCAAATCATGGGCAATCATGGCATCAGAATCAGCAATATTTTGATTCTGGCATTGAGGACAACGCAGTTCTTCGGTCAAATCCAAAAACATTTTTTGTTTTACCGGATCATCGAAGGTGTAGGCTTCTTCCAACGCCCAAAGTGGGCTAGTAAACAACACGAATAACAGGATTAGTTTTTTCATTGGGCTATTAACTCGTTGTATAAAGGTGCAATTTTAGTTCGCCAAACCCGAGTGTTAATATCACCAATATGATGCATTCTAATCACACCCTGCTTATCAATTAGGAAGGTTTCTGGGGCACCAGTAACCCCTAGGTCCAAGGAATAATCTCGTTTAACATCGAACACATTAAACTCATACGGGTTGCCCAGTTGCGCCAACTTAGCAGCCACTTCTTTTTGAATGGTGGGAATACTTTTAATCCCAAAATCTGGGTCGGTATCTTGGTCGTAATACAAACCAATAATACGCACCCCCTGTTGACTCAATTCAGTTAAATAAGGCAGTTCAACAGCACAGGTCACGCACCACACGCCCCACACGTTCATCAAGGTCACTTGGCCAGCAAATATGGATGGATCGTAGATGACATCCGGCTGCATCAGATCAGGCAAAGCAAAGTTAGGTGCGGGTTTGTTTAATACCGTAGAATCTAGTTGCCTAGGATCGCCATACAAACCTTTGTATAAAAAAACCGATAACAACACAAATAAGGTTATTGGTATTAAAAATAAAGAGGCTTTTTTCATGCTTGTCCTTGTGCTTTGGTTGCTAACACGTCAGAGCTAGTTGCCGTATCAGTTTGCTCGCCACTTAGGCGTCGCTTAACTTTGGCCACTTTAGCCATGCGATAACGTTTATCGGATATCGACAACAATCCACCTAACGCCATGATAATAGAACCGGCCCATATCCAATTTACGAATGGTTTGACATAAATTCTCACCGCCCATGCACCGTCATTTAGCTGTTCACCTAATGCCATGAATAAATCTCTGGAAATACCACTATCAATTCCAGCTTCGGTCATACTCGAACGCTGCACAGGATAAAACCGTTTTTCAGCTTCAAGATGAGTGATTTTTTCAGTTAACGTCGTATCCGTATACACATCGACGATCCCCACATGACCATAATAGTTCGGGCCCGTTAACTCTCTGACGCCGTTAAACTGGAAAACGTATCCACTAATTTCGACCACATCTCCAGTGCGCATGCGCACATCTTTTTCCTGATCGTAATTACTCACAAGGGTAATACCGATCAAAGTTACCGCAAACCCTAAATGTCCCAATACCATTCCCCAATGACTTGGTGTTAAACGACGTAGTCGTTGCCAAGTTGTTGAAGAGCTAGTTTTGTTATTTTCCTTTGCCACTCTCTGCATGATTTCTTGCAGGGTTGAAACCAAAATCCACACACTTAAAATTGCTCCCAAAGTCGCCATATAGGTCATTTGGTTGTAACTAGCTTGAATAAGAAGGGCGGCACAAACACTAATGACAAAGCCAATTAACATTTGTTTTTGAATCGCTTTAGCTGACTGCTTTTTCCAGCGAGACAATGGCCCCATTGCAAGCAGTAGCACAAAGGGCACAATCAAATAAGTGAACATTTGGTTAAAAAATGGCGCGCCAATTGAGATAGAACCTAAGCCAATTTCTTTATGCACCAAAGGTAATAATGTGCCCATTAACACCACGATAGTAGCGGCGGTTAATAACAAGTTATTGCCAATTAGCATCACTTCACGGGAAAACCATTCGTAGCGCCCCACACTTTTTAGTTGAGGTGCGCGGATGGCATACAAAACTAATGAACCACCAACTACCACACCTAAAATGGCCAGAATGAACAAACCTCGAGTGGGATCACTGGCAAATGAATGCACGGAAACCAGCACACCAGAGCGCACTAAGAAGGTACCTAATAAACTCAAAGAGAATGCAGATATGGCCAGAAGCACTGTCCAAGATTTAAATATTTTACGTTTTTCAGTTACCGCTAGACTATGTACCAGCGCGGTTCCCACTAACCAAGGCATAAGGGCTGCATTTTCAACTGGATCCCAGAACCACCAGCCACCCCAACCTAATTCATAATAAGCCCACCACGAGCCCAAAGATAGGCCCAGAGTTAAGAAGCACCATGCGGCTAGGGTCCAAGGGCGGGACCAGCGGGCCCAAGTAGAATCAAGCTGACCAGAGAGAAGCGCCGATATAGCGAAAGCAAAAGCAACGGCAAACCCTACATACCCCATATACAACATAGGAGGATGAATAATCATGCCAAAATCTTGCAACAAGGGATTAAGATCTCGCCCGTCGACAGGATAAAAAGGTAAAAGACTCTCAAATGGGTTAGAAGCAAGTAATAAATATAAATAGAAGCCAATTGCCACCATTCCCAAAATTGACAGCACTCTGGCAACCATGGCTTGAGGAATTCCTCGACTTAATACTGCAACGCCAACAGTCCAAATTGAAAAGATCAAAATCCACAATAAAAATGAACCTTCGTGGCCGCCCCATACTGCGGTAATCTTGTAATACCAAGGCAACAAGCTATTTGAGTGGTTGGCCACATAAGCAACACTAAAATCATCCGTATAGAACGCGTTTACCAGAGCGCCAAATGAAATGGCAGTAAACAAAAACATACCTATGGCTAATGGCTTGGCAAGGGCCATATATTGGACTTGGTTTTTGTACGCACCCCACATTGGATAAACAGACAATAGCATTGACATAAGTAAGGCCAATACCAGCGAAAAGTGTCCTAATTCTGCAAACATGTTTCTATTATCCTAATAGCCAGAACCAGATTTTGGTTCTGATTGTAAATTGTCGGGTTTCACATGCTTAATGCCTTTCATTTTTTCAGCCAATTCTGGCGGCATATATTCTTCATCATGTTTGGCTAAAACTTCATCGGCCACAATCAGGTTATTTTCCGTTAGTCGGCCGGTAGCCACTATGCCCTGCCCTTCACGAAAAAGGTCTGGTAAAATCCCCGCGTAGCGCACCGTCACAATAGGACCGACATCGGCCAAATCAAAACTCACGGATAAACTTTCTTGATCACGTTGAACACTGCCAGGAACAACCATGCCACCAATTCGCAGACGTTGACCTACGGTTGGTTTAATACCTTCTTTACCATCGATAATTTCAGAGGGAGTATAAAAATGGTCAATATTTTCACTCAGTGCACTGAGCATCATCCATACGGCAGCGGCCACTAAAAGCACAATTGCCAATATGCCAAACAAACGTTTTTGACGTCTTGGGTTCACGATAATTCACCTTCTTTTTCAGAATTCGATTGGGTTTCTTGTTCGGCTATTGCCGCCGCTTTTTTCTGTTTATTTTGTTTAATACGTTTTTTTCGCGCCATTTGCGCATTAACGGCTTTAATCAGCTGCTTTTTAGCCCAAATGCTCTCGTAAACGACCAACAAAACAGCTACAAATGAAACGCCAAAGGCCAACCATACGTAGAAGCCATATCCACCCATGTCCCAAAAGGCTTGCCAAGAATCAAATTGAAAAGTCATGATTTCCCCTCTTTCAATAAGGTTTTTATCGCCCAGGGACGGTGTATTTCGCGACGTAACAACTCATTTTGCAAACGCTTTAAGGTGATTGCCCCAATTAATAAGACTGCCGCCAACAGATTGACCATCAATGGCCAAAACATCTCAGGTGCAATAGAGGGTTTATCAAACTTGCTGATGGTTGCCCCTTGATGCAATGTGTTCCACCATTCAACGGAGTAATGAATAATCGGCAAGTTAATAACCCCCACTAAGGACATCACACCCGCAGCCTTGCCTGCCTGCACCTTGTCATCGAAGGATTTGTATAGGGAAATGACCCCAAGATATAAAAACAACAGAACCAGTTCGGAGGTTAAACGTGCATCCCATACCCACCAAGTGCCCCACATAGGTTTGCCCCATGCAGCCCCAGTAAATAAAGCGATAAAGGTCATCATCGCGCCCACTGGAGCAATGGCGATCATCGCCATATACGCCGTACGAATTTGCCATACCAAACCGATAAGTGCAGCAACAGCCATCGCCGCGTAGGCACTCATGGAGGTAATAGCACTAGGCACATGGATATAGATAATCCGGAAAGAATCACCTTGTTGGTAATCAGCTGGGGCAAACATCAGTCCTAAAATTAGGCCAATGACTAAGGTTATTGCTGCACTGATTGAAAACCATGGCAATAAGGTTTGACAGAGTTTGTAAGTTGACTCTGATTTAGCGTAAGGATGTAACCACTTCCACATTAACTTTGACTCACTTTTAATGCATAGGCAATGGCCATAGGAGCCAGTGCAAGAGCGAATAATAACATTGCTCCAATTAAGCCTAAATGGGCTGAATAGGATATTTGTAAGGAGGCTGCATCTACCGCCGCCGTGGCAAATATCAATAAAGGTACAAAAACCGGTAACAATAACAGGGCCAGCAACACGCCACCTTTTTGCAGCCCTACCGTCAAGCCAACCGCCACAGCGCCAACCAAACTAAGTAAAGGAGTACCAACCAATAAAGTTGCCAGCAATGCCCAATACATTTCTAAACTCAGGTTTAAAAACAGCCCTAACAGGGGCGACAATAAAATTAACGGTACAATGCTGGCCAACCAATGCACTGCCACCTTCACCAAACAGACTAGGGCCATAGGTGCACCACTTAACATTATCTGCTCAAGGGTGCCATCCTGAAAATCGTCTCGGAATAACCGTTCCATGCCTAACAAGGAAGATAAGATAGCCGCCACCCAGATAACCCCTGGACCAATCTTTTGCAGAATTTCAGGGCCTGGACCAACACCTAACGGAAAAAGGCTGATCACCAAAACAAAAAACATCATTGGCTGTAATAGCTCAGCTCGTTGACGAAACGCCAAGGCCAAATCACGCTTGAAAACAGCTAGTAGTGTGGAGGTCATATACGATACTCCAACAACAATTCAGATGTGGGATAATCCACATCTAAGGTTTGGTGAGAGGTAATAATTATCGCCCCACCCACACTCAAATGTTGAATCATTTTGTTTCGCAACAAGGCAATACCTTGGACATCTAAGGCCGTAAAGGGTTCATCTAAAATCCAAATCTTAGCGTCGGTCTTCAACCACAAGCGGGCTAACGCGACACGCCGTTGCTGGCCAGCAGAAAGCTGACTCACGGGAACATCTTCTAAACCCACCAAGCCGAGCTCGGCAAGTAAATCGAATAACGCAGGTTCCGTACAGCTCACTTGATTTAATTGACACCAAAATCGTAAATTTTCAATGGCATTTAGATTCAAACTTAACCCTAATTTATGTCCAAAATAGATTAAGTCTTGAAAATACGGCTCATTGACCGTTTGAATATTTTGCTGTTTATACTCTACTTGCCCCTCAGCAGGATCGCTTAAGCCCACCAAAATTCGCAACAAACTGGTTTTTCCAGCGCCGTTTTGGCCGCGCACATAAAGTAATTGGGAGGGATCGATTGAAAAATTAACCTTCTCAAACAAAGTTCGATCTTGTTTTACACACCCCAAATTTTGCCCACGTAACAATGCCAAGTTGAGTCATTCTCCAGTTAGGCTATATACAACAAAGACTTAACTAATTGTTAAATCAAAAACATTTCGATTTAGTGAAAACTTTCAGCCGAAAAATCGGCGCAAATGATACCATAGCAAAAAGCCAAATCCAGCTATTAGATTCTATATCTACAACAGGTTATGCTTAGTCAGTGTTTAATCTACTGATGTGTTGCCGATAACCTGTTTATGTCCGATATATCACTTAATGCTCAACAGCAACTTGTCCAGGCCGCAGCTCAACTTACGAAGCTGTCTTCAAACTCGCCAGTAGCAAAACAAGCAGCACAAGTGATTGTCCAGTTCTTAGCAAACAATCAAATTGGCTTAACCTTACCCAAACAGCAACAAACTGTTACCTTGCCAAAACCCACTAACTTGCCTCAATCCCTAAACGCCACCCAAGTGCAAGCACAATTGCAGAATCATACCAGTTCGTCGGGTAATCAAAATACTACTTCAGAACTATTATTATTTAGCCCGTCAACCAAAACAGACGCGCAAGCAGTTATCGCCAGCCTCAATCAAAAACAATTGGCCACCATTTTAAATGCTATCAGTGGCAATGCATCACCTAATGGCCAGGCTAAAAGCGTCATCGTGGATGCAAAAGTTCTGAGTAGCAGTGGCAACACCCTAAATGTATCTGCTCAAGTACAAGGTAAATCAGAAAGCTTTAGTGTGAATTTACCATCAGCGACAAAACTGCCAGCAAACACACAAAATGTACAATTGCAGATCCTGCCTAAAGGTAATCAGTGGCAAATTAAACTAACCGTAGACAGCCCTAATAATGGGCAAACTCAAGCTAAAACAGATAACATCACTATTCAATCTTCGGCCCCTAAAGCTGCCATTCAACCAGCAAAATCAGAGCCCATAAGCCAACAGGTTATCTTCGACAAGTACGCCCAAAACAATCAAACAAACAAAGCTGCGCAGCAGAACCTGCAAACTCAAGCTAACACGCCAAACCAAAACAGCAGCAGTCCCCTAACTGGCAGTCAAACCAGCGGTGAGCAAAAAGTCATTATGCTCAATTTAAACAAAGCAGATATTGTTAAATTGTTACAATCTGATTCAGCTCGGCTAAATAATCCATCTCAAAATATATCCTTGACGGTGCCTCGCCAGACATTAATTGAAACCCTAACAAAACTTCCCGAGTTACGTTTAGACAATGCTGTGGCTAAGCTTTTACGAGTTGATGCAGGGGTGAAAAATGTGAGTATAGATATACTGGTCTCCGGTAAAGGCGAGATTAAAGGCCCTGTAAAAGCGCCTGTTGCCCAGCTTCCCCTCACTGACACCCAAGTGCAACAAGTAAAAAGAGTGCTGTTTTTGCAAACTGAATCTAAACAAGCTGCCTCGCAAACCATTGAGTCTTCTGCTTTGCGCGCAGACGCAGCGATTCCCAAGCCCGAATCAGCCCTAAAAGCCCTGCTTGAAGGGCAATCAGCTAACCAAGGTAAACCTGCCGCTGACAAGGTTTCAAATCAACTGAATTCAAAAGACGTGACGGTTAATCCAGCGCAAACGGATTCAACAGAAATAACAAAAACACTGCAAAGCTTAACTAGCAAATTAGAATCGATACCTGCAGCGCAGAAACAACAAGTGCTGACACAGATAAGTGAATTGATGCGCCGGGTTTTACCTCAAGCTGCTAGTCCAAGCGAAACCCTGCAAAATATTGAGGTGGCATTGAAGGATCCGGTTTTAGCCAAATCGCCCGAGGCCAAAGCGGTGGTAGAAAACATCTTAAAACAGCTGCAACAAGGCACACCACAGGGTAAAGAAGCTGATGTGGAAAATATTAAACAATTAATTACCCAAGCCCCCCTAAACTTATCACCCATTCAGCTTACCCAAGCAATTTCATCCCAAGGGATAGTGGCTGGACTGATGACAATGTTGCAAATTAGCTTAGCCGCCAAGTTAAATCGAAACCAACCTCAGCACAGTGAAAAAATCGCACAAATTGTTAGTAGCCTGCTTTCTAGCTCAAACAAGACCACTACACCGCCAAGCCAGCGCAGCTTAAATGATTTGAACCAAATGGAGCAAAAGCATCAGATACTCAAGCAGCTAGGACGAATGTTTGCACAACATCAATCAAGCAAATTGAACAACGCTGAGCAAGCCTTGCAAGGACAAGAGAGTTTTTATTACGTGTTGCCCAGTGGCGTTGGTGAAAACAAAAAAGACATCGAGCTACTGATAAAACGTGAACCAGAAAAGCACGGAAACGCAGATAAACAAAAAAGTAAACTTGCGGTTTGGCACTTAACCATGAAAATGGACATTGGCGATGTTGGCCAAATATTGACGAAAGCCAGACTACAACAAGATGAATTAGAGCTAGATTTGTACACCTCCAACGAGGCAGTAAAAGAACTGGTATATAACTTTCTGCCGTTATTCAAAAAACGTTTAAAAAGTTTAGGCATTGAGGTGGCAAAGGCCCAATGTCAGCTAGGTAAAATTCCAGCCCATTTGCATACTCGCCCGTATCAAATTTTTCAAACCCAAGCCTAATGAGCAGACACCATGACTGATCCGAAAAACGCGAAAAAAACCAAAAGTGCCGTTGGCCTTCAATACCAAGAAGGTGATAAACAAGCGCCAAAAGTGATCGCCAAAGGGTTTGGGGATCTAGCAGAAGAAATAGTCGCACTTGCCAAACAAAGTGGGGTTTTAGTACATGAAGATCCTTATTTAAGTGAATTTCTTGCCAGTATGGATTTAGGTCAGGAAATTCCCGAGCAACTCTACCATGTCATAGCTGAGCTCATCGCTTTTTCCTATGTATTGCAAGGCAAGTTTCCTGAAAACTGGGCAGCAAGTCAGCATAAATTATCAACTAAAGCCTAACCAGCTATCCACTGTTTACCATTTACTTGCGTATTGTTTTCTACACCTAGTTGTTTTTAAAAAGATTTGTTGTTCAAAGCTGACAGGTTACTCTATCTGCAATATGTTGAATGGGAATAGTCTAATGACGCTGCACGCATTTAAAAACGTGTCTAAAACCTGTGTTGCACTAAGCACTTTATTGATGACAAATAATGTTTATGCAATTGCTGAACAAGTATTGCAGCAATCTGCTGATAATATTGAATACGGTTTAATAGCTATCGCAGTCGTATTCGCTGTGCTTGTTGTGATGATGGTTTTCAAAATCAAACAAAAAAAAGTAGCTAATCAACTTGCTGAAAATCAGCGTATTCTCGAGCAAAATACTTACTATTTAGATAATTTCCATATCGGCATGGTGCATGTTAATCACGCTGGTGAAATTCAATATTGCAATAAACTCGCAGCATATTATTTAGGTAACAGAGCTGAAAATTTAAATGGCAAAGCATTAAGCTCCCTGTTTAAAAAAGAATATGGCGAACAGATCGAAAAAGGTATTAATGCTAAAATTCAATGTAAAGAACAACTCATAGGCCCAGTGAAAGACCGCGATTTACAACTCGAATTTGCCCCGCAAAAAGACAATCAACAAAATATTGCGTCAGTTATATCCATAGTCGACTTCACCGCTCCCCAGTCACAAATAGATACCTTAGTAAATTCATTAAGCCTGAATAACCAACTGTTAGATAATAGCCAAATTGGTCAATTAGAAATCGACTTATCAGAAAAAACCTTCAGTACCAATAGTGTTTTTTCTAAGCTGTTAACAAACAATGACGAGCAATTAAGCGGTGAGCTTAAACACTTTGAACAATATCTATCGCAACAAACACAGTTTGCTTGGAATCAGGGACTTAAAGAGTTGGAGCGCGGCCAACCCATTGATTTAGAGTGTAAGTTGGATGCCCATGCAGGCGATGTCTATGTCAGGTTAGTTGGCTTGCCGCTAAACATGGATGACAAGGGTAAATCGCAAAATGTCCATATCACCGTTACTAACATCAGTCTGCAGGTTGCCTTGAAACATCAATTGGCTGCTAGCAAACAGCTTGTAAAAGGCATGCTTAGCTCCATCAGTCACCCTACTCTATTATTGGATGAAAATAGTATGGTGGTCGCCTGTAACAGTGCTTTTGAACTATTTTTTAATACCTCGGCGGAGAATTTACGAGGGCAGCCAGCATATCAACTGCCGGTGCTACCGACCGACATTCAAGATGTTATGCCCCAAGGGCAGTCTCCCAGCATGGCTTATTCGACGAGTGTTGGCAGTGCCAAAGAAATGAGCTTAGCCTTGCCGTCTGGTGAGAACAAAACCTTAAAAGTAAAGGTTCAATCTTTTAGAGATGAAGGCGGCAATCCTGCTGGTTCCATTTGTTTGTTAGAAGACATTAGCGAGCTAAAACAAACGAAAGCGCTACTTGAACATGAGCGTCAACATTTCTCAAATATTATCAACAAAGCGCCTCTTGGCATCGCCATGATTGATGACGACGATCGCATTGTGCAGGCAAACAGCGCGTTGACTCAACGCTTAAATCTATCTGAGAAAGAGTTAAAGAAAAGCTCTTTTTATCAATTATTTAATGATCCTAAAAACTCTGGAAAAGCGGCTAAAAAGCTACATAAAAATGGGCGTTTAGAAGGTTTCCATGCAAACTTAATAGGCAAACAACAACAGTTACATCCTAGTGAGTTAAACATCGAATTGTTCGACCGTGAAAAGCAACATTATTTATGTTGGATATCAGATATTAGTGATGAACAGTATCAACAAGATAAATTTGAGAGTTTGTTGTTACACAGCAGTATGCCAATGGCGGTATTAACCGAAGGCGGTTTTAACAAGCTTAACCCCGCAGCGTGTGACTTTTTCTCGGTGGAAGACCAAGAAGAACTATTTGGGCTTTATCCCTATTCAGAGACACTCAATGATAGTGAATCAGATCTTAATAACTTACAGAATAAAATTGAGTACATAAAACAAGACGGACAAGCCCTATCAATTACTTGGCAACATAACCTAAATAATCACAAACTTCCCTGTCAGGTTACCTTTGTACCAATGTTTAAGGGACAAGATTTCGATTCAATACTGTGTATTTGGACTGACTTAAGAGCTATTAAAAAAGCCGACCAAGAACGTTTGGAAGCCATTAATTTGCACCAAGCAGCCGAGCGATTAATTGTTGAAAAACAACAACTATTGGAAAGCAGCCAGGATCAACTAGCCAGTAAAGTGAGATCCCTTTCTGATACGCAATCCAAATTAAAAGCGGCCGAAGAAGATATAACCGACAAAACCTCAGAATTATCTTCCCTACAAGAAGCCCATGACAATATCACTGCACACTTGAATCAATTGCAGCAAGATTATCAACAGAGTCGAGATTCCCTAGCCAGCAGCGAAAAGGCCAATGAAGAACTAGCCGAGCAACTTGAGCAAACCGGTAAACGAATTCACGGCTTAGAAAAACAGCGGAATCAAATTGCCGATGAATTGCAATACAGCAACAAAAAATACAACGACGCTCAAAAAGAGTTGGCTGAAAGTGAAGAAACCGCCCGCAATTTAGAAACAGAACGACAAGAACAACAACAAAAAATGCTTGCCTTTGAGGAGGAAATCAACCAACTCAAAACATCTATTCATCAAAAAGACAAACAACTTTCAGATGTAAACAACCAGATCAGCAGTTTGCAATCAAAGTTATCTAGCTCTAGTCAGGCCAGTGAAAAATTACGTCAGTTATTAATTAATCAACGTAAAGCCAGTGAAATAGCTGAGAAACAACGACGTGACCTCGAACAGTCCTGTTTTGTTGCCCAGTCAGAATTATCCAATAAAGCCCGTCATATTGACCATTTGCAGCATGAGATGGATAAATTTGAAGAAATGTCCAAACAACAAAAAGGCGATATGGAAAAACAACAGGCATTGTTGCAACAAGAGCTCGAAAATAAACAACAACAGTTGCAGGCAACTCAAGAAATATTAAATCAAGCGCAACAACAATCTGAACAAGATAAAGCAGAAAAACAACAGCAACAGCAACGATTGCAGCAATTACAAGATGATTTAGCGGAAGTTGAACGTCGCAGTGAACAGCAGCAACAGAAAATAGCCGAAGCAGATAATCACTGGGCCCAGCAGCAACAAAAATTACAACAAGAGTTACACAAAAAACAACAAAAACTGCAGGAAACCCAGCGTATTTTGGAGCAACAAGAACAGCAGGTAGAAGCAGAGAAATCGGCAAAGGCTGAGCAGCAAAAAGTGTTTGAGAAATTGCAACAAGAATTGGCTGAAATGGAGAGACGTAGTGAACTACAGCAACAGCAAAAGAATGATGAAGCTGAACTAAGACTGCAAGAACAGCAGCGTCAATGGCAACAAGAGCTTGAACAGCAACAACAAAAACTGCAACAGGCAGAACAGAGTCTAAATCAAGCGAAACAGCAAACCGAAGCTGAAAAAGCCCAACAACGGGAGTTAATGACGCGTTTGCAATCTGAATTGCTTGAAATGGAAAAACGTAGTGAACAACAACAAAAACAAATAGTTGAAGAAGCGAATCGACGCTGGAAGGACAAACAAGATAAGTTGCAAAAAGCGCTGCAACTTAAACAACAGAAACTACACGAAACCGAACAAGCTTTGCAAAAAACCGCGCAGCAAACCGAAGCTGAAAAAGCAGCTAAACAACAACAGCAAAAGATTTTTGAGCAGTTACAGTCTGAGCTTTTAGAAATGGAACAGCGCAGCTCTGAACAGCAGCGAGAAATGCAAGAAAGTGATCAACAGTGGCAACAGCGTCAAGAAGCTTTGAAACAAGAAGTTCAAGCCAAACAAGCACAATTGCAACAAACTCAACAACAATTAGACGAGAATCAGCGACAAACTGATAAAGAAAAACGCGAGCGCCTGGAACAACAACAAAAACTCGACCAACTAAAATTGGAATTGTCAGATGTAGAAAACCGTGCCACAAAACAAAAAGAAATGCTGCAAGGAAGTGATGAACAATGGCGCCAACATCATGCAGAAATCGAACAACAGAAAAAACAATTACAACAGTCGTTACGTGACGCCGAACAACAAAACCAGCAAATGCAGGAGAAACTGCAACAAAGCCTGCAGGAGTTAGCGCGGGCAGAATCACAGGTGAGTGACACCCAATCCGGTGAACAAAAGTTACAATCAGAATTAGAACAGGCAAAAAGAGAAGCCCAAGAACTGCAAGATAAACTGAAACAGCAAGAGCAGCAGGAATTGAAGCTGCAACAACAATTAGCAGAACAACAAAAAGCACTGCAAAACAGTGAACAAAATGTGCAGAAAATGCACAACGAGCAACAACAACTAACCGATGAATTGCAGTCTATCCAAGCAGAATATGATCATACAAAAGCGAGTTTAAACGCCCAAGATAACAATCAGTCAGAGTTAACTGAAAAGTTACAACTACTTGAACAAGAACTAAACAATAATAAACAGCAAATTGCCAATAAAGAAACTGAATTGGAACAAGCACAGAAGCAATTAGAATCCAGTCAGGCCAAATTACAAGTCAAAGAGAAAGCCCTAGTAGCGGCTCATAAAGAGGAATTGAAACAGGTTCAAGAACAGCGCCCTAGCCCTGAGCCTCAGCAAGCCCCAGAGTTCGCTAAATTAGATATGCCAAGAGACCCGCATGTTTGGTTCGATCTATTACCTTTTTTACAAAAAAATCCACCCAAACAGTCGCTGGCTATTGACCTTGGAGCCTTGATGAATGAACTGGAAGAGTCGATGCACAACATGGATAAAGTTGTGATGGAAGACAATAGCAGTGCAATACTTACTCAGGCCCGAAAGCTGGCGCATATTGCTCGCAAAGTTAACTCTAATCCGTTGGACGATGTAGCCACTCGATTAGAAGCAGACTTTAGACAAGGAGAAGTTGACAGTATTTCAATTTTTTGGCCCAGTGTGAAAGAATCCATCATGACAACACTCAGGGTGATTTATTCACATTTAAATAAATAGCCTGTATTGAGCTGGGCTTGGTTAAGTTTAAAAATTAATTGAGTCTACAATGCAAATATGCCAAGCCTGACTATTGCCAATGTGCCGTCGAACATGCACTATTGGCGACAGTCTGCAATCTTAAAAACAACCTCACTTTAATCTGAATATGCAAAATCAAATTATTTATCAATTCCCCAGTGGTCAAGTAGCTAACCGTTTTTTAAACGATGTGAATTCCGAGCAACGTCCGAATATTAAAGCAAAACTGTATCGAGGTTCATTGAAAGTGCAGGTAACTTATCAATATGCAGATACTGGGTTCGACAGCACCAGTGCTGAATTAGATGATCTTGCAAGCAAGTACGAAGGTGAAGAAGTCAGTTAGGTCTATTAAAGGCATAAACTCGCGTCCCACTCCCCCAGAACTAACCCTCACGGGATATTTACATCTAGGCTTTTTGGACTCCACTCGTCCCTCTCCTTAATCCAATAATATCAACCTATGTTTCACAATTTTTATCATGGACAGCCATAGTTTGATGCCAGCTTTATCATGGACAGCCATAGTTAGATGCTGACTAGATATTTCAATATCAGCTTTATCATGGACAGCCATAGTTTGATGCTGACTAGATATTTCAATATGACTCAAACCTTCAACTTAATCGATTAAATTAAAAATTAAACAATCTAATTAAAAGCATAAATAACCAATTAAATTCTAAAAATTAACTATATTATCTAGATAAATCACCCTTAATCGTTTTAGGATTAACCCGTTAAATTTGAAAAGTAAATAATTAGAAACATTAGCAGTGGCTATATTCGAGCAACCTAAAATTCAATAATTCTAGTTAGCCTCTTGTATTTGACTGAAATTGGGAGCGTGTGAAATGGCTAAATCAAAAACCTCATCTTCAAAAAAATGGTGGAAAGAACAAATCATTTATCAAATTTATCCTCGTAGTTTTTTTGATAGCGATGGTGATGGTATTGGCGATTTAAAAGGCATTATTGAAAAGCTCGACTATATAAAGAGTCTTGGTGTAACCGCTGTTTGGGTTAATCCTTTTTACGCCTCCCCTAATGATGACAATGGTTACGATATTAGTGACTATCGCAAAATTATGGACGAATTCGGTAACATGGATGATTTTAATGAGATGATAAAAGGTTTTCACGACCGCGATATCAAATTCGTCATGGATTTAGTTGTTAACCATACAAGTGACGAACATGAGTGGTTTAAGCAGTCACGAAGCTCTCGTTATAATTTGTACCGTGATTATTACCATTGGTGGCCAGCGGAAAACGGCAAACCTAATTATAGGTTCAGTTATTTCGACGAAAAAGGCGATGCATGGAAATACGATGCACACACAGATGCGTATTACCTACATTATTTTTCAGCCAAACAGCCGGATTTAAATTGGGAAAACCCAGAAGTACGACGAGAAATATATGACATTATGCATTTTTGGGTTAAAAAAGGAGTAGATGGTTTTCGGCTCGACGCATTTCAATTTATTTCTAAAGATACCTCTTTCCCACCGTTTCCAAAGGGTTATCAGAATAATGTAGTGGATGTAATAAAACACCACGGCATGGGACCGACATTGCACGATCACATACGTGAAATGAATAAAGAAGTACTTAGTAAATATGAAGTATTTGCAGTCAGTGAGGGAGTAGGAAGTAGTTTTGAAGATGCCCACTCCCTCGTTGATGAAGATCGTAACGAACTGCAAATGGTATATCATTTTGAAGGCGTTGAGGTAGGAAATGGCTTGGATGACCCACATACCTTGGCCGATTTCAAACAAGTACATTCAAAATGGGAAGCGTCCTTTAAGGATAATGGTTGGATTTCGATATTTTTAGCTAACCACGATGTACCGCGCATGGTATCTAGGTTCGGTAATGATAGCGATGAATTCAGAGTTGCATCCAGCAAAATGCTCAATACTTTCTTACTGACCATGCGAGGCACACCCTACTGCTACTTTGGCGATGAATTGGGGATGAAAAACATTTATTTTCAGCATATCAGTGAATATCAAGACATTGCAGCTAAGAATGGTTATAAAAAAGCCTTAAGCGAAGGTAGAGATATGAAAAAGTTTATGCAAAATCTTAGCTTTTACTCTCGCGATAATAGCCGAACACCAATGCAATGGGATAACTCTGAACATGCTGGCTTTAGTTCCGATTTACCTTGGATAGCGGTCAATCAAGATTATAAAGAGGTAAACGTGGCAGCCCAAGAAACCTGCCCTGACTCGGTATTAAATCATTTTCGACAACTAACCAGCCTTAGAACCAATAACCCAGTTTTAATTTATGGCACTTATCAGCAAGTGGACAAAGATAATCCTGAGGTCTACGCTTATTCTAGGACTCTGGATAGTCAGGTATGGCTAGTGCTACTTAGTTTTGTAGAGACGGATTCAATTTTTCAATTACCAGATAATATGCAATCTTTTGAAATTCAAGGGAACAACTATTCAGAATTGCGTATTAATGATGGAAGGGCAAAGTTGAAAGCGTATCAGGCTGTGGTTTTATCTCAAAAGGGTTAACCTAAGATTGAGTTTAAATAATAGGCCCAATAACAAGTTTGCAGCCATTAGCATGCTCCGTGTTAATGGTTTAAATTACGACCCTATTTTAGACCGAAATTAGGGGGAAAACACTCATAATATAAATCATTTAAGTTGGTTTTTGTTATTCCTTTTTAATCTTTTAATTTAATTTAGAATTGCATTTAAAAATTGTGTCGAACAGCCACCTTTAATTAAATATCCTAGTTCAAAAAATATTTAAAAAAACCAACACAATACCAATATAAATAAAGATATTAGCAATCATTTACTTTCTTAAGTAAGAGTAAACACTTTCGCTTCACTGAGTAAGTCCCAGCTTTATACAAAGGTCAAAATGATTATTTAAATAGCTCTATTCATGTAAAAAATATGGTTTTTATTTAAAATAACTCTTAAACGATTAAGAAAAAATATTGATCTTATTTACATTTGATAGTACTTTTAACATTGTAGTAACAATATTGACCATAAAAAACGCACTTAGCGGGACACACATATGAAAACGAGCACATATTTTAAACCAGCGTTATTATCGGCTGCTATTTCTGCAGCTTTGATTTCAGGCCATGCCTTAGCACAAGAATCTGCTGCCGCGGCGGAAGATCTTGAAGTTATTTCTGTCAGCGGGATACGCGGATCCTTAATCCGAGCCCAAGCTGTTAAAATGGATAACTCCTCCATTGTTGAAGCAATCTCGGCAGAGGATATTGGTAAATTACCAGACTCATCTATTGCAGAGTCCTTGGCTCGTTTACCAGGTATGTCTGGAGAGCGTGTAGGTGGACGAACATCTGGAATTTCAATTCGCGGATTTAAAGAAGATTTCACCGGTACATCATTAAACGGTAGAGAACTAATCGGGATTGGTGATAACCGCGGTGTTGAATACGATTTATACCCTTCTGAAATAATGACAGGCGCAACGGTTTACAAAACCACTGATGCTTCTTTGATGGTGCAAGGTATAGGCGGTACGGTTGATTTACAAACTGTGCGTCCTTTACAAGCTCAAGAAACACTCACAGTCACTGGCGTATACGAAATTAGTGGTCGCGAATCTGATAATCCAGAATTCGATAACAAAGGCCACCGCTATTCACTATCTTTTGTTGAAAAGTTTGCCGACGATACTATTGGTCTTGCAGTAGCGCTAGCAACAACTGAATCACCAAATAATCAGCGTAAATTTGGTGTGTGGGGATATAACCCGGCAAATGATGATGGCCAAATTTTACCTTCTGGTCTTGATACCAACGTACAAAGTACCGTTTTAGAAAGAGACACGATTTCAGCTGTCTTACAATTTCAACCAACAGACGATCTTGATATTGTAATAGATGCGCTGGATATTAGTTTCTCCGACTCGGGGATTATTCGTGGTTTCGTCGAACCCTTTGAAGCAGCAAATGTAACAGGTACAGGTTTTAATTCCACAGGAACACAAGTTAACGCCAACTCTGTTTTAATCAACAACCCTAAACAAAAAGATGGTGATTTGAATGTCTATGGTTTGAACATTGAATATCACGTAAACGACGACTGGTCAGTTGAATTAGATGTTGCTCGCAGCAAGTCAACTAAACGTGATTTGCAAGGTGAATCATACTCAGGCTTAGCACGTAACGGTGCCCTTGACGCCTCTGACCCATCTTTGTTCGGTACACGAGAGTTCGTGATGAGCCAAGATGGTATTGATTTCACAAGCACCTCTGGACTTGATGCATTCTCTGACCCTAACGCATTGCAATTAACTGGACCTCAAGCATGGGGTGGCGGTTTAGCTAATTTAGCGGACAACTTTGACGATCATTCTGAACTACAAGCAAACGGACAACCTTTCAGTTATGTTCAAGCTCAAGATGGTTTCTTAAATTATGCGGATTTCAAAGAAGAACTAACCACAGTACGCTTTGAAGTTGTAGGTAATTTAGACGGTGATGTTTTCCACACTCTTACGGCTGGTATCAATTACAGTGATCGTTATAAAGATAAAGACAATAAAGGCTTCTTTGCTACCGCATCGGCCTTCCCTTTTTCTGATTCAATTCCATCTAAATATCTGTATGACGGATTGGCTGATTTAACCTGGGCTGGCCTAGGTATGGTTGTAGCTTACGACGGTTTTGCTCCTTACCAAGACGGCGAATACACATTAAATGATGCCGGTCTACTTGAACCTGATCGTTTAGGTGACACTTATGTTGTCGAAGAAGAAGTGACCACCTTGTATGCTAAAGTTGATTTTGAAACTGAGTTAGGTGACTTCCCAGTTAGCGGTAATTTAGGTGTGCAATACGTTCAAACGGACCAAACATCTTCAGGTTTTAACGGTATCGTAGGTTCTAATTTTGCGGTATGTGATGATAACAATGACCAGCAAATTGATGATAGCTGTCGAGTTTCTGGTGGTGCAGACTATAGTCATGTGCTTCCAAGTGTAAATATTAGTATGGAAGTGGGCGACAACCAATTCGTACGACTTGCAGCAAATAAAGCCATTAGTCGTGCTCGTATCGATCAAATGAAAGCCTCTAGTTTTGTGAAGTTTGATCAAAACATCACGCTTATTGCTATCCCTAATACAGTGGAAGCAGTGAATCAGTACGGTTCTCCTTGGTCTAAATTTGCAGGCAACCCAGAACTTCGTCCTTTAGAGTCGAATAACTTTGACGTTTCTTACGAGTACTACTTTGAAGATGAAGGTTATTTATCTGCGGTTTTATTCTATAAAGACTTAGTGAATTTAACCCAAGAAAGTAGTGGTGATAATTCACTTATTAACTTCAGAAATGATGAAACGAATAACGGTGCAGATTACTACATCCCAGGCTTCCATGATCGCCTAGCGTTATTTACAGGGCCACATGAACCTGCTGGTGTTGTGTATAACGAAGGCGACTTAATCACGCCTCCTGATTATGGAACTTACTCATTCTTTGAAGATGGTTTAACAGGTGACGTTCAGGGTCTAGAGCTTACAGCAAATGTGCCTTTTGGCATGTTTAGCGATACCTTAGACGGCTTTGGTGTTGCCGCCTCTGCGATATTCATTGATGCCGAGTTAGATGATGGTTCGCCGCTTGTTGGTCAATCGGATTCAACATATTCACTAACCGCATACTATGCAATGGGTGGTTTTGAGGTACGTGTGGCTGGAACTGACCGTGGTGAATACTATACTTATCAACGTGGTGGCTCTAACAAAATCGATACTGTACAACGCAATGGTGTGACTTTGGTGGATGCGCAAATTAGTTATGACTTCTCTGAGTCAGAGCATGACTATTTGCAAGGTCTACGGGTTTCATTGCAAGGTACAAACTTGACTGACGTGGATGATGAGATAGTTGATGCGAACGGCATCGTTACTACACGCCGTCAGTTTGGACCTTCATATATGCTTAACTTCAACTATTCTTTCTACTAAGTAGTTATGCGTTAATATTGATTGATAAAAAGCCTCATAGTTGCAAGACTCATGAGGCTTTTTTACATTTATACTAAACGAAATATTATAAGCTGGCGCTTATGAAACAATTTAAAGGATCTTGTCTATGCAAAAGCCGGTTAAAAAAGTCGTTATTGCTGGCGGAGGCACCGCAGGTTGGATGACCGCGGCCTTACTTAAAAAAGTCCTTCAAGATCAGGTTGAGATTGAATTAGTTGAATCAGAAGATATTGGCATTGTAGGAGTTGGTGAAGCAACTATTCCACCGATTCAATTATTTAATCAGTACTTAGGAGTAGATGAAAAGCAATTCCTTCGTGAAACCAAAGCGACAATTAAACTTGCGATTAAATTTGAGAACTGGCGAGTCCCTGGAGAAAGTTACTACCACACCTTTGGTGCGCCTGGTGCAAACATTGGGTTTTGTAGTTTTCAGCATTTTTGGCTGCACGCAAAACAAGCTGGCGCAACGGCATCTTTATGGGATTACGATCTAAATTATTTGAGTTGTGAACGCGGTTTATTTAACAAAATTAATACCCAAAATCCTGTTTACGAAATGCAATATGCCTATCACTTTGATTCTGGGTTGTATGGCCGCTTTTTACGAAAGTTAGCGGAAAATTCTGGAGTAAAACGCACTGAAGGGATAATCGAGCATGTAGTACAGGATAAAAGTAGCGGCTTTATTACTGAGTTACATCTTAAAAATGGGAATAAAATTAGTGGTGATTTATTTATTGATTGCACGGGAATGCGAAAGCTACTTATCACGAAAACCCTAGGCGTAAAGTACCAAAGTTGGGAGAATCTTCTACCTGCCGACTCGGCTATTGCGGTCCCTAGCGAGCGATTTCCAACCACACTCCCTTACACTCGCAGTATTGCCCACAAAAAAGGATTGCAGTGGCGCATCCCTCTTACCCATCGCAATGGCAATGGTATTGTTTACAGCTCTAAATATATGTCTGATGACGAAGCTCATCAAACCTTGATGACTAATTTAGATTCCAAACCTTTAGATGAGCCTAGAAAAATCAAATTCGAAACAGGGCGCACTGAACAACAATGGCATAAAAATGTGATTGCCATCGGCTTATCTAGCGGGTTTTTAGAGCCGCTTGAATCAACGAGTATCCATTTGATTCAAGCCGCCATTGTACGTTTATTAAAAATGTTTCCAAATAACGGCATTTCTGAAGCAATGATAAACATGTACAACGCAGAATCTAAACGCGAATTTGAAACCATAGCTGACTTTATTGTCCTTCATTACCATGTAAACGAACGGGATGATTCAGATTTTTGGAAAGATATGCGTAACATGACAATACCCGATAGGTTAAAAGAAAAGATTGACGCTTTCCAATCTTCGGCCGCCATATTTAATGACAACAACGATATCTTCCGAGATGCTTCATGGTTGCAAGTTATGTTAGGGCAAGGGATTCAGCCACAAGATTACCACCCTGTAGCCAAAAAATACGGCGATAGCGCACTGTTAAATGTGATGCAGAAAGTCTTAGCTGAAAAGCAAAAACCATTATCTAGTTTGCTCCCCCACGACCAATTCATTGCTCAGTACACAGGTGGGTAAACATGCAGCCTAGTAAAAAAATCGCAATTGTTGGTGGCGGCACTGCTGGATGGTTGGCGGCAAACCTAATGGCCAAACAATGGCAAGACAAAAATATTGAAATTGACGTTATTGAAGCGCCAGATATTGGCACTATAGGTGTGGGGGAAGGCTCTACGCCCACCTTAAAGCGTTTTTTTGAGATAATGGATATACCTGAATCAGAATGGATGCCCGCTTGTCATGCTACTTACAAAGTAAATATTAGGTTCGAACATTGGAGCCCAGAGTCAAACATTGAATCCTATAGCCACCCTTTTATCTCACAATTAGATACCTTCAGTGAACGTCCGTTTTATGCCAACTGTTTTGGGCGGCGCATGGGCAGTGATGTTTGTACTTCCAGCGATAGGTTTCTTTTCAATGGTTGGCTGGCCAAACATAACTTAAGCCCTGTTACTCCAAACAACTTTCCGTTTAAAATTGAATATGGTTATCATTTTGATTCTGCTTGTTTAGGGCGATTTTTACAAAAGCATGGGATGAGTTTAGGCGTGCGACACCATGCGTTGAAAGTACAAAATGTTGAACTGCACCCTGATGGCAGTATTGCAAGACTGCATACCGATAATGAGCAAATAATTGAGGCTGACTTTTTTGTGGACTGCAGTGGTTTTAGGTCTTTACTGTTGCAAGGAGCATTAGGTGTAAAGTTCAAGGACTTCAGTAACAATCTATTCAATGACTCAGCACTAGTAATAGGCACTAAACCACTTCAAAAGATACCTGTTGAAACCGTATCTACGGCTCTTTCGAATGGTTGGGCTTGGCGTATTCCGTTGAAGAATAGGACAGGCAATGGTTACGTATACAGTTCGCAACATATTTCAAAGGTTGATGCCGAAATAGAGTTGCGACAACATCTCGGTTTATTAGATTCAGATATTGAAACTCGCCATTTAAAAATGCGTGTAGGTCAGGTAACTGAACACTGGAGTAAAAACTGTATCGCCATCGGACTAGCTCAGGGCTTTATTGAACCTTTAGAAGCTACTGCCTTACATTTAACCCAAATATCAGTCGAGATGTTCATTGATAACTTTGAAAAAGGGCATTTTTCAAACCAGTTTCAAAATGACTACAATAAGGAAATGAGTGAGCGTTTTGAACGAATACGAGATTATATTGTTGCCCATTACAAACTAAATAGCCGCCAAGACAGCGAGTATTGGCGGGAAAATCGCGACAATATGGCCTTATCTGAGTCGTTATTATTGATCCTTGATACTTGGTACAAGAAAAATGATTTGAGCAAAGAGCTCGTGCGTCAGGGTATAAACCAACATTTTGGAGCCACCTCTTGGCATTGTCTGTTAGCCGGATACGGAGTTTTTCCGAAACTGAATAAGGGAGCCAAACAGCAGACTTTGACGCCATCAACAGATTATTTTGAAGAGAATCAAATAGAACAATTGTTTTCAGGTTGTATTCTAAATTTCGCCCCTCAGAAGTAGAGATTTACAGCCAGAAAATCAATTGTTCAGAAGCCCCTGCCTCAGAACCTACTTGAGAGGTTTAGGGGCGGTGGATTTATTCACTACTATTTAAACGTCTACGTTCAATAAGTTCTTTTTCGATACGATATAATAGATGTCTATCTATCTTGTAGAACAACATTAATAGACCGCCTAGGGCAAACAACACTGCTGGCAATAGTGTCGCCATGACTCGAATTCCTTCCATTGTAAAAGCCGACACGGTTTGATTTGCCACAAACCCCACATAGGCAAGAATGAAACCGGGTAGAGCTCCGCCCACAGCAGAACCAAACTTTAAAGCGAACATAGATGCTGAAACAGTCAAACCTGAAGTTCGTTTGCCGGTTTCCCACTCTCCATACTCAGCACAATCAGTAAACATGGCAAACAGCAAAGTAATCACCACCCCAAACGTAGTGATCCCTAAGAAATGTAAAAACACCGCTGTCCAGAACATATCAGGGGGAATAAAATAGCTCATCACTAAGAACACGGTATGCAACAAACACATCACTAACACTATCGTATGTTTGTTAAATAACCGAGTTAATGTGGGTGTCCATAAAGAACCCACGATTTGCCCAAAAAGGCCAATTGATGAAAACAATGCAACGCGGTCGAAAATAAGGAAAATGGCTTCTCCATCATCTCCCATATAATACTTTACGTAGAAGATAATCGATGAAAAGCGAGCCACCAAGGCCACTACAAGCAACACACAAGCGATAGCTAAAACAACCCAGGAAGTATTTTTAAACAACACTTTCATATCTTTTCTAGCCGATGAATCGTGTTTAGGTAATTTTATCCTTTCTTTAGTGACGGCAAAGGTGAACCAAAAGAGAGCGATAGACAGCACTGCGAAAACACTAATGGTCAAACGAAACCCAAGTACGTCGTCACCTCCACCTAATAAACTAACCAGTGGCGTTGCGAAGGCGGCAATCAACAGTCCACCAAGACCTGCACAAATAAATCGGTACATGGTCGCCTTAGTACGCTCTTCTGCTACAGGTGAAATCACAGCTAGCAGCGCTGAATAAGGTACATTCATTGCGGTGAACGCAATCATCACCCCAATGTAAGTGACATAAGCATAAATCAGCTTTCCAGTGTCGGAAAAATCAGGACCAAAAAAGATAGCAAAGCCTAGCAGTCCATAAGGAATAGCACCCCATAAGAGGTAAGGTCTATACTTCCCCCAACGAGACTCTGTTCTATCGGCGATAAGCCCCATAACAGGATCACTAACAGCGTCAGTGATTTTTGAAATTAATAACATTAGCCCCACTGCTGCAGGAGCAAGACCGTAGACATCGGTGTAGTAGTAAAGCAAATATAAACCGAAGAACCCCAAATAGAAGTTTGAAGCCATATCTCCGACGCCGTAGCCTATTTTTTCTTTAAAACTTAGGGGCGCTTTGCTTGAATCAGATGACATGATTTCTCCAAACAGGTTCCAAAATAAATGACATTACAGTTAGTCATAACGCTCATGTGTTAACAGATATTTTACACCTGCTTAACTTAAACGATTAAGGTGAATAGATCAACAGTAATTTAGCTTTCTGGATTGATTGAAAAGGTATGGTTATTATGGCGGTAAAGTTATAGAAGTTTAGACCAAACTTTAGCAGATAGTTTATAGGACATCCATGTAAATTTGGAGTTAGAGGGAGTTAGAGGACATCCATGTAAATTTTAACCTAAGGTGCCCCTCTCATTGGTTGGTATGTTCTCCTTCAAAGGCTAACTTAAGGGAATTTAAAGGACATCCATGAAGAGCTTTAGAGGACATCCATGAAAATTAACACACTAAGGTGCCCCACTTATTGGTTGGCAAGTTATCCTTGAAGGCTAACTTAAAGAACGTTTTCTCAGTGTGTCAATTA
>NZ_JBGOSE010000017.1:0-71479 GCF_041538045.1 Aliiglaciecola sp. SL4 | reverse complement strand
AAAAAGGCTACCTAGTTAGGTAGCCTTTTTTTATGCCTGCGATTTGTCTTACGAAGCACCTTTTTCACCTCCAGACTAGATAGCCTTCCTTCTAAGCGCTGCCGCGCAACAACACCCAAGGGAAACCATACCCAGCGAGTGTCATGCAATGCTGGTTCATGTAATAGGCGACTAGGTGTCACACTTCCATGTGGCTATCTCCAGCCCGACATCCATGTCGGTCGTGCGCTCGGGCGGAACTGCGTTCCTAAAACATCCTCGCTTACCCCCATGTGAGAGCAAAGAAATGCACAACCGGTAGCACGGGCTTTAGCCCGTGAAGTTATACCATTCCATCTTAATGTGTGATCACATCGAGCCACTTTCTTGTACACATTTTTGTGACTTGATCTGTACAACTTAAAAATTGGTTCCAAGCCATACAAACCTTTGTGACAATGTCTTCATAGTCCTTAAAACTTTGATTGGCCAAACAGCGTTGTCTTAACCAACTCCATACTTGTTCGATGGGGTTGAGTTCCGGTGAATAGGGCGGCAGTTTAATAATACTCACGTTATCGATATCCTTTGCGATGTCATCTGTATGCCAGCTTGCCCCATCCATTATCTCGACCGCATGCCGACCTTTTTCTGTGGCGATGGATATCTGTTTCAAATGTTCCAGCATGATCTCTTTATTCACCCATGGCACCACTAATGCTTCACCTATCCCTTTGCTAGGGCAAACTGAACCAAATAAATAAGCATATTCAAATTGTTGCTGTTTTACAGCTCGTGGGCGTGTCCCTCGTTCAGCCCATAAGCGAGTAGTGGTATTTTGTTGACCAAATCTAGCTTCGTCTTGAAACCAAAAATCGACTTTGTTGAGGGCTATATGGCCTGGGATCACATTGATCGTTTCAATTTCCAGTTTTTTTAAACGCGTCTTGTGCTTCTTGTGATTGTTTAGGGTGCCTTGAGCAGCTCGTTATCCAACTAAACCCCAGTGCTTGAAGCAGTTTATATATGGCGTTAGGATGATAATCGACCTGAAAATTCTCAGAAATATAAGCACGTATATCTTGGCCAACTAACCGTCCTCCCTTAGCATTACTGGCTTGGGCCTTTATATAATCTGACAACTGTTCCCGCTGTTGTTGTGATAGATAGTAATCTCGTCCTCTTGCTTTTTTAGCTTCAAGGCCAGCCACACCATGTGATAAATAGTCGGCAACCCAACAGTTAACACTTCGGCGACTGACCTTAAGCATATCTGCAATTTTTGTTCGGCTTTTGCCGTCAACAAAATGGGACACGGCCAGTAATCGAAGTCGTTTACGGGCATCGGACTCTGCTCTAGATAGTGCAAGTAAATGTTGCGAGGTTTCAAGTTTCAAAAGCTTTTAGATAGTGAGTAAATCATAACGCAATTAGATCATAAATCTATACTAATTGGTATAAGGAAAAGCTCAACCTGTAGCACGGGCTTCAGCCCGTGGATGGCAGAGTAAGGAAAAGCTCAACCCAGTAGCACGGGCTTTAGCCCGTGTATGGAAGAAAGACCGTATAGTTTAGGTAGCTTTTTATGCTTATGATTTATCTAACGAAGCCCTTAAGAATATTAAATTAATCTTCGAAGGTAATGCTAGGCATTACACATCCATATGGCGCCGGCCAGCCTGACATCCATGTCAGTCGTTCAAACGGAAGGCGTTTTGCTCTAGAGTGCCTTTTCAGCTTGTAACAGGGGCGTTAGCCCGTATCAAAGATATAGGATACCTGTGACAAAATTATCTAAACTCAAAGGTTTCTTTGAATTATTTAATCTGAACCTTAAGGGTATATAACCGTTAGGTTATCGGGTATCAGGATATCTGGGGGTAAGTAAGCAATAGCGCCTTCTGTTTTTTCTAAATATTTAAGCGTCTCTTGTGGACTATTTAATTCCATAGGTGGTTTGCTTCTACCAGTAAACTTCATTTGCGCCCAATAAGCTTGAATGCGAGATTCAGTAAGACCTACGATCTTGGTATTGAATTCAATTCTCAATTGATTACCAGACGGTAAATTTATAGCTTTATATTTATTGCTTAGGGCCCCGCCCATAAAGATATTTCTTATCTGTTGCTTGCTTAAATCCTGATCTTTGTCTTGGCTATTAATGACAACTATAAAGTCAGATTTGTATTCTTCTGCTTGGGTTTGAGTTACCAAAAAAGAATGGTATAACAATATCAGTAACGTTATTTTTATAAAATGAAGTGTTGTTAAATTTCTCATCTAAAACACCCATTCTAACCCGATAAGGTACAAACTTGATTTACCGTCGAAGGTTGTATTTTCATCTGTTTTGAAGAATGAATGAGCTCCGTTATCTTCTTTAATGGTCGTTAACTCTGCTTTTAGTGCAAAATTTGACAAAACATCCCATCGTGCGCCGAGGGTCCAACTCTGCATGTCAGTAGCTGCTGAGTTTAGAAATATATAATTGTATGCTTCAGCTATTTGGTCTAATCCAGGATCGTAGCCAATGGGGATTTCTTGTATGGGATACTTAATTTCCCCTTTACTGTCTGCAAAGGTTAAATGAAAAGTGAAAGGTGCGTAGTTAAAACCAGAAGTGATGTAATAACTCTGAATATACGGAATGAACTCAAGATCTGTCTCTATATTTACCCACTCGGATCTAATAAAGTAATCTAGATTATCGTAGACAATACCGATTTGCTGAACTTTTGCTACCCCCTTTGTATCTAATGAGTCGGCGCTTTGCACAAAGTTGAGATTATAAAGAGTTTGTTGGAACTCAGATACTTCAGGTATATTTAATCCCAAATTACCTTGGTAATGAGCAATCCTAAATTCGAAATTATTTCTGTTAATCTTCCCAATTAGGCCTCGAAAATTGCGAGCAGTAAAACCTGTTTGATGATCATTAAACTCTACATCGCCGTCTTCTTGGCCAATGTATGCCTCTACACTTAACTCAATCTCGTCGGTATTAAATTTATATAAAAAATCAGCCCCTTCGAAAGTACGGAACAGAAAGTTATCGTAGACTTGGTAAGGAAGGTTTATCCAAGGGTAAGCGAAACCAACGTCTGTGTAATCGCTCATAGAGAAAAAAGGCGCGCGTAACTTACCGAATTTAATCTGAAGGCTATCGGTGGCCTGATAGGTTAAATAGAGCCACTCAATGCCTGAGTCTTTATCTCTATCAGCTCTTGCAATGAGTTGAGTTGTAGCCGACCACTTTTCACTAAATTTATATTCAGCTTGAATCGCTAACAAACTAGATGGTTCTAAATTAATACTACTATCATAACCCTTGAACTCAGTATTATCTTCGTCCAAATAACCCGCGATAACCCTTGCGTAACCAGAAAACTCTATTTCATTAGCGAATAATGATAAATGGCTTAATGAAAGCGATAATATAAAAAATTTTAAAATAATATGTCGTTGCAACAATGTCCATCCTTAGAATAGTTAATTTCATTGAAGTTAAAGTCTTAATTTTGTGTGCTGCATACACTATTTGGAGTGAGCCACTTTTTACTTGTCTTTATGCAATCTTCACATTATTTATCATTTTTACACAGGTTATTAAAATCTGTTTACTTTAAATGATTAAGATCAAGCAGATTGACCGCTTTCCTTAAATAACAGCTAGTGTGTTGATTAGGTTTCGTCTATTGCCCTTTAAATCAACATAAGTTTGGTAGTTATTAATAATCGATTGTGCATATTTCTTGAAATAGCCCTCGAGCTTTTTTAAACGCTTCAGGGAGTTTAGCTAATGGTAATGGTTTTGCAAAATAATAACCTTGCATTTCATCACTTCCATTCAATATTAAATAATTAGCTTGGTCTGCTGTTTCTACGCCTTCGCTACAAATCTGTAAACCAAGTCTATGGCCCAAATCCAGAATAGTCTGTAACACAACTGTATCTTTACCCGAGCTATCGTGTTGCATAACAAACATTCTGTCTATTTTAAGTGTATCAATTTCTATTTTTGTAAGATAACTAAGGGAAGAGTAACCTGTACCAAAGTCGTCTAATGCGATGGAGCCTCCCATTTTTCTGATATTACTGAAAAACTCATTAGCACTATCAAAATTTTCAAGATAACTAGACTCCGTCATTTCAAACTGAATATTTTGGATATTTACATTGTATATGGATAGATTTTTCTCTATAAAATGGATGAAATTTCGGTCTTGCAAATCGTGGCTGGAAATATTAAGTGATACAACGAGTTCATGCTCAACCATTTTTTGCAACTCACTCATGTCTTTAAACACTCTTTCAACCAACCAGCGAGTTATGGCTTTTACTTTACCGCCTTGTTCAGCAATTGGTATGAATTCACCTGGAGATATATTGCCCATCTCACTATTATTCCAACGTAAAAGTGCTTCCAATCCTTTTATTATTCCTTCAGACGATATTTTTAGTTGGTAGTGAATGTCAAATTCGTCTTTGGCAATAGCGTTAGCAATAAGATTGGCTATTTGTACTTTTCTTCGATTTTCCTCTAACATTTTTTTATGGAAAACAGTGTAAGAACCTTTGCCTTTTTCCTTGGAAGCATACATGGCGATATCGGCATTGCTGATAAAGGTATTAATATCAAAAGCTGCGTCTGTTGCCTTGGCAATACCAATACTGACACCTGTTTGAATATCCCAACTATTGATCTCTATGGGAGATAGCATCCCCTCTATAATTCGGTTTGCTATGTTCACTGCTACAAGTGGACTATTCAGGTGGGGGATCATAATCAAAAATTCATCGCCACCTAAACGTGCTAAAATGTCACCTGGCCGAAGAAAACGCTTAATTTTGTTTGCAACCGCTTTAAGTAGTAAATCACCTGTTTCGTGACCCAGAGTATCATTAACCCCTTTAAATCCATCAACATCGAAGAACATAATTGCTAAATCTTCATTTTCTCGCTGACTTCTTGCTAACTCTAACTTCAACATTTCCATGAAAAACATGCGGTTTGGTAACCCAGTTAAAGTATCGTAGTTAGCTAAATGTTGCATGGAGTTTTGCTGTTCAATCAACTTCTCTGTATTTTGTTGATTGGTTTTGATCTCCGCATTAATGGTGCCTAAGAGTTTATTAATATTGCGCCCCAACTCCGATACTTCATCATTACCTGATACTCGGTACTTCAAATTATAGTCGGTGGTTTTTTCAACTTTTTTGGTAAACCTAGTAAGGTTTAGTAATGGCTGGAATAAACGTTGATACCTCAATAAAGAAATCAGCATTGCTAGGGCAACAACTAAAATAACTAAAGGAATCGCGCTGGAAAAAAGGCTGTTTTTACTCTCACTCAAGGGCCGTTGATAATCTTGTACGATTAATAAATATCCAACTGGAAGTTTCTCTTCACCAATGGTTTTTAAAACCGTTAAACCTTCATCGGTTATACTCACATTATGTGGCAATTCCTCGGCTGGAACTGAAGTCAATTCAGGAATAAAATTTTCTAAATTTAAGTAATTAGGATGGACATAATATTGAATGATGTTCCAATCCGCGTCGAATACATTCACAAATTTGATATGTTCGTAACGATCAAGCCCAAGTAACTCAGTGGTGATGGAAAAAAACAATTCTCCTTCGTCGTCATCATCGGTAAATATCGACAAGATATTGTCTGCCATAACTGACGCCATGGCATCTAAGTTTTGCTCTACGGATTTTTTGTAAAGATTTTCATGTTCATTAATGGCTAAAAAGAAAACAGCACTAGAGCTAACTAAAATAGATATGATAATGATAATAATAAACTTGAATTTAATACTATGGAACATCTAGCCGGCTCCCTGCCTTTTCAAAGTTTAAGCAAGCTAATGGAATCATCATCTAGGGTTATACCCGTGTTTAGACTAGATGGCATAACACCAAATACTCTAAATGTAAAAATTCAGACTTTGAATTAACACAAATTTTGTTAAGTTAAATGAACAAGTTGCTGTATTTTAAACCAAATATTTTGCTTATGCTATAGCTGAAAAATTTTACCCAGTTGTTGTGTCACTAGAAACTTCCTGGTGGGTTTGTACGGTATCTGCATTTACTAAAATAGGAATATATTAACTTCTTAAATGCGGTTTTTAACTGTAGTTGTTTGAACTTAGATAGCTGTATTTATTATCTATTTTACTGTTTAGTAAAATCAATATTGGTGAAATAACAATTTAAAAATGATATATTTCGAGCAAATTAATCGCCATTTTGCAGTATTCAATTACATATTTAAACATTTTGGCTTTTACTGATTTAGTTTAAATTAAAGAGGATTCAATGGCTTCACCTAAATTTCATAATGCCGTTCGTAAGTACCATAGATGGTTAGGCTTTTTTTTGGCGGGCATACTGGGAGTTTACGCTGTAAGTGGCACACTACTGATATTCCGTAAAACAGATTTTCTGAAATTTCCACAAGTGGAACAGCGTCAGTTAGATAAGGAACTAAATGGTAAAGCCTTGGGTAAGCAATTAGGTCTCAAAGGGTTTACAGTTGAAAGCGAAGCCGATGGCTTGGTGGTGTTTAATCAAGGGCAATACAACAAACAAACTGGAAAGGCTGTTATTAATAAACAGGACTATCCAGCACCCTTGGCAAAATTGGTTAAACTGCATAAAGCAACCACAGGTAGTCCACTATTCTTTCTGAATATTAGTTTTGGAATCAGCTTGTTGTTCTTTGTTATTACGGCGTTTTTAATGTTTATGCCCAAATTACCCATGTTCAAAAATGGGGTTAAAATTGCAGCAGCAGGTGCTGTCTTTGCTGTTCTAGTGGTTATATTTGGTTCTTAATTTTACTGAGTTTAAGTAAAGTATTTAGCTGCCATTAAATAGGCGTAAATTACTTATATAATTGAATGTTATTCAAAAAAGGCCTGAAATTGATATATGTTTCAGGCCTTTGTTTATGTTTGTTGGTTGATAAGTCGAGATGTTGCCACTAATCATTTAGACCATTTTGAAATGGGTTGCACAAAAAGGTAACTTGATTAACCTAAGCTACCTGTTCCAATACATTTTATCAGGGACGCTATTTGTATTTATTACTAAGAAATATTGGATATCTGCCAATACAATAATTTACCATCACCTGATTGGCTCAACAAACCCACGTCAATTGAATACAAGAATGTGGCAACTACATTACAAATTAATACTAACCATGCAGTTTTAATTTATCGCATTTTGAATAAGTAGTTAGGAATTATGGGACTTAAATCATTTGTTTATATTTTTATCGGCTTAATCGTTGCAGCGGTGGCTTTGGTTTGGTTTAGTCAAGATAACTATGACAAAGTTTTTCACGCTGAATTTGTGGGAAGCGAAGTCTGTGGTGATTGCCATATTATTAATTACGATGCTTGGTTGAAATCGCCCCATCACAATATTACCCATGCTCCTAGCGACAGTACCGTTGTAGGTAATTTCAATAACGGTACTTTTTTCTTAAATACGGATCCTGATAAAACTAGTCCTGCGGTCAAATCCTTTCGACAAGGTGAGGATTTCTTTTTAGCTCTCAAAGATATTGATTCCGACGAGTACAAACCCTTTAAAATCGATAAAGTAATAGGTTATCAGTATCGACAAACTTATCTTACCCAAGAAAATGGTGGTGTGTTAAGGCGCTTACCTGTGCAATGGTCCGTGGCTAGAGGTGAGTTTTTTGCCTATTGGAACGAACAAGAACAAAGCCCGGAAACTGTCCACGATTTATGGGAACAAATGAAGCCATTAAATTCTGCTTGGAATTTATATTGCGCCCGTTGCCATACCACTAATTTACAACAAATAAGTAAAGATCGTGCCCATACTGTGGCCAATGTAAAGTGGACTGAAGATGGAGTAGGTTGTGAGGTCTGTCATGGGCCGGGCAGTAAACATCTCGATTATATGCAAGATAAACCAATTAACCGCATGATGTCCTTGGTTAATTTAAAACTGTTTGATGAGCCTGTTCCTTACATCATGAATGCCGCAGACCACTCCCAAGGGGTGGCGCTAAGTGTTTGTGCCCGTTGTCACGGTGCAGATATTTTGCGGAAACGTATGGATGCTTATCGTACTTATTTTCCTGGTTATGATCACGACGGCAATTTAAATGATTTATCCCAATATTTTACCGAAGCAGAAACGGTACCTGGTCGCACTTTTCCAACGTTACAAGTTTGGCCCGATGGTCGCCCTAAAGGGTTAGGTACTTTATTTCGTTCCTTTGCCGACTCGACACATTATGAACAAACGGATATGCGTTGCTACGATTGTCACGATCCTCATAATAACAAACAGCCGGCGAAGTTCGGTATTTTAGAAGCCTCTGAAGTTAGTAATCAGTTTTGCCTAGACTGCCATCAACCCATACAGCAGAATTTGGCTAAACATACTAGGCATGCGCCAGACACCAAAGGTTCTTTTTGTTATGACTGCCACATGCCTAAAAACCTGCTGAATCAGGTATCTGGTATCGATTATTATGTAAGAAGCCACAACGTGGGTACCATTCCCAATCCTCTGTTATCAGCCAAAATGGGTTTAGAAAACTCTCCCAATGCTTGTAATGAATGTCACACTGAGCAAACCGCAGAGTGGGCAGTAGAAAAGATGCGAGCATGGGGAATGGATGGTCATTTGCTGGATACCGAGTTACATTTAAATCGTAATGCCCACTCTGATATGACCCATTAATCTAGAAACAGAGTTCTGTTAGTCGCGAAAAACGCTGTACCTATATGCTCTAGGTTCCAGTAAGTGGTCAGAACACATTGTTTTGACCATTTATTACTGCTTTAACTTTGCTCGGCGCTGATACATGAATACCCAACCACCAAAGAGTCCGGCCAAACATTGGCTAAGAATTCCCAACTGGGTTCTGGCTCCTGCGATTAAGGTGATGTCCATTATGGGTTGCATGGCGCTTAGAATAGCAAACATGGCCACTGCGCCGCCAAGTGGGTACAACCATGGTCGAGGTTTGACGAATAACTTGTTTAACCAAAACACGCTTAAAAACGCCAGCAACAAACCAACTAAAATTATCACCCCATAAGTAGGCAGAAGACCAATAATATCGCTTCCCGTCGCGGATAACCTGGTTTGCCAGCTAATAGCCACATCCAATTTACTTAGCTCATGGAGTACAAATTGCGTATGTAAAAGGCTCGCTAAAATAAAACAACTAAGGGTTGCCGCGATAAAATCCAAAACAAGTTTTATAGTTTTTTGCATAGGTAACCTTGCCTTCATCAATACTATCTAGTGTGGCATTTTGGCAGGAAAAGTAACAACCTTTATAACATTAATAAAAAGATAGTTAACTTCCACTAAGCTCGCATTTTTTCTGTATATGAGTATATTTATAACTGATTTATGGCAGAACACCCTATCGAACACTCTACTTTATAATCTAAGGAATTATTTGTGCGCATTCGATTTTTCACAGCTGTGCTAATTTATTTTTTATCTTTCAGTTATGTAGCAAATGCCAAGAATGTTGTTAGTTCAAAAGCTTTTAAAATTGAAGAGATTGTGACCGAGCTCAACTTTCCTTGGTCTGTTGCCTTTATATCAAACAGTCGATTTCTTGTAACGGAACGTTCAGGCAGTTTACGACAAGTGGTCAACTTTACCTTAGGGCAGCCCATAGACGGACTGCCAAAGGACATTTATGTGAAAAGCCAGGGCGGCTTGTTAGATGTGGTGCTGCATCCCAATTATCAACAAAATGGCTGGCTTTATCTTTCCTATTCGGCAGGCACTGATGAACGCAACACGCTTAAAATCATGCGCGCAAAGTTACAGAATAACCAGTTAGTTGATAGCCAAGTTATTTTTACCGTTAAACCCTTTCGAAATACGCCAGTGCATTACGGTGGTAAGCTGGCATTCTTAGAGGATAATTCGTTGTTAATCACCTCGGGGGATGGTTTTGACTTTCGCGAAAACGCACAACGTGTGAATAATCAGATGGGCAAAATTCTACGGATTTTGGATAACGGGGAGATACCCCAAGACAACCCCTATATTGGCGAAACAGAAAAAAATCTGGCTCATTCTGTGTATTCCTTAGGTCATCGTAACCCCCAAGGTTTGGTCTATGATCCGATTCGCAATCTTGTTTTTTCAAATGAACACGGCCCCGCCGGTGGAGATGAAATAAATATCATTCGAAAAGGTGATAACTATGGTTGGCCGGTGATTACTAACGGCAAAGACTATTCTGGCGCATTAATTACGCCTTTTAAAAAATACCCAGGCATGCGACAACCATTAGTTGATTGGACGCCTTCTATAGCACCATCAAGCATCACAGTTTACGATGGCATTATGTTTCCGCAAATGCGCGGAGACTTGTTAGTGACCAGTTTGAAATCGAAAGAACTCATTTGGCTGCAAATGCAACAAAATAAAGTTGTCGGTCAGCAGTCTTTATTCGCTGACTTAGGTTATCGGTTCCGAGATGTGAAGGTGCATCCCGATGGCTCTTTGTATTTACTTGTAGATGATGCAAAAGGTAAGATATTAAGAGTAACTGCTAATCGTTAATAAAGTAATCAATTAGGTTAAATATAATTCAGCTATATAGATTTAATTTATGCCGGCTATAAATAAATAATCGTTGTGAATAATTCAATTTTTCAACGTTTGCATTTATACTATCACCAACATTTCTCTGTATTCATAATTCAAAAGGACCAAAAAGTGTTAGAAGCTTATCGTAAACACGTAGAAGAGCGTGCCGCTGAGGGTATCCCCGCTAAACCATTAAATGCAGAACAAGTCGCTGGTTTAGTCGAGTTGTTGAAAAATCCTCCTGCTGGCGAAGAAGAGTTCTTGTTAGAGTTATTATCTGAACGAGTCCCTCCTGGTGTTGATGAAGCCGCTTATGTAAAAGCTGGTTTTCTAGCTGCTATCGTAAATGATGAAGCTACTTCTCCACTTATATCAAAAGATGCTGCCATCCAATTACTTGGTAATATGCACGGTGGTTATAACATCGTAACTTTAGTTGAGGCCTTAGATAATGAAGATTTAGCTGAATTGGCCGCTGAAGAATTGAAGCATACTTTGCTGATGTTTGATGCCTTCCATGATGTTGAAGAAAAAGCGAAAGCGGGTAACAAGTACGCTAAAGACGTTTTGCAATCTTGGGCTGATGCCGAATGGTTCACATCGCGTCCAGATCTACCTGAAAAAATCACTTATTCAGTATTCAAAGTTACCGGTGAAACTAACACCGATGACTTGTCTCCAGCACCTGATGCATGGTCACGTCCTGATATTCCTCTACATGCTCGTGCTGCTTATAAAATGACTCGTGATGGTCTAACGCCTGAAGTACATGGTGAAATAGGTCCACTTAAACAAATTGAAGAAGTGAAAGCTAAAGGTCACCCTGTTGCTTTCGTTGGTGATGTTGTCGGTACAGGTTCTTCTCGTAAGTCTGCTACTAACTCAGTACTTTGGTTCTTTGGTGAAGACTTACCAGGTGTTCCAAATAAACGTGGTGGTGGTGTGTGTATTGGCGGTAAAGTTGCGCCAATCTTCTTCAACACTATGGAAGATGCCGGTGCACTAGTTTTTGAAGCTGATGTTGACAAAATGAACATGGGCGACGTTATCGACATCTATCCACTAGAAGGTCGTATTACCAACGCAGAAACTGGTGAAGAGCTTGCCAAGTACGAATATAAGTCTGACGTATTGTTAGATGAAGTGCGTGCTGGTGGCCGTATTAACCTAATCATCGGTCGTGGTTTAACAGAAAAAGCCCGTGAATCTCTTGGTCTTGGCGCGTCAGACTTATTCCGTAAGCCAGTTCAACCAACTGATACTGGTAAAGGTTATACCCTTGCACAGAAAATGGTAGGAAAAGCATGTGGTGTTGATGGGATTCGTCCTGGCACCTATTGTGAACCTAAAATGACCACTGTTGGCTCTCAAGATACCACTGGTCCTATGACCCGTGATGAACTTAAAGATTTGGCTTGTTTAGGTTTCTCTGCAGATTTGACTATGCAGTCTTTCTGTCACACTGCGGCTTATCCTAAGCCAGTAGATATCGACACCCAGCACACTTTGCCTGATTTCATGATGAATCGTGGTGGTGTATCACTTCGTCCTGGTGACGGTATCATTCACTCTTGGTTAAACCGTATGTTATTGCCTGATACTGTAGGTACTGGTGGTGATTCACATACTCGTTTCCCTATGGGTATTTCATTCCCAGCAGGTTCTGGTTTGGTTGCTTTTGCAGCTGCAACAGGAGTTATGCCTCTAGATATGCCAGAGTCTGTATTGGTGCGTTTTAAGGGTAAAATGAAACCTGGTATCACCCTACGTGACCTAGTTCATGCGATTCCTTTGTACGCTATCAAGCAAGGTCTACTGACTGTAGCTAAGAAAGGTAAAGTAAACGCTTTCTCTGGTCGTATTCTTGAAATTGAAGGTCTTGACGGATTGACAGTTGAACAAGCTTTTGAATTGTCTGATGCTTCTGCAGAACGTTCTGCCGCAGGTTGTACAATCAAGTTGTCAGAAGAGTCCATTGCTGAGTACTTAACGTCTAACATCACTATGTTACGTTGGATGATCAACGAAGGTTACGGCGATCCTCGTACTCTTGAGCGCCGTGCACGTAAGATGGAAGAGTGGTTAGCAAATCCAGAGCTTATGGAAGCTGACAAAGACGCTGAATACGTTGAAACCATTGAAATCGATCTTGATGAAATTAATGAGCCAATTCTATGTTGCCCGAACGATCCTGATGATGCTAAAACATTATCTGACGTGGCGGGTGAGAAAATTGATGAAGTCTTCATCGGTTCTTGTATGACTAACATTGGTCACTTCCGTGCCGCGGGTAAACTACTTGAGCAATACAATAAAACTTTGCCTACTCGTTTGTGGATTTCTCCTCCAACGAAGATGGACAAAGCGGTATTGATGGATGAAGGTTATTACAACATCTATGGTCGTGTAGGCGTACGTACAGAAATGCCAGGTTGTTCATTATGTATGGGTAACCAAGCACGAGTACTGGCTAATTCAACAGTATTATCAACATCGACTCGTAATTTCCCTAACCGTTTAGGTGATGGCGCTGACGTTTATTTATGTTCTGCTGAGCTTGCTGCTGTAGGGGCTATTGTTGGCCGCATTCCTACAACTGCTGAGTACATGGAATATGCGAATAAGATTGAGTCTATGTCTGGTGATGTATTCCGCTACTTAAACTTCGACCGTATAGAAGAGTTTAAGCAAGCAGAAGATGCAGCGAAAGATAAGATCATTCCAGCACTGAATATCGCATAAGTAAATTCGACTTAGGTATTCATTGCCCGATTAAGCTTTTGCATTAAAAAGTAAAGTTTAAAGGAATAGTAAAACCGAACGTAATCTTTGATTCGTTCGGTTTTTTTTATGCATACTGGGAGTGCAAAAGGTGCACTGATTTCTGAGTGTTTATTAAGCAAGCTTAATTTATTATCCTCAGGATTGAGATGTCAATTTAAGCACTGTTGTCATGTCTAAGAGCAGGGAACTAATTCCCACAGTGACGCTCCTATATTACTAATTTAGATCAAAAAGTTTAGGAAAGGCTAATGAAGATATTTTCGTTGATGCTAGTTTTAGCGTGCTTAGGTGCTTGTACCGCCAGTTCAACTAAAGAGTTTTTGGGAAATGCCGCTGCTAATGCTGCCGATACTCAGATAGGATATAATCAACAACAATGTTTTACGGTCAAAAGTCAGTGTGTCCAGGGATACTATGAGACCTGGCAAACAAGCGATGGCGTTGAAGGGTGCTCATGCAAAAAATTATAGCTAAAAATATATATGCGACAGCCTTGTTCTTTGGTCTGTCACTATTATCTACCGTAAGCAATGCTTTAGAGTTTGAAAAAGCTAAGGTAAAAATTAATGAAATTGAATTGACGGTGGAATATGCAAAATCCTTTGAGCAGCGGGCCAGAGGGTTAATGTATCGAAAAGAACTGTGCAACAGCTGTGGTATGTTATTTAATTTTTCTCGCCCTCGTATTGGCGGTATGTGGATGAAAAATACTTTTATTCCTCTTGATGTTGCCTACATTGATGAACAAGGAGTGATAACCGACATACTAGGGATGCAACCCCATGACTTAACCTCCATCAATTCTTCAACTGAGGTGCTGTACGCGTTAGAAATGAACTTAGGCTGGTTTGCAAAGCACAACGTGAAAGTTGGTGACGTTGTAAATGTTAAGATACCGAACAAATAGAAAGAGAAGTTTATAAACTTATAGTTTTATGGCAAAAATAGTTGAGGGATATATCGGTGATATACAAGGGTAGTTGTCATTGTAAAGCGGTTCAATTTGAAGTGAAATCCGGCGAGCATGTCGAAGTTGAGGATTGCAATTGTTCGGTGTGCAGTAAGTTCGGTTTTTTGCATTTAATCGTCCCCAAACAGCACTTTAGATTAATTTCTGGCGAACAGTTTTTAACTGAATATAGATTCAATACTGGCGTTGCTAAACACACCTTTTGCAAAGTCTGTGGGGCAAAACCATTTTATATTCCCCGTTCTAATCCAGATGGTGTCGACGTCAATGTACGTTGTTTAGATACTAAACCGGCTAACATTACTATTGTCCTTTTTGATGGGCAAAATTGGGAAGATAACGCCGCTAAACTTGCCCACAAAAGCAAATTAGACTAATGCTTCGGGGTAATCGACCTAAACGAGGTTTTCACTGATTACTACTAAATTTAAGGGTAAATAATGTTTTTGAATGTTTATATGGAAATGCTAAATAACTATTCATTTTAAAAATGCATATTCAATGCAAAACAAATCAAAGAAAATTGTAATTTATTGCTTTTAAATATGTTTATATCTGGTAGTTTACTGCGACTATTATCAAAGAGGATCAAGCGTGACAATTCCTGACCTTAATATCGCCAAGTTTGGTGGTACAAGTGTGGCAAATTATGCTGCAATGCAAAACTGCGCAAAGATAATCGCGGCTAACCCATCTACTCGTGTGGTGGTGGTGAGTGCATCTGCTGGAGTAACCAATCATTTGGTTAACCTTGCTAATACAGCATTAACTCATGCCCAAATAACGGAAACCATTGAGCAGATTAAAATCATTGAAAATGGAATTGTCGCAGAACTTGCTAAACCTGAGCAAGTCACCGAAAAATTGCAGTCTTTGTTTGAAGCAATGGAAAAAGTAGCTTATCACGAAGAGTTGTTGCACCGAGATGACTTGAAAGACAAATTATTATCTTTCGGCGAGCGAATGTCATCTTTGCTTATTGCTGAAGTGCTAAAAGAGCAAGGGGTAAAAGCCGAGAACTTTGATGCTCGCAACGTGCTACGCACTAATTCGGTATTTGGTGAGGCAGTTCCACAAATCGATGAAGTTAAATCCTTGGTAAGCCAAGTGATGAAATCAGAGCTATCGCAAAAAGTCTATGTTACTCAAGGTTTCATTGGCGCTGATGAACAAGGTAGAACAACTACTTTGGGACGGGGTGGCAGTGACTTTAGCGCGGCATTACTAGCTGAAGCTTTGGATGCAGTGAGTTGTGAAATATGGACTGACGTAGTCGGTGTGTTCACTACAGATCCTCGTATCACCGATGCAGCTCGACCGCTTCCAGAATTGAGCTTCGATGAAGCTGCCGAAATGGCAAACTTTGGCGCAAAGGTACTGCATCCTGCGACTATGGAGCCGGCCCTACGTAAAAATATTAAGGTGTTTGTAGGCTCAAGCAAAGAGCCAGAAAAAGGCGGTACTTGGATTGTAAGAGATTGCGACAATGAACCGCCTTACCGAGCGATTACCCGTCGCAAACAACAGGTTATGGTAACCGTTAAAACACCTAAAATGATGCATGCACAAGGGTTTTTGCAGCAGGTGTTTACGATCATCGCTAAACATAGTTTAAGTGTCGACTTGGTCACCACCTCTGAAATAGCAGTATCATTTACCCTAGATAACCCCACCAATTCTATGGCAGAAAAGCTTAATCGTGAAACCCTTGATGAATTGCGAGATTTTTGTGAAGTGGTGGTCGAGAGTGACTATGATTTGGTCACTGTTGTTGGCAACAATATGCATAGTGCAGCAGGGGTTTCAGCAAAAATATTTTCGTCAGTCAGAGACTATAACTTACGTATGATTTGTTATGGGGCTAACCCACACAATATGTCATTCCTAGTGCATCAGGATGACAGTACTGAAATTGTCAAAGAGCTACACCGTTCGCTTTTCGAATAATCTAAGTAGGCTCACTAAGTCACCCAAAAAAAACGCTGCTTATAAGCAGCGTTTTTGTTTTTCCTAATTTTGTAGTTTAGCCTAATTTAGACTCTAAATTGTTGAATAGAAGCTTGAAGCTCTTCTGCTAAACGAGCGACTTCTACACTTGAATCTGCGGTTTGTTGTGCACCCGTCGAGGTTTCTTCTGCAATGCCGACAATATTCTCAAGCTTTTCACTGATCTCTTGAGATACCACATTTTGTTCTCTCGCTGATTGTTCAATTTGGCTACTAACATCATGGGCTCTATGCACAGCTTCAGTAATCAAATCCAAGGCTTGAGTGGCTTTTTCGGTTTCTTCTACGCACACGGTAGTCTGCTCTTTTCCTTGATTCATCACCATCACAGCTTTTTCCGCGCCAGCTTGCAGCATTTCAATCATGTCATTAATTTCTTGGGTCGACTTTTGCGTCCGGCTGGCAAGGGTTCGCACCTCATCGGCTACTACGGCAAAGCCTCGACCGTGTTCACCGGCTCTTGCAGCCTCTATGGCGGCGTTAAGGGCTAATAGGTTAGTTTGGTCAGCTACGCCACGTATCACGTCCAAAATCCCGCCAATACTGGCGCTATCTTGATGAAGTTTATTAATTACATTCGCCGCGTCGTCTACATCCACTGCCAGCTTTTCAATGGTCATTTTATTATTTAACGAGATCCCTTTTACTTTTTCCGCTTCTTTATCTGCGTGACGGATTTGGTTTAGAGTATCTTCTGCGCTTTGGGTGACCATTTGCGAAGTACTGTGCATTTCAGTGGTTGCAGTTGCCACTTGGGCAACTTGAGACTTCTGATTCTGAATGGAATGGGTTGTTTGTGCGGTTACCGTTGACGTTTGCTCAGATGCCGCTGCCAATTGAGATGCTCGTGTACTTATTCCGCTTATTAAGGTTTTAAGACTTTCGATAAGATTATTAACACTGGTGGCCAGCTCGCCAAATTCATCATCAGAGCTGTCATCTAACTTGCGTGTTAAATCACCTGAAGAGACAACATGTAAAACTTCATTGACTTTTCTAAGGGGCACCGTTATTGCCCTTACACTTGCCCAGGCTATCCATGCAGCTAATACTGCTGAGACGATGGTTAACACGATAATGACGGTAGTGCCTAAAGATACACGATTCGCTACCTGTTCTTTCATGGCGTTAGTTTTTTCTTCGGCGACCTGCAGCAATGCATTTAATTCTGCAATGGCTTGTTGGATATTTTCTTCAGATGCTGCTAATGCTTCTGCTGAAATTATTTGATTGTTTAAACGGGTTACTTGTGTATTTAATAGTCCATCTGATGCAGTAACCGAGCTAATGACAGAACTCACGAGATTGGTGATTTCTTGCATAGTGCCGCTGTCATCTCGTGAGCCAACCAATGACTGCATGTCCGCTAACTGTTCTGAAATTTGACCGATAATCAACTCAACTTCGTTACCAATAGTACCTGCTCGAACTAAGTTTTCTGTTTTAATGTAGTCAGCACTAACAGTTAAAAGAGACAGTAATGTGGATTCTAAAGTGCTGCCAATTTCAGCCGCTTTACTTAACTGGGCGTCGCTTTGTACGCTATCCAAATCTGCAAAATCTAAAAGCAGCGTAGAAGAGTCATCTGAATTGTCTTCAACGTTTTCAACAATATCCGCTAGTCGCGCCCCTTCATCTAAGTAGGCTTTTCGTTTTTCGAACATATTAGTCACGTTGTCATTGTATTGCTGATAAATGCCTTCTACATTCTTCAAGGCTTGACTGAAAGTCGGGTCTTTACTGACTTTACTTTTGATCATCGTCACTTCACTTTTGAAGTTTGATTCACTTGCTAGTAGATTTTCCAACTGACTATTTAAAGCATCCGAGTCTGTTTCATAAAAACCTGCAACCGTCAGCCTTCCCATATTTAAAAATGATATTTTAAGTTGATTACTAGCATTAAGCGTGGGGATTGCTAGTGTATTAACTTCATCAGTTGCAGAGTTAATGGAGTTAAAATTCAATAGCGAAGAAACACCTATTACCAGCAGTAGAACAGAAATAACGGTAAAACCACCTATTACTCTTAATGCGACTGATATTTTCATTTAGATATTCCTCTGGTTTAGTGATCTTATTATTATTATATTTGCGAAGATCAAACTTTTAACAATACGGTTTTAAGTGTGTCAAACTTTGCCATAAAAGTCATAAATAAAGTGACTTAACTGTGAAATCAGTCTAACACTGGTTTTCAGTAAACATAATGACTAAATGAATTGATACGTACATAAAACGATTAATAAGTATAAATCCCCAATGATAATTAGCGACCTTACTTTAACTAACCCGCAACCATTTGGAAAGTCAGAAATCAGTTACGTAACATCTTATAACACACTGAATTAATTAATAAATTAGATTCTATTTAAATTATCGACATTTGACGCTGATCCTTTAGAAAGGAAGAAGGGAAGTATTAAGCGAGTTGCTTACTATTATTTTGAACGCTAATTCGGCTTTCACTTTCAATACAATATAAGGTCATGGTATGTCCCCAAACATAACCGGTGTCCAACGCAACATATTGATTGGAATGGGTTTTTCCCATTAACGTTGCCCAGTGACCAAATACAATGCGCTGATGCTTATTGATGTTGTCATTCTTAATAGTAAACCAAGGATTTAAATTACTATTGAGTTTATTAGGTGCGCATTTTGTTTCAAATTCCAAAATAGATGACTTTTTGAGATAACGCATGCGGGTAAACGCATTGATGATAAAGCGTAATCGATCTGTATCTTTCAGTTCTTCTTCCCAACGGTCTGGTTTAGAGCCATACATGGAAGACAACAAGCTTAAATGTTTGGGGCCGGCAAGAATAGTGCTAACTTCATCACTTAAACCTAGTGCTTTTTCAAAGGACCAGTGTGGGTATAAGCCCGCATGACTAAGCAGAGTATCTTTGTTGATACGCAATGCTAAAGGCTTACTTCTTAACCAATTTGCGAGTTCTTCTGCGTGTGGGGACTGTATAAGAGGCTCTAAAAAGTCGCTCCGTTTAGCTTTCTTTAATTTTCCAAATATGGCAAGAAAATGTAAGTCGTGATTGCCTAACACGGTTTCAAATGCGCTACCTAGGGACTTAAGGAATAGTAGGGTGTCGAGGGAATCAGGGCCTCTGGCCACAAGATCGCCCACCGCCCATAATTTATCTCGGCTGGGATCAAATTGTACTTTGTCTAGCAGTTGCCGAAGACCGGCGTAGCAACCTTGGATATCACCCACTACATAATTAGACATATAATTTGCGCAATGCTTGTTTAACGGTTAATTAAGAACATTTGTATCGGCTAACCTAAAAACTTCAATAGGCACTTTAAGCAATTCATCATTTTTATCACAGCTAAATTCATAGTGGCCCTGCATCGTCCCCACAGGAGTGTCCAATATGGCGCCGCTGGTATACTGAAAAGATTCACCGGGTTTAATTAAAGGTTGCTCTCCAACCACACCTTTACCTGAAACTTCGGATTTGTCGCCATTTCCATCGGTAATTAGCCAATAACGATTGAGTAGGGTGACCTCACCTTGACTGTTATTGGTGATTGTTATTTTGTACGCAAATGCATATTTTTCCTCGCTTTCTGGAAATCTATCTTCCAGATATTGAGTTTGCACATCGATACAAATATCGTTAGTGTCCATAATCTTTAAGCTCCTTGTTGAGAGAGGAAGTTAGCTACAATTGCGAAATCTGCAAGACTCAGATTTTCTGCTCTTAATTCAGGGTTAATCCCTAAATCTTCAAGCTGTTTTTCTTCAATCAACTTTTTTAAGCTATTGCGAATGGTTTTTCTGCGTTGATTAAACGCTTGGGCGCAGACTTGATTCAACATTTTCTGTTCAATCACTTCAACTGGTTTTTTGTCATGGGGTAATAATCTCACTACAGCAGAATCCACTTTAGGCGGAGGGTTAAACGCCCCTGGTGGTACATGCAGAACGGGTATCACTTGGCAGTGATATTGAGCCATAACGGATAATCTACCGTAATTCTTTTCGCCTGCTTTAGCGGCTAACCTATTTACCACTTCTTTTTGCAGCATAAAATGCATATCTTTGATTTTATTAGCAAAAGAGAATAAGTGGAACATTAAAGGGGTTGATATGTTGTAAGGCAAGTTGCCAAATACACGCAATGGGTTTTGCTCATCACACAACTGGGAAAAATCGTATTTTAATGCGTCAGCTTCTATTACATTTAATTTTTTCGAAATGAACGGGTGAGATTTCAGTCGATTCGCTAAGTCTCGGTCTAATTCGACTACGTTTAATTTGCTTATGTGCTCACATACTGGTTCAGTCAAAGCCGCTAAGCCAGGACCTATTTCAACTAAATTCTCGCCGTCAACAGGGTGAATAGCCGAGACAATTTGATCAATAATATATGCATCGTGAAGGAAGTTTTGACCAAAGCGTTTACGTGCTGTGTGACCTAAATGTTGTTTACTCATATGCTTTTTACTGCCAATTTTAGCGCGTCATTAATGGCACATTCGAAGCTTCCTGGATTGGCTTCACCTGTTCCCGCTAAATCTAATGCGGTTCCGTGGTCGACCGATGTGCGAATAAAGGGAAGGCCTAAAGTGGTGTTGACCGACTGACCAAACCCTTTGTATTTTAAAACCGGTAACCCTTGGTCATGGAACATAGTAAGAATGACGTCAGCTTGCTGCATATACTTTTCTTGAAACATGGTGTCTGCTGGCAGAGGACCGGTGATTTTCAGCCCTTGTTCACGTAATTCCTCTAGTGCAGGAATTATGATATCAATTTCTTCTCGCCCTAAATGCCCATCCTCACCGGCATGAGGGTTTAATCCACATACAAAAATGTGCGGAGTGGGGATCCCAAACTTAAGTTTCATATCGGTATGCACTATGTGCAGCACCTTGTGTAACCTTTCGCGAGTTATGGCTTTTGCCACATAAGCTAAGGGGATATGAGTAGTGGCTAAAACCACTCGCAAGCCTTCTGTGGATAACATCATCACCACGTCTTGGGTGTTTGATTGACTGGCAAAATATTCCGTATGTCCACTAAAGGAAATACCCGCTTTGTTGATAATGCCTTTATTCACCGGGCCGGTAACTACTGCATCAAACTCTTGATTCATATTTTTAGCGCAAGCTTGACGTAACGTTTCCACAACGTATAAGCCATTTTTGGCATCAAGTTGACCCGCAACCACTTTAACTTTCGCCGGAATATCGATGATATAAAGCTGTCCAGGCTCTTGTACTTGAGCAACTCCATTTTCGTAATCAAGCAGAGTTAAAGGCAGGCCAAGCATCTCTGCCCGTTCAGCTAACATGCTACGGTCAGCAAATACAACTAGTTGGGCATCCCACTGTTTTTGCGCTAATTGAATAATAAGGTCAGGCCCAACTCCTGCTGGTTCACCTGGCGTGATTGCTATTTTAAAGGGCAATTTAACTTCCTAATTCAGAAGAGGAGTCTAACACCTCGATATAAGCTGCATCGCGCATTTCTCTTAACCAAGCATCGGTTTCTTCAGTAAATTTACGATTGAAAATAAGCTGATAGGCTTTGTCTTCTTTGCGTTTGTCGGTGGCATCGTCAACTCGCTTGCCGATCATTTGCACTAAATGCCAGCCGTGTGAAGAGCGAAAAGGTTGACCGATTTCATCAGCTTCTAGATTCGCTAAGGCATCTTTGAACGCGGGAACATAGATATTCGGATCATTCCAGCCCAACTCACCACCTTTGATTGCTGAACCTGGATCTGCAGAGTGCTCTTTAGCAAGATCTTCAAATGTGGCTTCACCGGCGACGATTTGTTTACGGAATTCTTCTAGTTTCTCTTTTGCTTTTTCATCGCTTAAGATCACTGACGGTTTGATAAGTATATGCCTAGCATTCACTTCCTGTACTTTGACAACCTCAACACCACGTAAATCTTTGACTTTTAGAATATGGAAACCAGCGCCACTGCGTATCGGTCCAACGACTTCATCTTTGTCTTTATCTTGCACAGCCTCTGCAAACAGAGTCGGCATGGAGTTGATATTCATCCAACCTAAATCACCACCTTCCAGTGCTTTAGAGCCAGAAGATGAGGCTATGGCTATTCGTGTGAAATCAGATCCATTGTTAAGTAATTCTAATACTTTGTCGGCAGTTGATTTTGCTTTAGCAATATCCTCATCGGTAGGTTGCGGCGGAAAACCAATCAATATATGTCCTAAGTTGTATTCTGCTTGTTTCGCGCCTTGCTCATCAATTAACTTCACTAAGTTTTCTATTTCCTGAGGCGTGATATAAACCCTTCTACGAACATTGGCTCGTCTTACTTCTTGGGTGATTAGCTCTTTACGAATATCTTCACGGTAGACTTCAAAAGGGATACCGTCTCGGGCGATAGCCGCTCTAAATTGGTCCATAGGTAAATTATTGTTTGCGGCAATACCTGCAATCGTCTGGTCAAGTTGAGGATCGCTAATTTGTATCCCCATTTTTTGAGCCATTTGAGTTTGTAGATTATCAGTGACTAATTTTTCAATTGCCTGTGTGCGCAAAGCACGATCTGAAGGTAAAGTTTGATTATTGGTTTCAGCATTACGTTTCACTTGTTCAACCAAGGCTTTTATTTCACTTTCTAAAATGACTCCCTGATCAACTATGACGGCTACTTTATCTAACGAAACCTGTTGCGCCACACTTTGAAAGGTAAGAAGTGTGGTTAAAGCTATAGCGACGACTAATAATTTCATGTTTATTACTTTTACTCAAAACGTTGTGGAAATGTCCTTAATTAGGACATTATATCTGTTATTAATTTATCAGGTAAGATTGGCGGTAACCAAAAAGACCATCTTCGAGCATATCTCGGCGGCTCGTTCTTGCTTCGCCACCAGTAAATTTAAAGCTAAATTTCAAATTAACACTGGTCTCAAATTCCTGCGTGTCTGGTAAACCAGAATCATCATATCGGTTGCTTAAGTACCGCTGACCAACAATGCTAATTGCCCAACAACAAGACTCGTACTGGATACCCGTATAGGTTTCGATGGTACGTTGGGTGTTTAAATCTTTATACCACCTACCGACCCAATGCCAATTATCTGCCAGAGGCCAACTTGCGGTTAATCCCATTTGATCAATTTTTTCGCCCGATAAATTCCGCACAAATCTGTGGTTCAATTGGAATATTTTATCTTCACTCAATTGATATTCCAATGAAATACTGCTGCGCTCTACTTTATCAGTTTTAGTAGCAATCTGTATTTCTGAGTGAGCAAACCATTTACTGCCTATTTGCCAATCTAATTCAGAGGCTAAGGCAGATTGATCTTCATCTTTACTCGCTGCGACGACTCGGTTTTCCTTGAGATAGAAAATTTGACCTAAACTAAGGGCAAATTGTTCCCGACTATTTTCATCTAATATTCTGGTGGTTAAACCAACGGTTACCTGATTGTTATCGCTAATTCTGTCTAAACCAGTAAATTCTTGACCTCGAAACAAACCATTGAAGTCATTTAGAAGACGAGTTGTGTCGTAAAGCCCTATATCGTTTTGGTCATCGTAACTAGTGTACAAGTACTGAATTTTCGGCTCCAATGTTTGTCTGAGTTCATTATCAAACCACTGAATATCTTTTTCAAAATGCAAAGCACCGAATATACGCCCTTGTGCTAAGGAGCGATTGGCACGCTCAGTTAGTGACGTATCTTCGATATTATCTTGACGATAATAGGTATTTAATAGCGTAGCTTCTGCTAAAAACTCACCCCAATGAGCGCGCAATGGCAATGCCACACTCGGGGCTATATGAAATCGAGTTGCCTTGGGTAAATCTGCTTGTTTATTTTCAAAATAAGCGAGTTCTGAGTTAAATCGAAACTCTAATCCGGCAAACATATCTGCTTGATAATTCAGTTTCAACTCTGGTAGAGCACGATAATTGGTTGGATGATCACCGATAACCTCAAAATCTTTGATGCTAAGCGAAAAATCCAAGCTATCACTGTAATAATTCAGTGCCATAGTTTGATACAAGTGAGTGTCTGCGCGATTATAAAAATCCGAGCCGAAGTCAACAATATAGTTGTCGTCACTTAAGGCATTGTAATCAATGTTTAAGTTCCAATTTTCGCCAATGCTGGTGGAATTCAACAATCTATAAAAGTATCTGGCATCACCGTCACTGGTACTTTTATCGTTATCCAAATACTCTATATTGATTTGTCCGTCGTTTTGTTCAGTTAGATAGCGAAATTCTGTTTTTAACATCACACCTAGATCAGTCATAACCCGAGGTGAAAATGTGGCATCGTAATTTTCCGCTATATTCCAGTAAAACGGTTGTTCGTAATCTAACCCTGTTGTGCTTGAAGTGGTAATCTCGGGGAATAACAAACCTGTTTGCCGCTGATCTGATACGGGAAAGACAAAGTACGGTAGATAAAAAACTGGAATATCTTTCAAATAGAAAACTGTGTTGACCGCTTCACCCCATAAAGCATCTTCTTCAATCTTAATGCTGCTAGCATTTATCTTCCAATCTTCATCACCTTCAGGGCAAGTCGAGTAACTCACGTCAGTTAACTCGATGCCTACTTGCTCATCAATATCTATTACACCAGCAGCGCCTCTTCCACCGAATTGACGTAAATGATATTCGGTATTACTCATGGATAATTGGCCGGAAGTTGTATTCAATCGAACATCGCTACTTTGCACTACCATCAAATTATCGTTATAACTAACATCACCTGTGGCTTTTAATTCCGTATTGTCTTTATCGATAGTGGCATTGTCAGCCAAAATCCGGGCTTTTTCGTTATCAATAACGATATCGCCTTCAAAGGTCGCATAACGATTTTGCTGGATTTCAGCGCGATTAGCTTTGACTCTAATTTGGTCGGCTGATATAGATTGGTCAGCAATAAACTCTTCTGTATTAATTTTACAAGAAGAAATGGGCTGAACTTGAGCCGCAACACTCCCAACAGTGCAGGTTAGGAGTAAAGAAGTGATTTGGTTAATTTGCATACAGGGTCTAAGTTAAATTGCCATGTAGAGGTCGATAATCGACATTAAAAGTGTAAATTTTAAGTGCTTGAACACGATTTACTAATAAACTTCCCAAAAAATACACCACAATGGATTTCCTTTGATCTATTATGCTCTCGCAATGGCTATATTTATACCACAAATATGAGGTAAAAAGTGACACAAATAGTGCAAATTGAGCAGGCATTGTTAGAATGGATAAATTCTTCTACCGCGTTTAAATGCCAGAAAATAGAAATGATTTTTGGCGATGCGAGTTTTCGTCGCTATTTTCGATTTAGGGATGAATTAACTCATACCTCAATTATTGCGGTAGACGCGCCACCAGAATTCGAAGATAGCTGCAAATTTGTCAATCTTGCTAATGCCTATTTCCAACATCAAGTCATAGTACCAAAAGTGCTCGCCCATAATCCCAAACTGGGTTTTTATTGCTTACAAGATTTTGGCGATATGCAATTTAGCCAAGGGCTAAATTTGGATACGATGCACCACCTGTATACTCAAGCGCTTAATCAAATTCCCGCCATTCAATCTTGTATGGTGTCAAACGGTCAACCTTTACCGCTTTACGATGATGAATTGTTAGCAAAAGAAAAGTACATTTTTACCCACTGGTTAATCGAGGTGCATTTAAACATCAAGCTAACAAAAAGCCAACTGGATACTGTAGAAAAATCCTACGAATTTTTACATCGAACATTCAAATCTCAACCTCAAGTCGGTGTGCATCGAGATTTTCATAGTCGCAACTTGATGTTGTTAGCCAATGGCGATATTGGCGTGATTGATTTTCAAGATGCGGTAATTGGCCCAATTACCTACGATGCGGTATCGTTATTAAGAGATTGCTATCAGAAGTGGCCTAGTGAACAAGTAGATGAATTATTACGTCAATTCCATCAACGTTTTTATGGACAATATCCATGGCAAGATTTCTTATGCTGGTTTGATTTGAGCGGAATGCAAAGGCACCTCAAAGCAAGCGGAATATTTTGTCGACTCTTTCATCGAGATGGTAAAAGCGATTATTTAACCCATATATCTCGCACCTTAGATTATATTCTTGAAGTTGGTAAAAAATATTTGGAGTTAACGGAGTTGGTTGCCCTAATAGACAATATAGTTAAACCAAAATTATTGGAGTTATCTAAATGAAAGTCGCTATGATTTTAGCCGCAGGCAGAGGTGAACGTATGCGACCTCTGACAGATACGACTCCCAAACCATTGTTGAAGGTTAAAGGTAAAACCTTAATCGAGTTACATCTGGAAAAGCTAGCTTCTGCCGGTTTTGAGCATGTGGTCATTAATCATGCGTGGTTGGGTGAACAAATTGAAGCCTATCTGGGGAATGGTTCACAGTTTAATTTGCAGATTCACTATTCTGCTGAACCTGCCGCATTGGAAACTGCAGGGGGAATCGTCAATGCATTGCCGTTAATTAAACGATGTTTGCATGAACAAGGTTGTTTTACGGTGATAAATGGAGACGTTTTTTCAAATTTTGAGTTTAGTTGTCTACCCAGTCAGTTAAATGGCAGCCTGGGCCATTTGGTTTTAGTCAATAACCCCCCACATAACCTAAAGGGCGACTTTAATTTAACTGGAAACACAGTTGTGCGTCAGCCACCTAATCAATTCACTTTTAGCGGAATAGCTGTTTATGATGTGAATTTGTTCGCTAACCTAGAAGGGCGAAAATCACCGTTGGCACCGCTGCTTTTTGATTTAGCAGATAAAAACCAACTTACTGGTCAGCTTCATCCTGGCATTTGGTTTGATATAGGTACGCCGCAACGTTTAGATGAAATTAATAATATGGAAGGGTAACAATGCCGATTTGGGGAAGAGTGTTAGGGACTGTTTTTGGGTTTATGTTCCGAGGCCCGATAGGAGCGTTGATTGGATTTATCATCGGTCATTTTTTCGATAAAGGATATAGTCGTGATTTTAATCAAATGGGCGGGTTCAGTCGATTTTTTACCAGTCAAGATGAGCTAAAATCTCAAGCGATATTTTTCCACGCGCTTTTTTCCTTGATGGGGCACATCGCCAAAGCTGACGGCCAAGTTACCGATTCCGAAATACGCATGGCTACAGCTTTGATGGATCAAATGAATCTGCAAGGAGATACTCGCAAAGAAGCTCAGCAAGCATTTCGTGAAGGCAAAGCCAATGACTTTCCGATGGATGAGGTTTTGCGTGAATTTAAAGCCTCTTGTCATGGTCGACGTGATGTCCTACAGGTGTTCTTAGAAATCCTAATTCAAGCGGCTTTTGTGGATGGGAAATTAGATAAAAAAGAACAACGATTATTGGAAAATGCTGCTCGTCACTTGGGATTCAAAGAGCATGAGTTTTTATATTTGCTTTCCATGTATGAAGCTGAAATTCGCTTCCGTACCGGTAACTCAGGCGGTAATCGTAGTCGCTCCCACTCGCAACAATCCCATTATTCGCAGCAGCAATCATTAGCCGATGCCTATAAGATTTTAGGGGTTAATCAAAACGATGACAGTCGCACAATCAAAAAGGCATATCGTAAGCTAATGACGGAATACCACCCCGATAAGTTGGTGTCTAAAGGTCTACCTAAACAGGCCATTGAAATAGCAAAAAATAAAGCCCAAGATATACAGTCGGCGTATGATTTGATTAAACAAGTCAAAGGGTTCAAATGATATGAGACCAAATAGGGTGTGTTTGTTGCGAGTCCTAACTTCTATCTTGGTAATTGGTGTAGGACTGGCAGGGTGTGCAACAACGGCAACACAACCTGCAAAAGATATTAGCCCACCCATGGTCTTGGATTTTGACACCACGAATATGAGTGAGGATAAAAAATACTGGTTACAGCAAATAAACCAATTTTTTATAGCGGATGTTAAATCTGTTATTGAACCTTACAATCAACAATTGGAGCGTTTAAAGTCTTGGCCAGAAGAGGATTTTTGTAGTAAACAGCACCAACGGGCTATCGAAGATACGCTAGCGCTAAATAATACTAGCTTAGTGGCTTATCGAATGGCTCTACATTGCGCCGAAAGCTCAACAAACGACGAACTAGGTATGCAACTTAGGTCTAAAATTGACCTTATTTCAACTCTGTTATTGCAATCTGGAAACGGTAAAACTCCCCAACAAGCGATTACGATTCGAGAGCTTTATGAAGCGCAAATCATCTTTAATTGGGTGGGAATCAGAGTTTTTGATATGGAAATGGTTCGTTTAGGGAATCAAGTTGTATTCAAAGTACATGCAATGGACAGTATCACTTCTAAATACTCAGTTTATTATGTGGAAAACACCGAGTTTTTTGCCCGCCAACAAAATCTACTTATCCCGCAAAATGGAAAAAGTAAGCAGTTAGCTAAAATACAAATGGAAAACCGTTTCCAGACGGGCAGCATAGCGGCGTTTCTTTGGCAATTTAACACTTGGTTAAAGAATGATCATCCAGAGTTGGTTATCCAGTCATTGGAAAACGCTGAGAATTTAGGGGCGGTAGCGTCTGTTGCATTAGCTAATGCTTATTTGCACCAACAAAATAATAATGAGTTCGAATTTAGAATGGATGATTTGCTCACCTATTCAGAAAATGGATTTATTAATGCCAGTGCCGCTCTTGGACAGTATATGTTATCCACCCAAGACCCTTTTGAAGCTGAGGAAGCTGCACACTTATACCAGTATAATGTAAAAACTTTAGGGGCTGAAGAGGCGACTAACACTTGGTTGGAGGGGTTTTTAAATCAACCCAATAAAAGTTCACCGTTCGATTTGTTATTAGCTAATTTATCTGAAGAATATTTTTCATATTGGCGCACTGCTATTAATAATTACAATACAACCTTTGGCTTGATCACGCCCTTAGTTAACCAAAAACTTAGCTATTTACTGCAACGTTTAGGTGAAAAATATCCACGCGCAAAATTAGATTACGCGCATATTTTATTAAACGGAAGATGGAACAATCAACAAGATAGTGACGCAGGATTGGCAATAATAGAGGAATTGGCGCAGCAAGGTTATGCAAAAGCTCAGCTAGATTATGGGATCTTATACACCTTTTCTCACTTTGGTATCAACAAAGATAGAAAAAAGGCGGTCTATTGGTATCAACAAGCTGCACAACAAGGAGAGCCCAACGCTCTGTATAATCTCGCTCTTGCTTATCGTTTTGGCCGAGGAGTCAATCGCGATTTGTCACAAGCTGTAAACTATTTTCAACAATCTCTAGATGCTGGTTTTCAATTAGCCGGTTGTAGATTAGGAGATTTGTATGGTGATGAAGTCGAAAAGCGGAATTACGATTTAGCGGTTAAATTCTATGAGCAAGTAATAGATGACCCCCAAAGTAGCGCTAAAGAAATAGCCAGTTGCGCTTATGGCTTAGCATTTATTGAAATCGACCATTACAACAATGTGCCTCTAGGTATTCAACGTTTTAAACAAGCCGCTCAGTTAGGGGATAAAGATGCCCTGTTTGAATTAGGTGTTATTTATCGTGCAGGTAAACTCGTTGAAAAAAACATACGGCAATCAATCGCCTATTATGTGCAAGCGGTAAATAAAGGCAGTTTTCGAGCTGCTGCGAATTTAGGTTACTTTTACGAACATGGAGAAGGAGTACCCGTTGATTTAGAAAGGGCTGTTAACTTTTATCAATTTTCTGCTCGAGGCGGTAACTCCACAGGACAAAACAACTACGCTACTGCTTTACGCTATGGTAACGGGGTAGAAAAAGACCTTGAAAGCGCAATAAGTTGGTACCAGAAAGCAGCCAGCCAAGGCAATGGTTTTGCAGCAGAGAATCTCGCGGATATTTACTATTTAGGTGAGCTCGGCGAGTCAGATTATAAGCTAGCCTGTGATTACTATGAAAAAGCGGTTGAATTCGATTTACACAGTGCTTTGTATGATGTTGGCTACTGTTATTTTTATGGTGAGGGTCGAGAACAGAACATCGATGTTGGGCTGAAGTATCTTCAACAAAGCGCCGCTACCAATAATCAAAGTGCGCTGGTTGAATTAGGCTACATATATGCAAGCGGCGAACTCGTTGAGATTAATCCACAGAAGTCGGAGTCGTATTATATTATTGCCTATGGAATGCAAAATTCTGCTGCCGCTTTTGGACTGGGGCAATTACATGAGACAGATAATGGGCTTAAAAAAGACCCGGTATTGTCCACCGTTTTCTATGAGCAAAGTGCTAAGTGGGGCTCTGTCGAAGGTATGCTTGCGACAGCAAAAGCTTATATGCAAGGGGTTGGTACTAAATCAGATCCTAAGAAGGCTAAAGGCTGGCTTGAAAAGGCGGTAGAAAAAGGTTCAGAAGAAGCCAAACTGATGCTTAAAAACCTACGTTAAATGATGAGTAAGGAGTAGTAAGTGGCAGTACAAAATCATCATCTAACTTTAATTGAAACCTTTATTGATTCTATTTGGATAGAAAAAGGTTTAAGCGAGCACACCCTCAACGCCTATCGTTCAGATTTATTGAAGTTCTGTACCTTTGCTGAAAAGCATTTGGCTAATTTTTCTCTGCAACAATTTGCTAAATCTGATATCGACCAGTATTTAGCCTTTCAATACGACTTAAAAATGTCTGAACGCAGCATCGCTCGTTTTTTAAGTAGTCTGCGCATGTTCAATATTTATCTACTGCAATCAAAGTTGCGAGAAGATGATCCTATCGCACAAATGCGCAACCCTAAGCTACCGCAATCCCTACCTAAAACCCTAAGTGAAGAGCAGGTCGATGATTTACTCAATGCGCCAAACATCGATAACCCAATTGAGTTTAGAGATAAGGCAATGTTGGAAGTACTATATGCCACCGGTCTTCGGGTATCGGAATTAGTGTCTTTGCGTATGGAACAAATGGGATTACAACAAGGGGTTATACGAGTTACCGGTAAAGGTAATAAAGAGCGATTAGTGCCCCTTGGAGAAGAAGCTATTGAATGGTTACTGAGGTTTATTAAGTTAGCACGCGGTAACCTTTTGAAGACAGAATCAGACATCGTTTTTCCAAGTAATCGTGGGGTGATGATGACCAGACAAACGTTTTGGCATCGAATAAAGCATTATGCACTTGTTGCAGGTATTCAAACCCATCTCTCGCCTCATACATTGCGTCATGCCTTTGCTACTCACTTACTGAATCACGGTGCAGATTTAAGAGTTGTGCAAATGTTGTTAGGTCACAGTGATTTATCAACAACACAGATTTATACTCATGTAGCTACACAAAGGCTGCAAATGCTGGTGGAAGAGCATCACCCAAGAGGATAAATTGTCAATCTGTAATCATTGCTTTCCAATTAGACGATATTCGTAAAAAAGGTGCGCATTTATGCATTTGGATGCTTTGCTTAGATTGGATCAAAGTGGCTTTCGTTATAAACTAATGAAAAATTTTGAACACTAAAAATTAACTGTTTAGATGCAATTATTTGTTCATTTCGCAGGTCTACATCTTACAACGTAGTTAATAATGGTTAATTAATAGGAAGGTAAATGAAAAACTGGATAAAACCACCTCTAATTTTGGTGACTTTGTGTGTTGCAGCCGCGTCAACTTACGCAATGATGAAAGATTCACAAAACGCAGCTGATACCCAAGATACCGCTAAAGTGATGGTCAAGCATCAGGCAGAAAATATTCCTAAAAATGAATCGCAGCAAAATACCTCAATGGGCAGTGCTGACTACACTAAGACGAAACAAAAGCTAGAAAATGTGCTCGGGCTTAAAGTCTTTGCTATAGGAGATTCACCTGTACCTAGCTTAGCGCAAGTCTCAACTAATCAAGGTCTATTTTACACCAGCGAAGATGGTAAATACTTGGTAAGTGGCCGAATCTTCAATGTTGATGCGGGAATGCGGAATGAAACTGACATTAAATTGTCAGAACTTCGTTTAGAAGGCGTTTCTGATTTTTCTGATGAAGATGTGATTGAGTTTAAAGCAAAAGATGAAAAGTACGTCATTAATGTTTTCACTGATATTACCTGCGGATACTGCCGAAAACTGCACCGTGAAATAGACGATTACAACGAAAAAGGTATTACAGTTCGCTATTTAGCTTACCCTCGAGGTGGTCTTAATACACAAACTTATTACGATATGGTAGCAGTATGGTGTGCCGATGATAAACAAAGTGCCCTTACCGCAGCAAAAACCGGGGCCGATGTGAATGGCACTACTTGTAGTAATAAAGTCGCAGATGAATATGCATTTGGTACACGAGTAGGTGTAAATGGCACGCCTAACATCATATTACCAGACGGTTCTTTGGTTGGTGGTTACATGCCTGCTGATGCTCTGTTACAGAAATTAAATCAAATCTAAATTATAAAATTGAGGCTCAAAACACCCAGTGTTTTGAGCCTTTCCCAGTGTTACATCTGCCACATCAAACAACGGTATCTTATGCCAGCCAAAATTGTCCGTCGCCAACCTGTCCCTGACTCTCATTTAGCCGATATTTCTCAACCAATAATTCGACAAATTTTTGCAAGTCGAGGAATTGAAGAAGCAAGTCAGTTAGATAAAGGAGCAAGAGCCTTACTGCATTATCAAAACCTTTCTGGTATCGAGGCCGCCGTTGAAGTGCTTAGTGATGCATTGGAAAAGCAGCTTAAAATTATCATTGTTGGTGATTTTGATGCCGATGGCGCAACAAGTACTGCTCTGACTATGCTGTGTTTGGCTAGAATGGGAGCTACTGATCACACTTATCTAGTGCCTAATCGGTTTGATTTTGGCTATGGCTTAAGTCCTGAAATAGTCGACGTCGCCCATCAACAAGGTGCGCAATTAATCATTACCGTAGACAACGGTATCGCTTGTTTTAGTGGAGTGGATAGAGCTAAAGCCCTTGGAATTAAAGTCTTGGTTACCGATCATCATTTGGCAGCAGATCGTCTACCTCAGGCTGATGCAATAGTGAACCCTAATCAACCTGGCTGTGAGTTTTTATCTAAAAACCTCGCTGGGGTAGGGGTCGCGTTTTATTTGATGTTAGCCCTTAGAAATCACCTAAAACAAAAACAATGGTTTGAAAAGCGAGCTATCCCTGAACCAAATTTAGCAGAATTTTTAGATATTGTTGCTTTGGGTACAGTGGCTGATGTTGTACCTTTGGATAGTAATAATCGTGTCTTGGTTTACCAAGGTTTACAGCGTATTCGAAGTGGTAAATGTCGACCCGGTATCAAAGCCTTGGTAGAAGTTGCCGGTAAGAGTTCTGAAAGAATGGTGTCCAGTGATCTAGGTTTTGTTCTTGGTCCACGGCTTAATGCCGCCGGCCGCTTAGACGACATGTCTTTGGGCATCGAATGTTTATTGGCTGCTGATCATGCAAAAGCTCGGCAAATGGCTGTTGAACTTGATTCATTAAACCGCGAACGCAGGGAAATTCAGCAATCGATGCAAGACCAAGCGCTAGCCAGTTTAGAAAGCTTGGAAATTGATGGTGACCAATCAAAAAATGGAATAATTGTTTATCAGTCTGATTTCCACCAAGGCGTTATTGGTATCGTTGCCGGTAAAATCAAAGAAAAATACAATCGCCCAACCATTGCATTTGCTAATCAAGATGACGAAACATTAAAAGGCTCGGCTAGATCTATCCCAGGTCTGCATATTCGTGATTTGCTAGAAGAAATAAACAGTCGCTATCCTGATGTGATTGTTAAGTTTGGTGGTCATGCCATGGCTGCAGGTTTGACAATTTATGCCGACAAGTTCACTGCATTTAAACGTGTTTTTGAGCAAGTTAGCCATGAGTTGTTAAAAGATAAAGACCTAAGCGGGCAGGTATTAAGCGACGGAGAACTTTCCCACCAAGAATTCTCATTGGAATTCGCTCAACAATTAAAAGATTGTGGCCCATGGGGACAAGGTTTTCCTGAGCCGATTTTTGACGGCACCTTTACTCCTGTGGATCAAAAGTTGTTGGGAGGAAAGCACCTCAAATTGATGTTGAAAAGCGAATCAGGCGTATTGGTGGATGCGATAGCATTTAACATAGACCCAAAGCTCTGGCCTAATCACGGTTGTAAACAAATTCAAGTTGCTTACAAGCTAGATATCAATGAGTTTAGGGGGCGCGTAAGTTTACAACTAATGGTAGAAGCGCTGGAGCCTATTCTTTAAAAAAGTCTTGTTGCTGTTGAGCCAAGATGGCTTCTATATCTTCAACATCAGGAAGGGGTTGGTTTTTACCATCACTATTTGGACTATTAGAGGCAATGAACTTTTCTTCATTAGACCATTCACCAAGATCAATGAGCTGACAACGCTTACAACAAAATGGTCGAAATAAGCTGCTTTCATTCCATTCTACTTTTTTAGAACACGTGGGGCAGGACACTAGCATAGCACTATTAGACTCCTAACAACTGGCAATTTTAAATGGAATGGAATCAGTCACTTGGCTACTGCCATTTTCATTTGCAGTAAACAGCATAAATCGAATCGCATAACGGTATTTGTTGCCACTTAACATGGGGTAATAGCCTTCATCAGTGACACTTTGGATTCGAATTAACTCACTCTTATCATCGGCTATCCCTTGATAAAAACCATTTTCAGCAGTGATCCCAGTAAAACGTCCTCTTTCACGTAAAAAAGCTAAGGTAATATCTATGGCTTCATTAATTAAATCGAACTCTTTTAGCCAATTATTAATATCATTGCGGATCAGCTCCAGCGGCTGTTTAATCCAGTAGTGTAAATTTGGCAGGTCAAAACTGCAGGTACCACCTGGAATGGAAAAGCGTTGTCTAATTGAGCTTAGAAATTTATCTTCTTTGAGTGTCGCGCCTATTTTTTTCGAGTGTTTGAGTTGATCTCTAAGACGGAGTATTTTTTGCAGTGCAGCTTGCAGTGCTTCTGAATCAATTTTCGGATGCTGTGACCAATACACTAGGTTTTTTTCGTGAACTTCAATATCTTTTAAAATGTCACTGCGAATATCCAGTCGCTCTAAGAGATCAAGTAGGGTAAATAGAGCCTCAAAAAAGCTCATAAATTGCCAATCTTCTTGGGCTTTTGCGCTTTGTTTGAGTTGAATAAACAACTGTTCAAGACGTAAATAGGTCCTGACTTTTTCGTTTAATGGAAACTCATAAACAGCTAATGACATTAATTATCCTAAAGAATCTATACGCAGACGGAAGACTTATTGTTCTTAAAAAGCAAAATCAAAATAGTTAGAACTGACTATTGAATGATTATTATAAAGGGAACTACACCGCAAAACGCATCAGATTTCAACCCCAAGATAATAAAGTTGTAAATCAAACAACCCTCAAAATTTTAGCAATAGGTGTTTTTAATCTGTAAAGCGGTAGTTAGGAGGACAACATAACATATTTTTGTCTGTTGTTAGATGCTTGTTCTAGCAAAATTGATTATTGGCTTAAATCCTGGTTAAACTAGCGCGATTTGATTGGTAGTCTGCAGTAAATATTGTTGGTGCAATTGTTCAACTTGTTTTTTTAAATTATCCACAGATCCATTGTTATCAATCACATCGTCAGCATGGCTTAAGCGTACTTCACGGGAGACCTGATTAGCCATTATATTTTTGATTTGTTGGCTAGATTGCTGATCTCTATTCGCTGCTCGCTGTAACTGCACCTCTTCGTCAACATCCACAACCAAAACTCGGTTAACCATCGCCATCATGCTATTTTCGATTAATAAAGGCACGGCGAGAATACAATAGGGGGATTTTGCTTGTTTTAATTGACGTTGCATATTTTTGCGGATCATCGGATGGAGTAGATTATCTAGCCAGGTTTTCAGCAAGGGGTCTGAAAATACGATCTCTCGAATATATTGTCGATTTAAATTGCCATCTGCTAACAAAGATTTATCACCAAACTTTTTCGCGATAACGTGGAGTGCCGGACTACCCGGTTCAACTACTTCACGAGCCAATATATCAGCATCGATAACATCAATTCCTAAGTCGGCAAACGTGTCAGAAACTGCTGTTTTGCCACTGCCTATACCACCTGTTAACCCCACTACATAATCGCTCATGCTAAAGCCCATCCCCAATACCAGTTAGCTATATCTTCGCCATATATTAATGTTAGCCAACCCGCTATTGCTAAATACGGGCCGAAGGGAATATGACTGCCTTTGTCTTTTCCCTTAATTAATAAATAGCTAATCCCTATAACTGCGCCGACCAACGAAGAGAGCAGAATGATAATTGGAAGATACTGCCAACCCACCCATGCACCTAAAGCGGCTAATAATTTAAAATCACCATAGCCCATCCCTTCTTTGCCGGTGAGCAATTTGAATAACCAATACACGCTCCACAAGCTCAAGTAACCCGCTGCCGCGCCAATAATGGCATCTGTTGGGCTGACAAAAATGTTCATGGTACTCAAAATCAGCCCTAGCCATAAAATGGGCAGAGTGATTTGGTCAGGTAACAACATTTTATCGATATCAATAAATATTAAGGCAACCAAGCACCATGTAAATAAAACCGCGGCGGCCGCTTGCCAACCAAATCCGAAGTGCCATGCAATGGCCATACTCGTTAAAGCTGTGAAAAGCTCAACAGCAGGGTAGCGAATTGAAATTGGATTGTTACATTGAGAGCATTTTCCTTTCAGAAATAACCAGCTAATTACAGGGATATTCTCCCACGCTCTTATTTTATGCTGACATTTCGGACAGGTAGAATCTGGTTTAACTAAATTGAATGTGTCTGTAGTCGTTTGTTCTGATGTCTCAGGCTGGAAATATTGTTGATATTCTTGTTTCCAGCTGCGTTCCATCATTACGGGAAGACGATAAATAACCACATTTAAAAAGCTACCTACCAATAAACTGATAATAAAAACGAAACTAATAAAAAAAATGGGAGAATCGGCTAATAGCTCAAACATCGCTGGCATATGTGGGTTCTTTGTTAAAGTGAAAAATATTTTTTCTAAGCTTGCCAGAAAAGTGTTGAGGTAGAAACCTTTCTGGCAATCATAGTGCTAATTATATAACGTGATTGGTACTTTTACTAAACCACATTACCCATTTGGAAGATGGGTAAATACATAGCCACAATCAAGCCACCAATGACAACCCCTAGTACAGCCATGATCATTGGTTCTAACAAACTGGTTAAGCCATCAACCATATCATCAACTTCCGCTTCATATATGGTGGCTATTTTACTTAACATATCGTCCACCGCGCCAGATTCTTCACCAATGGCAATCATCTGCGTGACCATGTCAGGAAAGGTGCCGGTAGCTCGCATGGCCGTATTCATTTGCATACCCCCTGCCACTTCCCGCTTAATAAATAATATGGCATCACGAAACACCGCATTACCTGATGCACCTGCAGCAGAATCTAATGCGCCAATCAATGGCACACCCGCCGCAAAGGTGGTGGCAAGAGTACGGGTAAATCGAGCAATTGACGCTTTTTTTAGAATCTCACCAATAATAGGTATTTTGAGAATGAGTTTATCCACTTTATCTTGTAAGTTTTTTGACTTTTTGTGGGCGCGCATAAATAAAACCGCGGCAATCGCTGTGCCTGCTGCGATGAAAATGCCAAAATCTTGCACAAATTGGGAAATAGCTAATACAAATAATGTAAAAGCGGGTAATTCAGCTCCAAAGCTACTGAATATTTCTTGAAACTGCGGTACTACAAATATTAATAGGATGGTGGTTACAATAAAGGCTACCACCACTACGGCGATGGGATAGAACATCGCTTTTTTGATTTTTGATTTTAATGCTTCGGCTTTTTCTTTATAAGTCGCGATACGATCATAGATTGTTTCCAAGGCACCGGATTGTTCGCCGGTTTCCACTAAGTCACAATATAGGTCTTCAAATTGGTCAGGGTGTTTGCGCAGCGCACTGGATAACGGATTACCGGCTTTGACTTCATCGGCAATCTCCGTAAGCATTCTGCGCATACTCTGTTTTGCATGGCCTTGGGCAATCATATCGATAGTCTGAATCAAACTTACTCCAGCCCCCAACATAGTTGCGATTTGTCGAGATAACACACAAATATCTTGAGCGGAAACTTTGTCTTTTCTACCAAATAGTGGCTTGGCGAGCTTCTTGACTTTAGTGGCAGAAACACCTTGGCGGCGTAGCATATTCTTCGCTTCAGATAAAGAAATGGCACTTATTTCGCCTTTGCGATTATGGCCCTTTTTATCGACTCCAATCCAGGTATACATTTCTGCTGTTTTAGCCATCGTTAAACCCTATTGATCTATCTGTTTAGACAAAAAAGCCCAGATAACCTGGGCTTTAAATATTATTTGCTTAGCTATGTATTAACAAAGTGTTGCATCACTACAAGATGGAGTCCAAGTTACCTTGCCAGCCGCATATGCAGCAGTTAAGGTATATGTTTTACCATCTAAATCAGTGCCCGTTTTACCGGCAGTTACGATAGTACCGTCAGTAGTCGTTAGACCTACATCATCTGCAGATACCGCAACATTATCAGGGATACCATTTGAACCACCGTCACAATCACCTAAACCATTGTTAACCTGTGCACATACTTCAACCGCTGATTTCGCTGCTGCTGTTGCATTGGTTACTTCGGTAAATTTCGCTTTTTGCGTATAGCCTTGGTAAGCTGGTAAAGCGATGGCTGCAAGAATACCGATAATCGCTACAACGATCATCAATTCAATTAGTGTAAAACCTTTGTTGTTAGTCATTTGAGTCATTTTCATGGTATTTATCTCCTGCACCATTTAGTGCGATTTAAGTTACTGTAAATTAGTTAGTTAAGTTGTTTGTTGCCACAACAACGTTTGCGTTTGATGGCGTCCTCGTTGAATTCATAATCAGTATAGAACGAGATTGCTTACTGACAAGTATGTAGAAACATACTCAAGTCTCTTTCATCAAACAAAATTACAGTCTTAAAATAGATAACTAATTGATTCTTAATGATAAATCAATTGACTTGACATCCTTGGTTAATGCCCCTGATGACACAAAATCTATACCTATACCCCGTAAATTATGTAATTTTTCTTGGGTTATATTGCCGGAAACTTCCAATTTTACTGTTTTTTTATTGATCAATACTGCTTGACTAAGCATTTCATGATCAAAATTGTCCAACATTACAATATCTGCTCTTGCATCTATTGCCTGTTTAAGCTCATCAAGACTTTCTACTTCGACTTCCACTTTTGCTTTAGGCATGTTTTCACGAGCCTGTTTCACAGCATTGGCAATAGATCCACAAGCAAGTATGTGGTTTTCCTTTATAAGGAAAGCATCAAATAGACCAATACGATGATTCTCAGCACCACCACAGGTCACGGCATATTTTTGCGCCATGCGCATACCGGGTATGGTTTTACGTGTGTCTAATAAAGTAATCCCGCTACCAGCAAGTAAATCGACGTAAGTCTTAGCTGTGGTTGCGGTGCCAGATAATGTTTGTAAAAAATTAAGCGCAGTACGCTCAGCGGTTAGTATGGAGCGGGCAGATCCGGAGAGCTCACAGAATATTTGATTGGCCTCACACACATCTCCGTCGGCCACTAACCAATTGACTGTAATGTCTGGGTTAACTTGTCTAAAGGTTTCAGTGGCCCACTGTATGCCGCATATAATGCAGTTTTCTCGAGTTAGAATGGATGCTTTTGCGATGACATCATCACCAATTAATGCAGCAGTAATATCACCATCTATTGGGCCTAAGCCATTTAAGTCTTCGTTAAGCGCTCGCTCAACATCATTTTGTATTGCGTTTTGATTCATATGTAAGTCACAAGTAAAGTAATGGCAGATTAGCCCAGAGGTAATCTATTTTTTGTTTATTAATGTCGCAGTATTAACCAATCACCACGTTGAGTAAATTCTAACTGTTTGAGTACGCTCATACCTAAGAGTATTTCATCACTTAACATGCCGGGATTGATACTGGCACGAACGTCGTTTATGCGGATTGAACCTAAATCAAGTTGTTGTATATTGGTCTGTGCCACAGTGACATTGCCATTGGCTGTGGATACTGTATATCTAGCACCACCCACTAAACCTAATTCATCGGCAATGTGCGCTGGAACAGAGACGTTAGTTGCTCCTGTGTCCAATAAAAAGGTAACAGGTTGACCGTTAATTAAACCACTGGCCACGTAATGGCCCATACGGTTACGCTTCAGTTTTACCTCAACAGCCCCGTTTGTTAGCTGACTTTGGGGATTCTGATTGGGATTTTTTTGCTTTTCTAATCGATCACCAAAAAACAACGACAGTAGCAGAAGGCCAACTATCCAAAAAGCGAAAAACATCCATTTTCCTATTTTTGTGGCGTTTTCCGCTGGCGATTGATTTTGTTCCATTCTATACCCTGCTATGCTGCTTGTTTTTATCGCTTCTATATTAACGGCTATTTTTATATATGGTCTCAGACACCGGATTGCAAATACACGCGGGTTGGCTTAACTCGGTTAAACGTTCTGAATGTGAACATTTTGATTGTAGACCAGAGGCTAATGATATCAGCCTCTTGGTAATCCACAATATATCATTGCCACCCGGTGAGTTCGGTGGCTCACATATTTTAGACTTTTTTGGCGGTAAACTTCAGCCTCACCTTCATCCATTTTTTGAACAAATATATCAAATACGCGTGTCTGCTCATTTGTTAATTCGTAGAGATGGCCAAATTATCCAGTTTGTGGGTTTTGAACAGCGCGCTTGGCACGCTGGGGTCTCTGCCTTTCAAGGTCGTACCAGATGCAATGACTTTTCCATTGGCATTGAATTGGAAGGAACAGATAATAGCGCATATAGTGAAGAGCAGTACGCAGCGTTAGTTAATGTAACTAATGTAATTGTTAAGCAATATCCCTTAATTAATCTTTCTCGCATAGTCGGTCACAATGACATTGCCCCGGGGCGAAAAACCGACCCCGGCGTGAGTTTTGACTGGGCCCGATATAGACAGCAGCTGCGTTTTTCAAAAACTGGATAAAGCTGTGGTCGACGGGTTTGATGCAAGCAACTGGGTTTTAAATAAATATAATAAATAGAAGGAAGTTCCATGACATTAATTAGCTTGATTGTGGTTTTAATGGCAGAACGTGTAGCCACCCAAACTAAATATTGGCAAGAAAGTTTCTATACCGGCATATACCAACGCTTTTTAACGGGTAAGAAGATCTTCTCTGAGGATATCTCTAGCGCCACCTTCTTAGCGGTTGTGATTCTTCCCGCGCTTATCCTGCTGGTCTTGTTAAACAGTGTTGAAAGCACATTATTTCGTCTGATTCTAGATACCGCTATTTTAATGGTATGTATAGGCTGCCCGAAATTAAGGGAGATATATAAATGTTATCTGCAAGCGGCTAATCGAGGAGATTTCCAAGCCTGTTCAATGTACGCCGATCAATTAGGTCACAGCGGCGATAGCCCAGGTTCGTTTGGCCAAGAGTTAGTGTGGTTAAACTACCAGCATTATGCCGCAGTTATTATTTGGTTTGCCATACTTGGCCCTGCAGGAGCAGTGTTGTATGTATTAGCAAGAGGCATAACAGAGGCATACAAAAATGAGTTTCAGACAGAATTGACTATAGCCCAACAAATAATGGCTGTTCTGGATTGGATTCCAGTACGAGTGACGGCTTTAGGGTTGTTGCTGATGGGGCACTTTTCTAGAGCCATGCCCATTTGGTTGAAGTATTTATTTGATGTTGGCGTTCACCCTAAAGTTATTTTATGCAAGGTGGCAAATGCCGCAGAAGAGGTCGAAAATAATAAAGAAGACTATACTGAAGAACCATGTACTTTGGTTCGTTTAGCAAAACGAAATGTGATGTTTTTAGTGGTCTTGATTTCAGTGTTGTCTCTTTCAGGCTGGCTGAGGTAAATTAACTGCACTTTAGGCGGATTTAGGCTTCATGGTCTGACCATTCATGAAAAGCCTTTAAAAATAGGTTGTTTAACAACTTTCGACTTTTTTTAACAGAATCTTTGAAAAAATTTTTCAGGTAAAAGGTTTACGTAATTAAACAACTAGTCTAACCTATTAGGTAAAATGGTCTTACCAATTTTAGTGTGTGGGTGTAGCAATGTCATATTTTTGCTAATAAACACTATGGCAAGCCCTAACACTTTTTGAGGAAGCACGCGCAAACATGCAACGCATACAGTCACGAAAACTTTCTGATGTGATCACCGAACAGCTAGAATCAATGATCATTGATGGTCATTTGTTAGCTGGGCAAAAGTTACCTTCAGAACGCGAACTTGCCGAGAAGTTTGCCGTTTCTAGACCGTCCTTACGTGAAGCGATTCAAAATTTAGAAGCCCGTGGTTTATTAATGAGAAAGCAAGGTGGAGGCACCTTTGTTAAACGTAACTTAACTGCGTCGGTGACAGATCCTCTTCTGGACTTAATCGCTAAGCGACCAGAAACTCAATTTGATTTATTGGAATTTCGGCATGCATTAGAAGGCATGGCTGCTTATTATGCTGCGCTGCGAGGCCAACCAGAAGATTACGTTAAGTTAGAAAACGCACTTGCTTCTATTTCCGAGCTATCAAAAAAATCAGACAAAACTGATTTATCTAAGGCCTTGGTAGAGTTTTATCTCGCTATGGCAATGGCTTCTCATAACTTGGTGTTAGTGCATGTAATGCGCAGTTTAAAGTCAATGTTGCAGGAAAATATCAAAGCCAACTTTGAAATGCTGGCAATTAGAGATGATGTTACTGACACTATTCATAAACAACGTGAAAAAATATTGGCTGGCATAGTTTCTCGTGACCCGGAAACAGCTAGGCAAGCAAGCAATGAACATTTGGCGTTCATTGAAGATATTTTGTTGGAAATTAATCGACAAGATACCAGAATTCAACGGGCACTTAGAAGAATTGAAATACAGAATTAACCTTTTTGGTAACGTTAAGTTTGCCAATTTATGTAATTTACTTACTGAACTGAAAGAAAAGAATATAAAAATAAACTATTCTTTATTTTCTCGGTCAGTAAATTTATCTTTAAACTAACTAAAGGAAAGCACCATGGCTGATATGATGCATCCGGATGTGGATCCACAAGAAACCCAGGAATGGATAGAAGCTCTAGACGCAGTACTTGAAGAAGAGGGTGTAGAACGTGCCCACTACTTATTAGAAAGCTTGATCGAAAAGGCCCGCCGTAACGGTGCGTACTTGCCTTATACAGCAACCACTGCCTATATAAACACCATTCCTGCTGGTCAAGAACCGACCATGCCTGGGGATCAAACGATTGAAGCTAAAATTCGTCAAGCAATCCGTTGGAATGCAATGATGATGGTTTTGCGTGGCTCTAAGAAAGATTTGGAGTTGGGTGGCCATATATCAAGTTTTGCATCCTCAGCTATGCTTTACGATGTCGGTTTTAACCACTTTTTCCGCGCACCTAACGAAAAAGACGGCGGCGACTATTTATTTGTTCAGGGACACGTTTCTCCGGGCATTTATTCCCGTGCATACATCGAAGGACGTTTGTCTGAAGATCAGTTAGATGGATTCCGTCAGGAAGTGGATGGTAATGGGATTTCTTCTTATCCTCATCCTAAATTGATGCCAGACTTTTGGCAGTTCCCAACGGTTTCTATGGGCTTAGGTCCAATGCAAGCCATTTATCTAGCCCGTTTCCTAAAATACTTAACCAACCGTGGCCTGAAAGATTGTTCTGAGCAGCGCGTATGGTGCTTCATGGGTGATGGTGAAGTGGATGAGCCAGAAAGTTTAGGTGCTATCGGTCTTGCCTCTCGTGAAGGTTTAGACAACTTAACGTTCGTAATCAACTGTAACCTACAACGTCTTGATGGTCCTGTTCGTGGTAATGGTAAAATTATCCAAGAATTAGAAGGGACATTCCGAGGCGCTGGCTGGGAAGTGATTAAAGTGATTTGGGGTCGCTATTGGGATCCACTTCTGGCCCGCGATACCTCAGGCAAATTGCTTGACCTTATGAATGAAACCGTTGACGGTGAATACCAGAATTACAAAGCTAAAGGTGGCGCATACACCCGCGAAAACTTCTTTGGTAAATATCCAGAGTTAAAAGAAATGGTTTCAAATATGTCAGATGACGATATTTGGCGTTTGAATCGTGGTGGACATGACCCAGTTAAAGTTTATGCCGCTTATAAACGTGCGTCCGAAACTCAAGGTCGTCCTCAGGTTATCCTTGCTAAAACTGTTAAAGGTTATGGTTTAGGTTCAGCTGGTGAAGGTAAAAACATTGCCCATAACGTTAAGAAGATGGACATAGATGCGGTTCGCCAATATCGCGATCGTTTCAATATTCCGGTTGCCGATGAAGATTTAGAAAACTTGCCTTATTACAAGTTTGCTGAAGATAGCCCAGAGTTAACCTATCTTCGACAGCGTAGAGAAAAACTGTTTGGTTATATGCCAACCCGTTTAGCTGACAGCACCGAAGATTTACCTGCAATACCGTTAAAATCTTTCGAAGCTATTACCAAAGGCTCAGGTGAGCGTGAAATCTCTACTACCATGGCATTCGTTCGAGTCTTGACCGTTATGCTTAAAGACAAACAAGTTGGTAGTCGTATTGTTCCAATTATTCCAGATGAAGCTCGTACTTTTGGCATGGAAGGTTTATTCCGTCAAGTAGGTATTTATTCTAGTCAGGGACAAAAATATGTACCTCAAGATGCTGACCAAGTTGCTTATTATCGTGAAGATAAAAAAGGTCAGGTTTTGCAAGAAGGTATTAACGAACTAGGTGCAATGGCTTCGTGGTTAGCTGCAGGGACGTCTTATTCAACTAATAATTTGCCGATGATCCCAGTCTACATCTATTACTCTATGTTTGGTTTCCAACGTGTGGGTGATATGGCTTGGGCTGCCGGTGATAGTCAAGCAAGAGGTTTCTTGGTGGGCGGAACGGCTGGCCGAACTACACTTAATGGTGAAGGTTTACAACACCAAGATGGACACAGTCATGTTCAAGCGGCTTTGATTCCAAACTGTGTAACTTACGATCCAACTTATGGTTATGAAGTAGCCGTGGTTGTGCAAGATGGTTTACGACGTATGGGTGAGAATCATGAAAATGTTTTCTATTACCTAACCGTTATGAACGAAAACTACGCACAGCCAGAAATGCCTAAAGGTGCTGAAGAAGGCATCATCAAAGGTATTTACTCCCTTGAGAAGGTCGGCACAGCGAAGAGTAAGAAGAAAGTTAAATTGCTTGGTTCTGGTACGATTTTGTTGCAAGTTCGTGAAGCTGCACAATTGTTGAAAGATAAGTTCTCCGTTGCGTCTGAAGTATTCAGCGTTCCCTCGTTTAATGAATTGGCTCGTGATGGTTTAGATTGCGAACACTTCAATATGCTTAATCCAGATAAAAAAGCCAAAGTGCCTTATATCACTGCTGTGCTTGAAGAAGGATTTGACGGTCCGACTATTGCGGCTACTGATTACGTTAAAAACTATGCTGACCAAGTTCGTGCATTTGTTCCAGGTCAATACAAAGTGCTAGGGACTGACGGTTTCGGTCGTTCTGATAGTCGTCCTAATTTGCGCCATCACTTTGAAGTTGATGCTAAGTTTATCGCACTAGCTGCGCTGACTGAATTGAGCAAAACCGGCGATGTCGATAAGAAAGTTGTGCTAGACGCTATCAAAGAATTTGGCATTGATGGCGACAAACTTAATCCACTTTACGCGTAATTGGGAGGACTCAAAATGTCAGATTTAAAAGATGTATTGGTCCCCGATGTGGGCGGTGAAGAAGTTGAAGTTATAGAGATCTGTGTTGCTGTCGGCGAAGACGTCGAAGCTGAATCTTCGCTAATAACGGTAGAAAGTGATAAATCGAGTATGGATATTCCTGCTCCGTTTGCAGGCTCTGTAGCAGATATTCTGGTAAAGGTTGGTGATAAAGTCAGCCAAGACACTTTGATTATGAAACTGGCTGCTGAAGGTGATTCATCTGCAGCTCCAGCTGAGGAAGCCGCGCCAGAAAGCGCACCAGAACAACCGTCAGCTGATGCAAGCTCAAGCAGTGAAGTGATTGAAGTTAAAGTGCCTGATATTGGTGGTGACACCGACGTTGAGGTTATCGAAGTACTGGTTGCTGAAGGTGACGAGATTGATGCCGAAACTGGTTTAATTACTTTGGAAACAGACAAGGCCACTATGGACGTTCCTTCACCTGTTGCAGGTGTAGTGAAGTCTATAAAAATTAAAGTAGGTGACAAGGTTTCGGAAGGAACTTTGGTTCTTGAATTAGCTACTCAAAGTGCATCAGGTCCAAGTGCTGAATCTGCACCAGCTGCGTCAGAGCCAGCTACGGCACCAGCTCAAGAAGCGTCAGCACCAGAAGCACCGGCTAGCGCCGAAGCAGATTCTGGTGAAGAAACTACTTCAGTAATTGATGTAAAAGTCCCTGATATTGGTGGCGATACTGATGTTGAAGTAATTGAAGTATTGGTTGCAGCTGGTGATGAAATTGAAGCAGAAGCCGGATTGGTTACATTAGAAACCGATAAGGCGACTATGGATGTGCCTTCTCCAAAAGGCGGTACGGTGAAAAGTGTCGAATTGAGCGTTGGCGATAAAGTCTCTGAGGGGAGTTTAGTTATTACCCTTGAAGTTACGGAAAAGTCAGCACCTAAAGCGGCGGCTCCGGCTCCAGCACCAAAAGCTGCGGCACCTGCTGCACCAACGCAAGCGGCGTCGGAAAATACCCGTAAGCCACCGGTTCCACATCACCCTTCAGCAGCCGACAAGAAGTCCAGTGGTAAAGTACATGCTTCACCTTCGGTACGTCGTTTAGCTAGAGAGTTTGGTGTCGATTTAACTCAGGTTACTGGTAGTGGTCCGAAGAAGCGTATTTTAAAAGAAGATGTTCAGTCGTTTGTTAAATATGAGTTATCACGTCCGAAGATGACTCCAGGGTCTTCAGTAGGAGGGGGTTCAGGTGGTCTGCAAGTACTTGCTCCACCGAAGGTAGACTTTGCTAAGTTTGGTGAAGTGGAAGAAGTTCCTCTTACACGTATCCAGAAAATCTCTGGACCAAACCTGCATCGTAATTGGGTTACGATTCCACATGTTACCCAGTTTGAAGAAGCGGATATCACTGAGTTAGAAAAATTCCGTAAAGAGCAAAACGTTATCGCTGAAAAACGTAAACTAGGGGTTAAAATAACGCCTCTTGTGTTTATGATGAAAGCGGTGGCTGATGCCCTCAAAGCCTATCCGGTATTTAACACATCTTTATCTGAGTCTGGTGAATCACTTATCCAGAAAAAGTATTACCATATTGGTATCGCTGTAGAGACGCCAGGAGGACTTGTTGTTCCTGTGGTTCGAGATGTAGATAAAAAAGGCATTGTAGAATTATCTCGAGAGCTAACTGAAATTAGTATCAAAGCCAGAGACGGTAAACTTAAAGGTCCAGATATGCAGGGTAGTTGTTTTACTATCTCTAGTTTAGGTGGTATCGGCGGTACGGCATTTACGCCTATTGTTAATGCTCCTGATGTCGCTATTTTAGGTGTCTCGAAAAGTGAGATGAAACCTAAGTGGAATGGTAAAGACTTTGAACCAAGACTTATGTTACCGCTATCATTGTCATACGATCACCGTGTGATCGATGGTGCAGTGGCTGCGCGATTTGCAGTGCACTTAGGTAATGTGTTAGCCGATCTTCGTCAAATCCTACTTTAGGCAACAATACGAGTGCGCTTATACATAAATTATGTTAAAGCGCACTTTTTTGATATTTTTCGTGTTTAGTCGTGCTTTCCTTTGCTAACATACTGTTGCGAAGGTAGTATTTTACAGGTCTGTCAGAATAGAATTCGAAATTTGAGGTCATAATGAGCGAAATTAAAACTCAACTGGTTGTGCTTGGTGCAGGACCTGGTGGTTATTCCGCAGCTTTTAGAGCTGCCGATTTAGGTATAGAAACAGTCATCATTGACTCCCGAGACACCTTAGGTGGAGTATGTCTTAATGTAGGCTGTATTCCGTCTAAAGCGTTACTTCACGTTGCAAAAGTGATTGATGATGCAAAAGAAATGGCTTCACACGGCGTTGTGTTCGGTGAGCCCAAAATCGATTTAGATAAAGTACGTGGCTGGAAAGACAGTGTAGTAGGGCAACTTACCAAAGGTCTATCAGGCATGTCAAAAATGCGCAAAGTTAAGTTTGTGCAAGGTTACGGTAAATTTACCGGTTCCAATACTATTGAAGTAGAAGGCAAAGATGGTAAAACTACCATCACCTTTGATAACGCAATTATTGCGGCTGGCTCTGAGCCAGTTTCTTTACCTTTCATTCCAAACGATGATGATCGAGTAATCGATTCAACGGGTGCTTTGGAAATGAAAGACATCCCAGAAAAAATGCTAGTTTTGGGTGGCGGTATTATTGGTTTGGAAATGGGAACCGTTTATCGTTCACTGGGTTCTCAAATTGACGTGGTAGAGTTTTTAGACCAGTTGATTCCAGCAGCTGATAAAGACGTTATCAAAATTTATCAAAAATACGTTAAAAACAAGTTTAACGTTATGCTACAAACAAAAGTTACTGCCGTTGAAGCCAAAGATGATGGTCTGTACGTGACTTTCGAAGGCAAACAAGCTCCTGCTGAGCCAGTTAAATACGATAAAGTATTAGTGGCAGTTGGACGTCGTCCAAATGGTGGTTTAGTCGCTGCCGATAAAGCTGGCGTGAAAGTAGATGAGCGTGGCTTCATTAGCGTTGATAAGCAAATGCGTACTAACGTTAGCAACATCTATGCAATTGGTGATCTTGTTGGTCAACCTATGCTTGCGCACAAAGCCGTTCATGAAGGTCATGTGGCTGCAGAAGTTATTGCCGGTAAGAAACACTTCTTCGATCCTAAATGTATTCCTTCAGTTGCCTACACTGACCCAGAAGTTGCTTGGGTAGGATTAACTGAAAAAGAAGCTAAAGAGCAAGGTGTAAGTTATGAAACTGCCACTTTCCCTTGGGCTGCCTCAGGTCGAGCTATTGCTTCTGGTCGTACTGAAGGTATGACTAAAATGATATTTGAAAAAGAATCTAACCGCGTAATCGGTGGTGCAATTATCGGTATCAATGCTGGCGAGATGTTAGGTGAAATTGGTTTAGCCATTGAAATGGGCGCTGACGCTGAAGATGTCGCTTTGACAATTCATGCTCACCCAACCCTAAATGAATCAATTGGTTTAGCTTCTGAAATTTTCGAAGGAAGTATTACTGATTTGCCAAATCCAAAAGCAACGAAAAAGTAATTTTCTAAGAGAAATTAAGAATGCCAGTCTGCTTTATGCGTACTGGCATTTTTTATGTCTGACGTATTTATTGGTTTTTCTATTTATCAGCAGGTAAATTCCTATAATTAGGGCTAGCGATAAGCCTGATTCACTTTTTAATGCAACACTAATATAAGAGGAAAAATGATGCCGCGAGAAATTAAAGGTCGCTGTTTGTGTGGTGCGGTAACGTGCGAAGTTCATGGTCCGTATAAACGCTTTTATCAATGTCATTGTGATCGCTGTCAAAAGAAAACCGGTTCAGCTTTTGCGTCACTGCTTTTTACCGATCCTGAGAATATAAAGTGGCAAAGTGGCGAAGACAAAATCAAGCGTTTTGATTTGCCAAATGCGGTGCGCTTTAGCAATGTGTTTTGTACTGAATGTGGTTCACAAGTGCCTTACTTAACCCGTGATGGTAGTTTGTTGTGTATCCCAGCGGGCTTCTTAGATGAGGTGCCAGATATGACGCCTCAGGCGAATATATTTTGGGAAGAGAAGTTTGCTTGGTACGAAGCCGGACAAGCAGCACCTAAATTCTCTCAATATCCAGAGTAAAAGCATTTCAATAAATTCAGATCATGTCTTAATTATGAGTATTTCACCTACATAAGAATAACGGTGTAAACTATAGAAAATGATCTGAATTTATGAAATTGAGTCACTATCGTGGATCAACTCGAGTTTTTTGATATTCCTAGCCCCTGTATTGGTGTTTGCCAGTCTGGGAAAAGCGGTTATTGCACTGGATGTTTCCGCAGTAGAGATGAGCGGCTTTACTGGAATCAGGCAACACCTTATGCCAAGCGGATCATTATAAAAGCCTGCCAAAGACGTAAGTCTATTGCCCAGCGTAAGAAAAATAGTGACGCTACGGTTACAACACCCAAACAAACGGATCTGTTTGATTAACCGACCTTCATTACGCCCAGTTATTTTTGTTTAATTAGCTAACTTAACAATACTGTCAATCATTTGATCCCAAGCTTCTTCAGGTAATGTGTGACCCATTCCCTTAATAATCAAAAGCTCGCTGTTTTCTAATGCAGCCGCAGTAGCAATTCCGCACTCAACGGGAACTAGGGGATCGGCATCACCGTGGATCACTAAGCTGGGTACTTTGACATAGTGCAAAGCTTGGGTGCGATCAGGAGAGGCTAATATGGCACAGGTTTGTCGCCACACACCATCGGGATTAAACGAACGTTCTCTGGCATGTTGTAATAGCAGTGAAATTTTTTGTTTATCAAATTTGAAGTGCTTCCCATGGAGCATTTTCCACAGTTTTAACGAATATTGTAGGAATGCTTTTGGCTCTTTCGGTGGCGGTTGCAGTATCTTCAAAATTACCGCGTTTTTGGCTTTGGGTAAGGCTCTATCGCCTGTTGTAGACATAATTGACGTTAGACTGGCAACTCGACTTGCGTAATCAATAGCAACGCACTGGGCAATCATGCCGCCCATAGACACACCAACTAAGTGACAGGTAGAGATATTTAAATGATCTAATAGCGCTACAGCATCGCTAGCCATGGTATGCAAATTATAAGGTACATGTAGTTTTTTACCGAAAAACTGATTCGCTGCCACTGAAAAGAATGTCGGCTTTTTCTGATCATGCAAAATTGTACTCTTGCCAATATCACGATTATCAAAGCGTATTACCCAATACCCTTGATCCACTAATTTTTGGCAGAACCGGGGATCCCAGTGGATCATTTGTGTGGCTAAACCCATGATCAATAAAAGAGGTTTACCTTTAGGATCGCCAAAGGTCTGATAACACAATGTAATTCCGTTTACGTCCGCGAAAAGTTCATCGCTATTGTTTACTTCTGTCAAACTTATGCCCTGTCTGGGTTTGGGTAAAGAATTTTATGTAAGGTTTTTTGCCTGAATGGCTGCCATTGTCCTTCGGTTTGCGCTAATCGATTAGCAACTATCCATAACACCTGAGAGTTGTGTCCTAGGCCCATATGACTCCCTTTTACTTCGATATTCTCCGACAAAGAATGAAGATGTTCATTTGAATTGATGCATGACTGCCAATGGGCGACGCCGTCGCTTCGGGAAAAAATTGCGGTACTAGGAACCTCTGGGGGGGGAATAATACGTTTAGCGGCATGAGGCTCTCTTTCGTTTAAATCACCATTGATCAATTGAAACATTTTAGCTGCAACAGGGGCCGAGCCCTGGGGGCCATTAAATGGACTGCCTAAGGAAATCACTTGGCGTACACAATCAGGAATCGCACGGGCAATTTCTCTTGCTAAAATACCGCCTAAACTCCAGCCAACAAGACTTACTTTTTTATCATATTTAACGTGTAACTCTATGACTTTATTAAGAAGTTGGTCGCTCACGATATGTCGCCCACCAACAATGTGAGTCCCTAAATTTCGGCCCAAGCCCCAACCATGGGATTTATAACCTTTCATTTTAAGGAAAGTGCGTATAGGTTTTGTAGAAATATCTGTCGCTAAAAAGCCCGGTAACACCATTACTGGATGTTTGTCACCCCGTGGAGCCTGCATTAGCAACGGCATTAATAGACTTGTAGTGCCGAGTTCGAATAGCGCGCGTCCTTCGGTGAGCATATGTCGCTTTTTAGGACGATTGTGTGGCAATGTGGCTAATTCGTTGTTCATATTAACTTCCTACTTCTTTGGTTGTTTAGTGCGCCCATTACTTCTGATTTAATAAAGCGTTAAACGCAGCCATTTTTTCTTGCTTTGTATGCACGGCAGCTTCCAATTCATTGGCGGAGTCTAATATGCATTTAGTCAGAACATCTATGTCTGGCATTAAGTTTGCGGAACTAGTGGGACTGATAGTGATAGTTCCATCGTAACTTAACACCGGCATAATTAATCCCATTCCATCAAATATGGGGGCAGTCCCCATATTGGTAATTAGTTTATGTCCACCTATATAAAGGGGAACGTTTGGTCCTGGTACGTTGGTAATCACCAAATTAAAAAAGGGTCTATGCCATTTGGCTAACGCCGAGCGAGTATAAAATCTCGAAGCCACACCAGCTAAACCAAATGGAATTAAGTCGGCATAACCCATTAGACTTTTTGCATCAATGGCATCTTGGTACAGCTTACCGACTAAGGTATTCACATGGATTTTTTCCAACCGTTTTATGGGATCTTCTTGGTCTGTTGCTAATTGTATATACATGGCAGACACTTGATTTCCCATCGCATTCTTCTGATCTTTCGAGCGGGTTGATACAGGTACCATGGCGACTAAAGGTTGATCTGGTAATTCACCTTTGCCCAATAAATATTGTCTCAACGCGCCACCACAAATAGTCAAAATGACATCGTTTAGAGTTGCACCATCCACCGCTTTACGTATGGCTTTTACCCGATCAATCTCGAGTAATGCGGAATTCCATTTGCGTTCTTGTTCGACGATTCCGTTAAATGGCGTTTTCGGCGCACGAAAGGGAAGCGTTGGCATCTCAATTTTATGAATACGGGATAGATAACTAGCTTTTAACGTAGCTTTGCCGGTATTCCATAATAATCCCGGTATTTTGCCCGGTATACTGACTAAGTTATACGCACTACGCGCCATTAGGTTTAATGGGCCAGGAATTTTTTCTTGAGGTTTGGCGACTTTAGCGGGAACGGGCCTAGGTACAGGTGTGACATCCCACATCATGGCCATAAGATCTGCCCCTGATTTACCGTCGAAACCAGAATGATGCACTTTGGTGATGAGTGCCACAGAACCTTTGGGAACTTGGGAAACATTGTCTAAACCTTCAACAAATATAAATTCCCATAGGGGTCTACTTCTATCAAGACAAGTTGAAAAGTGTTGGGAGGCAGCATAACGAAGCTCTTTCCATGAACCTGGAGCCGGTAACTTGATGCGTTTAATATGCTGACTTAAATCAAAGTCGGGGTCTTCAACCCAATAAGGCCTGTCGAGACTTAGTGGAACTGTTACTAGTCTCTCGGTGAGTTTTGATACTAGGTGAATACGTTTTTCGATAAATTCGTAAAATTCTTCGAATTTCATCGAACCTTCGATTATGCACACTCCACCTATATGCATAGGGATTTTTTCAGTTTCTAAAAATAGAAAAGTAGCATCTAAACCAGAGAGTTCTTCCATTTTAAGCCCCATGTTAACAGAATGTTATGAATAATACCGTACGCCATACATCATAAATATCAACCTTTTTATCATTGCACAAGCACTGGTAGCCGTGTTTTTTTGAATTATCCATAGCCATCACTCTGAGGGCAAAAAAAAACAAAAAATTCACCCAGAGTGTCTATAATGTCCACTACCAGCAATCACATAACATTCAAAAATATTTATGCAAGCAATTGATTACGCAAAAAAAGCCAGCACCTCATTCGCTTTGCCAGAGATTTGTCTGCGTATTCGTGAAATGTTAGATGATCACCAATCTGATGGTGAGGATATCGGTAATTTGGTTAGTCTCGATCCGTCACTTACCTCCAAATTATTAAAGCTGGCAAATAGTCCATTATTTCGATTTCGCTCCCAAGTTGATAATATTACCAAAGCAGTCAACATCCTCGGTGGGGAGGCTCTGTATAATCTGGTTATGGCGGAAACAGCAAAAGATGCATTCGATTCACTAAGCAGTGAACATATGGATTTAAAGCGCTTTTGGAGGCAGAGTTTATATACGGGCTTGCTAGCAAAACATTTAGCAAAACTAGCTAGAATTAGAGGTTCAGAACGTTTCTTTTTATTGGGATTACTACATAATTTAGCGGAATTGGTGATTACCAAAGAAAGCCCTGAGCTAGCCGCAAGTTGCATACCTCAAGATCACTCAGTTATGCCATTTGAATTGCAAAAAAACATCCTAGGTTTTACTTACCCCCAATGCAGTTCAACGATTTTACAACTTTGGCAATTGCCTACTCAAATTTCAATGACCATCATGCATATTGATGATGAAGAATACGCAATGGGAAACAAAGAGGTTGCCATCATGCATGTGGCCGCTAAGGTAGCTTATTTGTTAGCGACAAACTACTCAGGAAAGCCTGAAGAAGAAATCAATCCTGTTATTTTTGCGAGTGTTGATTTAGATGCTGAGTTACTGGTGGATGCGATTACGTTTAGTAATCAAGAAATCAATCAAATGATGTCTATCTTTAGTCCTTAATAATTTCTGTGATTAACTAGATTTGTCATTGTAGCTATTTACAGACATCGTTATTGGTTACTTTAATTTACTCAAGTTAAGGAACTATTTGGTTGATTTTTAGTCTATTTTTGTGCTGCATATTGTCACATTATTATATACAATGTCGCAAAAATAGAACTAAAATCATTTTACTCTGGGTTATATGAAGCTAATTTGCGCCACAATTCTCCTGTTTATCAGCTTTTCTAGTAGTGCTCGTACTGATGTTATGCGGGCACTTTTTCTAGCTGATGCACCTTTTCATGGCGATGCCACCGCTAAACATCAAGACTCTTTTGAAATGAATGGAGAATTTGGTGTAATTTACGCCAGCGGTAATTCGACTGGTACTACTATTACTGGAAAGCTAAATGCTAAACAAGACTTGCTGAGATGGCATCATCGATATGTTGCCAAGGTTTTATATAAACAAAACGAGCAAGTCATTGGTGCAAATAGTGAACTGGTGACCAGTGCCCAGAGTGTGTTTGTGTCGATGCAATCCGATTACAAACTCAGAAACCCTAAAAATCGTCTTTTTATATTCGGTGAATATGATGATGATCGTTTTAACTCCTATCAATACCAAGCTGCTTTAGCTGTGGGTTATACCGAGCAGTTATGGGCAGATGAAGAGAGCGAGTTTACCTACAGTGTCGGCCCCGGATATGCGCAATCAATTGCTAAAGAAAATACTGATGCGTTAGATCAAACTGGTGTTATAATCCGCGCCGCTATGGAATATGAGAAAAAATTCAATGATAAGGCTACGTTCAGGCAATATTTAAGCACTGAAACTGACGACGAGTTTTCGCGTTCTTTTTCAGAAACGTCTTTGGCTGCAAAGATAAATGGTTCTTTGGCAATGAAGTTGTCGTTTAATATGACCCATAATCGTTCACCACAAGAGTTGGACGAGCCTTTAGATACTCAAACTTCTGTCACATTGGTGTATCAGTTTTTTTAAACTGATTTACTAAAAATAACAAATAATCAGCAACTTGGTACACTTTGTGTTTACCAAATTGGTGATTTGAAATGTTTCAAACAATATTCAGTACAACAATAATAATAGTAGCTGTTTTTATTTTAATTAAAATCAGGAAAGTCGAATGAAAAAATCAGTTTTAAGTTCAGTTATATTTTGCGCAATGGCAGCAAATGTTAGCGCAGAAGAAACTAAACCTTTTACTATGGATGGCGAGTTTGGTTTAATCGTCACCTCTGGTAATACTGAAACTACTTCTGTTAAGGGGAAGTTATCTGCTCATCAAGAGTTGGAAAAGTGGAGCAACGACTTTATTGTTGAAGGGCTATACAAAAAAGACCAAGTGACAGTGGATGATGAAACTGTTAGTCAAACCACTGCTCAAAAATGGTTTCTATCAGGCCAAGCAAACTATAAATTAGAAAACCCAGATCACCGTTTGTTCGGTTTTGCTTCTTACGAAGATGATCGTTTCAGTAGCTATGATTATCAGTCTACTCTTGCCGCTGGTTGGAACCAAAAGTTGTGGGCAGACGAAACATCGTCATTTGAATACAGTGTAGGTCCTGGTTATTCATATAATAAAACTGCAGACACTTTTGATGATGCTGGACTTCTTGTACCAGGTGAAACTGAGAAAGGGTTAATTGTCCGTGGTGCGTTAGATTATCAGTGGAAGATTTCTGATACAGCGACCTTTAAACAATTGCTATCAACTGAAGTCGGTGAAGACAACACAAAATCTAAATCTGTGACCTCATTGTCTGCAGCAATTAATGGTTCTTTATCAATGAAATTTAGTGTGACTTTGGATCATAACTCTGGTGCAAGCGATGATACTGAAAAGCTTGATACACAAACGGCAGTAACTTTGGTTTACACTTTCTTCTAAACCCTGCTTATTTGTTTGTTTAAAGCCGGCTGTTACGCCGGCTTTTTTATTTCTAAGAGAACACTACCAGCGAAATTGTGCCACTAATAAGGTTTGTTGCTGATTAGCATCTATTGGCAGATCAAGTTGGGCTCTATTTTGCGCGGTATTTTTATTGAAATGTTGTTCTATGCCTAATTGCCAGTTGTCATCTAGATCATAGCGCCAAGCTAACGTCAGTCCATAACCATCGCTATTATTCATGTCAGTAGGAAATACATCATCTTCAATTACCATGAATCTGTCGTAACGCAGGCTGATACGGTGTTGCGATACCTGATGGCTGAGCATTAGATACCAGGCATCAAAATCCACATACACAAACTTTACTCCCATCACAGTGCTGCCTGTCATAAGCTGACTAATCAAGCGTGTGTTGCTATTGAATTTATGTTGGAAAGATAAAGAGTGGAATTTAGTTCGCCAACCATAAAGTCGTTGGCTATTTACAGTTAATGGGTCAGCTTGGTTGTCATAGTAATAATAACGGAAGCTTGATTGGTTAAAATAACTGAGGTGTAAACCAATATAAAACCCCCATCGTCGATCAAGTTCATGAAAGGGTTCAACGTAGTCTGGGTGCCATATAAAGTCAGTATCAATGACAGTGGGGTAGGGAGCAAAGTTAACTCTGTCGTTGTTTAGAGACTGTCGATCATGCATGGCAAACCCACGCCAACTGATTAATGTACCTAGGGGATCATTGCCCTTAAACGCCGCGCCAATCACTTCCCATGACCAAGGGCTTCTTCTGGCTCTGCCTGGACTATAAATTGAAAATTCTAAGCCAAGTGTACGCATCTCTTCACCCACCCAACTATTGATTGCAGATTGGGTATAGGTGTAAGGAGAAAGCCAACCATCATCAATATTTTCCAACGATAAACGTGGATAAAAGAAGCCTCCTCTAGCCTTAAATTTAATCTTATTTGGGCTTAAGGGTTTATATTGCAAGGATAGTTGTGAAAAGCCCAATTGCTGTTCACCGTCGGGATAATAGTGAGCAACAGCATCGAGACTGACGTTCGAAACTAAGTCGATGTTTGTATGTAACAGAGCTTGCTGTATACCTACAGTATCGTCATCGTGACGGAGGATCCCTGTTCCGTTGTTTTGGTAAGACTGCCAACTGTCGGTGTCAGCAATGTACACTTGCACAATGCCGCCAACTTGATTTGCAGCAGCAGGAGTCAACAAATTCAAACTGAACAACAGAATAAACATTAAGATGGCAATTAAGGTTTTATAATTAAAATTATGCTTAACTATCAAAAGTAAAAGTCCAAGTTGCAATGCTACTAGGGCATTAGTAGTCGGTTAATTTGTCTGCTCGTTGCTCATAAAAGCTGAGGTCTTCTAAAAGCTTTTCCTGTAGCTTAAAGCTCATGTTGATAGGGGCTTCAATGCTTATTTTTTGAGTTAATGCGTCTAAGTCATCTTGAATTCTAGGATGCCAAATTTTCACACTGTAATGGCCTTTAGGCACGTCAATTGTGACTTTACCAGACTGGTCCGTTTTAGCAAAAAAGGGAGTGTCTACTACCCAAATATAAGCAAGCATCCAGTCATGTACGTTGCAGCCTAACTCCACTTCACCCTGATTTTCAAATAGTAAGGGGGCAGCGTCGGAATCCTTATACAGCTTCAACTCAAATTGCTTGGCTGGAGAAAATGAATAAACATGATGTTTAATGGAATCAGAATTTGGAAAAACCACTTTGTTACCTTTTTGCACAGGTAAAATATGTGGCATAAATTGGCGATCAACCTGATCCATGACCGCAATGTCTTGATGGTTTTGAGTGATCTCTACGTCCCCTTCAGGCTCCAAATAAACCACCGTTTGAAAAACAGGTTTATCTGTATTGCTAAAAACATCAACGGTAACCGATATTGCCAAAGCGTTAAAACAAATAAACGCTGAACTAAACCAAAATATCTTATATTTACATTTCATTCCCAATTCCCATTAATCTTAACAACTTAAGCAGTAGAACGACTTTTTGATTAATAAATTTCTGTTTAATATACCCTTTAATTCGCAAGGTTACATTTTAAATAATAGATTGATTTTTTACCCACTGTTATGGGGGGAATTTGTTTCAAGTTTAGCTTAATAAGACATTTGATTAAATATAGATCAGGTTGGAGATGCACAGGGCTTAAGGGGAGACTTTAGCTTTGAAATGGGCCAAGAGACTGTTCTTGACCCAAACCAGAATCCCCATAATGATAATGGCGAAGGGCGAGTTACTTAGTGCAAAATACGAGTTTTAATTGTACCGTCAATTTTAGTTAGTTGCTCGAACGCTTCTTTTGCATCATCCGTTTCAACGTCAATTACCACGTAACCAATGCTTTCGTTAGTTTGTAGATATTGTGCTGCAATATTGATGTTATGAGCTGCAAACGCTTGGTTAATCTGGGTTAAGACACCAGGCGCATTAACGTGGATATGCAACAATCGAGAACGATCAGTATGTTCTGGTAACGATACTTCAGGGAAGTTAACCGCAGAAAGCGTAGAGCCATTATCACTGTATTTAACCAGTTTCCCAGCAACCTCGAAGCCAATATTTTGTTGGGCTTCTTGAGTACTTCCGCCTACGTGTGGGGTCAGAATGACATTATCAAACTTTCTTAGGGGCGAAACAAATTCTTCGTCATTTGATTTTGGTTCAACTGGGAATACATCAATTGCTGCACCGTTCAATTTACCTGATTCCATCGCTTCAGCAAGTGCATCAATTTCGATAACGGTTCCTCTGGCGGCATTCATTAAGATTGCACCGTCTTTCATCATCGCTAACTCTTTTTTGCCAATCATGTTTTGAGTTTGTGCCGTTTCAGGTACATGCAACGAAACTACATCAGATGTATTCAACAATTCTTTTAAGGTTTTAACCTGTGTGGAGTTACCCAGTACCAATTTGTCTTCAATATCATAAAACTGAACACGCATACCTAAATGCTCTGCCAATATGCTCAATTGTGTACCAATGTGACCATAACCAATAATGCCTAAGGTTTTGCCTCGGGCTTCGTAAGAACCTACGGCACTTTTTTCCCATTCGCCGCGATGTGCTTTAGCATTTTTACTTGGCACGCCACGAAGTAATAAAATAATTTGTCCAAGGGCTAATTCAGCCACTGAACGCGTATTCGAGAAGGGCGCGTTGAACACTGGAATGCCGCGTTTTTGAGTGGCTTTAAGATCAACTTGATTGGTACCAATGCAGAAGCAACCAACAGCAACAAGTTTTTTAGCCGCGTCTATTACATTTGCATTTAACTGCGTACGAGAACGAATTCCAATAAAGTGAACATCAGCAATCTTTTCCATTAACTTTTCTTCGGATAAAGACGTCTTGATATATTCAATATTGGTATAGCCATTGGCTTCAAGAGTTTCCACTGAACTTTGGTGTAAACCCTCAAGCAACAATATCTTAATTTTTTCTTTGGGTAGTGATACTTTGCTCATTAATGTTCCCGTACATAATTAGTGAAAGATGTCAGATTTAAGAGACATCTGGACGTCTATTTGAAAGTGAAAAATACCAGAACTTTTTCAAATAAGAAAGAGCCTGTTATATTAATTTCGTCTATTCAATCTCAATTACTTCAGAGTCTGTGGCGACTAATACAATATCTGCTGCACGCATAGCGAACAGACCATTTGTTACTACGCCAGGAATTTGATTGATCTGTTGTTCCAATTCCACAGGGTTGAGGATTTTGAGGTTGTGTACATCTAGGATCACATTACCATTATCAGTGGTAACACCTTGGCGATATTCCGGATCGCCACCTAATTTTACTAATTCCCGAGCCACAAATGAACGGGCCATAGGAATAACTTCAACAGGTAGTGGAAAAGCACCTAAAACGGGAACTTGTTTACTATCGTCGATAATGCATACAAATTTCTTGGCAACGGCGGCAACGATTTTTTCTCTGGTTAGGGCAGCACCACCGCCTTTGATCATATGTTTATGTTTCGTAATTTCATCTGCACCATCTACATAAATATCAAATTTGTCTACAGAGTTGAGGTCAAATACTTCAATGCCCATTGCTTTCAATTTTGCCGTTGAATCATCAGAACTGGAAACTGCCCCTTTAATTTTATGTTTCACGCTCTCTAGTGCACTAATGAAATAGTGAACTGTCGAGCCGGTGCCCACACCAATTATACTGTCGTCCGTAACAAATTTAACCGCAGCTTCGCCAGCGGCGCGTTTCTTTTCATCTTGAGTCATGGGGGGATCCTTTAAATGGCAATGTTAGTCACATTTTATAAATTTGCGCAGAGTATAACGCACTTAGTTCCTGTGCGGCTAGTAACACTGAGGAAAGGGGGGCTGTACTCAGATGGAAATAACGCGACTGGGGGTGATTATTTTATGGACTGGAATATCCCAACTCTCGGTAGTTAGGTTTGCGGCTTGCTGACAGTTGTGGGCGTAACCTAAAAGTTGCGGTTGTATAGAAGAAGTGAGTTGTGCAAGGGTTCTGTCATAAAAACCACCTCCCATGCCTAATCGATTACCGCTTTCATCAAAAGCAACTAAAGGTAAAAATATACTGTCGAGCTGTGACAGGGTTCTAACCTTTGACATCGTTATAACCGGTTCTGGAATATTAAATCGATTCTTTTGCATCTTAGTATCTGCAGCATATTCGACAAATACTAAATAGTTTTCACGATTCGGATCTAATACTGGTAAATAGGTTTTTCTGCCATTTTTCCAACACCATTGGATGATATCTTCACATGACAACTCACCGTCTTGATGAAGATAAAGCGCGATGTACTCAGCGTGATCTAATAGCTTGTTTTTGATTACCGTTTGTAAAGCTTGGTGGCTGGCTTGGTTTTGTTGTTCAGGACTGAGATTACGCCGTAATAACCGAAACTTTTTGCGTAACTGAGTTTTGCTTTCTAACAATGTCGAGGCACCTTTGACGAAAACAGGGTAACGAGGACCAGTTCCCCCGTACAGTATATAAACCAGTAAATAAAGCAATCACCTTATCAATTATCGAAGATGGTAATGTCAATCACCATCTTCGACAAAAAAGCTTCTTATTAAGCCTTTGAACTGCGTAGATTAATAAGAATAAGTATCGATGTACAGTTTACGCAGTCGATCATGATCAACTTTGGTTGCTGCATCGATTTGTTGCGCTTCTAACCATAAGGGGCTAGCGGTGCTGCCCTTAGGTGCAACTGTTGTTTGTCCTTTGTTTAATGGATCCGTAGATACTCTGGCGTGGCCACGGGTAAATTCAAACAAACTGGGGTCCACCAAATAGGCAAGCGGCATGGCATCATGGAAGAAACAAACGCGGTCATCTCTATCTTGTGAATAAAAATCCACATAAAACTGTGAAGACTTTTTAACAAAACCACCTAATTTAGGGTTTTTAGTTTCGAGCTCATCAAGGAAATCTAAAGTGAATGGAACATCATTGGTGACGTCCAAGCCAAACATTTTAAGATCCCAAGATGCTGCAAAAACGATTTCAGCAGCATGGGCATCATTCCATATATTAGCTTCAGCAACAGGCGTCACATTACCTTTTACAAAGGCGGCTCCACCCATAATAACGACACCTTTTACCAAGTTAGGTAATTCCGGCTCTAAACGCAGTGCTAAGGCTAAGTTACCTAATGGGCCAATGGCAACTAAGGTGATTTCACCTGGATGTTGACGGGCCATGTCTACAATATATTGAGCTGAACTACGTGGGTCGAGTTCACGTTTTGAGGCAGGGAAATCGATATTGCCAAAACCATCATCACCGTGCACAAAGTGCGCATATCCTGACTCAGGGCCTACCCACGGCATGCCAACACCTTTGGTGACTGGAATATCTTGGTCGGCTAATTCACACAAGGTTAAAGCATTTTGAGCCGACATAGTCACAGGTACGTTACCGTAAACCGTGGTCAAACCTAATACCTCGATATCAGGTGATTGGAAGGCAAAAAAGATTGCCATTGCGTCATCAATACCTGGATCGGTATCGAGAATTATTTTATGAGCCATATAATCGTTCTCTTTAATGATAAGTTGTAGTTAAGCTTGATTTTGACTGAGGAAAAGATCTACTTCTTCAGTACTTGGAATAGATTGGGCTGCGCCATTACGAGTCACCGCGATTGCTGAAGCAGCACACGCCCGCACTAAGGCTTCTTTGGGTTTATTGCGACGGCTATAGGCAGCTAAAAAGTAGCCGATAAAGGTATCGCCTGCCGCTGTAGTATCTACTGTATCAACTAAGAATGCTGGCACATCAATGGTTTCCTCAGCCAAGACTAAACGCACGCCTTGTTTGCCTAAGGTGATTAACACTTCTGCATGTGACCATTGCTCGCGGAAATATGATTCCATTTCGTCAATATCGTTAACGCCCGCAATTTCAGTGCCTTCCACTTCGTTAACAATCAATAAATCGATACAGTCATGGGGCAATTGTTTCACTGAATCTGTCATGGGGGCTGGATTAAAAGCAACTTTTAAACCTAACTTTTTAGCTTCTTGAAATACAATGTCAATGGAGCTTGTTTCATTTTGCGTAAGTACCCAAGCAGATTCATCGGCATCATCTAAAGCTTGGAGCACATCTTTATTATCTATTTCTAAATTTGCGCCACCAAATAATACTATGGCGTTTTCTCCTGAAGAGGCTACCTGGATAATGGCGTGACCTGTGGGCGAGTCTGTGCATTGCACATATTTACAATCAACGCCTGCTTTAATCATTGCTTGCTTAAAGTGGGCATCATGTTCATTAATTTTACCTACATGCCGAACATCGGAACCTGCTTTAGCTAGTGCGATTGACTGGTTTGCTCCTTTTCCTCCCAATAATTGTTGGTAATCCGTTGAGGATAAGGTTTCACCCGGTTGAACAAAATGATCGACCTGATAAACATGATCAATATTGATTGACCCAAAATTAATAACAGCCATAAAAATTCCAATTTAACACGAAGAATTAACAAAGAAGTGAGTTTGTACCACAAGTTTACGCTAAAAAGAACAGTTTAACCTGACCATTTGGTCAACTTTTTTATTGAAAGCTACATTTTTTAATTTATCTCAAACTGAGATGCCATTTTTCAACCTATAGGTTAATGGATTATTGCGTAAACATAGCTGATAATTTATCTAAAAATCCCTGTGGCTTTTCGTAAGGTTGTTTATTTATCTCAAACACTCGCACTGACACGGTTGCACCATGCCCCCAAGGCCACCAAGATAACATGACTGCATGCTCTCCATTGGTATCTTTACTTAACAGTTCTTGCTTCTTTTCCAAAATACCAAAGAAACCAGCACGGTGTCTGAGATATGGATTGGCTTTTTTAAGCTGTTTTTTGTTCCAACAATGAGGAAAGTGTTTTTTCGCGATAGCATAAACGTGTTGGGCATGATCCACTGAGAACTCAGCAAGAAGGCAGCCAAAATGAGCATCCCATTTCCATTCAATTTGGGTATCTAGATCATCAAAAAATTCAGGGCAAGCATTATATATTGCCTGTTGTTCTGTTGAGGGCAGTTTCATCTAATTGATATCTTTTTAAAGTTAATTTTAAATGTTCAGTGACGACAAAAGGGTGTTGCTTCCACCACTTATTGCTGCTTTAGTTATTCTTCAGGCTTGCTCCATTGTGCATGCCGGCTGTACTTGAATGGTTTACTAGTGTGTAAAGTACAGTTTCATTTTATTCTTATTTAAAGCGCCTGTTTCATCCAATCAACAGTATTATACTGAATTATATTAACCTGCAATTTATGAACCGAAAAGATTTGTTTTGATAAAAATCAGTCGGTTAAGTTTTTTTGCGAGGAAAAGAAAAAGCGATGTGTCAAATAAATTGACACATCGCCTTGTGAAATTAGAGTCTCCCAAAATGCCGCTGTTCGGTGTGGGCCCGTGAACCGAAAGTTCAGGGCGGAAACATCATCACTACCGTAGGCGTCTTGATACTAGCCAAGCTTGCACAATAGTAGTGGAATCAATTTCCAGGTTAATTAGCATCGGCCAGGGACAAAACTGAACTGGCAAACACCCCAGGAGAGATCCGAATTTTAGCATAGCGACGCCAAAATAAAATCGAAAACTGGCAATTCATTTTAAGTTGCTTAGAAACTGGACTATTTTGCCGTATTTGACACTCAATCGGTTAACATCAATCTCCTAAAGTGTTAGTTAAGCTCCGTCATGCTCTAGGCAGGCCCCTTTGGTAGTGATACGATCTGGGAACCCTATCTTGTACCTGTTTTTGAGTGGAATTGGTATGAATGAAAATAAAGGAAACCGAATTGAATCCATCGCATTTAAAATATGAAGAGTTGTCTACCTTGCTAGAACAACACAACATTCTGGCTGATGCATCAGAAGTCCATGGCATTTTTTGCGGTATGTTAGCCGGTGGCATGGCATTAGAGAGCCAAGACTGGTCAGCTGCACTAAATGATTCAATCAATCAAGGTGACAACCTACCTAATGAGGTGCAAGAGCAGTTAACCGCACTTTATAATGATACCTGCCAACAATTGTTAGAAACCGATTTCACCTTAACCCTGTGCATGCCTGATGATTCTGCGCCGATTAATGAAAGAGGCAAAGCCTTAATTAACTGGATTCAAGGGTTTATGTTGGGCTTTGGTTTTCACCAAGCGGACTTAACCGCCTGTTCAGCGGATGTGAAAGAAGCGCTGGAAGATTTCTATGAAATTTCTCGTATGGACGACACCATGCCTGAAGACGAGGAAGCCGAAAAGGCCCTGTTCGAAGTGATTGAATATGTGCGAGTGTCTTGCATGTTATGTTTCAATGAATTGGGTCACTCAGCTGATCAAGCACAAACTGAACCTAAGACGGTACATTAATGTCATCAGAATTAATCAAAGAATGCGCTAAACGACGACAAATTTTACGCGACAAAATGCTACCAAATAGCATCGCTATCGTGCCTGCTGCCAACTTGGTCACCCGTAGTAACGATACCGAATTTCCCTTTCGTCAAGATAGCGATTTTCATTATTTGTCTGGTTTTCCTGAGCCTGATGGGTATTTAGTGATTAGCAACAGCTCTTTGATGGGGGATGTGTTCAGCGCTTTGTTTTGTTTACCCAAAGATGAATTGGCAGAAATTTGGCAAGGCAGACGCATAGGTGTGGATGCCGCACCTGCAGATTATGAGGTGGATATTGCCCACCCAATTGATGATATCGAAGTGGGTTTGGTGAGTTATATCAATGGCCATGAAAATTTATATTTTGCCCGTGGACATCATGGCCCTAGTGATGTGTTAATTGATGAAGTGCTGAGCAAACTGCGAAATGCACCCAAACAATCACAAATTGCGCCTAACTGTGAATTCGATATTCGCACTTTGTTGCATGAAATGCGCTTATTTAAATCTGATTTCGAACTTTCAATTATGGCCCAAGCTGCTGACATATCAGCAGACGCGCACATTGCCGCAATGCAATTGAGCGAAGTGGGAAAAAACGAGTTCCATTTGGAAGCAACCATTCATCACCACTTTGCTATGCACGGAGCTAAATCACCAGCCTATTCTACTATTGTCGGTAGTGGTGATAATGCCTGCATACTGCATTACACCGAAAACAATTGTGAGCTTGAAGATAATAAACTCGTACTGATTGATGCGGGTGCTGAATTACAGGGCTACGCCGCCGATATTACCCGCACATTCCCAGTAAATGGACATTTTACGGAGCCGCAAAAAGCCTTATATCAATTAGTGTTAGATGCACAGTTAGCTTCATTTGAGTTGTTTAAACCTGGCAGCACTTTTAAAGCCGCTTCTGACAAAGCCATAGAAGTGCTAACCACTGGCTTGCTTGATTTGGGCTTGCTGAGCGGAGAGTTACAGGACAATATTGAACAACAGCATTATCGCCAATTTTTCATGCACGGACTTGGTCATTGGCTAGGGTTAGATGTCCATGATGTGGGAAATTATAAGATTGATGGCGCAGATCGAGAGTTTGCACCTGGAATGGTGTTGACGGTTGAGCCAGGTTTATATGTGTCTGCATCGGCTGAAGTTGATCCTAAATGGAAAGGCATCGGTATCCGTATTGAAGATAATATTGTGATCACTGACGACGGTCATAAAGTGCTAACTGGTAAGGTTCCCAAAACCATTGCAGAAATAGAAAATTTGATGGCGAAATAGCAATAATGAATAAGGCTGAAAAATCATTTGATCTGGTGATCGCTGGTGGCGGGGCTGTCGGTCTGACTTTAGCCTTAGCCATTGCACAGCAAAGCCAGTTAAACGTTGCTGTCATAGAAGCAAATGAACGCCCCGAACCGCAAAATAAGAGTGAAAACTCCCCTAAGTCTACTAACTCAAACGCTGATAATTGCACTTCTAACAATGATAGCTTTTTGGATTTGCGCAGCGTGGCACTTTCCGCCCAGTCTACCCAAATACTCGGTGCGTTAGGTTTGACGTCGTTGTCTAAATTTGGCTGTCCTATATCTCACATCCATGTGTCAGATAAAGGGCATTTGGGTAGAAGCTCTTTGCATGCACAAGATTACCATCTCGATGCGTTAGGGCAGGTGATTGAACTGCCGGTGTTGGTTGAGTTATTACAAAATGAAATAAAAGCTTATGCACAACAAGTCACCTTTTATTTCGGGCAAAGCATAGATCAATTGCATAAATCGGCGGATTATGTGGAACTGGTATTAGGCGATAAACAACGATTAAAAGCCTCGTTACTGGTAATTGCTGAGGGAGGAAATTCTCCAACCCGCGAAAAATCAGGTATCGATACCCAACTAAAAGATTATCAACAATCTGCCATAGTGGCGAATGTGGCGCTATTTGACGATCATAACAATACCGCATTTGAACGGTTCACTCCTGATGGGCCATTAGCTTTGTTACCACTAAAGCCTGCATCACAGCATCCTGGTTCTTATCGAAGTTCATTAGTTTGGACTTTATCTCGTAGCCAATGTGAGTCTGTATTGGCGTTGAGCGATAAGGATTTTATCGCACGTTTACAAGATGAGTTTGGCTATCGCCTAGGAAAAATAAAAGCAGTGGGAAACCGCAGTGCGTTTCCTCTGGTACAAAGTAGAGCATTACAACATATTCAACATCGCACCGCGCTACTAGGAAATGCCTGTCAGACATTACATCCCATTGCCGGTCAGGGATTGAACTTGGGCTTAAGAGACGTGTATGAACTTGTACAAATTATACTGTCAAACCAGTCATCTGATAAAACCTCGGATATAGGTAGTTATTCTGGGTTACAGTGTTACCAGCAGAATCGTAAGAATGACCAAGCACGTTTAATTGGCGCAACAGATTTATTGGTTCATACTTTTTCTAATCGTTATCCGCCCCTTGTTATTGGTCGCAATTTGGCCCTCGGTATATTAGACAGTCATCCTCGGTTAAAACAAATATTAGCTCACCACGCCATGGGCTTTCACGGAACATCAGGAAAATCCCATGCAAAATTATGATGTGGCAATTATCGGAGCGGGCATTATTGGATTAACCGCCGCCCTTGCCTTACAAAACACCGACTTACGGGTCGTGATTATAGATTCTGAACCAGCAGACAAGCCCCTTAGCGAAGTGCCTGAGTTACGGGTTAGCGCTATTAACCTTGCCAGTCAGAACGTTTTTAGCAATTTAGGAGCTTGGCAAGGCATCTATAATCAACGATTGCAGCCTTATCAACATATGCATGTGTGGGAGCAGGATAGCTTTGCCAAAATTAATTTCTCGGCAGCAGATATTCACAAAGCACACTTAGGCACTATTATTGAGAATCAAGCTATTCGCTTAGGGCTGTTGCAGCAATTAAATCAAGTGTCTAATGTGGAAATAGCCGACAGTGCCAAAATAGCCAATATTTCCATTGGTCAGTCAGAAAGCTTCATTAGTTTAGAAAATGGCAGTCATTTAAGTAGCAAGCTAGTGGTGGGGGCTGATGGCGCAAACTCCTTAGTTCGTAAAGTGGCAAACTTGCCACTCACCTTTTGGGATTACGATCAAATTGCGATAGTTGCTACCATTGAAACCGAGTTGCCTCACGACAACGTAGCACGACAGGTTTTTACACCTGATGGTCCCCTTGCTTTGTTACCATTGTACGAAAGAAATCTTTGTTCAATTGTTTGGTCACAGCGAGTAGAGAAGGCCGAGTCGCTGTTAAACTTGGATGAAAACGCCTTTAATCATGCATTGAGTGCCCAAAGTGACTTGCGCTTAGGGCAAATTAAGTTGCTTAGCCCACGTGCAAGTTATCCCTTAAAAATGCGGTATTGCCGTCAGTGGGTAAGTGATCGCATTGTATTAATTGGCGATGCCGCTCATACCATTCACCCATTGGCAGGGCAGGGCGCGAATTTAGGGATTGCCGATGCAGCGGCATTGGCCGAAGTCATTATTGAATTACATGAGCAAAACAAAGACATAGGTTTGACTAAAAACCTGCGCGCATTTGAACGTTGGCGTAAATCAGAAGCGTTGCAAATGATAGCCGTAATGGAGAGTTTTAAACGACTTTTTAATGGTGAAAATCCAGTCAAAAAATTGATAAGAGATATCGGTTTGAGTGCAACAAATCATTTGTCACCGTTAAAAAATGATTTGATTAAACATGCTGTTGGGATGGATGGAAATTTACCTAAGCTGGCAAAGGTACATGCCAACTCAGGTTCATAATTTTAGTGCGTTGAAGTTATCACTTTTTAATCATTTGATTAATTTTGTAACCACAAATTGTATTCATCTGACGCTAAGAAACCAGCAAATGCAGGTTCAGAACCTAAACTTTCAGGGGTAAACTCGTAATACAATCGCTCACTGATGAGATCTAACGTATCGGCAACACCTTGATAGTTTTGTTGTTCGTTATAAATCGTCAGCAAAGTCCAATAGGGTGGTTCAAAACTAGGTTCAGCATTCACACCTAAATAAGCGTATTTTAGCGCTTCGTTCATTTCTCCCGCATTGTAATATAAGTTTGCACTTAGCTCCCCGAGGGCTCCATCCATTCCAAAACGTTTAATTACATTCTCCATAGCCTGCTGGGTTTTGACGTTATCTTCGGTCATCACGTAATAATCGATCAGCATAAATTGAGTAGATGGCAAATCACCAAAATATTTATCGAGCATGCCAAGTTGCTTTAAATATTCCGCATCACTGATATTTTGTGCAAGGCTAATACCGGTATCAATTATCACCCGTTGTTTCTTCATATCTTCAGGCATGTCTTGCAGCAATGTATAAGCTTGTTCAATTTGCCCTGTTTGGCGCAGTCTGCCAATTTGCTGAAATTTAGCTACAATATCGTTGTTAATTTTTTCTTTACCAAAGACTTTGCCAAAGAATGAATCATCAGTCGATATCATCAACGCTGTGGCTTGGGTTAAGGAGTCACTAAATTGCGCGCCTTTGCTGGCAATATGGAAATCATATATTTTTTGATCTTCGTTCAGAAATAAAATGAGGTATTCGTGTCCACCAGACGAGTAATCGATGCGAATAAGTGGTCTTAGAGCCCCTTGTTCATCAAGCATGCGTATAAAACTGGAGTTTGATTCTTCATTAAAAAATTGTACAAACAAATTGTTAATTAACGTTTTTCGCGTGCCTTCTGACGAAAATCCCCTGACAAAGTCATTGATGTCACGTTGTTTAGAAAACAATGCACTGCCAACAATCCGACCTAAACTCGCAGTGTCGGTCTTCTCCCCTAAGCTATCAATATCATGGTTGTTCAGGGCTTCGGCGAAGGCAATAGCGGTTTGTGCAGATGCTTCTGCAAACGCAGAATCTGTATTGCTTCCTCCCATTTGTTGCGCGTTGCTCAGGGTTGAAAATACACTCAATAAAACAATGAAAAATGTATTTCTGAGAAAGTCTGCATAAGTTTTTGTATGTTGATTAGTATTCATAGAATAAGTCCGTTTTACTGCTTTGATTTTTTGTTTTTAGATTTATTACTTTAAGTTTGCCGATAAAATTCCAGTTTGTATATATTTAAGTCGAGTAGCAAATTGTAGGACGGGCTTTAGCCCGTTGGTGTTTCTCGGTTTTTCCGCGGGGCTTGTAGCATGGCCTTTAGGCCATGGAGGATGGTTAAACGCCCACCGAGGTTTTCGCGCGGGGCTAAAGCCACCGCCTACAGGTTGATTTGTAGGACGGGCTTTAGCCCGTTGGGGTTTTTCGGTTTTTGCGCGGGGCTTGTAGCATGGCCTTTAGGCCATGGAATATGGATAACCTCACACCTATGTCTGTGCGGGGCTAAAGCCACCGCCTACAGGTTGATTTGTAGGACGGGCTTTAGCCCGTTGGTGTTTCTCGGTTTTTCCGCGGGGCTTGTAGCATGGCCTTTAGGCCATGGAATATGGTTACCTTTCATCGGTTTTTGCTCGGGGCTAAAGCCACCGACTACAGGTTATTGTGATATGGATAACCTCCCACCGGGGTTTCCGCGGGGCTTGTAGCATGGCCTTTAGGCCATGGAATATGGATAACCTCACACCTATGTCTGCTCGGGGCTAAAGCCACCGACTACAGGGTG
>NZ_JBGOSE010000016.1:0-72383 GCF_041538045.1 Aliiglaciecola sp. SL4 | reverse complement strand
AAGAAAGCATGGCGGTTTAAGAAGTTAAAGTTGCTTGTGAATTGGTTTGAATAGCGTATTTTGAGCCGCATCTTTTGCCACGGTTAGATTGACTCTGAAGCACGTGGCAAAAGGTGACTGTTATATTTAAGGCTGATAAGGCAATGAAGATTGGTGTAAAATTATGCGGGCCTTGCCATCTTCACATTCTTTAAATACGAAGCTTTTGTTCACAAAAATATGGCTGTCGTCGTCGCCGATAAAGTGCACGTTACACTGCACAATCGCTAGGTCACCATGCAAAATAAAATCTTCTTTACTAAACCAAACCTTTACCCAAGGCTTAAGTTTGAACCCTTTATCGTCGGGGAAATCACTGTTCCCGCCTACAAAATAAGAAAGAGCACCTTCTTTGGTTGGACGAAAGGTCTGCTGACCAAAGGTTAGCGTAGGTTTAAACAATACGTGGCCATTGTCGTAATCATAACTATCAGATAGCACCTGAAGAGAAAATGCTTGAACATCGCCTCCTTCAGAATAAACTTTTCCAACTTTTACGACATTGTCACACCAGGTTTGCAGTGCCATATGTACCATTTCTTTAGTAAACATAATGTAGACATTTCTCCTATAAGTTCGTTGTCCCGTCGGATCTTGATGTTGAGAGCCAAACCTAAGGACGGTTCAAATTTTTAGCCAAAACGCTCAGTCACTCTCTATTAAGATAGCACTGCATGCATAAATCACACATTATTACTCAAAGAATCGTACCTACGCCTTGCCGCATTTGGTTATGTGATAATATCACAATTCAAGTCTAAATATTTCTCTACATATATCAACTGTAATTGGAGATAGCTTTTACCTATCAAGGCTGGAGCCCAGAAACACAATACTTTCCTCGAATTTGACCACTATGTAGCTTGCCGTCAAACAAAAGCAAAACTTCCCCTTTTTCCATGCCAATTGAATGCCTGATTTATTCCAAAACTATCGCCATCCCTACCTAAAAAACTGCAATCTCAGCATTGCTAACCTAATGAAACACCCAGTTTGATTACTGAATCTAAATTCGCAACATTCCATCTTTAGGGAGGACTCAACAGAGCACTTTATTGCCCACAAGGGATTTCACGATGAACGCTGAAAAAGAGATTTATTACTTATTAATCTAGGTAGTTGTTTGTGTTTTTATTCGAGTAAGAGTTCAATTAAGTGCTTGAGGAATGTAATTTCCAATGGATATTTAGTATGAATAAGGAATAAATTTACCCCCAAAAAATTAAAAAGATAGCTCATATTCGATGGAAAGCGTTGCTTTCGCGTCAAATTACGGGCTGATAAAACGGCAAGAGTTTACGCCTGTAATCGTTACCTTTTCTCAGCCAGAAAACGTCTTTAAAAAGCTCACAGATAATTACCAAATGTCACTTTTATAGGTATTTTTTCGTAATCTACTATCACAACATTACTGTTATAGTATAACATAACTACAGTTCTCAAATATAAGCTGCTAGACTATGAAAAATAAATTACCCGTAACCGTGCTTTCTGGCTTCCTAGGCGCAGGAAAAACAACCGTACTAAGCCACATTCTCAATAATCGTGATGGCAAAAAAGTGGCTGTGATAGTCAATGATATGAGCGAAATCAACATTGATGCTGCCGTTGTCAAAAACGACGTATCTTTGAATCGAAGCGATGAAAAGTTAGTCGAAATGAGCAATGGTTGCATCTGTTGCACCCTACGAGAAGATTTGCTTATTGAAATCGAGAAATTAGCCAAAGATGGACGCTTCGATTACCTCGTTATTGAATCAACAGGTATCTCAGAGCCACTGCCAGTAGCAGAAACATTTACCTTTGCCGACGAAGACGGCGTGTCGCTGTCTAATATTGCAACCTTAGACACTATGGTCACCGTGGTTGATGCCGTCAACTTCCTAAAAGATTACGACGAAGCACAATATCTTCAAGACACCCAAGAGTCATTGGGTGAAGAAGACGAACGTAGCGTAGCCGATCTGCTAGTTGACCAAGTTGAATTCGCCGATGTAATCCTTATTAGCAAAACAGATTTAGCCAGTGAAGCTGATGTTGAAAGACTAAATGCCATTTTAAAAGCACTGAACACCCACGCCAAAATCATTCCCATTACCGCTGGTGAGGTGGATGTAAACGAAGTGCTTAACACAGGTTTATTTGATTTTGAACGGGCCGAGCAAGCTCCAGGTTGGTTAAAAGAAATGCGCGGTGAGCATGTACCTGAAACAGAAGAATATGGCATTGGCAGTTTCAACTATGTAGCTCGCCGCCCATTTGCTCCTAAAAAGTTCTACGATCTACTTCACAGCACAGAAAAATTTGGCAAATTAATTCGTTCCAAAGGGTATTTTTGGTTAGCAACACGTCCTTTTACATGCGGTCAATGGAGCCAAGCTGGCGGCATTGCTCGATATGGTTATGTTGGCATGTTTTGGAAAGCAGTACCTAAAGCTGACTGGCCAACCGAACAAGAGCTACTTGAGGAAATCGAAAATCAATGGGTAGAACCGTTCGGTGATATGCGCCAAGAGCTGGTATTTATCGGTCAAAACTTAGATAAACAGGCCATGATCAGCGCCCTTGATGACTGTTTATTATCCGATGATGAATTGCTAAAAGGTAGAGCTTACTGGACAACACTCAGCGACCCATTCCCCCTTTGGGACGAATAATAAAGCGTATAGGTGATGCATGAGTTCATCGCCGAACTGCCATTCTAGCGAGTAAAAAAACGGATTACTCTCTCTCGAATTTATCGACATCGAATGTTCAAAAAATCATTAAACAGACTAAAAAGAGTCAACAACCATGCAACGTGAATACTTTCAGCAGCTTGAAAATTTACCCGATAAAACCTCAATTAAGCTGTCAGAGATCATTGAACACTTGGCTTTTAACGAACAAGGACTAATCCCAGTTATCGCCCAAGATGCCACCAGCAAAGACATCTTAATGTTCGCATGGATGAACAAAGCCTCACTGATAAAAACCATTGACACCAAGCGCATGACCTATTGGTCTCGCAGCCGCAATCAACTATGGATAAAAGGTGAAACTAGCGGCCACACTCAAACGGTCAAATCAATGGCATTTGATTGTGATGGCGATGTTATTTTATGCCAAATAGACCAAGTAGGTGCGGCTTGTCACACGGGCCGCCCTGGCTGTTTTTATCTCAATGTTAATTTTGAACAAGCTCAGGTAACCATCTTAGGAGACGCATTAGTATGAGCCAGTCAATTCTCGTAAAAAACGCCAAAATAGTCACAGACGGGAAGATATTTGAAGGTGATGTCAGAGTCACTGGTGAGAAGTTTGAGTGCATCAATACCCATATTACTGCTACGTCACTAGATACCGTCATTGATGCCAGCGGCAAGTTTTTGTTACCCGGCATGATAGACGACCAAGTTCATTTTCGTGAACCAGGCTTAACCCATAAGGGCAATATCGCCAGTGAATCCCGCGCAGCCGTTGCCGGTGGGATCACCAGCTTTATGGAAATGCCTAACGTTAACCCCGCAACAACGACCATAGCCGCTCTAGAGGAAAAGTTTGATATAGCACAACAAAATTCATTGGCAAACTACTCGTTTTACCTTGGCGCAACGGAAGACAATATTGATGAAATAAAAAAGCTAGACCCAAAAAAACACTGCGGCGTTAAAGTGTTTATGGGCGCATCAACGGGTGACTTATTAGTAGAACATCCAGATGCCTTAGATGGGATTTTTCGTGACAGCCCAACCTTAATTGTCACCCATTGTGAAAGCGGGGCTGTTATTGCGCAAAACCTTAAAAAAGTTACCGCACATGGCCATGTTCCAACGATTAATGACCACCCCATCATCAGAGATGAGGAAGCCTGTTATGCCTCATCCTCTTACGCTGTCTCCCTAGCTAAAAAATATAACAGCAACCTACACGTGCTGCACATTACCACCGCCAAAGAACTCAGCCTGTTTGAATCTGGACCTGTGGAAAGCAAAACCATAACTGCCGAGGCCTGTGTGCATCACCTATGGTTTAGCCAAGACGATTACGCCAAACTTGGAAACCAAATTAAATGTAACCCTGCGATAAAAAAAGCCAGTGACCGCGATGCCATCATGCAAGCCCTGCGCTCCAACCAAATCGATATTATCGCCACTGATCATGCCCCACACACGTGGCAAGAAAAGCAAGTTGATTACAACCAGGCACCCGCAGGCTTACCCCTAGTTGAGCATGCCTTATTAAGCCTATTCGACCACGTCCATCACCAGCGTTTAACCTTGGAACAAGTGGTTGAAAAGACCGCCCACAACCCAGCTAAGCGCTATGCCATCGAACAACGTGGTTACATTAAAGAGGGCTACTTTGCCGACTTCATCTTGGTCGATTTACAAAAACCAACCAAAGTGACCCATGAGAATTGCCGTTATTTATGTAAATGGACTCCCTTTAATGGCCACCAATTTACCTCTAGCATTGAAGGTACATGGGTGAATGGACAACAAGTGTTCGACGGAAAGAATATAATCGACACTCCAAAAGCATCACAACGACTGGTGTTTAACCCTCGAAGCTAAACCTCCACGAGTCTTTGTTTTTGATTTCCTTAAGAATTCAAAGTAGTGCTAATGGAATCAAACTTTAATACTTATTTGACGACAAAAGCACTTTAGTAAGTCTAGTTGAGGTGAGCGCTGCACTTAATTTCTAATTTGAGCCTTGGATCAACCAGGGCTGCAACTTGTATTACTGTCTGAGATACCTCTGGAGTGCCACCGTACGCTTTTTCCCTTGCAGTATAGACAACTTCGGCGTTAATCATTAACTCTTCAACATCAGTAACAAAGTAGGTTTCATCCACTACATTCTCAATGGTTGCCCCAAACTCAGCCAAAACTAATTTCAAATTCTCATACGCCAATTCAACTTGCGCTAATACCCCGTCAGCCACATTGCCTTCTTCGTCCATTCCAATTTGTCCTGACATATAAAGTATGTTGCCTACTTGCACTCCTTGGGCGATAAAATCAGCAAAGGGTCCAGATCTAAATGTTTTCTTTTCTAGAGCCATTTTCCTATTCCTTTTAATTTTTTAGTTGTATTTATTTAGCCATCTTAGCCTCTTTAAATTATTTATGAGGTGCTTTCTAAACAGGGGGAGGTGCATGTCCTTTTTAACAACCATTTTTTAACAGCCTAAGATCCACACTTTGTGTAGTTGCACCGTAACCTGCACAAACTAAAACTAACCCAAAGTACAACTAATTCAAAGTACAACCAGCACAAGCCGTAAGCACAACAGCATCGACTAAAATGCCTATTCAAGACTAGTCTACAGCACTGAAAAATGACAACTTACGACAAACATGCCTATACCTGATTTTTGATATAACAGTGGTAAAACAAAGGGTTAAGCGTTTTAACGCCCATAGAAGACGAAATGCCTCCGTCTTCCCACGCTCCAGAGCCGGTTATTTTTTGGGGCGGTAGACAGAAAAGACATCATCTTTTCTTCCCTTAATTAATAACTGCACTTTCTTGGGCCTATCCCATTGAATACTGTTGAACTTCTCAATAAGCTTGTCTTTATCAAGATAATCAATGCCGGCCATGAATATATCGCAGGTCATTCCTTTGTTTCCGCCTCCATGGTGATCAACTTTGGTTAAGGACTCTCCACGATAGTTGGTGCGCAAATATTCATACAAAATATCGGCATTTCCATGGTCACTATTGGCCCAAGCGCCATCGTCCATGGATGTTATGAGGATAATGTTAGTTATGTCGGTCATAAATATATCTCAATACTGGAAAATATAGCCCTTTAATTTAGGCAATTTAAAGCGTTTTGAAACCAAACATAAACAAGTATTCCCGAAACACACAAAGTCAATAATGCTTATTATTTAGCTAGGTATCATTATCAATAAATACCTAAAGATAACAACATTTTGAACTCTACCCACTTCGCTTCTTAGGCCTAAGTGAACAAGCTTGCTTGGAAAAGCGCTCATCAAAACTATAAATAACCAGGCATTGGATTATTCGTTTATAACCCCTTTCTAAATCCATTACAAAATTTACCTGTTTAGTGACAATTACTGGCTTTTATTTGCGGTTATTGCACAAAAATCAAAATTTTGTATTTAAAACCAATATTAAGTAAGTATGATCCTACAAAATCCAGTTGCTCTTAAAATGAACCAAAATCAAATTAAGGGCGTACATTTAGAACAATACTAAAACAGTGAAGAGATGTGCAATGAATGCTCCTGCTTTCGCTTTAACAGATAACTCAATGCATCAGTTGTCTGAGGGCTCGTCCACTAAGATGAACGCCATTATCGAAATAACCAATCTAAGGCTCAGAACCTATATTGGGTTTAATGACGAAGAGAAGAATAAACAACAAGACATAGTGATTAATGCTGAAATTCACTATCCTCTTAATAGTGGATGTTTGGAAGATCAGGTAAGCGATGCCCTCAATTACAAAACCATCACCAAAGCCATTATCAAACATGTAGAGTCTGGACGCTTTTTATTGCTCGAAAAGCTAGTTGCAGATGTACTCAATATTTGTAATGAACACCAAGACGTGGTCTATGCTAAAGTCAAAATAGATAAACCTCATGCACTGCGCTTTGCAGATTCGGTATCTTTGTCACTCGATATTCACAGCGACAGTCCACAGGAGAAATAATCATGACATCACCAACAGCTACTTTGAGCATTGCTAGTGAAAACGAATCCTCTAACCAAATCAGCGAAGAAGCATTGATTGTCAGAAATGCATTGGTTAAGCGTGGTTTAGAAACCCCAATGGTCGACAACAAACTGACCGACAAACAAAAATACGCCAAAATTAAAGATAGTTTTACCGATATAGTGACCACACTGGGCTTAGATTTAACTGACGACAGCCTGTGCGAAACTCCCCATCGGCTAGCCAAAATGTACGTTAACGAAATTTTTTCTGGCTTAGATTACAAAACCTTTCCTAAGGTCACAGCCATTGAGAACAAGATGAATCTTGATGAAATGGTTAAAGTAGACAAAATTAGTTTAACCAGTACCTGTGAGCATCACTTTGTGACTATTGATGGCACAGCCCGTGTTGCTTATATTCCCAACGACAGCATTATTGGCTTATCAAAAATCAATCGTATTGTTCGATTTTTTGCCCAGCGCCCACAAGTACAAGAACGCCTAACTCAACAGATTTTAGTGGCGCTACAAACGCTATTGCATACCGACAATGTAGCAGTATCAATCAACGCTACCCATTATTGCGTTAAATCCCGTGGCGTAATGGACACAAACTCTTATACTACAACCACAGCACTTGGCGGCAGTTTTAAAGAAAACGCCATTACCCGACAAGAATTTTTAAAGTAAATGCCAACGGTAGTTATAACTGGCGTAGGGCAACGCTTGGGCTTGTGTTTAGCCCAGCACTTTTTGGACAAGCAATACAAGGTGATAGGTACTTATCGGACCGAACGAGAATCTATCAACAACTTGCAGGCAAAAGGAGCCCAGTTGTACCAGCTAGACTTTTACGATCAACAACAAACCCAGGCGTTTATCGCTGCAGTTACCAGCAACAATGACGCCATAGACTGCTTAATTCACAACGCATCAGATTGGCATGATGATAACCAAGTTTTAGACTTTGCCAGTTATCATCAGATATTTTCTAAGATGATGACCATCCATGCTGAAGTCCCTTACCAGTTAAACTTAGCCTTTAAGTCACTCCTTACACCTAAAAATGACCATCAATTTACTGACATCATTCATATAAGTGACTATGTCGCATCTAAAGGTAGTAAAAAGCATGTGGCCTACGCTGCCAGCAAAGCGGCATTAGAAAATTTAACCTTGTCATTTGCCCAGCGCTTTAGCCCAAAGGTTAAAGTTAACTCTATCGCTCCAGCCCTGTTAGCGTTTAACGAAGATGATGATGATCGTTATAAAATAAAAGCTAGGAATAAATCCTTGATGCAAACCGAAGGCTCATTTCAAGAAGCCATCAATACCATTGAATGGCTGCTTGCAAGCCGTTACGTCACTGGACGCACCATACACCTCGATGGTGGAAGGCATTTAAGATAGAAGCCTGTCTAGGCGCATATAGCCCCCCCTTTGTAACAACAACAAAACCCCTAAAGCAGTTAACGGCAAAGTCTAATTTTGTTTTTTACAATGGGTGTCTAGTTAATGTTCACACGGTCGATTTTTAGCATTTTCGATACAAAGATTGACTGGTAAATTTAGAAAAATGACTTCATCTGCTTGCTGAGTTACAAGCGCTAATAAATCAGAATAACAACCCTCAATAACCCAGCCACCATTAGTTGATAAAAAGTCATTTATCGATTTACTGGATTCTGAAATAGATAACCGCTCTGGTGGGGAAATAAGTTTCCATGCCACAGTATCAAGATCTAAGTGAGCTAAGTTATTTTTCAACGCTAACTCTTTTGCTAATGTTGATTTACCAGAGCCCGAATTTCCGAAGATTACGACTTTACTCAAAGATATTCCCTCAGTACATAGCGCCTTGCTAAGCGGCTAAGTAACGTTGGCTAAAATGCGCGAGGTACGAGCCGCAGCCAACTGTTACGTGTCCGTTTAAGCAACTTATAGTTTGACCGTTCCATTAATTAATCAGTTTACCTATCTCATTAATCGGTGGAATATGCTTCTGTTGATCACGAATATTTGAGCGATAGCATTTGATGCTCATAACAAGACTTTCGAATCAACAGAAGTCACTTGTTTCACTACGCATACTCAGGGAATGTCGTCGCACCGACTATCTATAAGACCTGCGAAGAAACAAATTTACCACCATATTCCAATTCTAACTTTACGCTTAGGAGGCCAATAATGAAAGCCTTTGAAGTTTCTAATTTTGCAGCGCTCATCGGTATCGACTGGGCGGATCGTAAACACGACATTTGTGAACTAAATTGCCGTACAAATAGCCAATGTTTTAGTGTCATTTCGTCTCAGCCCAAGCACATTAACGCTTGGGCAAACGACTTAAGAGCGCGATATAAAGGTCAGCTCGTTGCCGTTGCATGTGAGCTTAAAAAAGGACCACTTATTTATGCATTGAGCAAGTTTAACCATATCGTTTTATTTCCCATTAACCCCAGAAGTGTGGCTAGATATCGAGAAACGTTCACGCAAAGTGGTGCAAAAGATGATCCTACCGATGCCGCTATCCAGACCGAAATTCTAAAACTTCACATGGACAAACTAAAGGTCATTACCCCCGAATCAGAAGTGATTAGAAAGCTATCTCAATTAGTTGAATATCGTCGCAAGCTGGTACAAGAACGCGTTGATTTAACCAATCGAATTACCACAACACTGAAGAATTATTATCCCCATGTGCTTGATTGGTTTAAAGAAAGGGATACCATTATATTCTGCGATTTTATTTCACGTTGGCCATCACTCGCACAAGCAAAGAGAGCCAGAAAGCAGTCGTTTATTGATTTCTTTAACCTGCATAACTCACGTTATTCTGAGGTAAATGAAAAACGTATCCATGAAATCAAACAAGCCGAAGCACTCACCAATGACGAAGCAGTCATTGCGCCAAACTTACTTCTTATTGAGTGCCTCATTCCCCAACTTAAACAGCTCATGTTTTCCATTGAACGCTTTGATGATGAGATTAAAACGCTCTACAAACAGCATAATGACCGATTTATTTTTGATAGTTTGCCAGGTGCAGGCCCACAAATAGCCCCTCGTTTACTCGCGGCAATGGGCTCAAATCGTGACCGTTATAATTCGCCTGAAGAAATACAAAAATACGCAGGTATTGCGCCTGTAACGGAACGTAGCGGAAAAAAGGAATGGATACATTGGCGATATTCATGTACCAAGTTTTTACGGCAAACGTTTGTTGAATGGGCGGGTTTATCTGTACGTTATTCGTTTTGGGCAAAGGCGTATTACCGGCAACAAGAAGCCAAAGGAAAGCCACATAACACCATCATCAGGTCACTGGCTTTTAAGTGGATACGGATACTATTTAGGTGTTGGAAAACAAGGACCGCATATGACGAATCGTCCTATTTGACAGCGTTGAAAAGTAAAGGCTCACCGTTGCTGAAATTTGCGGTGGATAGCAGGCTTTAGCGCTTGCGGTCCACCTCAGGGCGTGTTGTTATACCTATTGCTATTTAATAATACTTAACTCCTTAAGTGTTTCCATTGTAAGTTTTTTGCGAAAAGTTAAATCTGAATTTTTATTTATTTCAATATGATTGGCAAAGAACCATGTTTCATTACCTGAGACTAGGTAACCGACATACCATCCATCTTTTCCAGACCACCCTGTTTTTGACCAAATGTTGTAGTTTTTATTCTCTTCTGACAGCATTATTCTTTTGAGAGTTCTAATATGCCCCTTTTGTATAGGTAGCTCTTCAGAATATACTTTACGTAAAAAATTTATTTGATCTTTAACAGAGAGCCTTAATTCACCATCTAACCAAAAGCGAGTTATATCATCACCAGTTAGAAAATTTCCATAATCAAACCTGCGCAAATAGTCGTGATATTTTTCATCGCCTACTTGTTTTGCATAACGTTGATAACACCATACACATGAATATTGGAAAGCACTTTCAAGTGTCTGATCTTTATTCCATGATGCATATTCACGCTCTTTACCATCCCATTTAATAACCTCAAATTGATCTTTAATTAGACCTTCTTCTAAAAAGATAAGTGTATTAGGAATTTTAAAAGTAGATGCTGGTACGAAGCTTTCTGTATCATCTACGTTATATTGATACTTCACTTTACCATCAAGTGATTCAATTAATATTGACCCAGTAATATGGTTTGACGTGAAAATATTTTCAATTTTTTTATCTTCAGCATACGAGTTAACAGATATGATTAATAATAATATTACTTTTAAGAAATTCATTTAATACTCGATTCGACTATTTATAGGTATAACGCTTGCCGTAAACGGCACAAAATAGCAGGCTAAAATTGGCGACGAAGGAGCACAAGCCTGCTGTTTTGTGTCCTTTGTTTGATGGCTTTGTTAGGCATTTACGAAACCAACATATTTAAACTCAGTTGCTCGCTTCTCTGACTTATCATGTGCTTGGAGTATAATCGGAGTCTCAAGTGTTTGATTTTCGTTATACTCAACAACTAATGTCCAATTCTTCAACGAAACGCCCTCCCAACCATCGGGCAAACGTTCACCAGCAACATAGCCACATAAAGTAACTTGTAAAATAGATTTTTCTTCAAAAGTGCGAGGGAAACTAGGTAATGAAGCTTTTTCTTTAAGTGATTTTTCTAGTTGCGCCAAATCCTGCGCCAATAAGTCTTCATGATCTAGTTCAACATAATATAAATCAGCTCTTTGTTCCCACTTTTCACCAAGCCCAAACGGCTCTTTATATTTAAGTTTTATGCTTTTAATTAAAACCTTTTTGCTAAAGAAAAGCTCAAAGTCTATTTTAATGCCGTAGTCGATCCATTCACGATAACAGCGTATTTTTGGGGAAATAATATCTATTGAAAGTTCACTTTCTTTAACAGGCTTTTCATCCGATTTTTTACGAGCAGACCAGTGATTAAAGCTTGCAATAAGAACCAAAACTGAAGAAATAATTATTATGATTGGTTCCATATGACTATCAGGGTTAAAGTACCAATAAATAGCAGCCCCAATAATAATCAGGCTAAATAAGATTCTAAAGATAACCACTGAACTCTCCTAAATGCCTAACGCCCTGTTAAGGGGCTTATAATAGTTGGCTAAAATTGTGAGCGAAGCGAAACCAGCCAACTGTTAGAAGTCCCGCTTGAACAGCTTATAGTTTGACCGTTCCATTAATTAATCAGTTTACCTATCTCATTAATCGGTGGAATATGCTTCTGTTGATCACGAATATTTGAGCGATAGCATTTGATGCTCATAACAAGACTTTCGAATCAACAGAAGTCACTTGTTTCACTACGCATACTCAGGGAATGTCGTCGCACCGACTATCTATAAGACCTGCGAAGAAACAAATTTACCACCATATTCCAATTCTAACTTTACGCTTAGGAGGCCAATAATGAAAGCCTTTGAAGTTTCTAATTTTGCAGCGCTCATCGGTATCGACTGGGCGGATCGTAAACACGACATTTGTGAACTAAATTGCCGTACAAATAGCCAATGTTTTAGTGTCATTTCGTCTCAGCCCAAGCACATTAACGCTTGGGCAAACGACTTAAGAGCGCGATATAAAGGTCAGCTCGTTGCCGTTGCATGTGAGCTTAAAAAAGGACCACTTATTTATGCATTGAGCAAGTTTAACCATATCGTTTTATTTCCCATTAACCCCAGAAGTGTGGCTAGATATCGAGAAACGTTCACGCAAAGTGGTGCAAAAGATGATCCTACCGATGCCGCTATCCAGACCGAAATTCTAAAACTTCACATGGACAAACTAAAGGTCATTACCCCCGAATCAGAAGTGATTAGAAAGCTATCTCAATTAGTTGAATATCGTCGCAAGCTGGTACAAGAACGCGTTGATTTAACCAATCGAATTACCACAACACTGAAGAATTATTATCCCCATGTGCTTGATTGGTTTAAAGAAAGGGATACCATTATATTCTGCGATTTTATTTCACGTTGGCCATCACTCGCACAAGCAAAGAGAGCCAGAAAGCAGTCGTTTATTGATTTCTTTAACCTGCATAACTCACGTTATTCTGAGGTAAATGAAAAACGTATCCATGAAATCAAACAAGCCGAAGCACTCACCAATGACGAAGCAGTCATTGCGCCAAACTTACTTCTTATTGAGTGCCTCATTCCCCAACTTAAACAGCTCATGTTTTCCATTGAACGCTTTGATGATGAGATTAAAACGCTCTACAAACAGCATAATGACCGATTTATTTTTGATAGTTTGCCAGGTGCAGGCCCACAAATAGCCCCTCGTTTACTCGCGGCAATGGGCTCAAATCGTGACCGTTATAATTCGCCTGAAGAAATACAAAAATACGCAGGTATTGCGCCTGTAACGGAACGTAGCGGAAAAAAGGAATGGATACATTGGCGATATTCATGTACCAAGTTTTTACGGCAAACGTTTGTTGAATGGGCGGGTTTATCTGTACGTTATTCGTTTTGGGCAAAGGCGTATTACCGGCAACAAGAAGCCAAAGGAAAGCCACATAACACCATCATCAGGTCACTGGCTTTTAAGTGGATACGGATACTATTTAGGTGTTGGAAAACAAGGACCGCATATGACGAATCGTCCTATTTGACAGCGTTGAAAAGTAAAGGCTCACCGTTGCTGAAATTTGCGGTGGATAGCAGGCTTTAGCGCTTGCGGTCCACCTCAGGGCGTGTTGTTATATGCCGCTATCTCTGCACTAAAAAACCTATTGGGCTTATTAGTAACACAATTAATGAAGAGTAACCTAGTGTTAATGAATAAGAAGACAGCTTAACGGTTAATTTAGTAAATTTATCCTCGCTATATTTGTGCAATAAAATGCAAAAAATGAGAGTGATGAATGTCGCAACGGATGTGATTATTAAAGAAGTTTCACTAACAGTCGTACGCCCATCATTGCTATATCCATAAAATTTAAACCACTGCCATAAGCCATGAATAATTCTTTCACCAATTCCGTACCATTGGATTAACGCGGCAAAACATATAATCAAAGCAAGCAATCTATACAAAGTTTTCATAGGCATATAACAATATTCTTAGTTAGAAAAATTCCTTTAAACCAACGCGGAATATTTCCTTTATTTAGTTATTGTCTTTTTTAACATAATTGATAAGTGCCTGTACAGGTTAAAAATATGTCCTGAAGAGTGGACTTGTGTTGGTAAAAGTACAGTTTTATTCCATTTTCTTGCTGTTATGCGGAGTAGTTGTCTATTCTGGTGTTTTATACAGTGCTTTTACAAGGATCGTAAAGGGGATGAAATCGCCATTTTTGGAAATGTTGAAAGACGAAATGTATCAGCGTCATTATGCAAAACGTACCATTCAAACCTATTTAACTTGGATAAGTAGCTACATTCATTTTCATAACAAGCGTCATCCTGCTCAGTTACATAATTTGGAAGTAGAACAGTTTTTATCCCATTTGGTGTTGGAATTAGACGTTGCAGTTTCCACTCAAAAAATTGCCTTGAATGCGCTGTCTTTTTTGTACGCAGAAATTATTGAGAAGCCCTTATCTTTAAAGTTGAAGTATGTGCGTAGCATTCGACAACAAAAACTACCTGTGGTGTTAACACAACCCGAAGTACGTGCCTTACTCAATTGCATCAATGCCAATTATAAACTACCTGCATCGCTTTTGTATGGCAGCGGGTTACGCTTAATGGAATGTATTCGACTGCGGGTTAAGGATATAGATTTTGACTATAAATCGGTGCGAATATGGAACAGCAAAGGCGGTAAACATCGTGTGGTAACTTTAGCTGATAACCTGATTTCAGATTTACATAAACAGGTAGTTTTAGTGGATCACTATTTAACTACTGATATTGCTAACCCCAATTTTTCTGGGGTTTGGTTACCAAATAGATTAAGAGTTAAGTACAAGTCAGCGACTAACGAATTGGGGTGGCAATATCTATTTCCCTCTAGTCGCTTATCTATCGATCCAGAAACGAAAAAATTACGGCGTCATCATTTAGATGAGTCTGGATTACAAAAAGCGATAAGAACTGCCAGTAAGCATGCAGAAATCAATAAGAACGTCACACCTCATACGCTGCGTCATACCTTCGCAACCCATCTTTTACAATCTGGGGCCGACATTCGCACGGTTCAAGATCAATTAGGCCATGCGGATCTGCGCACCACACAAATCTATACGCATATATTACAAAGGGGAGGGAATTCAGTGATTAGTCCGTTAACTAATCTATTTTGAAAGGTACTTTTCTATTTGTTTTGTTTCAACGAACTTGAATACATCCCGCCAACTTAAAATTCCCACTGGTTGAAATTCAGAATTAATAACCGGAATACAGGAAACGCCGTTGGCATTAAAGGTTTGAATGGCTTTGAAAAGTCCACTGCTGGGCGACAGGGTGACTAAGTCGCGACTCATAATTTGGTGCACCCGTTTGTTTAGACTAGCGCTATCTCGCAGGGATTCAACAGCTGTATCGATATTGGGGCTAATCGCTTTTAAGTAATCTCTATCCGATAAAATGCCCACTAGCTTGGTATTTTCCACCACTAACAAATGATGGAATTTATGGTTTTCAAATAGTCTTTTTACTTCAGATAAAGTGCTGTCCATTTGCACACAAACGATATCTGTCGTCATGATTGTATTGATTTTCATATGGAAGAACTAGGTCCTTGCGCAGATTGCATTAAGGTTAACTATAAACCAGAGTTGTCTTTTTAAACCACTACTAATCGTTTTTAGGCTCAATTAATCATGGTTACAAAACCTTAGTTATAAAAAAACCCAGCACTTGGCTGGGTTTTTTACGAATAACTAAATTCTGGTTATTTACGCAATTTCTGAATTAATCGGATTTGCGCGATGGCTTCTGCAAGTTGAGCAGCGGCTTCAGCATAATCAAAGTCAGCTCCACCGTTTGCGATATGTTCTTCAGCTGAACGTTTTGCTTCTAAAGCAGATTGTTCATCTAAGTCTTCTGCGCGAACAGCAGTATCAGCCAAAACAGTCACAGTACCAGGTTGAACTTCTAACAGTCCACCAGCAATGTAGATGATTTCTTCTTCACCAAACTGTTTAACCAAACGAACCATGCCAGGATTTAACGCTGTAATTAAAGGTGCGTGTCCAGGATGAATACCTAGCTCACCTTCACTACCGGTAATCTGAATAGTTTCTACCAGACCAGAAAAAATCTTGTCTTCGGCACTTACCACATCCAGATGTACTGTCATTGCCATGGGACCTCCTATTTAGGTTTACGAAAAAACTAAGGAAAAAGACGCAGTATATTGCGTCTTACTTGCCTTTGGCTTTTTCAGCGGCTTCGTCAATTGAGCCAACCATATAGAAAGCTTGCTCTGGTAAGTGATCATACTCACCTGCAAGGATCCCTTTAAAGCCACTGATAGTATCTTTCAAAGATACATATTTGCCCGGTGAACCGGTAAATACTTCAGCAACGAAGAATGGCTGTGACAAGAAACGCTGGATCTTACGAGCACGAGATACAGATAATTTGTCTTCTTCTGACAATTCGTCCATACCTAGAATCGCAATGATATCTTTCAATTCTTTATAACGCTGAAGAACCGACTGAACGCCACGTGCTGTGTCATAATGCTCTTGACCAATAACCTGAGGGTCAAGCTGACGAGACGTAGAATCTAGTGGATCAACCGCTGGGTAAATACCCAAAGAAGCGATATCACGAGACAATACAACTGTTGCATCCAAGTGAGCAAAGGTTGTTGCTGGGCTAGGGTCAGTCAAATCATCCGCAGGTACGTATACCGCTTGGATTGATGTGATTGAACCAGTCTTAGTAGATGCAATACGTTCTTGCAATACACCCATCTCTTCAGCCAATGTAGGCTGGTAACCTACCGCTGATGGCATACGACCTAGTAGTGCAGATACTTCTGTACCAGCTAGTGTATAACGATAGATGTTATCTACGAAGAACAGTACGTCACGACCTTCGTCACGGAATTTCTCGGCCATAGTCAAACCAGTTAACGCTACGCGTAAACGGTTTCCAGGAGGCTCGTTCATCTGTCCATATACTAGTGATACTTTGTCTAGTACGTTAGATTCGTTCATTTCGTGATAGAAATCGTTACCTTCACGAGTACGCTCACCAACACCGGCGAATACTGAGTATCCACTATGCTCGATAGCGATGTTACGAATCAATTCCATCATGTTTACTGTTTTACCTACACCAGCACCACCGAATAGACCAACTTTACCACCTTTTGCGAAGGGACAAACTAAGTCGATTACTTTGATACCAGTTTCAAGTAGTTCTACAGAACTTGATTGGTCTTCGTAGCTAGGCGCTGCACGGTGAATAGACATACGCTCTTCTTCACCAATTGGGCCAGCTTCGTCGATTGGATTACCTAATACGTCCATAATACGGCCCAATGTTTTGGTACCAACTGGAACTGTAATAGGTGCACCTGTATTTTCTACAGCTAACCCACGGCTTAAGCCGTCAGTGGTTCCCAATGCGATACTACGTACCACACCGCCACCAAGTTGCTGTTGCACTTCTAAGGTTAATCCCTTCAAGTTACCTTCGGTAACTATCAGTGCGTCATATATAGTTGGAACGGCATCTTGTGGAAATTCAATATCCACAACCGCACCAATGATTTGGACGACCTTACCTTGACTCATGTTTAGTCCTCATTAATTTTTAAACCTTTGCCTACACCGCTGCCGCGCCGCTCACTATCTCACTAATTTCTTGTGTGATAGCTGCTTGACGTGCTTTGTTGTATACCAATTGCAAATCATCGATTAGATCGCCTGCGTTATCAGTAGCGGCTTTCATCGCTACCATTCGCGCGGCTTGCTCTGACGCAGAATTTTCTACTACGCCTTGGTACACCTGAGATTCGATATAACGGACCATTAATTTTTCCAAAATTGGTTTTGGATCTGGTTCGTAAATGTAATCCCAACGATGCTTTAATTCTTCTTCATCAGACTTAGGCAAAGGTAACAATTGATCGATTCTGGGTTCTTGCGTCATAGTATTGACAAAGTCGTTGTAGACCAAAAACAAACGGTCTATTTCACCTTCGTTGTACGCGTTTAACATTACACGTACTAAACCAATAACATCTTGAACACTTGGCGAATCACCTATCCCAGATTCAGCTGCAAGTACCTTGCCTCCGAATCGGCCGAAAAAACCACATGCTTTTGCGCCCAATGCAGCGAAGCTCACTTCAACGTCTTGGTCTTGCCATTTTTTGACGTCTTGGCTTACTTTTTTGAACTCATTTGAGTTCAATCCACCACACAGACCACGGTCAGTTGAAATCACGATATAACCAACACGTTTCACCTCACGCTCATCCAAATAAGGATGGCGATATTCAAGGTTACCGTGGGCCACGTGACCAATCACTTGACGCATGCTTTCGGCATATGGACGGCTGGATTCCATACGGTCTTGCGCCTTTTTCATTTTAGACGCGGCAACCATTTCCATAGCACTGGTGATCTTTTGAGTGTTTTTAATACTCCCGATCTTACCTTTTATCTCTTTACCGCTGGCCATGACTTATCTCCGATTTCTCAACGTTAGGGTAGCGGTTAAGCTACCCAATTGATTACCAAGTTTGCGTTGCTTTGAATTTGTCCAAAGCTTCAGTTAACTGGGCTTCAATGTCACCGTTGTAATTACCAGTGTCGTTAAGTGTTTTCATAAGATCAGCATATTCAGCGTTCATGAATGAATGTAGTGAAGATTCGAAATCCAATACTTTATTCAATTCGATGCCTTTCAAATAGCCTTTTTCAACTGCAAACAAAGATACACCCATATCGCCCACTGAAAGTGGTGCATATTGGTTTTGCTTCATTAATTCAGTTACGCGCTCACCGTGCTCAAGTTGCTCACGAGTCGCTTCATCAAGGTCAGATGCGAACTGCGAGAACGCAGCCAATTCACGATACTGAGCCAAGGCTAGACGAATACCGCCACCTAGTTTCTTGATGATTTTAGTTTGCGCTGCACCACCAACACGAGATACCGAAATACCGGCGTTAACAGCTGGGCGAATACCCGCGTTAAACAAATCAGATTCTAAGAAGATCTGACCATCGGTAATTGATATTACGTTAGTAGGTACGAATGCTGATACGTCACCGGCTTGAGTTTCAATGATTGGCAATGCAGTCAATGAACCTGTTTGGCCTTTTACTTCACCATTAGTGAATTTTTCTACGTAAACGTCGTTTACACGAGCTGCACGCTCAAGAAGACGAGAGTGAAGATAGAAAACATCACCAGGATAAGCTTCACGACCTGGAGGACGACGAAGTAGCAATGATATTTGACGATAGGCTACAGCTTGCTTAGACAAATCATCGTATACGATTAGTGCGTCTTCACCGCGGTCACGGAAAAACTCACCCATAGTACAACCAGAATAAGGTGCTAAGTACTGAAGTGCTGCTGATTCTGACGCAGAAGCAGCAACTACAATGGTGTGATCCATTGCGCCGTGCTCTTCTAGCTTACGTACTACGTTAGCAATGGTAGAAGCCTTTTGGCCAACCGCTACGTATACACAGCTAACGCCAGTGCCTTTTTGGTTGATGATGGCATCGATTGCCAAAGCAGTTTTACCTGTTTGACGGTCACCGATAACCAATTCACGTTGTCCACGACCTACTGGGATCATGGCATCAACCGATTTATAACCTGTTTGGATAGGTCGGTCTACTGATTGACGTTCAATTACGCCTGGAGCAATTTTTTCTACTGGTTCAAAACCTTCAGCATCAATTGCGCCTTTACCATCAATAGGCTCACCCAAGGTGTTAACTACGCGACCTAAAAGGGCACGGCCAACAGGAACTTCCAAAATACGACCTGTAGATTGGACTTTCATACCTTCACGTAGATCCGCATAAGGACCCATTACTACCGCACCTACAGAATCTCGTTCAAGGTTCAATGCGATAGCATAACGATTACCAGGAAGCTCAATCATTTCACCTTGCATTACATCGGCAAGGCCATGGACACGAATGATACCGTCAGTTACACCAACAATGGTACCTTCGTTACGAGCTTCACTTTTTACATCAAACTGTTCAATTCGTTTTTTGATCAGTTCTGCAATTTCAGTGGAATTCAGTTGCATGCTCTATTTCCCCGCTATGATTGTAAAACGTCTGATAGACGGTGTAGTTTTGATCTAACCGAACCATCAATTACTGTGTCACCGGCTTTAATAATGACTCCGGCTACAATGGCAGTATCGACGTTACAATTCAGCTTAACTTTTCGTGCAAGACGTGTCTCAAGAGACGTGCTGATTTCAGACAGTTGTTTATCACTCAATTCAACAGCAGAGGTAACCTCTACATCTATTTCTTTGTCGAATTCAGCTTTGTATTGATTAAACAACAATGCAATATCAGGCAGCGCTTTCAAGCGTCCATTCTCAGCCAAAACACCAATAAGGTTTTGACCCGCTTCGTTGAGTTGTTCACCGCACACGCTGTTAAACAAATCAGCTAGTTTTTCGGCAGCCATAGCGCTCGATAAGATGTTAGTCATCTGCTCGTTGTCCGCTACTTCACCTGCAAACTCCAGCATTTCTTGCCAGTGTGGTACAGCTTGCTTCTCAACCGCATAGTCGAAAGCTGCTTTAGCATAAGGGCGAGCAACAGTTGTCAATTCAGACATAGCTCATGTGCCCCTTATAGCTCAGCGACAAGTTTTTCAACTATGTCACTTTGTGCAGCGGCGTCGATTTCTCTCGCCAAGATTTTCTCTGCGCCGGCAACAGCTAAGACTGCGACTTGCTTACGAAGATCTTCTTTTACACGGTTGCGTTCTGCTTCAATTTCGGTTTGACCTTGCGCGATAATTTTTTCACGCTCGGTATGGCCTTTCTGCGTTTCTTCGTCAACTATTTGAGTTGCACGCTTTTTGGCCTGTTCGATAATTTCAGCTGCTTGAGTTTTTGCTTCTTTTAATTGCTCAGTGGCTTTTTGTTGCGCCAGCTCAAGGTCTTTTTCACCTCGTTCTGAAGCTGCAAGACCATCAGCAATTTTTTGTTGGCGATCTTCGATAGCGCCCATAATAGGGGGCCATACATACTTCATGCAGAACCACACGAAGAATATAAATGCTACTAGTTCGCCAATTAGAGTTTCATTGATGTTCAAGTCCGCTCCTCCTCAATTCGTTGATTACAATTGTTGTGCTTATACAGCAAACTTCGCGCTTTCAACGAACAGCAAGAATAGTGCGATAGCTACACCGATCATCGCGATAGCATCAATAAGACCTGCTACGATGAACATTTTTACTTGTAAAGTAGGCGCTAGTTCTGGTTGACGAGCAGCAGACTCTAGAAATTTACCACCCAAGATACCAAAGCCAATAGCAGGCCCTAGTGCGCATAGACCAATCAAAATACCAACAGCGATATATAGATTACCCAAGATTTCCATAGATTTTCACCTTTGTGTTTTAAGTTAAAGTTTAATAAAAATAGTAATGTTAGAAATTAGTGTTCTTCACTTGCCAGACTCAAATATACGATGGTTAACATCATGAATATGAATGCTTGCAACGGAATGACCAACAAGTGGAATGCAGCCCAAATGAAGTGCAACGGCAATTGCCATAACCCCATAGTTCCTGCAATCAGAATAAATATCAGCTCACCTGCGTAGAGGTTACCGAACAAACGCAATGATAAAGACAAGGGTTTGGCCAGTAACGATACTAATTCAAGTATAAAGTTGAACCAGTACAACCACGGCGTGTTAAACGGATGAGCATACAGCTCCTTCATAAAGCCGCCGAATCCTTTGATTTTGATGGAATAAAATATCATCAAAATGAACACGCCAATCGACAATGCGAAAGTCATGTTTACATCAGTAGTAGGTACCACTTTCATGTAGGTATGTGATTCACCAGCGGCAATGACATCCATTGACTCACCAGCTATTAAAGAAGCCAAAGTAGGTAAGAAATCAACGGGTATTAAATCCATTAAGTTCATTAGCAATACCCACACAAATATAGTGAGTGCTAATGGCGCTATTAAAGGACTTTTACCGTGATAGGTACTTTTGACTGTATCTGCTACAAATTCAACAATGATTTCAACCGCTGCTTGCCACTTTCCAGGGACACCAACAGTTGCTTTCTTTGCTGCAGCACGAAAACTTAAAATAAACACCAATCCAAGAACCACTGACCAAGCAAGCGTATCAACGTGAAAAGTCATAGACCCCACATCAACGGCTGCATTAGTCAAATGGTGCTGAATATAACCACTAATGGTTAGTTCGCCACCCGATCCTGCCATTTTTCCATCCAAATTGTAAAAGTTAAAGATACTGGTATTCCATCTCGTTAGATTCCTTTAAGCGGTACTCTTAACGCGATGTAAAAAACTGATTATTGGCCACTGGGCCATCATCGTTATCAGATAAGTGACTAATAACGGTAAAAATTCTACTTCTGACCATTTGAATGCTAAAGAGAATAAAATGATGGTCAAAAAGAATTTAATTTTACTGCCTTTGCTAAAACTCCGTACTACCATCTTATTTTGCGTGGCACCGGCATATCTAAACGCATAAAAAGCAAAAACAAAAGCCGGAATTAAACAGGTAATACCACCGTAAAAAGCTGAAATCCCGCTATTTTGGCCCTTGAAAATCGCAAAAAATATGGAACTTAAAATGGCGATAATACTTTGAATAAAAAGTACTTTTCTAGCCAACTGTCGACCTTCGGTAGTTAAGCTAGTAGCCAATTTAGTCCTCTGCGCGTTCAAACCTCAACAAAAAGCGCCAAAATTATACTGTTTTATCGCAAATATTCAACCATTAAGCGCGTTTTGTTGTGTTATTTGTATTAATTCATAGTTAGCTACAAAATTGAACACTAAAACCCCGATATTACCCAGCTTTTTAAGGTTTTAAATAACACTTTGGTAGGAGAATTTAGGGACTTTGTACAGTTTTAAATATGTTGCCTAGTACTTGGGTGGTTTTATCACCATTTAAGAATTAAATTTTAAATAGCTAACCCATTCGCGGGGCTAAAGCACCCACCTACAGAAAAACATCATTATAACTAAACCTGTAGCTTGGCCTTTAGGCCATGGAAATATTCAACCTAACTCGCGGGGCTAAAGCACCCACCTACGAATTTATTGTTTTATTTGATGTGACTTAAAATCCCATCTAATTCATCTAAACTTGAAAAATTGATGGTGACCTTGCCTTTTCCTTTGGCATTGTGGGCTATGCTCACAGGCGCACCTAAATTATCTGACAATTGATTTTCTAAGCGCTGAACATCGGGATCGACTTTTTGCTCAACCTTTTCTTTTGGCGGTTCTAGGAATTTACGCACTAAACTTTCGGTATCACGGACGGTTAAACCTTTGCCCGACACTGTTTGTGCCGCTTCGGTTTGCATATCACCTTGTAAAGCTAATAATGCACGGGCATGACCCATTTCAATATCACCGTACTCTAATAATAATTTTACATCTTCATTTAAATTATTCAGACGTAAGAGGTTAGTTACTGTGGTTCTGGATTTGCCAACCGCTTCAGCAACTTCTTGGTGAGTAAGTTCGAATTCGGTCATTAACCGATCAAGGGCCTGAGCTTCTTCCATGGCATTTAAATCTTCACGCTGAATATTTTCAATCAATGCAATGGCGACTGCCGCTTCATCCGGCACATTCTTAATAATACAAGGAACCACATCAAGCTTAGCTAATTGGGATGCTCGCCAGCGACGTTCTCCGGCAATAATTTCGTATTTATCTTCGCTAATTTTGCGAACCACTATGGGTTGAATAATACCTTGAGAATGAATTGATGAGGCTAAATCATCTAATGCTTCAGGAGACATATCTTTACGAGGTTGGTATTTTCCAGCTTGTAAAAACTCAATAGGTAGTTTTTGCAATTCACTGCTGCGCTCAGAAACTTCCGATTCTTGCTTGGCACTGCTGGTAGCCAACAATGCGTCCAATCCTCTGCCTAATCCTCTTTTTTTCGTCGACATGTCAACTATTAACCTTTTTCTTAACTAGCTTCTTTTAAGATCTTATTACGACGGCGCAATATTTCTCCGGCCAATGCCAAATAGGCTTTCGCTCCCGTAGAAGATTTATCGTAATACATGGCTGGTGCACCAAAACTTGGTGCTTCTGCCAATCTCACATTGCGGGGAATAACGGTGCGGTAAACTTGTTCACCAAAATGTCGTTTGAGTTGTTCTGATACATCATTGGCCAAGCGATTTCGAGGATCATACATAGTTCGTAGCACACCCTCAATTTTTAAATCAGGATTTACCACCGATGCTAACTTTTTAATCGTATCCATTAACGCGGTTAACCCTTCCAATGCATAATATTCACATTGCATGGGAACCAGCACCGAATCGGCAGCTGCCATGGCATTTACAGTTAACTGACTTAACGATGGTGGGCAATCAATAAAAATATAATCGTAGTAATCACGCACAGGTGCTAATGCATTGCGCAGACGCAGCTCTCTGGCGAACACTTCCATCAATTTGATTTCTGCAGCCGTTACATCACTATTTCCGGCAATTAAATCGTATTTACCAGACGTTTCAGTGATGATCACTTCAGATGCAGGCTTATCTTCAATCAGCAGTTCGTAACAAGTGGAATCAACTTCATATTTGTCGATGCCACTTCCCATAGTTGCATTACCCTGGGGATCTAAGTCGATCAATAGCACTTTTCGCTTAGTAGCCGCCATTGACGCTGCAACATTAACTGCTGTAGTCGTTTTTCCAACGCCACCTTTTTGATTTGCTATTGCAATGACCTTAGCCAACTTTCCCGTCCGTTTTTCTTTAAATTTAGGTATTGATTAAAGTAGTAGGCACTAACTAACTTTTCTGATTTTTATCAGATGACGTTCGCCTTCAAGTACTGGAATATCTAACTTAATAGATTCTAACACTTCAAATCCCTCAGGTAGAAGCGCTATTTCTTGTTCTGGATATTGACCTTTCAATGCAAGAAATTCACCTTGTGAATCTACCAGATGTTGGCACCAGTGCAACATATCTTTTATCGATGCAAATGCTCGACTCAATACCCCATCCAGTGGAGTATCACTGGAATACTGCTCTACACGGGATTGAACAGGCTCTATATTTTTTAAATCTAACTCGAACGCTGCTTGTTTCATAAAGCGAACTCGTTTACCTAAACTATCCAATAAAACAAAATGTTTATCAGGATGCATTATCGATAAAGGGACACCGGGTAAGCCTGGTCCTGTTCCCACATCAATATAGTGATTTCGGTCTAAGTGAGGCGCTACCACGATGGAATCAACAATATGTTTGATTAACATTTGTTGTGGATCCCGTACTGATGTCAAATTATAAGCTTTATTCCACTTGTTCATCAGTAGCACAAAATCCACCAAGCTTTGCCGTTGTTGTTCATTAACCTCTATTAATAAAGGTTGTACGGCACGGTCAAAGGCTAACAATAAACTACTTTTAAGTTCGTTCATTAGGCGCTTTGCAGGTTGCTGTTATTGTCTTTGCGCAACAAGCCTTGTTTTTTCAAATGGACTAATAATAGTGAAATTGCCGCTGGGGTAATTCCGGATATACGGGTCGCTTTACCAATAGTTTCAGGTCGCGTTTCCGTTAACTTAGCAACAACCTCGTTGGATAAGCCGGAAATAGTACTGTAATCGAAATCCATGGGTAACAAAGTGTTTTCATGGCGTAAACTTTTGGCGATTTCATCTTTTTGGCGTTCGATGTAACCCGCATATTTAATTTGAATTTCAACCTGTTCTGCCGCTTGTGGATTTTCCAAAGCCGGGCCTAAACCTTCAATCTTCATCAATTTTTGATAGGTCATTTCAGGTCGACGGATCAAATCTTCCAAGGAATGCTCTCGACTCACTGGATTTTTCAATAATGGGTTCAAGGTTTCAGTAGCAGCATGATTGGGGTGTATCCAAGTACTCTTGAGACGCTGTTTCTCTTGTTCAATAGCTTCCATTTTTTGATTAAAGGCAGCCCAACGAACATCATCAACTAGGCCAACTTCACGCCCTTTGGCAGTCAAACGAACATCGGCATTGTCTTCTCTTAACAATAAACGATATTCAGCACGGCTGGTGAACATTCTGTAAGGTTCTTTGGTTCCCATGGTGGCAAGATCGTCAATTAGCACACCCGCATAAGCTTCATCGCGGCGCAAAATAAGCGAGTCTTTTTCTTGTACTTGCAATGCAGCATTGGCGCCAGCAAGCAAACCTTGTGCCCCAGCTTCTTCATAACCGGTAGTACCATTTATTTGCCCGGCGAAAAATAGACCTTGGATAAATTTGGTTTCCAAAGATTGTTTTAAATCGCGGGGATCAAAAAAGTCGTACTCGATAGCATAACCAGGACGAATAATATGCGCGTTTTCAAACCCTTTAATTGATCGCACCAGATCAAATTGCACATCAAATGGCAAGCTGGTGGAAATTCCATTAGGGTAGATCTCAATGCTATTTAGACCTTCTGGCTCAACAAATATTTGATGGGAATTTTTATCTGCAAAGCGATTAATTTTATCTTCAATAGAAGGGCAGTATCTTGGCCCAATACCTTCGATCACACCGGTATACATGGGAGAACGATCTAAACCGCCACGAATAATATCGTGGGTTTTTTCATTTGTATGGGTGATGTAACAAGAAATTTGGCGTGGATGGTCTTCTACTTTTCCCATGAAAGAAACTACGGGTAGTGGCGTATCACCAGGCTGTTCTTGCATTGCATCATAGTTTAGGGTGCGAGAATCTAAACGAGCAGGAGTACCGGTTTTAAGGCGATCGACTCTAAAAGGTAAAGCTCGTAACCGATCCGCTAAAGCGATCGAAGGGGGGTCGCCAGCTCTTCCACCTTTGTAATTTTCCATTCCAATATGAATGGTTCCACCCAAAAAAGTGCCCACGGTTAACACTACAGTTTTGGCTTTAAATTTTAAGCCCATTTGGGTGACTACGCCGGTTACACGATCATTTTCAACGATTAGATCATCACAAGATTGTTGAAAAATAGTAAGATTTTCTTGGTGTTCAAGGGTAGATCGTATTGCTAAACGATATAGAGATCGATCGGCTTGAGCACGAGTTGCTCTAACTGCAGGTCCTTTGCTCGAGTTTAGAGTACGAAATTGAATTCCAGCCTTGTCTGTAGCTAAGGCCATTGCCCCACCAAGTGCATCGATCTCTTTAACCAAATGACCTTTTCCGATCCCGCCTATGGCTGGATTACAGGACATTTGACCCAAGGTTTCGATATTGTGGGTAAGCAATAACGTTCTGACTCCCATACGCGCAGCAGCAAGAGCAGCTTCAGTACCTGCGTGGCCTCCGCCGACTACAATCACATCAAATTCTTGTTGGTAAAACATAAATGCCTCGAATTTCGCTTACTCGCGTATGAACTTTAAACATTGATGATCAACGGATCGATCGCCATTTAAAAAAAGGGCGCGTATTTTATACTTATTTGATCCAAATAGAAATGCTTAAAATTCCTGCAAGGATAGAAATATTGCGGTTTGTGAATTAAATATTTTGTTAGATCTAAGCCGATCTCTTAGTCACTAATTTTTATGATCTCTTTATCTATATAGATTATTTTTATTATTATTAAGCAAGGCTTGATCTGTTAGTAAGGATTTTTTTATCAATTAAATCAATTATTTATTTACGATCGTATGCTGTGATCAATAGTTGATCAATTGCGTATAATATGTGGATAAATAGCGATCTTATCCACAAGTGCGATCTTCTATTTTTCTGTCCAGTTGATAACCTCAGGATATACAAGGTTTATACATAAAGTTATACACAGCCTAAAAGAGGTGATTTACCCTCAAAAAAAGATCGTTTTTAATTTAGATCAGATCGAAAAATGGGAAATATTAGTACTTTGATCGCGATTTTAAATTAAAACCTGAGATTTTATCTCATAGAATTTTGGTGGATCTACCATCATCATTAATGAATTTTTGTAACATGGGCTTCAGCCTATGGAAATATAAATACTATTTGCGGGGCTAAAGCACCCGCCTACAGGGCCTTAATATAACAGAACCTTGTAGCCTGGCCTTCAGGCCATGAACCTATCAAACCTAACTCGCGGGGCTAAACACCCGCCTACAGGGCATCAATATAACAGAACCCTGTAGCCTGGCCTTTAGGCCATGGAAATATAAAGGTTATAACCATATTTATTCTATTATTTAAACCTTTTAATCATAGATTGCGACTCACTACCTAAGCAAACCAATATTAGAGAGCCCTATGTTTACCAATAATCCTAAAATACTGACACTTTTATCGACGTTATTATTGCTAATGAGTTTCAATCTGTCCGCTAGAACCATCAATGAAAGTATTGATGTGGAAAGTGGTGGCAAACTATTCCTTCGTACTGATGTGGGGCGTTTAGTTATTGTAAGCCATAATAAAGACACTGTACTTTTGGAGGTGGAGATTAAAGGTGATGATGGTGATGAATTAGAAGTGACCTTTAAAGAACAAGATAATAATGTTCACGTTTTGGGGAAAATGGCTAATATTAAAAAGTGGGGCTGGAACAGGGATATTCGTGCTGAATATCGGATTACACTGCCTAAAAACTTTGACTTGGAGTTACATACCTCTGGTGGCTCTATAGAAATAGATGATCTCATTGGAGATATTGATGCACACTCATCAGGTGGCCATATTAATGTAGGTAATATTAGCGGTGATGTGTTGTTAAAAACCTCGGGTGGATCTATCAAAACCAAAGAAATTAATGGTGAAATAGATGCTCATACCTCCGGCGGAAGCATTCGTGTGACTATGACTAAGCAACCCAATAAAAATGCGGAGTTATCAACCTCTGGTGGTTCTATTACTGCATACTTACTCGATACTGTAGCTATTGATATTGATGCTTCTACGAGTGGCGGACGAGTACGTTCGGATTTCGATGTGGATGGTAGGGTTAAAAAGCAATCTATCCGTGGCGAAATAAATGGCGGTGGCCCCACCTTAGAATTACATACCAGTGGTGGCAGCGTATCCATCAAAAAATTGTAATCTTGTCTTTAAAATATCAAATCCAATTCGCGGGGCTAAAGCACCCGCCTACAGGGCATCAATATAACATAACCCTGTAGCCTGGCCTTCAGGCCATGAAAATATCAAATCCAATTTGCGGGGCTAAAGCACCCGCCTACAGGGGATCAATATAACAAAACCCTGTAGCTTGACCTTTAGGCCGTGGAAATATCAAATCCAATTCGCGAGGCTAAAGCACTCACCTACAGGGAACATTAATATAACCAAACCTGTAGCTTGGCCTTTAGGCCATGAAAATTCCAAATCAACTCGCGGAGCTAAATCATCCACTTGTAAAAGGTTAATTTATTAACCTTTGTGTCAATATTTTCCCATCAACATTTTTTAAATGTTTGAAAAAATCTATCGTTTTTTACTTTATCAACTGAACTCTTTTAACAAATAGATAATTATTAAACTAACATCTATATAACGATGCATTTTAAATATTCTATTTTATAACAATTACTTAAATAAATATTAAATTGATTTTAGCTGTCAGTCTTATTAACTAATGAAAATTAATTGTTAATTAAAGATTGACTAAATTCTTCTTATTTAAGAATATGCTCAGCATGTGATTATATGACCATATATTTTCATTGGCTCATTTATAATTTTTATTGCCCATCGGTTTTGGTGAAGAACGAATGTGATTTGGTAACAAAAACATTCAATTTAAAAAGGCCTCGTTTAGTTAATTTAAACGAGGCTATTAAAAGCAAATAAAGGGGTACACCCGATGTTAAAAAAATTATCTATATTAGCTTCTGTCTGTATGACACTCAGCACAGTGGTATGTGCTGAAACAATCACCATAGCAACAGTCAACAATGGTGACATGATCACCATGAAAGAATTGAGTAGTGATTTCGAAAGTAAAAATCCTGGTATTAATTTGAAATGGGTCACATTGGAAGAAAATATTCTACGCCAGCGCGTGAACTAATTGAATCGCGTTTCTCAAATCCTGAAGTGCGAGATACAGTTCCAATATTATGTCAAGATGCGTCCAATCGCTTACCTAAATTTATATTACCCATAGTTCAAGCTAACTTAGACCAAGGGAAATATTGTAAAGGGTTAGCTTTAGTTATCGCTTTGTGGTGCCGTCTATGTGCAAAAGTAGCGGATCCTGAAAGTGCGATAACAATTCAGGACGCACAAGCTAATAGATTGATAAATCAGGCAATATTAGCAAAATATAATCCATTTATATTTTTGCAAATGCACAATATATTTGGGACACTTGGCGACCAAGATAACTTTGTTCAACACTTTTCTAATTGGTTGAACAGTTTACGGGATGTCGGTACTTGTAGTACGTTAAAACATTATTTGTCGTAATCTTCTTGAATGGTAATACTGTCATGTCTCAAATTAACACCTCGCTTTCACAGTCTTCAATTGAATTGGTTATTTTCGATTGCGATGGGGTTTTAATTGATAGTGAAATTCTTAGTAAGCGAGTGTTGCTAGCAATGTTCGAAGATCTCGGCGTAAGTATCTCTGATAGTTACTTCGATACGTATTTTCTCGGTCAAAGCTTTAAATCTGTTACCGAACGGGTATTGATTGATTATTCTGTGCATCTAACCGAGCAGTTTCGTGCTAGTTATTTAAAGGCTTTGTTACAGGTTTTTGCTGAAGAATTAATGCCTACTGATGGACTTAAAGAGATGTTATCTAAGTTGCATATTAACAGTTGTGTTGCCACTAGTAGCAGTCCTCAACGGGTTAAGTTTGCATTAGAAACCATAGGTTTGACGGACTTCTTTGGTGATAGAGTAATTACATCTTCAGAAGTGAAAAATGGTAAACCTGCTCCGGATATATTTTTACATGCAGCTTCGAAATTAGGTGTTGAACCAAAAAACTGTTTAGTTATTGAAGACTCCCAAGCAGGAATTCAAGGTGCGATTGCGGCGAACATGAAGGTTATTAAGTACGCCGGTGCAAGTCATTTAAAACATAAAGGTTTATTAGAAGCGGATATCGCTAATAATGTGAAAACCATATTTGAATGGCAGCAATTATTTGAATTGCTTCCTTCACTTAGTTCAAGCAAACCAATGGCGAGTTAAAAAGAGGTAAAAGTGGTTAAGTTAACAAATGCTGAAATGCGCAAGCTAGATGAAGCTGCACGAGCGGGTTGGTTGTATTATGTTGCCGGCCAAACGCAAGATGAAATAGCTAAAAAACTTAATGTTTCCCGTCAATCTGCTCAACGCATGGTGGCTTTATCAGTAAGCAAGGGATTAATTAAAGTACGTTTAGATCATCCTATAGCAAAATGCATGGACTTAGCCGTTAAACTTAAAGATCGCTTCGGATTGATTAGTTGTGAAGTCGTGCCTAGTGACGAATCTGATTCTACCTTAGGATTAGCTCAAGCCGGTGCAGATGAAATTGAAAAGTTCTTAAAATCGAGTCAACCTAAAGTGCTTGCAATGGGAACGGGTCGGGTATTGCGGGCTTGTGTTGATGAGCTATCATCTTTGGACTGTGAGCAACATAAGATTGTCGCGTTGCTGGGAAATATGGCATTAGATGGTTCTGCTTCACCTTACGATGTTGTGGTGCGTATGGCAGAGCATATTAAGGCCAAACATTATCCTATGCCTTTACCAGTGCTGCCTCGTAGTAAAGAAGAAAAAGAGCAATTACATTCACAACGCAATATTGCTAGTAATCTGGCATTAGCGGCTAATGCAGATGTGACTTTTGTGGGTATTGGTAATCTTGGTATTAATTCGCCGTTGATGTTGGATGGTTTTATCACCAAAGATGAGCTTAAAGAATTACAGAAAAAAGGAGCGGTCGGCGAGATCATTAGCTGGGTATTTGATCGCAATGGTAAGTTATTGGATTGTGCAGTAAATGATAGAGTGGCCAGCACTCCCTTAGCGGTAAGCTCTGATAAACCAGTGATTGGTATTGCTGCCGGTCAGGATAAAGTCGATGCTATTCTTGGTGCCCTGAGATCTAAGATGATTAACGGACTTATCACCAATGAATACACCGCCGAAAAAGTACTAAGTCTGGATTAAACTTAACGTTCAATACACAGAAGCAAATGTAGCTATTCCTTTTGCTAGCGCTCCATTGCTGGGATAAATCCCGAAGAGCACAGCTTGTTATTTTACCTGGTTTGGTTGATAACCACTGCTAACATTCATCGGCTCTGGAGCTTGAGGGATAATTTCTCTGCGGCGGCTAGGACCAGAAAATTTCACTTTGTATGTGTCGTATTCTTTGATTGATTCAAAACAGTACTTACCCAAGGCATTTTCTAATTCAGCTAAATTGTGGTTGGTGATCAATATACAATTTTTATGATTAACCAGGCGTTGACGTAACAGGTTTCCCAACCAACTTTGTGTGTTCTTTTTCAGCATTGTTTCGTTAACACAGACTTCATCGAGAATTAATAGATCTACGTCTAAAAGTTCTTTCTGTATTTCTCTAAATTGTTCTGCGACGTTATCTGTTGCATTGTAATCATAAGAAAAGAAGCGCATTTCCAATAAGCTTGAAAGCTGTCTGTACAATACTGATATTTCATATTGATCTATGAGCTGGTGGGCTATTGCGCCTGCAATATGCGATTTTCCGCGGCCATAATCACCATAGAAAATCATCATATGGGAGCCACTTGAGCGCCAAATAGGATCATCATGTGCGGCAATAAATGATTGCGCAATACTGACCGCTTCAATTACGTCATCACTGTCTTCTATCAGGGTTTGGAAATTCCATTTGGGATTGAGATCAGAGCGTCCATGGATTTCTTGAATACGTCTTAGTTTGGCTTCTTGTTGCATTTTTTTGACGTCTTCGTTGGCTAAACGCTCGTATTGGGCGCGCACCTCTTTGTAGTCAGTATAGGTATCAGGAACATTGGTTTTACCTAAAGCTCTCGCCAATTGATCTAGTTTTTGTTTGATACTGTCCACGTATTTCCGCTCTTCTATGGTTGCTTTTTACTATATTTGGCCACTAATTGCTTGGCGTTATCGTCCGCTTCAACACCGGCTTTAGGTGTGACCCACTGGTTGCCTACCTTTTGCACATTTTTAACGCCACTGGCCACTCGCCTTTGTTTTATCTGAAAAACGAATTTCTGAGTCCATTGATATTGACTAAATTGTAGTTCAGGTCGTCCCATCCAATAGGCAATAAATTCGCCTAATTCATGCTGGCTGTAGTCTTTATCAATAATCCCAATTAGAGACGCTAAATCTTCAAATGCAGCCTGATGGGGTTTCCAATTTGCTGTCATGCCACTCCATTGTAAATGAAGGCTAGGGTAGTCGTCTTGTTTAATATTTAGCAGCGGTAACCGAATACATTGTTGATTGAAGCTTTTATCTAATGAAGCGTCTGGTTCAATTTCAACTAGCTGGTGTTTTACTAGTTCTTTAATCAGCCCATTTATTTGCCTTCCCAAGGTAAACTCGTTGTTTTTACCATTTAAAAGTGCAATTAATTGTTTGTAATTAAGTGGTGCTGTGAGTCCTGTTTTTTCATCTGCAATTGGACGCAAGCCGAGCAAATACAAGACTCTAGCGTCGTTGCTAAGTGCTTGGGTGAGTGCCGCTTGTTCCGATGAATTCATAATACCTAAACTAAATTTGTTGCAAGTAAGAGGTTAGCCATTCTACGGCAGGTTCTTCAGGGATAGGGTGGTTGAGTACATCAATATGAATTGCTGGAGCCAGTAACTTTGCTCCACTGTTTAGTAATAGTTCTTGCATTGTTTTGGCACCATAACAGTAAGTGTCATAACTACTATCACCTAAACCAACCACTAAAAATTCCACATCATGCAATGCTTTTTGTTTAATTTGTTTGGCAAATTGTTGGATATTATCGGGTAATTCTCCGGCCCCATGGGTGCTGGTGCATATTAACCAATTGCCGCTACTGGGGATATCAGCAATATCAGGATCTAAATGGATTGTTGCACTATGTCCGTTAGCTTCCAAGGTTTCTAGTAAGGCATCGGCAACATATTCGCTTGCGCCTAACATAGTACCTACAATGATTTCAAAATTTGCCATGTTATTGCCTTTTACTTACCGATACAAAAAGAAGAAAAAATACGTCCGAGCAAATCATCTGAACTAAACTCACCGGTAATCTCATTTAACGCTTGCTGGGTTAACCTTAGCTCTTCGGCCAGAATTTCGCCGGCAATATGGTCATGGAGTTGCTGTTGCCCAATCTCTAAATGCTCTGCTGCTCGTTCTATGGCATCTAAATGTCTTCTTCTGGCAATGAATTGTCCTTCAGAACTTTGATCAAACCCCATACATTGTTTGAGATGCTCAGCCAAGGCGTCAATGCCCTGATTTAAACTGGCTGATACTCGGTAGACTGGGGTATCGCCATGTTGTTCAAAGCCGACAGACTCCCCCGACAAATCCACTTTGTTTCTGACCAAAGTAAGCCCCATATTTTTCGGCAGTTTTTGCATAAACTCGGGCCAGATTTTATGGGGATCATTTTCGTCACTTTCGCAGCTATCTAACATAAATAACACGCGGTCGGCTTTCTGTATTTCTTGCCAGGCTCGCTGGATGCCGATTAGTTCTACTTTGTCTTCGCTTTCTCTGAGTCCTGCGGTATCAATAATATGCAATGGCATACCATCTAAGTGGATATGTTCTTTAAGTACGTCGCGAGTGGTGCCTGCAATATCCGTTACTATGGCTGCATCACGTCCAGCCAAGGCATTGAGTAGACTCGATTTACCCGCATTGGGTTTACCTGCAATCACCACCTGCATGCCTTCTCGTAACAAACTACCTTGTTTAGCTTGTTGTTTAACATTCTGCATTTGGGCAATGATGTCGTTGAGATCATTTGCCACTTTGCCATCACTCAAAAAATCGATTTCTTCTTCAGGAAAATCAATGGCGGCTTCCACATACATTCTTAAGTGAATGACTTTTTCCACCAGCTGGTGGATATGGGCCGAAAATTCGCCTTGTAACGACCGCATGGCGCTTTTAGCAGCTTGCACTGAACTAGCATCAATTAAGTCTGCTATGGCCTCTGCTTGGGCTAGGTCGAGCTTATCGTTTAAAAAAGCTCGCTCACTGAACTCACCCGGCCTTGCCATACGTAATTTGGGTATTGTTAGTATTCGCTTTATCAGCAAATCTAGAATAATTTGACCACCATGACCTTGCAGTTCGAGTACGTCTTCACCGGTAAACGAATGGGGATTTGCAAAGAATAATGCAATCCCCTGGTCCAAGGTCTGTTTGTGTTCATCTAGGAATGGCAAATACTCTGCTTTTCTGGGCGTTAACTCTTTGCCTAGCAATTCTGCGGCAACGGTTGTTGCTAGGGGACCTGAAACCCTAACAATACCCACACCACCACGGCCTGGGGCAGTGGCTTGAGCAACAATAGTATCAGTTGGTAATTCCAAAATTGTATTGCCTGACTAGTCGCGGAAGTTGTTAAATTGCAATGGTTGACCTAAATCTTCACTTCTAAGTAAAGCCATTACTGCCTGTAAATCGTCACGCTTTTTACCATTCACGCGAAGTTGATCGCCTTGAATGCTAGCTTGCACTTTCATTTTTTTGTCTTTAATCAACTTCACAATTTTTTTCGCGATAGGTTGCTCAATACCTTGTTTGAACTTGACGGTGCGACGGTGTGTCTTGCCGCTTCGTACTGTATCTTGCGGATCCATGGCATTAGTGTCTAACTTACGCTTAGAACAGGCATTACGTAGCATGTCTGTTAGTTGTTGAAGTTGAAAGTCACCTTCAGCTGTTAGCACTACTGATTCATCTTTGTATTCTATTGAGGCTTCCACCCCTCTAAAATCAAAACGGGTGCTGAGTTCACGATTGGCGTTGTCGACTGAATTACGAACTTCGTTCATGTCGATTTCTGAAACAATGTCAAAAGAGGGCATTTATTTCTCCTGTACGAATTTTGGGTATATTGTAAACCTGTAAACATAGACAAAAAAGCCCGCAATGGCGGGCTTTCAATTTTATTTATTGCCATACACGCTTTATTTAGCTTTTAATCCACGCTTTTCCATGGACGAGTAAATAATTTTAGCTTGTACCAACGTAATCACGTTACTGATCAACCAGTATAAAACCAAACCAGCAGGGAAAATGAAGAAGAATAAACTCATTGCTACTGGCATCCACTGCATAATTTTCTGTTGCATCGGATCTTGGATGGTCATTGGTTGCAGTTTTTGCAACAAATACATGCTCAAGCCGGTTAGTACGGGTAATACAAAGTAGGGGTCTTTAACGGATAAATCTGTGATCCAGAATATAAAGTCAGCATGTCTGAGTTCCACACTTTCCAATAGTACCCAATAAAGAGCTAAGAAGATTGGCATTTGTAGAAGTAGAGGGAAGCAGCCACCCATAGGGTTTACTTTCTCTTTCTTATACATTTCCATCATGGCTTGAGACATTTTCTGTCTATCATCACCAAAACGTTCTTTTAGCTGTGCCATTTTAGGCGCTAAATTACGCATCTTAGCCATAGACTCGTATTGCTTTTTAGTTAGCGGGTACATCGCCCCTTTAACAATAATAGTGATGATGATAATGGCTAGCCCCCAGTTAATTACGATACTTTGTATAAACTGAAGTAACGCGAACAGAGGTTGAGAAATCCACCAAAGAACACCGTAGTCAACTGTGAGGTCTAAACCGCGGGCTATTTTAGCCAAAGCGTCTTGGTCTTTAGGACCCATGTAAAGAGTACTTGAAATGGTAGTTGAGTCACCAGGTGCTACTTCTACAGGTGCGCCTTTGAAACCAATAGCAGCGTATCGAGCTTGAACCACTGTACTGTACAACTGGTTTGTGTCTTCTTGAGGTGGTACCCATGCAGAAACAAAGTAATGTTCCAACATGCCAGCCCAACCACCAACGGTTGTTTCTTTTAGCTTTTCATCTTCCATATCATCGAAAGAGAATTTTGAATAACGATCATCTTGAGTAGAAAATGCACCACCACGATAGGTCGGCATAAACATGCTGCTTTCAGTACCTTCAATAGCTTGTTTTAACTGACCGTATTGTTGATATTGTTTAACTTGTGAACTGCCGTTAACCACTTCGTATTCGACTTTAACGTCGTGATGACCTGGAGTGAAGATGAATCGTTTCGTTACGACCACACCATCAGCAGAAGTCCATTTTAAAGGAACTATCAACTCTGCATTTTCCATGACGAATTCTTGTTGACTCACTACGTAAGCTGGACGCCCTTTTTTCGAATCAATTGCGTCTCTGCCAACTAAACCACTTTGTGCAATATACAAACTAACTGCGTCTGGGCGTAATAAGCTATATGAATCGTCAGATCCTTGTGTAACAGGGAACTTACGAAGATTGGCTGAAACTACGTCACCGCCGCGGGTATCAATTAATAGGTCTAAGGTGTCTGATAAAACATGAACCACAGAGTTAGTTTGTGTGGCTGTTGGGTTGACACTTTCAACTATTGTCGATTCTGGTACATCACCGCTGTCGTCTGTAATAGTCGAAGGAGGTAAATCAGAACTAGGAGTGGACAAAGGGGCGGGTTCAACTATCTGAGCAGGTTGAACTGGTTGAGGACCATAGTCCTTTTGCCATTCTTGCCATAATAGAAAACTGACCAATGCTAGGCCAATTATCAAAAAACTGCGTTGGGATTCCATATAATACTCTTTAACTACGTGTTCAATTTTGCGATTTTTTACTATCGCATTTAGCTTTTCACAAATAGATTAGTCTATTTATGAACGTATTTATTACATCTCATTTTTTACAGGGCGAAATAGTATAGGCAAATGAGGCAAATGATAAGTTCATTCGTGTTTTTTCGCCTTATTTTCTGGTACATGGTCAATACCACCTGGATGTAAGGGGTGACATTTACTCATTCTTTTAATTGTTAGCCAGCTTCCTACCCAAAACCCATGTTTGGAAATTGCTTCTATACCGTACTGAGAACAACTTGGATGGAATCGGCAATTTTTCCCTAGCATAGGAGAAATCCATCGCTGATATTGACGAATCAACCAGACTGGGATTGCGCGCAACGCTTTGAGAGCTTTTTCCATAATTTTCCTAACAACAATGTGATTTGTTGATTCGTCATTGTGTCTAAGCCACTTTTACCGACAACAACTATATCAGTGTTTGGCAATTGGTGTTGATGCATGCGAAAACTTTCTCTGATAAGACGTTTAATGCGATTTCTATCGTGGGCTTTCTTGACGCGTTTTTTGGATATAGTAATACCCAGCCTAGGATGATCTAGCTGATTAAAACGGCCTAACACAGTGAGTTGAGGTGAAACTGAGGGTATGGCTTTTTGAAAGACTTTTTCAAAGTGAGTGGGAGTTAAAAGTCTTAGCTCCCGAGAAAACGAATTTTCACTCACTTTGAGAAATTAGGCTGATAAACGAGCACGGCCTTTAGCACGACGATTAGCAAGGACTTTACGTCCATTCTTTGTCGCCATACGGGCACGAAAACCGTGTGAACGCTTACGCTTTAAGTTACTTGGTTGAAATGTTCTTTTCATGACCTAGTCCCGATACATAAAGGTTAATATAAAATGAACTTCAATAGACGTTTAACCATTGCGCTCAAAAAGGATGCGGAATACTAGAGATATTTATAGTACTTGTCAATCATTGATCGCGAAGATCGTTAAATTAATTGAGTTTATTTTTATAAAAAATTTATCAACTGTTGATAACTGTTTTAATTTAGTTGATGTTATCCACAACATTCCAATCTATTTTCTTAAATAGTGATTTTAAATAGCGTATTTTTATCTACCTTTAAATCGAAATAAAATAAAGTTAAATGTATTTTAATTTTCATAATATTTTAAAATATATAATTAAAACAACGGGATGGGTGTTATTTGTTACCTGTTTGGCAAATTAAGTTCAATTCAGTATTGCACTTGGTGGGGGGAATGCGAGATAATTCACAACCCTTTACGCAAAAGGGCTAAAAAAGAACAATAATTGGACAATTCACACTTAGTCGGGTGCTTTCAATTATCGAGTTATTTTAACTTTTATCGGGCTGTTAATGGCCTCGTGACGGACTTGTTTTAATGTCTTTATGGAATAGATGCCTTGATCGTCTTCAACACGATCTTTCTACGCAAGAATTTAGTATGTGGATAAGACCGCTAAAAGTTTCAGAAGATAATCTCTACGTAACTTTGTCTGCTCCTAATCGATTTGTACTAGATTGGGTACGCGATAAATATCACAGCCGAATCACCCAACTGCTTGAAGAGTTTTGTGGTTCTGATGCACCCAGTTTGTTATTGGAAGTTACGGCTAGACAAGGTGCAAACTTTTCGCCAAATAATAACAACACCTCAAATAACCAATCTACTGTTAATAATGGTGTAGCTAATACATCCAAAGATAATGTCGGTCAACTTTTAGCTAATGAAAGAAGTGCCGAACCGCAAAAACCTGATAACAAGGACTTTAATCAGAAAGCTACTGTATCTAGTCAGGCTCACAAGAGTAATATTAATGTTACCTACAAGTTTGATAACTTTGTTGAGGGTAAATCAAACCAACTAGCACGAGCCGCTGCAACTCAGGTGGCTGATAATCCAGGTGGTGCATATAACCCATTATTTATTTATGGCGGAACGGGTTTAGGTAAAACTCACTTATTGCACGCAGTGGGTAATGGCATTATTGCCAAAAAGAAAAACGCTACTGTGGTGTACATGCATTCGGAACGTTTTGTTCAAGATATGGTTAAAGCATTACAAAATAATGCCATTGAATCTTTTAAACGTTATTACCGTTCGGTGGATGCGTTATTAATAGATGATATTCAATTTTTCGCTAATAAAGAGCGTTCGCAGGAAGAGTTTTTTCATACCTTTAATGCGTTGTTAGAAGGTAATCAACAAATCATTCTCACCTCTGATCGATATCCAAAAGAAATCGATGGGGTAGAAGATCGTCTAAAATCTCGCTTCGGTTGGGGATTAACCATTGCCATCGAACCACCTGAGCTAGAAACTCGGGTAGCGATTTTAAATCGCAAGGCGTTAGAGAATAAAATCAACTTGCCTGATGAAGTTGCATTTTTCATTGCTAAACGTTTACGTTCAAATGTAAGGGAATTAGAAGGTGCACTAAATCGTGTTATTGCAAATGCGAATTTTACCGGTCGAGCGATAACAATAGATTTTGTGCGTGAAGCACTTAGAGATTTGTTAGCACTTCAGGAAAAGTTAGTTACTATTGATAATATTCAAAAAACGGTAGCTGAATACTATAAAATTAAAATCGCAGATATTCTGTCAAAAAGGCGCAGTCGCAGTGTGGCTAGACCAAGGCAAATGGCAATGGCGTTAGCGAAAGAACTAACCAACCATAGCCTTCCAGAAATTGGAGATGCGTTTGGGGGAAGGGACCATACTACTGTTTTGCATGCATGCAGAAAAATAGTACAGCTAAGAGATGAAAGTCATGATATAAAAGAAGACTATCAGAACCTTATTCGCACATTATCTTCTTAAAATAAAAAACGAGCTTATAAATGAAATTCACCATCAGTCGGGAAAATTTTCTTCAACCTCTTCAATTAGTCTCTGGTGCTGTAGAGAGACGTCATACTTTACCGATATTATCTAACGTACTCATTAAAGTCAGTGATAGTTCACTTTGGCTAACAGGTACGGATCTAGAGGTAGAGCTAATCTCTAACGTGACCTTAACAGGGGAATTTGAGGAAGGCGAAATTACAGTTCCTGCCAAAAAACTTTTTGATATTTGCCGTGGTTTAGGTGATGAAAGCGAAATTAAATTTGAAGTTGATGGTAATAAAGCTCTAATTCGTTCCGGTCGCAGTCGTTATTCATTATCTACATTGTCAGCTAGCGACTATCCAAATTTAGAAGATTGGGAAGGGGAAACTGAGTTTGAAATTTCCCAAGCTAACCTTAAACATTTAATTGAAAGCACACAGTTTTCAATGGCACAGCAAGACGTCCGTTATTATTTGAATGGAATGAGTCTTGAAACTGAAGAAGATATTATTCGTACTGTTGCCACTGATGGTCATAGATTGGCTTTGTGTCGTTTGAAATACACTGCATCTCCTTTGCCTAGTCGACAGGTTATTATTCCTCGTAAGGGAGTTTTGGAAATAAGTCGCCTTATTGAAGCTGATGACAACTTGGTTAAGGTGCAATTAGGTTCAAATCATATTCGAATTTTTTCTACTGATTTCATTTTTACTAGTAAATTAGTTGATGGTCGTTTCCCTGATTATCGCAGAGTACTTCCTAAAGATGGCGATAAAATCATTGAGGCCAGCAAAGACGTTTTAAAGAATGCTTTCTCACGGGCATCTATTTTATCTAATGAAAAATTTAGAGGTGTACGTTTAAATCTTTCTAAAAATGAATTAAAGATTACCGCTAATAACCCAGAGCAAGAAGAAGCAGAAGAAATTGTTGATGTTTCTTATGAAGGGGATGGGGAGTTGGAAATCGGTTTTAACGTTGCATACCTAATTGATGTGTTTAACTCTTTAGGTTCTGAAAACGTTAAGATTTCCTTGGCGGATTCTAATAGTAGTGCTTTGATAGAAGATGCTGCTGATGACTCGGCTCTTTACGTTATCATGCCCATGAGACTGTAGTCGTCATTTAGGAAACATTTTTATATGAAGCTGGACAAAGTCCAGATACAACATTTTCGAAATCTGCAAAATGTTGACATTTCACCTTCGCCTTCGTTGAATTTTATATTTGGTCAAAACGGTAGTGGTAAGTCTTCTTTCTTAGAGGCTCTCCACTACTTAGGTTTTGGCCGCTCATTTCGAACTCTTAAACATAAAAATGTCATTCAATACAATACCCCTGAATTTAGCATTTTTAGTGTTGTATCAGATTCTAAGAATTCATTAAAACTTGGAATGTCTCGCAAAAATGACGACTCTTTGTTGGTTAGTGTAAATGGCAATAAATCCAATAAAATGTCGGAACTGGTAAGCCACGTTCCCATTCAAATATTTACTCCCCAAAGTTCAGATTTAATTATTGGCAGTCCATCTTTACGCCGACGATTTTTAGATTGGGGATTGTTCCACGTGGAACCATCCTTTATACAAACGTCACAAGAGTACCAAAAATTAGTAAAACAGAAGAATGCGCTTCTTCGTAAAAACACCTTGACGAATAGTTACGAATATAGCACTCAGATGCAATTCTGGGACAAACAAATCATAAAGGTAGGAAACCACCTTACAGAATTAAGAAAAGCTTACCTAGATAGCATTTTGGCGCATATAAATGCCAATTTATTGCAATTTCTACCTGAGTTTTTGGTGGAAATCTCGTATCATAGGGGTTGGGAAAAAGACGCTTCGCTTGAAGAGTCGATTAGCAGAAAATATGAAAGAGATTGCCGAAATGGTTATCTAAGCGTTGGTCCGCACAAGGCTGATCTCAAACTGAAATGCAATGGCGTTGAAGTTTCAGAAACCTTATCTCGCGGTCAACTGCGAATGTTAGTTGCGGCATTACAACTTGCTCAAATACAGCACCTAAGTAGTCAGACAAAAAAGTCTTGTGTGTTTCTATTAGATGATATTGGTGCTGAGTTGGATGAGACTAAGCGAGAATCTTTTATAGATAAGTTACTAGAAAATGAAACACAGCTTTTTATAACAGCAATTGAAAGATCTCAATTACTGTTTATAGAGAAATACAAAAACAAGAAAATGTTTCACGTGGAACATGGCCATATGAGAGAGGAGAACTAATCAAATGGCAGAAGAGAATAACTACGATTCTTCGAGTATTAAAGTACTTAAAGGATTAGATGCAGTAAGAAAAAGACCTGGTATGTATATTGGTGATACAGACGATGGTACAGGTTTGCACCACATGGTTTTTGAGGTGGTTGATAATTCAATCGATGAAGCCCTTGCTGGTCACTGTTCGGAAATTAATGTCAAAATTCATACTGATGGTTCTATTTCTGTTTCAGATGATGGTCGTGGTATTCCTACAGAAATACATGAAGAAGAGGGTGTCTCCGCAGCTGAAGTTATTATGACAGTACTTCACGCCGGCGGTAAATTCGATGACAATTCCTATAAAGTCTCCGGTGGATTGCACGGTGTTGGTATTTCTGTTGTAAATGCATTATCAAAAAGACTGACTATGAAAATCCGTCGTTTAGGTAAAGTCTTTGAACAAGAGTATGTCCATGGTGTGCCTCAAGAACCTTTAAAAGCTGTAGGTGAATCTGAAACGACAGGGACTACAATTCGTTTTTGGCCGAGTGAAGATACCTTTACTAATGTGGAATATCACTACGATATTCTAGCCAAACGATTAAGAGAATTAAGCTTCCTAAACTCAGGTGTATCCATCGTACTGTCTGATGACAGAGATGGTAAAAAGGACCACTTCAAATATGACGGTGGTATTCTAGCCTTTGTTGAATACTTAAATAGAGCTAAAACTTCGGTTCATTCTAAGATTTTCAATTTTACTTCTGAAAGGGATGATGGCATTTCTGTTGAAGTGGCTATGCAATGGAATGATAGTTTTAATGAAAATGTATTCTGTTTTACCAACAATATTCCTCAACGAGATGGTGGAAGTCACCTCGCTGGATTCCGTGCAGCATTAACTCGTACGTTAAATAATTACATGGAAAAAGAAGGCTTAAACAAGAAAGCCAAAACCAACGCAAGCGGTGACGATGCAAGAGAAGGTTTAACGGCTGTTATTTCCGTTAAAGTCCCGGATCCTAAATTCTCTTCACAAACCAAAGACAAGCTGGTTTCATCAGAAGTGAAACCTGCTGTTGAAACTGCAATGGGTGAAGCCCTTACAGATTTCCTATTGGAAAATCCATCTGAAAGTAAGATCATCATTGGTAAGATTATTGATGCTGCTCGTGCTCGAGAAGCTGCAAGAAAAGCTAGAGAAATGACTCGCCGTAAAGGTGCTTTAGACTTAGCTGGATTGCCTGGTAAATTGGCAGATTGTCAGGAAAAAGATCCTGCTAACTCTGAACTTTACATAGTGGAAGGGGACTCAGCGGGCGGCTCTGCAAAGCAGGGACGTAACCGTAAGAACCAAGCAATATTGCCACTGAAAGGTAAGATACTTAACGTTGAGAAAGCGCGTTTTGATAAGATGCTTTCATCACAGGAAGTTGCTACCTTAATTACTGCATTAGGTTGTGGTATTGGTCGTGACGAATATGATCCTGAAAAACTGCGTTACCATAAAATCATTATCATGACCGATGCTGATGTTGACGGTAGCCATATTCGTACATTGCTATTGACGTTCTTCTACCGTCAAATGCCAGAAATCCTAGAGCGTGGTTATATTTACATTGCACAGCCACCGCTTTATAAAGCGAAAAAAGGTAAACAAGAACAATACCTTAAAGACGATGATGCGTTGACCAATTATCTAACGTCAATTGCATTATCTGACGCTTCAATTCATGTTAATTCTGACGCACCTGGTATCTCTGGAGTTGCATTGGAAAACTTGGTTAATCAATACCATTTAGCTGTTAAAATGATCAATAGAATCAGTAGGTTATATCCTAAGGTTTTAGTTAATCAACTGATCTATAGTGATATTTTAGAAGTGTCTGACCTAAATGACCCTGCAAAACTTGAAGCTTTCGGTAAAACTTACATTGCTTCATTATCTGATGATGAATCTGATGGAGCTACATACAGCTTCGAAATAAAAGATGACGTAGAGCGCAGTAGTCATTACATATCCATTATTTTGCGTCAGCATGGTATTGATACTGAATATAAGTTTGATCACGACTTTGTAGATTCAACTGAGTACACAAAAATCAAAGAGCTTAATGCAGCAATCAACGGCATTATGGAAGAGGGTGCTTACGTTAAGCGCGGTGAGAAAACCAAACCTGTTTCTGATTTTGTTAGTGCATTGGAATGGTTAATGTCTGAGTCAAAACGTGGGCAATATATTCAGCGATACAAAGGATTGGGTGAGATGAACCCTGGCCAATTGTGGGAAACGACAATGGACCCAGATAATCGTAGAATGCTTCAGGTAACCATTGAAGATGCCATAGGTGCAGATTTATTGTTTACCACGCTAATGGGTGATCAAGTGGAACCTAGACGTAACTTCATCGAAGAAAACGCGTTACGAGTAGCAAACTTAGACGTATAGTATTTGGGTCTGATAGCAGACTTAAATCTCTGATACTAATGATATCAAAAGCGCTGAAGATTTTATCCTCGGCGCTTTTTTTTGCCTAAATTTAATGAACGTTTCTTTAAGTTTTGCGCTTACATTCGAATGCCTAAGAAAAATAGCCTGGTATTTGTTAGTTACGGTGACTTGCATAGGAACTAGGAAGAATAAACCTAATGGCAGTCAAACTCAGGTTGAGTTTTAGAGGAGCACTTTAGAGGCCTGAACGATGGTCTTAATCTGCACTTCTTAGGGGGGAATTATTCAGGAGCTTTTCTGGAAGAGCACCTCTTAGGTTTGCCTAAGAGGTGAGTATTTAGATACTAATTAGAATTTAAGCTTTTTCGATGTAAACAACAGGGGATTGGTCGTGGGTAAAGTCGATGAAAAAATCATATGCGCCTGTTTCATTAGGTGTGAATTGAAAATTCCCCCCCGGATTTTCACAGGAAGACTTTGCTGTTTTACCCACGGTTAATACTTTTCCTGCTGTGCCTGTGGGGCTTCCACAATCATATCCAGGCGTGTAGTTTTCATCAGCAAATTTAAAGTCATAAGGCTGGCCGTCAGCAATTAGCTTCACGGTAGCCTTATAAAGGTTGCCATTTACCTTTTCAATCCGATAGTTCTCGTCCGCTTCCCACCAAGTAAAAACACCTCGGAGATAAAAGCTTTGGTAGTCTTTTTCCATAATTTGCTCAACAAAAGTAGTGGAGCAACCTGAAACAAAGGTACTGGCTAAAACTATTAAGGCGAGTTTATTTTTCATAATCTTCAATTTAGATCCCAACTTTATTCTATTCGTGTCTTAATAACGATATGTCAGCACACTTAAGGAAAAGCTGACGTAATTGTAATAGAAGCGCTAGGCGATTGTTCTTAACCGAATCGTCGTCAGCCATTACCATTACATTATCGAAGAATGCATCAATACTGGTCGCCAGTTGCGATAGAACCTGCAACACAGCTTCGTAATCGCCTTTTGCAAGCAATGGCGCAGCTTCTTCTTGAATGCGGGCTATCTCATCTGCTAAGTGCTTCTCTTGTGCTTCCACCAACAAACTGTTATCTAACTTATATTCATCGGACACATTATTCTTATCTAAAATGTTCGCAACGCGTTTGTTTGCAGCTGCTAATGCTTGGGCACTAGGCAGTAACTTAAACTGCTTCACACCGTGGATACGAGCATCAAAATCAGCAGGTGCCGTAGGACGTCGAGAAAGTACTGCTTGTATGACATCAACTTCAATGCCTTGTTCCTGATACCAAGTTCTAAATCTTCCCAAAATGAAATCTACAACTTGTTCTTGGGTTTCATGGTTACTTATTTTCTCTTTTAATAGCTGATAAGCATCCGCTACGAGGTCAGCTAAATCGATAGGCAGTTTAAGCTCAACAGCAATACGCAGAATACCTATGGCTGCACGTCTGAGTGCAAATGGGTCTTTATCACCTTTAGGCAATTGACCTATTCCAAAAATGCCTACTAGGGTATCTAGTTTATCAGCTAGAGCGACTGCACAACTTACTTTAGACTGGGGAAGGGCATCACCAGAAAAACGCGGCATATATTGTTCGTTTAAGGCGTTAGCAACCACTTCATCTTCGCCATCGTGATTGGCATAGTGCATTCCCATAACACCTTGTACATCGGGGAATTCCATTACCATTTCAGTCATCAAATCGGTTTTTGATAACAAACCAGCTCTAGCAGCTTGAGTTTCGTTGGCATCAATATGCTTAGCAATTTTTGCTGCTAACTCAGAAATTCTGCGGGACTTGTCTGCTAAGGTACCTAATTGTTTTTGAAACAAGACGCTTTCTAAACTATCCAAGCGACTTTCTAATGTGTGTTTCTTATCAGTTTCAAAGAAAAAGCGCGCATCAGATAAACGTGGACGAATAACTTTTTCGTTACCCTGAATAACTTGAATAGGATCTTTACTTTCAATGTTAGTTACAAACAAAAAGCGTGATTTTAGCTCACCGTTTTCATTTAACATTGGGAAATACTTTTGGTCACCTTTCATAGTATAAATTAAGGCTTCTTTAGGTACTTGTAAAAACTCGTCTTCAAAATTGGCAACTAAAACCACGGGCCATTCAACTAAGGCAGTCACTTCATCCAATAAGTCTTGCTCTAGCTCTACTACGCCGTTTTCTTTAGCCGCTGCTTCTTGTAGTTGCTCCTTGATGATGTCTTGGCGCGTTTGATAGTCAGCAACAACATAATGATCTTTTAATTGATTTTGATAATCATCAACGTGAGCTAGCTCAAAGCTGCTTTCACCATGGAATCTGTGACCGTTAATCGTTCTAGTGGATTTTAAGCCTAGAACTGTACCATCAATCACACTATCTCCATAAAGCATACAGAGGGTGTGTACAGGGCGTATAAACTGAATTCTTTTGTCACCCCAGCGCATGGCTTTAGGGATGGGAAGTTTCTTTAGTGCGGTAGCAACAATATCTTCTAATAAAGAGGGTAGTGTTTTACCTGCCACACTCGCAACGTGTAACAACCATTCACCTTTGTCGGTTTTTAAGCGTTGTGCTTGGTCTACGCTAATACCGTTAGAACGCGCCCAACCTTCAGCCGCTTTAGTAGGATTACCTTCGTCATCAAATGCAGCGCTTACAGCTGGACCACGTTTTTCTACTTCTTTATCAAGTTGTTTTTCTGCTAAGGCAATGACTTTAACAGCCAGACGTCTTGGAGATGCGTAGCTTTCAATGTGATCGAAAGCTAGGTTCGCGCCTTGCAAACCTAATTTGATATTTTCAGAAAAAGCCTGGGATAGGTTTTTCAATGCTTTTGGTGGAAGTTCTTCCGTACCCAGTTCAACTAACAGATTTTCTTTACGCATTACCTTTATCTCCCTTGTTAGCGTCGTCTTTACACATGGGGAATCCGAGTTTCTCTCGACTCTGGAAATAGGCCTCTGCAACCGCTTTGGCAAGAGTACGCACACGCAATATGTAGCGTTGACGCTCTGTTACCGAAATTGCATGACGTGCGTCTAACATATTAAATGCATGGGATGCTTTCATAACTTGTTCGTAGGCAGGAAGAGGTAATCCAGCTTCTATCATCCGTTGGCTGTCCTTTTCACATTGATCAAAGGTTCCGAATAGGGCTTTAACATCTGCATGTTCAAAATTATAAGCAGATTGTTCGACTTCATTTTGGTGAAAAACGTCGCCATAAGTGACCTTACCCATAGGACCATCCGTCCAAACCAAATCGTAGATACTATCTACCCCTTGGATGTACATTGCTAAGCGCTCTAAGCCGTAGGTAATTTCCCCTGTCACTGGTGCGCACTCAAGGCCACCAACTTGCTGGAAGTAGGTAAACTGAGTCACTTCCATGCCGTTTAACCAAATTTCCCAACCTAGGCCCCAAGCACCCAAAGTAGGAGATTCCCAGTTATCTTCCACAAAACGAATATCGTGTACTAAGGGATCAAAACCTAGCTCTCTTAATGAGTCTAGGTAAAGCTCTTGAATATTATCTGGGGATGGCTTGAGCATAACTTGGAACTGATAGTAATGCTGTAAGCGATTCGGGTTCTCGCCATAACGGCCATCAGTAGGGCGGCGACAAGGCTGCACATACGCGCTGCTTATCGGCTCTGGTCCTAATGATCTTAAAAATGTCATAGGATGGAAGGTACCTGCGCCTACTTCCATGTCTAATGGCTGGATAATTACACAACCTTGACGGGCCCAAAAATCCTGCAATGCGAGGATGAGACCCTGAAACGTCTTTATATCAAACTTTTGCATGTACAATCACTACATTATTGGTTACTAAAAAAATGCCCGCCAGTATACCTTTTGTATTGCTTTGAATGTAGGCTAAATCACCGAATATTGTAATAAACATGCATGTTGAGCCTAAGTTCTCAAAAATTTGGCTTAAAAAAGGAAAGAGTGTGAACATAAAACGCTGTAGTTGGGTGGGGAAAGACCCCATTTATCAAGAATATCACGATAAGGTTTGGGGGCGACCGGTGACAGATCCCAAAGAGTTGTTCGCAAAATTATGTTTAGATGGGCAACAGGCTGGACTGAGTTGGATTACCATTCTCAAAAAACAGCAAAACTATGAAGCCGCTTTCCATCACTTCGAACCCAATAAAATCGTATTGATGGAAGATGACGATGTTGAACGGTTAATGTTGGATAAAGGCATTGTCAGAAATCGCTTAAAAATAAAATCGATTATTAACAATGCTCACGCATATTTGAAAATGCAGCAAGAGGGAATTCTGTTTGATGATTTTATTTGGAGCTTTGTGGATCACAAAGTGATAAAAAACCACTGGAAAAATGCCAGTGAAGTGCCTAATTCCACCCCTGAATCTGACCTAATGGCTAAAGCCCTTAAGAAAAAAGGCTTTAGCTTTGTTGGGACTACAATTTGTTATGCATTTATGCAGGCGGTGGGCCTTGTTAATGACCACACCACGAACTGCCATTGTTATCAGCAAGAGTAAACCAAAAATTAAACAAGCTATATATAAAGTCGAAACTCAAATTGATGGTTTTAATATAAGCTTTGCTGCAAGTCTTTCTGCTTTACAAATCTAAACCTAATGGCCCAGTATGTCACGCTAACTCCCCCTTTGAGGACGAGGGTTTTTACTTGCTTAATTATCACTATTGGCCGGAATCTTGTTACTCAAATGGAAAAGAGGATTATTAACTAAAACTTAAGGATCTTATCATTGCCATTTCTTTTAAAATGCTGGATTCTAATTTTGCCTCTTGCTCTTCGCGTTTTTGATCCTGTTGTGCTCTTACCTGAGGAGGTAAAGCCTTACGTTGATGATGCGTGGGCAATTCCCTAACAGCTAAAAATAGATTAAACAAATTAGGGTAGTCTCGCTGACAGTTAGGCGGTGAAGCAACTGGCACGCTATCTAACAAATTAACCAGTCTAATTGCCCCTTCAGATAAGTTGCATTGCTGTTGCTCTACTGCCCAAGCAATTGTGTGCACGCTTTCCATAATTCTAACCACACGTTCTTGTCGGGCCTTTTGTTGAACATCTTTTTGGCGTTTTAATTGAAACAATAATTTTCCAGCATAAAAAGCTAGTGAAGCAATGATCAAAAGGGCTATTGCAACCAAGGTATAGGCTAAAACCGACAAAACTCTATCTCCTATTTAAACTCATTGATATTAATAGACTCAAAGCGGGCAAAAGGATCGTCTTCTTTGTTTTCAGCTTGCTCACCTATTGTTTCAGCTTCGCCATTAATGCCAAGCAAATCGCATAGTTCTCTATGCCTAGCAAGTTTTTTGTCTACATAACGTTTGTCGTCAGCACTTAAAACTACACCGCTATCCATCTCGTCTAATAAATTATTTAAACGGTCATTATTTTCTAACTCTGCTAATTCTTGAGCAGGAGAGAAGTACTTTGGTTTGCTTGGTTTAGGTTTAGACTTGAACTCTTTTGCTTCTACAATCAATGGAATCGGCTTTTTACTGCCAACTCTTGGATCATTTTGTTTGGATTGTTGAGGGCTTTGTTGATTTAACTCAACGGCACTATGGCGGCTTCCGGATGGATTGCCTTTATGCTTTTTAGGTTTAGTGTTGTTCGGATCTTTTGGTTTCCTTGGCGCCCAACTTTCTTTAGGAACACCTATGCGCCCAACTTTACGAGATTTTTTGATTCTAGCCATAATAATTGTTAGCCATATTAAATTAATTAGCCATTTTAGCGCATTTTAGACCTAGTTATACAGGTTTAATATGCTGATAATTTAGTTGAGTTAGATAGGCTATATGTAGTTTAGTAAATGCAATTTTCGAAAAGTAGGGGATTTAGTAAAAACTGATATAAGTTGGATGGAGTAATTTTTTCAAAAACTTACTAAAAATTAGATAAGAAAAAAGGCAACAGAAGCCTGCTGCCTTTTAGATATAGAGTGTCTTATGACACTTCTCCCGTTACGTGTTCGTCCTAAACCTTAATTGCTATCCTTTTCATATACTTCACTTTTTATTTTTTTTCACGAAGCATTAATATTGTTTTGGGTCTTCCTGACACTTTATTATTAATCCATAATTTCCAACATGGAACCTAAATGAACAGCTGTTTATTATTGTTATTAACTGTTCTAACTTCCCTGACAAACCCTATAAGATTTGCTTATCCTTCTTTTTATTTGCCGAAAAGCATACAGCAAAAAAAATATTTTACAACTTATTTACATTCAATAAACAAAAAAAGTGAACCTTTTGGTCTAAAGGTTCACTTTTCATCTTTTTATTTTGCTAAATAATTTAGTGCAGGCCGCCTAAATATTGAGAAAGTATCTCGATATCTTCATCAGTTAGCTTGGCTGCAATATCTCTCATCATTCCGTTAAGATCGTTTGCGCGCGTGCCGGCTTTGAATCTTTCTAGCTGTGATTTCAAATAAGCAGCTTTTTGACCGCTAATATCAGGAAATCCAGCTAAACCTAAACCATTTCCTCGTGGGCCGTGACATGCAATACAAGCTGTAATACCGCGATCTAAATCACCACCACGATATAACTGACCACCTTTTTCAACCACATCTTCTGGAGTAGTGCCTGGTTTAGCTTCTTGACTAGCTAAGAATGCGGCAAGATCTAACATTTCTTGCTCGTTCAACATTGCTGCTTGTGAGCTCATTACTGGGTCGTAACGACCCTCTGTACCGGCAGTCTCACCGCCTAATTTTAAATCTCTTAGCTGCTTTGCAATATATTCAGCGTGTTGGCCGGCAATAGATGGATAAATATCCAATGGGCTATTTCCATCAGCTCCGTGACAGGCAATACAGCCTTTACTTGTAACTAACTCTTCACCCGCTTGTGCGTCGCCTTTAGCAAATACCGAAGCTGAAAAACCTACGGTCAAACACACCAACAAACCCAATCTTTTCATAGTGACTCTCAAAACATCTTATGCATTGGTTAATAGAATATCAGTATTTTACACATTTAATGGCGCGATAAAATCATTTCCCGAACAATTGTGTGGATATTTCAGTGTTTTAGCCGAATAAATGCAGTTAACTGGTATACTATGCCTTAAATATACCCCTAATTACAGTTTTCAAAAGAGAGTTAGAGTGAGTCATTACAGTCACGCCAAATTTATTACCAGTGCTCCAGATATCCGTCACCTTGAAAAAGACGAGGGAAATGAAGTTGCTTTTGCTGGTCGCTCAAATGCCGGAAAATCCAGTGCATTGAATCGTCTTACACGCCAGAAAAGTCTCGCTAGAACGAGTAAAACCCCAGGCCGGACTCAGTTAATTAATGTATTTGAGATCGAAGAAGGGCGAAGGTTAGTGGATTTGCCTGGTTATGGATACGCTAAGGTACCTATGGAAATGAAACTTAAATGGCAAAAATCCCTAGGTGAATATTTACAAATGCGTAAAAGTCTTACGGGCTTAGTAGTGTTAATGGATATACGCCATCCTTTTAAAGATCTAGATCAACAACTGATTTATTGGGCCGTTGAGCGAAACTTACCGGTTTTGGCATTGTTGACTAAAGCTGACAAGTTGAAGTCGGGAAAACGCAAAGCTCAACTGTTAATGGCAAGAGAAGCATCTATGGCATTTTGTGGCGATGTAACCGTTCATGCTTTTTCGTCATTAAATGGATTAGGCTTGGATAACGTTGAACGTGTATTAGATAGATGGTTAGGTTTTACTGAAACTGAAGAGTTTATCGAAGAATAATTTCCATCTTATTGTTTAGTTCTGCACCTTGCTTTGCGACCTACGCAGAATTTAAAAGCATCAGATAAAAAAAGCCCCTTCAAAAGAAGGGGCACAGGATAGAGAGAAAACACATAAAAACCGTATATTCAGAGTAGCTAATTTCGATAAAGTTCACTTGTTCTCTAATAAAAATGCATTTTTTCTAAAAAATCACATTTTACATTCCTAAAAAACAGCAATTAAAACCTTAGTAAATATCTTCAAAACGCTAGTTTCCCATATATATATAGGGATGAGAGCTTTATGTGTGTTTAATAAATGGCTAGCAGGGCAGGAAGCGGGGAGGCTCTGGTTGTGTTTGTTTGGACATAAAAAAACCCCAGCAAATTGCTGGGGTCGAAAGCAAAGGTATATCTAACTTAATAAGTTAACCTCTGTACCCTACAAAGTTCATTCTAGCTATGGAATTGAAAAAATCAAATATTTTCGTAATATTATTACAGAAAAAGCAAAAAAAACTATTAGGTATTTATATTGTTAGTGCGCTTCGTCCCAGTTTTCACCTTCTCCAGCCTCTACTATTAAAGGGACTGATAGCTTGCAGGCATTTTCCATAAGGGAAATGATGGATTCTGTATGTTCCTTAATTTTTTGTTCTTTTATTTCAAAAACCAGTTCATCATGTACTTGCATGATCATTTGAACATCATCATTTTCTAAGCTCTCTATCCAGTCATCGACCTTTAACATTGCCATTTTAATGATATCCGCAGCGGTACCTTGCATTGGCGCATTGATTGCTGCCCGTTCTGCACCTTGACGTCTCATACCATTACTGGCGTTGATATCTGGTAGATATAGTCGACGACCAAACACGGTAGAAACAAATCCATCTTCTTTTGCCGCAATACGAGTCTGCTCCATATATTTGAGAACACCAGGGTATCGTTCAAAGTACAAGTTCATATACTTTTGAGCGTCTTGTCTTGGAATATTTAATTGTTTCGCTAAACCAAATGCTGACATGCCGTAAATTAAACCAAAGTTGATAGCTTTGGCACTGCGCCTTTGATCCGTTGTCACTTTATCTAATTCAACACCAAACACTTCAGCAGCGGTGGCTTTATGCACGTCTTTACCGGAAGAAAACGCCTCCAATAGTCCTTTGTCTTCTGACAAGTGAGCCATGATTCTCAATTCGATTTGAGAATAATCGGCGGCGACAATTTTGTAGCCTTTTCTTGCAATAAAGGCTTGTCTAACTTTTCTGCCTTCTTCAGTTCTGATCGGGATATTTTGTAAATTAGGCTCTGTGGATGAAAGGCGTCCAGTAGCCGCAATAGCCTGATGGTAACTAGTGTGGACTCTGCCCGTTCTTGGATTTATCATTTTCGGCAGTTTATCGGTATAAGTATTCTTCAGTTTCGTAAGCCCACGAAACTCCATTAATAATTTGGGTACAGGGTAGTTTAACGCAAGTTCCTGAAGGACTTCCTCGGCAGTTGAGGGGGCACCCTTAGGTGTCTTTTTCAAAACCGGAAGATCTAATTTATTAAATAGAATTTCTTGTAATTGTTTAGTTGAGCCTAAATTAAATTCTTCGCCAGCCATCTCATGCACTTCTTTTTCTAATTGCATTATTCGCGACGCTAAATTTTGGCTTTGTTGCAACAGAGTTTGGCTATCGATTAAGACGCCTCTTTGTTCCATCTTTGATAAAACCGATGCTAATGGGACCTCAATATTAAGCAGCACTTCCTTTAACGATTCATGCTCACACAATTTGGGCCATAACTCTTGGTGCAAGCGCAGTGTGATATCAGCGTCTTCAGCTGCATAAGGTGAAGCTTGTTCTAAAGGAATTTGATTAAAGGTTAGTTGTTTCGCCCCTTTACCGGCAATTTCCTCAAAGCTAATGGTGTTATGTTCTAGATAATATTTAGAAAGGCTATCCATATCATGACGGGAGGCGACACTATTGAGAACGTAAGATTCAAGCATGGTATCGTATTGAATTCCGCGCAAAACAATATCGTAGTTGGCTAAAACATTTTTATCATACTTAAGATGTTGGCCTACTTTTTTGTGGGTCTCACTTTCCAATAATGGTTTGAATTTTTCTAATACCATGGCGCGATCGAGTTGCTCTGGCGCATCTAAATAGTCATGGGCAAGTGGCAAATATGCTGCTTCTCCTTCTTTAACAGAAAATGACATTCCAACCAGTTCCGCTTCCATGTAATTTAAACTCGTTGTTTCGGTATCAAAAGCAAACAGTTCGGCTTGCTCTAACCGAGTTAACCATTCTTGTAATTCAGCTTCTGTCAGTATTGTGGTGTAGGCAGTTTCCGTCACCTTAGGCGGCGTGGTAACGTCGGTTTCATCAATTTTAGCGGTATTGGCTTTAGCTTTAGTTTTACTGGCGGAACTGAGAATACTGCGGCCATCGGTCGCTTCTGCCAACCAGCGTTTAAATTCATATTCTCTAAATAGTTCAACTAATTCCTCATGAGCCGGCGCAGTAGGGCTAAGCTCAGTTGGACCAAATTCGAGTTCTACATCAAGTTTGATGGTCGCTAGTTCGTATGACAGTCGTGCTTGCGTTTCGAATTCGCGCATTTTATCGGCCATCTTCTTTGCGCCTCTAAACTCAAGGTTGGCGATTTTATCGAGATTTTTGTATATCTCATCAATGCTGCCTATACCTTGCAACAACCCCAAAGCGCTTTTATCACCTACTCCTGGAACGCCTGGGATATTATCGACTTTATCTCCTTTGAGGGCTAAAAAATCGATAATTAGGTTAGCCGGGATACCAAATTTCTCGACCACCCCTTCGGTATCCATAATGTGATTGTTCATGGTATTAATTAATGTGACATGCTCGTTAACCAATTGAGCCATATCTTTATCGCCGGTACTGATTAACGTTGGGATACCTTGTTCAGTCGCTTGTTGGGCGAGGGTGCCAATGACATCATCGGCTTCAACACCATCTTCAACAATTAAGGGCAGGCCCATTGCTTTAATAATTGCATGTAGAGGGGCAATCTGACTTCTAAGTTCATCAGGCATGGGGGGGCGATTAGCCTTATACTCAGGGTATATGTCATCTCTAAAGGTTTTGCCTTTAGCATCGAATATTACCGCCATATGGGTAGGAGAATATTGCTGTATTAGGCTGCGTAGCATGTTTACTACACCGTAAATTGCTCCTGTGTCTTGCCCCTTGGAATTGGTCAATGGGGGCATACCGTGAAAGGCCCTAAAAAGATAAGAGGAGCCGTCTACTAGGATAAAAGGGTTGTTCGGAACCGAGGCCATAGAAGATCCATATTGATTAAGCTGGAAAAGGCGTCAGAATGCCACATAAACAACAAATCATCTACTATGAAAGTTGTGGATAACTTTGTAGATAAAAAGTATTAGGCAGCATTAAACGCATCAAAAAAATCTTTTTAATGTTCTTAAAGCCTTAAAGGCCGTACTTTTCGTTATTAGGAAGAAGGAATATCCTTTAACATATTGTTTTTATTATCTTGTGGATAACTTTTCACACTGGGTGTTTGTTCTAGATTTTGTATTAGCTTGTAGTTCCAACTTTATCTAGCAGTTCTAACAAACTAAACAATATTTAGAACATTAAAACTGAACTGCTCACATAAGACCTATTTACTTGGCAAATCGACAGATTCCGATTAGCTGAAAATCGAGCAGGGCGTTAATGTACCATATAAAGAAGATTAGTGAACCTGTGGCCTTAAACTATTTTTGAATCAAAACTTGGAGGTTAAAATACGTATTTGCATAAGCCACATAAACAGGGGGCTGTAGGTTAAGTAATGTACAACATGGTGGGCTTTTGTTGACTCAAAAAATTTACGAAAGTTTGTTGTATGTTAGTGCTTACTTATCTGTGTGGTGAGGTTTATGTGATATGAATATCTGAACCACGCTATTTTTAGCTAACAATAGAGTGGTTTAAACCGGTTAATAATTTGAGGGTCAGCTTGGCTAAAGTACTCCTCGAAAGTAACTTTATACTAGTGTCGACGTTACAGGCTTAATAAAAACAATATTTAAAACCTAGATTAATTACAATTAGTACTTTAGATTTGAGTCTTAGCAGATGATAATTGCATAAATTACAAACCACTAGATTAAACAAGATCCTATCTTGTTAGAGATGCAATAATATGAATCCAAACCACCAGTGCGGTCTGCACCTATTAATTAGGGTGAACGCGCAATGATGCAATACCGTACTATTATTCGTATTTTGGGGTTATTGGTTGCGTTGTTCAGCTCAACAATGTTGTTTCCGGCAACAATCTCATTGATTTTCGAAGATGGTAGTGGTTTACCCTTCATACTGGCTTTCTTTTTAATTTTATTCACTGGTTTAGCCATTTGGTATCCCAATAGGCGACATCGAAATGATCTTCGTGCTAAAGAAGGATTTTTGATTGTTGTTTTATTTTGGGTGGTGTTAGCCAGTTTCGGTGCGTTCCCATTTTTGTTGCTAGACCAACCCAGCATGACGGTAACCGATGCTTTTTTTGAATCATTTTCGGCATTAACCACTACTGGGGCGACTGTCATTGAAGGTATCGAATACCTTCCTAAGTCTGTGCAGTTCTATCGCCAACAATTACAGTGGTTAGGAGGGATGGGGATCATTGTATTGGCAGTCGCTATTTTACCTATCTTAGGGGTTGGGGGCATGCAGTTGTATCGCGCTGAAACTCCTGGTCCGGTGAAAGATTCTAAAATGACACCACGGATTGCAGATACCGCGAAACATTTATGGTATATCTACCTTACGTTGACCGTTACTTGCTCAGTTGCGTATTGGGCTGCTGGGATGGATTGGTTTGATGCCATATGTCATTCATTTTCGACTATAGCAATTGGAGGGTTCTCCACTTACGACGCTAGTTTAGGGCACTTCAATAGTCCGGTTATTAACCTTATCTGTGTGGTGTTCTTGTGGATAGCAGCCCTTAATTTTGCATTGCACTATGCTGCAGCCAGCGGACGTACTTTGCGCGGATATATTTACGATCCTGAATTTAAGGCGTTCTTTTTTATCCAATTTGTATTGATTTTGGTGTGCTTTTTAGTTTTGGTAAATCACCAGATATTCGGTACTGCAGAAACGGCTTTTAATCAGGCAATATTCCAAGCTGTGTCTATTAGTACTACTGCCGGTTTTGTTACTACAGACTTTTCCAGTTGGCCTGTATTCCTACCCATATTATTAATTTTCTCTAGTTTTATTGGCGGTTGCGCTGGTTCAACAGGGGGAGGATTAAAAGTTATTCGAGTATTTCTTTTGTACCTGCAAGGTAAACGAGAAGTCGAAAGGCTAATACACCCTAAAGCGGTATATTCGGTTAAGTTAGGAGATCGCCTCATGCCTGAGCGAGTTGTAGAGGCTGTATGGGGGTTCTTTTCCGCATATGCAATGATATTTGTAGTTATCATGATTGGCCTGATAGCCACTGGCATGGACAATTTGACGGCATTTTCTGCTACTGCGGCAACGTTAAATAATCTAGGCCCGGGTTTAGGAACGGTGGCAGGTACTTTTGCAGATGTGTCTGATTCAGGGAAGTGGTTATTGATTGTTGCTATGCTGTTTGGGCGACTTGAAGTTTTTTCTTTGTTGGTGTTATTTTCTCCAACATTTTGGCGTAGCTAACGAATAAAACTGCAATGTGCTCTGCGTGCCCCATCGATTCTGGTTTTGCTATTATCGCTTAGGATTTTGTGGGAAGCATTTGGCTTCTTATAATTTTATGAAATATATGGTTTCTAGAATATTACTTTAGCATAACTCGCTTAATCTATTAACGCCTAACGCCTAACGCCTAACGCCTAACGCCTGAGTGGAATAGTAGGGGAGTTAGATATATTGGAACTGAACATTTATATCTAAAGGTTAAATTGCTATTGAGGGTAGGGTTAAAAAGTGATGTTCAAATATAAAATTGTATGGTTAAAACATCACTACTTTAAAAAAAGAATTAGGCATACTACAAAGTAATACGCCTAGTCACTTTAAATTAGAAAAATGACGCCATTGCATAGGCTGTTTTATCAAACATTGTTGGTTGCGCTTCTTCAAGTTCTAAGTTGGCCTTATTGGCTGTTGTTACAACTCTAGTGCGGTACTCTTTTTGATTTGTTGCTTCTGAGTAGGTTTGTGTTGTTGCGCCGTCATCAGATATTTTGGTGTTGATTTTTGAATCTCTTCGGACCAAAACACCAGAACGAGCACGTTCTTTAATTTGAATATCAGCAACGAGTAAATAAGTCACATCTTTCACAAATGCATTTGCAGCAGTAGAAACTAGTCCACCGACTAAACCACCTGCTGCTGCTTGACGGTAGCCACCTCCAGCAGCATAACCAAGAGCTGACCCTGCAGCCACTCCTTCAAAACCGGTTTGTAGATAACTAGCGGCGGCTGTGGGTGACGCTTTTTCAAGATTTCGAACAAATACACTCATAGAGTACTGCGCTTGTTCAGGGCTATCTACAAATGAGTAACCATTGCCACTATTTGCTATTTGTGTAACTAATGCTTCACGAAATGCATTTCGATCAAACTCCATAACTGCGGAACGAACTTCAAGATATATTTTTCGCTTTTCAGGCGCTACGGCATCGACAAATATTGAAGTACTTAATTTAGTTTGAACATCTAGATCTTTTTTAGCTATAGATGTATGTACTGCTGCACACCCGGACAACATGAGTGTGAGCATAGCGAATATTAAAAAGTTGAGATGATGGTTCCTTTTCATTTTTAAATTACCTTTTATTGTTTATTAGTATTGTGTGATTAAAATAAAACTAATAACTATTGTTAGTAGTAACGTCCATAATATCGATAATAATAACGACAGTTTCTATATTCTCTCCAATTGTATCTGAGTAAATCTCGACAGGTGTATCCTGGTCGCCAATTTGTTCCTGAATATTCCGCTGGTTTTACATTTTTTTCTAACATGCTCTTGATGTAGGCATCCACCTCCTCCGGCTTTTCTGCCAAAAATGGTTTAGCCATTACTTCTTTATTTAATTGGGCTTGCATCTTAGCTAGTTCGTCTTCCTCTGATTGAGGATCAGACCAACTAAATAGTGGAATGAACAACATTACTAATATAGATAAACGCGGGAAAGTGATTTTATTTGAGAAAGCTTGAATGTTCATAACTTTCCTCCTTAAAAGTTAAAATGCACGGTTAAATGTAACATAGGTCTATATTTTAGCTCAACATTGTTCATTTTAACACCAGTTCTGTGTACTTAATATTAAAAATTGATGTAGCTGAGCTAAAATATTAGTGCTTTATATACCGTAATTGTTTAATTACTTGTTTGTCCTAACAAATTACCCACACCTTGCATCAGCAAATCTTTAGCTTGTTTGCCTTCTTCTGTATCCAAGTATGTTTTCGCTTGCTCTACGTATTGCATAATCATTTCAGGTTTTAGGCCAAGTGCTTCAAATTGCTTTTTCACATCGTTAATGGCTTTTACCGATTCGCTGTACTCTGACGCTTTGTCTAGTATAGATCCAAGACCGTCAGAGCTTTTCAATTCACTGACATCCGGTGCTGCACTGATCAATTCGTTAATACCCGGCAAGGTTTCAGATAACTGACTAAATTTGTCAGCACTTAAATTACCTTTTACATAATTGAACAATGAACCTAAACCACCTTCAGCTTGCGATGAATCGACGTTTAAGTTTTCAATTAAACTGCCAACCATTGCACTAGATGTTGGTGTGGTTTTTTCTGCTTCTTCACTGAATCCAAACATGCTTTTTAGCGAATCAAACCAGCCTTCGGCATGGGATTGAGCTGAAAAAGTTAAAGTAGCAACAGTAAGTAAAATAACGATATTTTTCATTTTTTGTCTCTGTAAAAAGTTGACGATTTATCAACGGGTTCAAACGCAATAAAAAACTAATCTAACATAGTTTAAAGTACAAAAGATATACAACTATTGTTTAACTAACCAAAGAAGAAAGCGCTAGGCTGGAACAGTTTTTCCACATCTGAAATGAATTTTTTATCCACTAAAAATAAGATTACGTGATCATTGGCTTCAATTGACGTAGAGCTATGGGCAATGATAACTTCATCCTGACGGACGATTGCACCTATGGTTGTTCCCGGTGGTAACTTAATCTCACTTATTTTTTTGCCGATGACTTTTGAAGTGTTTTCATCGCCATGGGCAATGGCTTCAATGGCTTCGGCTGCGCCTCTGCGTAACGAATAAACGTTAACGATATCACCACGTCGAATATGGGTAAGTAAGGCGGATATAGTCGCTTGTTGTGGAGAGAAGGCGATATCAATTTCGCCACCTTGCACCAGATCTACATAAGCGCTTCTTTGAATTAAAACCATGGCTTTTTGTGCGCCAAGTCGCTTGGCTAACATGGCCGACATGATGTTTGCTTCGTCATCGTTGGTTACTGCAATAAAAGCGTCAACCTGTCGAACATTTTCATCTGTCAATAGTTCATGGTCGGACGCATCTCCGCAAAAAACGATGGTTTTATCCAAATGGGCTGATAAGTATTTAGCTCGTTCTTGCGAGTATTCAATTAGCTTAACGTTATGATTGTGCTCCAAACGTTTGGCTAGCCCTGCGCCAATGAGTCCTCCGCCGGCTATCATAATTCGTTTGTAGCTGGATTCAAGTTTCTGAAGTTCGCTCATCACGGCTCTTATGTGTTTAGTCGCAGCGATAAAAAACACTTCATCATCGGCTTCAATTACCGTTGAGGCTAGTGGTCTTATTGGTCTTCCTCGGCGATAAATAGCCGCTACACGAGTTTCAACATTGGGCATGTGCTCGCGCAATGTTGACAACGCATGGCCCACTAAAAGGCCGCCGTAATAGGCTTTAACGGCTACTAAGCTGGCTTTTCCATCAGCAAATTCCACCACCTGCAATGCACCCGGGTAATCAATCAATCGTTTGATTGCTTTAGTCACCAATTGTTCTGGAGCAATTAGGTGATCCACAGGAATATCTTGATGGTGAAACAGTTTGTCTTGATGAATAATATATTGTTCTGAACGCACTCGTGCAATTTTGGTGGGCGTATTAAATAGGGAGTGAGCAACCTGACAGGCCATCATGTTACTTTCATCACTATTGGTCACGGCAATCAACATATCAGCATCTTCGGCACCGGCTTTTTCTAAAATATCTGGGTGCGAACCAACACCATGCACAACTCGAAGATCGAGTCGGTCTTGCAACGACCGCAATGTATCTAGATCTGAATCAATGACGGTAATTTCGTTTTTCTCACCAACCAAGTTTTCGGCTAATGTACCGCCTACTTGACCTGCGCCTAGAATTATAATTTTCATAAGGTGTTAATTTCGAAACAGTTTACTTTGTATTGGAAGACTTTAGCAGTCTCGCATAATAGAAACCATCCATTTGTTTTTCTCCGGGTAGAATTTGTCTGCCAGGCAATAGGGTTTCATCGTGATCATTCAACTCACTAAGAGTCGCATCTTCATTGTTTTGCAAAAACTCACTAATTTGCAGATGGTTTTCTTCAGGCAAAATAGAACAGGTGGCGTAGAGTAATGTTCCACCGGGTTTTAAAATTGTCCACATGGTTGTGAGTATCTGTTTTTGCAACTCAACCAATGCTTCAATATCGGCGTTTTTACGTAACCATTTAATGTCCGGATGACGTCTAATGACACCCGTTGCAGAGCATGGTGCATCAAGTAGAATACGATCAAACAATTGACCGTCCCACCAACTGCTTGTATCTAGTGCATCTGCGGCCATCAACTCAGCGTCTAGTTTTAATCGAGTCAAATTTTCTCTAACTCTATCCAATCGAGAGTCGTCAATATCTAGGGCGATACACTTTTGTAAGTTGGCTTGCCGTTCTAATATGTGACAGGTTTTACCACCAGGTGCCGCGCAGCAATCTAATACTCGGTCACCTGCTTGCGCATCTAGATAGGCTGCCGCCAATTGCGCTGCGCCATCTTGCACTGCAAAAAAACCTTGCTGATAACCAGGTAACTGCGTGATGTCCTGACCTTTAGTCAGAATCAGTCCGTCAACGTGCTCATTACTTAAAGTGTAATCAACCTCTTGTTCATTTAACAAGGTTTTGAAGGTGTTGATATTGGTTTGACGATTATTTACCCGTAACCAAATTGGTGGTCTTTGCTGCATTGAAGCACATAGTTCTTCTAATTGTTCGGGGTAGGCAACTTGTAGTCGTTTAAACAACCATTTAGGTAAGCCTGAACGAACATGTGGGTCTTCAATAACTTGTTGCGCTAACTCTTGACGAATAAAGTTACGTAATAGGGCATTGACCAAGCCTTTTAGGGGCTCAACCTTGAGTTGTCGTGTTGCAGCCACGGTTTCAGAAACCGCTGCGTGAGTGGACACTCGAGTAAAGGCTAATTGATAAAAGCCGAGCATAATCAGATGTTCAGCAACTTTGTATTTGTTTTTAAGGGGTTTATCTAACAATACTCTTAACCAGCTTTGCAAAACAGGTAACTGGCGTAATACCCCAAAGACCATTTCTTGCAACCAAGCTTTGTCTTTATCAGAATATAACTCTTGAACCTTAGGCAGGGATTCCCGTGAAGACTGCCCGTTTTCTAAAATTTGATAAAGCACTTTGGCAGCATCAGCGCGTAAAGTTTTACTGGTTTTTTTCACTCTTTTCTCATCAGATGAATGACTCACGAGAGGGTTTCACCCGCTATAAACCAACTTTTTCTAGCATTGATTAGGTCTGTGACTGTCATTGGCTTTTTGCCGGGAATTTGTAATTTGGTGAGCAATAGATTGTTTTCCCCAGTGGCGACTTCGATACCTTTTTTGGAAACCGAAATGATCTTACCAGCTTGCTCTTGATTAGCGGTTGCTGACTCAATAATGCTCGCTTCCCACAGTTTAATGGCGATAGCTTGCTCATTGTCCTCTGGGGTTAGCTCAAAATAGGCTACCGGCCAAGGATTAAATGCTCGAACATTACGTTCAATTTGCTGCGCAGGTGCTTGCCAGTCAATGCATGCTTCTTGTTTGCTCAGCTTTTCGGCATAATTAGCGAGTGTATCGTCTTGTACCTCGGGCTCGATGTTGTCGATATTATTTAAACACTCACGTAATGCGTCTGGGCCGATTTTCGCTAATTTATCGTATAAACTTGCACTGGTGTCACTAGGCTCTATAGGAATGGATTTTTTAAGCAACATCGCTCCAGTATCCAATCCCTTATCCATTTGCATGATGGTTACACCGGTTTGTTCATCACCCGCCCATATGGAGCGTTGAATAGGAGCGGCACCGCGCCAACGAGGTAATAAAGAGCCGTGAACATTTAGGCAACCTAATCTAGGAGTATCTAAAACGATTTGCGGCAGTATTAAACCGTAGGCCACAACAATCATGATATCTGGTTTGAGTTCAGCCAATACTTGCTGCGCTTCGGGATCTTTTAAGGATAGAGGTTGTTGTACATCAAGGTCGTGTTCCAGCGCTAATTGTTTCACTGCACTTGCTTGAAGCTTTTTGCCACGTCCTGCTGGACGATCTGGTTGACTGTATACAGCTAGGATATTATGTTCAGAATCTATTAATGCTTGCAAATGTTGTGCTGCAAAGTCCGGCGTACCGGCAAACACGATATTCAATTTTTTGCTCAATGTAGCACTCCAGACATCAAGATGCTCGGGCGGCGAGGCGCGCTTCTTTTTCTAACTTGCTGCGGATGCGTTTGCGCTTTAGTGGCGACAAGTAATCCACAAATAATTTGCCTTTCAGATGATCAAGTTCATGTTGAATACATATGGCTAACAAGCCATCTGCTTCCAATGTGAATTCTTTACCTTCAGCGTCTAATGCTTTAACGATAACGTGTTCTGCACGTTCTACTTTTGCATAGTTGTTAGGTACAGATAGACAGCCTTCTTCACTGATAGCTTCTCCGTCCATTTCAATGATTTCCGGATTAATAAAAACTCGAGGAGTATTTTGATCCTCGGAAATATCCATAACAACAACACGTTTATGCACATTTACTTGAGTGGCGGCAAGTCCGATACCGTTTTCTTCGCGCATGGTTTCGAACATGTCTTCTACTAACTTTGTAATTTCTCCGTCGACTTTCTCTACAGGCTTAGCGACTGTTCTGAGTCGTTCGTCGGGAAATTTTAATACATTTAAAATGGCCATCTTGATCTTCAGCTACACTATACTTTGGTGAATTAAGGTACATTTTTTTGAAAAACTGTACTCTGGGTCAGTATTAATTACTATACGGTTCAATAAAATACGCTATTGAATCATTTAAGGCGCTATTCTAGCCTAAAAAGAATTAAAGTTCGATCAAGCAAATCACTGTTTAGGTCGATACTTAACAACAAGGTTGGCTGCATTATGAGGTTGGTATGGGCAAAAGATTGAGTAAACTTCTGGTAATTCTATTGTTTTTACCATTAGCGACAATTGCAGACGTAATTAATATTAAACAAAGCGCGCCGCAAGTTTATGTAATTAAAAAAGGTGATACCTTGTGGGATATCTCCAATATGTACCTAAGCAAGCCTTGGTTGTGGCCAGAGCTGTGGCGTAACAATGTACATATTAGTAACCCGCATTTGATCTATCCTGGTGACGAACTGAGGTTAAGGTACAACGAGCAAGGTGAACCTATTTTGGATCTTGTACGTGACGATCCTAAACCACAAATCAAACTTTCCCCTGAAGGGCGAAAAGAATTGAAATCAGTTCATCCAATAAATTTGCTGCCTTGGACAATAATTCAGCCCTACATCGAAAGTAGCACTATTATGGATGAGGAAGAGTATGAACAGCTTCCTTATTTGTTGGGTAACCAGGATGGTAATACTGCCTTTGCGTCAGGGGACTTAGTCTTAAGCAAAGCCGATTCGGATACGCCTGAACAGTATAATGTGGTGAGAAAACAAAATGAGCTCCGTGACCAATATGACAATCTGCTAGGTATTCAAATTCGTCATGTTGCTGATGCTACGCCTTTGGAAAGTGAAGTAGAGGGGCAGCATTTAGTCAAAGTAGAAGATGCTAATTTTGAAGCCAGACGAGGCGACAAGTTGCTTCCCCGTGAGGCCATGCAAATTGGTAGCATGAAATTAAAGGCTGCAACGCGACAAAAAGGACGAATTATAAGTAGCTTAGAGCAACATAAGCTATTAGGTAAATACGATGTGGTAATACTTGACTTAGGTAGTCGCAAAGTAAAACCCGGCACCGTGTTAGGTGTATACGTGCAAGGTCCGAATATTCAAGTAAGCAGTAATCCCAAGTACGAAGGTGAAGGTAGCTTTGTTGATAACCTTTTTGATGGCAGTGATGAACTACAACAACCAGCCATCAAAGTGGGAGAAGTTGTGGTGTTCAAAGTATTTAAAAAAGCCAGTTATGGATTGATTACTCGCTCTACTAGAACAATTCGTGAAGGAGCAATTGTCGCCAAACCATAAAAACTAATGCAAAAATTATAAGGACAGACCATGGCACAGGAAGTGCGGAACTGTGAACAAACTAAACCAGCTCAACTGACAGAGCCAAGGAACTCTGAAGAGGCTCTTCGAAGTTGGTTGGTATTAGACCAAATTCCTCGTTTTGGCATGGGGAAATTGAAAAAATTTCAAAATCTGTACAACGCGCCTGCTCACTCACTACTAACTTATTCATCCTCCCAATTAGTTGATTTCGGGTTTGACTCTGCTCAAGTTAAGGCAATTACGTCACCTGATTGGCGCTTAATTGATAATGAGCTCAATTGGCTCACAACAGATAACTCGCGTTTTGCTGTTCATCCTGAGCACCCCGACTTTCCAATATTATTGAAAGAAACATCTAGGCCACCCTTTGTGCTTTTTGGTTGGGGAAATAAAAAGCTGATCGCATCTAATCAAATTGCCATGGTGGGAAGTCGTAATCCCAGTCATTACGGCAAGGGTTGTGGATTTGACTTTGCGCAGGGGCTCGCAAATCAGGGTATTACTGTGACCAGTGGCTTAGCAATGGGTATTGATACTTGTGCTCACCAAGGGGCGTTGAGTGTAGGCGGCAATACCGTGGCGGTGTTAGGTAGTGGCTTAGATAACCTTTACCCGAAACGTAATATTCGACTCGCTGAAGAAATTGTGCAGAATCAAGGTTTGGTATTGTCAGAATTTAGAGCAAATACCAAACCTACTCCCCACAACTTTCCGCGCAGAAACAGGATTGTCAGTGGTCTTTCTCTGGGCGTGGTGGTCATTGAAGCAGCCATACGAAGTGGATCCTTGATCACGGCAAAATATGCCATTGAACAAAATAGAGAGGTCTTCGCTATTCCGGGGAACATAAATAACCCTTTGAGCGAAGGTGCGCATTTGCTGATCAAAGAAGGCGCCAAACTCGTATCGAAATTAGAAGACATTACAGAAGAGTTTCAGAACCTTAATTCTTGTGTTCTAAAGGAATATTCTAAAAACAGTGAAAAAAGTCCAACTGAAAGCTTGGCAACCGACAAATTGTTAGATAGTGTAGACTATGACGTTACTGCGTTAGACGTCGTTATACAACGTAGCGATATGCCGATTAAAGTCGTATTGGCGCAATTATTAGAATATGAGTTGCGTGGTTTAGTGGCCTCTGTATCTGGAGGCTACATCAAATTGAGGGGTAAATAATATGTTCGATATCCTCATGTATCTGTTTGAAAATTTCATTCATAGCGAAACTGAAATTCGTGTTGATCAAGATGAATTGACAGACGAACTTGTGCGCGCTGGGTTTCATCATGATGAAATCTACAAAGCGTTATCGTGGTTAGAGAAGTTAGCCGCTTTGCAAGAAACGGATATTAATCCGTATTTTGTTAAATCTGGTGGTGCTTTAGTCAACCGCATTTACACCCAAGAAGAAGAAATGCGATTGGATGTGCAATGCCGTGGATTCTTGATGTTTCTAGAGCAGATTAATGTTTTAGACTCAGTAACAAGAGAAATGGTGGTTGATAGAGTGATGGAGATAGACTCTAAAGAGTTCTGTCTCGAAGATCTGAAATGGGTTGTGTTGATGGTGCTGTTCAATGTTCCTGGTAAAGAAAACGCCTACGCGCAAATGGAAGATCTTTTATTTGAAGAGCCAGAAGGCCCCTTGCATTAAAGTTTCGGTAGTAAAATTTGTGGCGATAAGCGACTGTGAAGAGAAGCAAATGGCATGATCTGTTATGTCTAAAATCGATCACACTCTTTTTGCCGCTCATGAGCACGCACTCGATGGAGATTTTGGTGTGTGTCCTGACTGCGGCGCAAAACTTCAGATTAAACGGGGAAAAAACGGGGCTTTCCTCGGTTGTAGCCAATATCCAACTTGTGACTTTGCCAAACCCTTGCATGACAACGCCACAGTCGAACTTAAACAAATCGATGGTTCTCAATGCCCTGAATGTGGCTCCACTCTAGCGATTAAAAAAGGCCGTTTCGGATTGTTTATTGGTTGCACAGGGTATCCTGACTGTCATCATATTGAAGCAATTAAGCAACAAAAAGATATTCATGTTCCTTGCCCTTCGTGTAAAACAGGTAAACTACTAAAGCGCACCAATAAATACGGCAAAAATTTTTACGCCTGCGATGGGTATCCAAAATGTAAATATGTTTTAAATTCCCAACCAGTAGACAAAGTTTGTCCTAAATGTCATTGGTCGGTTTTAATCGAAAAGAAAGCAGACGGTCAGGTTTATTACCAATGCCCACAAAAAGATTGTGGCACCAAGGTTCCGGTAGATAGCGAATAACCTCATTTCCCTTTGGCGACTTTCCACATTAACCCATTTGCATTACACTCCACGTCTCAATTTTAAGTATTCCTTAAGTAAATGGATATAAGTCAAAACTCACATCATTTTAAGCAACAGTTTTTAGACGGCGTTGTTTTTGCGTACCCCACCGAAGCCGTTTTTGGTTTAGGTTGTGATCCCATGAACGAAGCCGCGGTAATGCAATTGTTGGCGTTAAAAAATAGACCCCTAGAAAAAGGTCTGATATTGATTGCCAGCAGCAAACAGCAACTAGTGAAATTTGTTAACTTTTCTGCTGTTGATCCAAAGATACTCACTGAAGTCGAGCAGTCTTGGCCTGGGCCAAACACTTGGTTATTACCGAAAAAACAAGGAACTCCGGATTTTATTACGGGTGGTTCAGATTTGATTGCGGTTCGTGTGAGTGATCATCTTGTGGTGAATCAGATGTGTGATCTGGTCGACAGTGCAATCGTCTCAACAAGTGCGAATTTAAATGGCGAGCCTCCGGCTAAAACATGTGATCAAGTTCACGGGCAGTTTGGCGATGGGCTATTGTGTTTAGATGGCGCTTTAGGTAATCAAAAAAATCCGAGCCAGATACGCAATGGCCTAACCGGTGAAACCGTAAGAGCAAGTTAACTATGAATTCAAAAAGTACTCCCGATATCGATTCGGTAAAGCAATTTCTACTAAAGCTTCAAGACGATATTTGTCATACATTGGAGCTGGTGGATGGCAAAAAACAGTTTAAACAAGATAATTGGCAGCGTGAAGAGGGTGGAGGTGGCCGTACTCGAGTGTTAACCAACGGCCAAGTTATTGAACAAGGTGGTGTTAACTTTTCTCATGTCTTTGGTACCCAATTACCCGACTCAGCAACGGCTGCTAGACCTGAATTAATTGGTCGTAGTTTTCAGGCTATGGGCGTTTCCTTAGTTATTCATCCTAAAAACCCTTATGTTCCTACCTCCCACGCCAATGTGCGCTTCTTTCTTGCTGAGAAAGAAGGAGAAGAACCCGTTTGGTGGTTTGGTGGTGGTTTTGACCTAACACCTTTTTATCCATTTATGGAAGATGTACAGCACTGGCATAGTGTAGCCAAACAAGCATGCTTGCCATTTGGCGAGGGGATGTATGAAAAGTATAAAGATTGGTGTGATAAATATTTTTATATTAAACATCGTAACGAAACCCGTGGTGTTGGTGGATTATTTTTTGATGACCTTAACGAATTAGGATTCGAACAATCATTTGAATTTATGAAATCCGTGGGTAATGGTTTTCTTGATGCTTACATTCCCATTGTTGAAAGGCGCAAAGAAACGTCTTATTCGGAGCGCGAAAGGCAGTTTCAATTATATCGTCGTGGTCGCTATGTTGAGTTTAATTTGGTATACGATCGAGGTACCTTATTTGGTCTACAAACTGGTGGAAGAACGGAGTCGATATTAATGTCCATGCCACCTTTAGCGCGCTGGGAATATAATTTTCAAGCCAAGTCGAATACACCAGAAGCCCGACTTACTGACGAGTTTTTGAAACCAAGAGATTGGTTAAACGACCAAGATAAAGGGAAGTAATAGATTTTGAAGATAGATAAATATGCTGTGTTTGGTAACCCAATAGCACAAAGTCGTTCACCACTTATTCATCAAACCTTTGCTGAACAACGCCAAGAAATCATTGATTACCAAAAGATTTTAGGTCAAAAAGGCAATTTTTCTGCCAATTTAGATGAATTTTTCGCCGATCCTAATGCTAAGGGTTGCAATATAACCAGTCCTTTTAAACAAGATGCAGTTAAATGGGTTACCGAACTTTCTCCTGCAGCAGTGAAAGCGGGCGCTATCAATACGATTATTCGCTTAGATGAGAATCGTTTCAGAGGTGAAACCACAGATGGTCCAGGCTTAATATTAGACTTGAAACATCAGAACTTTGACTTTACCGATACGCGAATTTTATTGATTGGTGCTGGTGGCGCAGCGAGGGGAGTGATTCTTCCCATATTAGAACAAGGTGTGAAAGACATCACGATTGTTAATCGTACTAAAGAGAAAGCTACCGAGTTAGCTAACTGGTTCGCTAATGATCAGGTTGGTGCTGCGGATTTCGCTGAACTAAATGCCAACTTGTCACAACCTTTCGACTTAATCGTCAATTGCACATCGGCAAGTTTAAGTGGTCAGGTCCCAGATCTATCAGGCCATGTCTTATCCCAAGCAACTATGGTTTACGATATGGTTTACCTTTCTGAGCCAACAATATTTGTGCAACAAGCTAAAGCTTTAGGTGTGGCAACTACCAGTGATGGTTTAGGTATGTTGATTGGTCAGGCTGCTCATAGCTTTAAGTTGTGGCGGGGTTATATGCCTGATATCGAACCTGTAATGCAACAAATAAGACGTATGTTATGAATCAGGCCATTCAAATAATTGATGGTTTTGAGTACGACCGGCAATACCAGCGACTCAAAATACTCGCAATGAACAGTGGGGCATTAGTTAATTGTTATATTACTGAAGTGAGCATTGACGAAGCGGAAGGGTTTTATGCTCTTCACCAATTTGATGTAGAAGAGCATTTAATTTCATTAATAGAACAAGAAAGTTTTAATCGCAATGGGGATATCGTCATTTCTAAGCCTGAGTTGCTTAAATAGAAACAACTATATTCTGACTTACTTTCCAGGGGAGCGGTTATTCTTCCGCTAAATATTCGTCTTTAGTCACTAAATAGTTGTTTGCGGATATTTTTAAGAATGCTATTTCTGAATCTGAAAGCTTACGAGCTTGTTTTGCAGGACTGCCAACATATAAATATCCGCTTTTAAGAGTTTTATTGGGTGGCACTAAACAACCTGCACCTACAAATACATCGTCTTCAACTATTGCCCCATCCATTATAATGGCACCCATACCAACTAATATACGATTTCCCAATGTGCAACCATGCAACATGCATTTATGGCCTATAGTGACATCATCCCCAATATTTAACGGGTATCCATCAGGATTGTTAGCACTAGAACGAGTAACGTGGAGTACTGTACCATCTTGAATATTGGTTCGATGACCGATTCGTATGCTATTTACATCTCCTCTGGCAGCTACTAATGGCCAAATACTGACCTCATCCCCGCAAACGACATCGCCTACTATAATACTGGAATTATCGATATAACATTTGTTGCCAAATATTGGTGTTATTCCTTTGAAGGATGAAATTGGTCTTTGCATGTTGTGCTACCTCTATAAACTGGCTTTAATAAAAAATAACAATACTACCATTGTTTTAAAATATCTTCTTTTAGCTGATCAGCGTTAAACAGATAACCCTAGGAGGTATGCGATAGTGGGTATATAGGCAAATAAATAAAAATCACCAGTAACTAAGCCTTTTTATCCTAGTTAGTCCGCCACAGCCACTATATTCATTCTATAAATCTTGTTCAAATAACCCGCAAAAACAGATTAATTGATGCAAAAAACAGCAAACAAACGTTTTTTTCCATTTATTTTAAAATAGCCCTTGATCTTCCGATTATGCTCTGTAGAATGCGCGCCTCGCTTT
>NZ_JBGOSE010000015.1:0-84382 GCF_041538045.1 Aliiglaciecola sp. SL4 | reverse complement strand
CGCTCTTATGAGCGGCTTTTTTGTGCCCGTAATTTGTAGCATGGCCTTTAGGCCATGGAATTGATTCAACCTACCGCGGGGCTAAAGCACCCGCCTACAAGCCATGGAGAGGTTCAACAAGACGCGGTTTGTAGCATGGCCTTTAGGCCATGGAATTGATTCAACCTACCGCGGGGCTAAAGCACCCGCCTACAAGCCATGGAGAGGTTCAACAAGCGCGGTTTGTAGCATGGCCCTTAGGCCATGGAATTGATTCAACCTACCGCGGGGCTAAAGCACCCGCCTACAAGCCATGGAGAGGTTCAACAAGCAGGGTTTGTAGCATGGCCTTCAGGCCATGGAATTGATTCAACCTACCGCGGGGCTAAAGCACCCGCCTACAAGCCATGGAGAGGTTCATCAAGACGCGGTTTGTAGCATGGCCTTTAGGCCATGGAATTGATTCAACCTACCGCGGGGTTAAAACACCCACCTACAGGTGAAGTTGAGATTTAACCACTAAGGACACTTGACCAATTGCGCTGTGAAGTTATAGCCTTGAGGTTTTGCTGCCAAAAAATCTAAGATGTTCAATTTTAATCGTCTTCTCGTCACGCTTGATATGCTTTCCCAAGATATTTTGGAGGAATTAAACTCGCCCGAAGTTCAGAAAAATCAGCATATTTCCTCAGAATATTTAAAGTTAATCACTCAGTATTGGAAAGTTTCTTTAGATTTGGCACTAAGTGCAACTGATTTTACTGAAAGAGGATTCACCAATGCCATAGCTGAAAAAGGTATGTGTGGACACTTAGTCAATAAAAAAATGTTATTGATACAAAACCGCCTCTTAGAATACGTAGTAGAGTACTACAACACCAGTATTCGTATTGAAAAGCTGCGTGATGTAGATTTTTCTGAAAATGCCGATAAACGCTTTGATTTACTCACTACCCGCGCCGTCAAGTACAGGTCTCAATATAAAGTCGTTGCTAAGGCACTCGATCGTATCGAATACCAACGACTAATCGATGGGGTAGGCTTGCCTTTATTCGATTGGAGTTGGGAAACCGTGATTTCGCCATAAAGAGTAATTCGCAGGTTAAATTCACTACTTTTTTGCTAAAACTCAAAACTAGTTTAGTATAAATGATCTTTGTTTTTTGTAACCAATTGAAACTATATGATTTTTATTGTTGGTTCGTTTATTGCTGAACACCAATAAATTTATCTGTTCGCAGCACTAATACAACCAAAAAATTGGAGCCAATCTATGTACAACGATGAAGACTTACATCAAGCAGTGGAGGCTGGAATATTTACAGAACATTCAGTTTCCCAGTTTAAACTTCATATTGCCACGCTGAAAAACACCTCACTTGCAGATGAAGAAAACTTTCGATTAATTAGCGGCTTTAACGATATTTTCGTTGTTATTGCTAGCGGATTACTCTTAGCGTCAATAGGGTTTCTTGGTTACCATCTTTCGCCTTTGTTAGGATCTGTTGGCGTTGCCGTTGCATCTTGGCTGCTAGCTGAGTTTTTTGTTTTAAAGCGCAGAATGGCGTTGCCAGCAATCATGTTGTTGTTGACATTTTTAGGTGGCGTTTTTGCGTCGCCGCTAGTGAATCAGCAACAACCAAACGAAATATCATTTTTGATAGCGGGTATTCTTAGTGCTCTGGCAGCAGTGATACACTGGCGACGATTTCGAGTACCTATTACTGTTGCAGCTGGTGCCGCAGCGATTAGCAGCAGTATCATCGCACTCGTTATAGTATTAGTTCCTAGTGCGGTAACTTGGGTAAATACATTGTTACTTTGTTCTGGGATTGCTATTTTTGGTTTGGCAATGTATTGGGATGCCTCGGATCGTAAACGTCAAACCCGTTCTTCGGATGTGGCATTTTGGCTGCATCTAGCCGCTGCACCACTTATTGTGCACCCTATCTTTACATCCTTGGGTATCTTGCAAGGAGTAGGAGGTCTGTCGATATCGCTAGTGGTACTTGGGCTTTATGTCTTGTTAGCGACTATTTCAATTGCTGTGGATAGGCGCGCAATAATGGTGTCCGCATTGGTATATGTGATTTATGCCTTTTCTACATTATTAGAAACCTACGGAATGGTTAGTTATAGTTTTGCTATTACCGGTTTGTGTATTGGCGCGACGTTATTGTTATTGTCCGCTTTTTGGCAAGTTAGCCGTAGTCTAATATTGAAATTATTACCTGCACCAGTTCAAGGTTTACTGCCAGCCGCACACAATTAGTTGATGGGGCACAACCCACAGGAGTTATTGACTACTGTGGGTTTTCATTGGCAGTCTTTTGGGAGTGTTTTAGAGACTCATTTAAGGTTTGCATTTCAGTAGGAGTCAAATTACGCCACTGACCGGGATAAAGTCGTGATAAATCAATGTGCATGATGCGTGTACGTTTCAATTTACTCACCTCATACCCTAAAAACTCACACATACGACGAATTTGTCGATTTAAGCCTTGAGTTAAAATAATTTTGAATTTGTATTTTCCTAATGGACTAACCTTACAAGGTTTGGTGACTGTACCTAAAATTGGCACTCCAGAGGCCATGCGCGTTAAAAATCGTTCACTGATAGGCTGAGTGACCGTAACTTCATATTCTTTGTCGTGGGCGTTTTCAGCGCGCAATATCTTATTTACAATATCGCCGTCACTGGTGAGTAGAATCAATCCCTCAGACGGCTTATCTAAACGACCTATAGGAAAAATTCTTTGTTTATGACCAATCGCATCAATAATATTGCCTTTTACATGCTTTTCCGTGGTGCAGGTGATGCCAACGGGTTTGTTGTAAGCAATATATATTCGATCGGATTTATTACTCGGTGTGGCACCTATTAATTTACGGTCAACCCTGACTTCATCGCCATCAAACACTTTAGTGCCTAACTCTGGGATTTTATTGTTGATAGTGACCCTATTTTGTTCGATGAGTTTATCTGCCTCACGGCGAGAACATAGGCCAGTTTCACTGATGTATTTATTGAGGCGTTTGCCTTGGGCTATTGTCATAACAGATTAAATTGATTGGTAGCAAAATAGTTTAGTGGGGTTAGTGTAAGGGTTTTGCGCTAAAACTGATATAGCAAGAAGGCTGTTTTGAATAAAGGCAACGACTGTGTTTATCACTCAAGCCGTTGCCATAAATGCGTTATCCTTAGTTACCAATGTTCTGATCAATAAACCTTTCTAGTTCGCTGTATAATTGCTTACGACCTGCTTCTTGATATAAGCCGTGTCCACCTTTCTCGAAATTAATATAGGACACATTTTTGCCAACGGCCTCGAAGCTGGCTAACATGGCGTGGGCATTCTTGACCGAAACAATAGAATCTTTTTCACCGTGAATTAACAGTACGTCCGATTTGATTTTGTCTGCGTAATTCACCGGCGAATACTCTGCCAACTCTCTAGTATTAGTCCCTAATACTTTTTCAAAATATCCTCTGCCGCCGAGGCTTTTCATGTAAATACTGTCGGTATAGGCATAGTTTAAATCATAGATCCCCACATAGCCTATGGTGCAGTTGAAAAGGTCTGGTTCGCGAACACTGGCCATTAAGGCAGCATAACCACCGTAACTTGCGCCATAAACACACATTTTATCGCCATCCACATAACCCTGTTTCACTATATATTTAGTCGCGTCAGTAATGTCTTTGATCATCTTGCCACCCCATTGGCGATAACCCGCTCTTTCAAATTGTTTACCGTAACCCCCAGAGCCGCGAAAATTAACCTGTAACACGGCATATCCGCGGTTGGCTAAGAACTGCACTTCACTATCAAATCCCCAAGTTTCACTGATACCGTGAGGTCCACCATGGATAAGAACGACCATAGGTGGTTTTTGATTTTCTTCTAAGCCTGTGGGCATGGTTAAGTAACCATGTATTTGCATGTTGTCATCAGTGGTAAATTGAAAGGGTTGCTTAGATGCCATAGTTCGAGGATCAAACCAAGAACGATTTGACCAAATAAACTCAGCGCCCATTTTTTCGGTGTCAAAAATATAATATTCGCCAGGATTTACATCACTAGAAATATACAATAACAACTTCTTTCCATCTTTGGTTGCGCTGGTAATGTTAACTTTTTGTCCTGCAAAGGCTTCAACTAACATCCCATGTAGTTTCGCGGTGTTGTTTTGAGCAACATAATGATATTTAGGTTTACCAGGGTAGGAAACCCCGACTACGGGCATATTGGTTAATGGGTCTTTATTGCTATACACAATATCTGCAACTAAATCATCAAAGATTGGGCTCAATTGTCCGCTTACTAAGTTTAAAACGTAATAAGTGTTAAATTCTGCGTTACCGTAACTCCCAGATAGGACAACCTGGTTGCCATCTTCACTGGTGTAAATTGGAATTAAATTTTTTTTGATTCCTAATGCATCTGTAATCTCTTGCCATTCGGCATCGCCATTTTTTCTATATGCACCATGGGGCTCTAATTTTTCATCAGTCCATTTGATAAAATTAATTTCCCCCTTCTTATTGGCTATCGCTTGTGCTCCGGGGTGGGGGAGTACTTCCACTTTGGATTTACGACCATTAAAGATATTTAATTTATAAATAACCGAATGTTTTTTACGTAAGTCATGCCAAGTATTATGTTCTAAGGTCCATGGGTGTTCTAAGATCAGGATGTTCTTTTCGTCATTTTCCAATAAGCTAATAACTTCAGGTGTGGCGTAACTTGCTTCTCTTTTTTTCGTTCTTGTTCCACGATCTCCATTATCTCTAGCTCTATATCCATAGAGCATTTCCTGTTTACTACCGTCTACATTAATCGCAAATAACTCACCCGTTGCAATTGGAGCATCGTATCGCAATCGTTTTTCTGCAAACTGATACATCACTCGTTCATCGCTAACCCATTGGGCTGAATGAATGGCATCCCCTTCTTTGGGTCTAACACCGCCAATAATTTTCATATTTTTAGCATCTAAGAATATCAAGCTCACTTCACCTTCATGATGAACTCGGGCGAGAAAATACTTACCATCGGGAGAGATGGTCATATCTAAATAGTCACTGTGTTTAGAGAATTGTTCTATGGGGAGTTCGTTGGCTAATACAGATGAACAGAATAATAGCAACGCAAAAAATAGACTGGTTTTCATATAAGCTTCCTTGGCTTCTTCCGTGATTATCGATTACAACATGCGTAACGATGGTCATTTCTCCATATGTTCTATCCTAAGGATAACCTAAATATTAACTAAATTTTCAAAAGTTGGCAGTTTTTTTACCCAAAACTGTACTTGTTTGTAGAATTTTTAGTGGTGTTAAATAATTTTTCTTTAAATTCAAACTAATACTTATTAAACAGAATTTAGATAATAAAAAACCCGATTAAAAAATCGGGTTTTTAGATTCGTTAACTAAAACTAAGAATTACTTCTTAGCGTTACGCTCTTTAGTTTCAGCGATAACTTTTTCAGCAACATTATTTGGACAAGGCATGTAATGGCTGAATTCCATAGAGAATTGACCACGGCCAGAAGTCATTGTACGAAGTGAACCAATGTAACCGAACATTTCAGAAAGTGGCACGTCTGCTTTAACGCGAACACCTGTTACACCAGCTTCTTGGTCTTTAATCATACCACGACGACGGTTAAGGTCACCGATTACGTCACCAACATGATCTTCAGGCGTAAATACGTCTACTTTCATGATTGGTTCAATAAGTTGAGGTCCGGCTTTAGGAATAGATTGGCGGAATGCACCTTTTGCTGCGATTTCGAATGCAATTGCAGATGAATCCACGGCGTGGAATCCACCGTCATATAATTCAACTTCAACATCCAACACAGGGAAACCAGCAAGAACACCGTTTTCCATCATGCCTTTAAAACCCTTCTCGATAGCTGGGAAGAATTCTTTAGGGACGTTGCCGCCTACTACACTTGAAGTGAACTTGAATCCAGAACCTGGCTCTCCAGGACGAATACGGTAGTCGATTTTACCAAACTGACCCGAACCACCAGATTGCTTCTTATGAGTATAAGAATCTTCGATAGCTTGAGTAATAGTTTCACGGTAAGCAACTTGAGGTTGACCAACTTCAAGATCAACGCCATAGGTACGCTTCAAGATATCGACTTTGATATCCAAGTGAAGTTCACCCATCCCTCTAAGGATAGTCTCTCCAGAATCTTCATCAGTTTCAACACGGAAAGATGGATCTTCAGCAACCATTTTACCAATAGCGATACCCATTTTCTCAGAACCACCTTTATCTTTAGGTGCAACAGAGATTGAGATTACTGGCTCAGGGAATACCATAGCTTCAAGAGTACAAGGGTGCTTAGGATCACATAGTGTGTGACCAGTTTGCACGTTCTTCATACCTACGATTGCAATGATGTCACCAGCTTGTGCACTGCTTAATTCATTACGGTCGTCTGCTTGCATTTCAACCATACGGCCAACACGCTCAGTTTTACCTGTAAATGAGTTAAGAATAGTGTCACCTTTATTCAACTTACCAGAGTAAATTCGAACGAAGGTCAAAGCACCAAATCTGTCATCCATAATTTTAAATGCTAGAGCACGTAATGGCTCATCAACAGATACAGTAGCTACTTCACCAGTCTCAACACCTTCTTCATCAGTCAAAGGTTGAGGGTCTACTTCAGTTGGGCTAGGCAAGTAATCAACAACAGCATCAAGTACTAATTGCATACCTTTGTTTTTGAAAGCTGAACCACAGTATGTTGGGAAGAAAGACATATCACGTGTTCCCTTACGGATACAACGCTTAAGGTCTTCAATAGAAGGTTCTTCACCATCCATGTAAGCCATCATAAGGTCGTCGTCTTGCTCAACAGCAGTTTCAACTAACATTTCATGGTATTCGTTTACTTTATCAACCATGTCAGCAGGAACATCTTCAATTTTGTAATTTTCAGGAAGACCAGTGTCATCCCAGATGTATGCTTGTTTAGTTAGAACATCAACAACACCAACAAAATCATCTTCGATTCCGATAGGTAGTGTCATAACCAATGGGTTAGCAGCAAGTACTTTTTTCACTTGGCCAACAACACGGTAAAAATCAGCACCCATACGGTCAAGTTTGTTAACAAAAATGACACGGGCAACTTCTGATTCGTTCGCATAACGCCAGTTAGTTTCTGATTGTGGCTCTACACCACCAGATCCACAGAATACACCGATTCCGCCATCTAGAACTTTAAGTGAACGATATACTTCTACTGTGAAGTCAACGTGTCCCGGAGTATCGATTACGTTAAAGCGGTGATCTTTCCAAAAACAACTTACAGCAGCTGATTGGATAGTAATCCCGCGCTCTGCTTCTTGTTCCATGAAATCTGTTGTTGATTCACCGTCATGTACTTCACCGGTTTTATGAATTTTACCGGTAAGTTTTAGTATACGTTCGGTGGTGGTAGTTTTCCCCGCGTCAACGTGGGCAAAAATACCTATATTTCTGTAATGAGATAAGTCTGACATTGGTCCACTCTGTGTCTAATAAAAAATTGCGCGGCATTATACAAAACTTTTCGCCAGGTTACATTGTTTCATTTGCTTTAAAAATCAGCAGCTTATAAATAAAGCCTGGTTTTAGCGAAAATAATCATTAATTTCAGGTAGTTATTTTACAAAAATATAGCGTTTTTAATCTTCTAAATATTTAAGATTTTAGTGTTTTTGCAGATTTAGGGGGTAGTTTTGACGTAAAAATCCTAATTTAGCAATTTATCATGGAGCAAAAAGCTAATTATCCCATGGGCATAACTCGGTTTCGGCCGAGACGTTTTGCCTCATACATTAATTTATCTGCACTTTCGATAAAGTGCGCGGAATCTTTATTTGACTCTAATTGTGCAACGCCAATGGAAACGGTGATATCACCTAAAGATTCTCCTGTTCGACGATCTTTAACGTTAATTTTTTCGATTTGACGCCGCATTACGTCGGCCATTTGTCGAGCACGAGATTGTTCTACCCCTGGCATTATGACTGCAAACTCTTCTCCACCGTAGCGAAAGGCTTGGGCTTGCTCTCTGCAGCAACTTTGAATTTTTTTAGCTACTGCTTTTAATACTAAGTCACCCATTTGGTGACCATAGTTGTCGTTTATCTTCTTAAAGTGATCAATATCAATCAGCGCTAAACAACATTTATCTAGATTTAGCTTAGTATTAATTTCGGAGTCGAAGTAGCGACGATTGCACAATCCCGTTAACGCATCATAAAGAGCCTCTTGTTGACTTGCTTGAAGTTGAGTTTTGAGGCGTACAATTTCTTTTTCAGCACTGGCAAGGGCTCCATTAAAGCTGATGGTGCTTTGCCTGATGACTTGGGACTCTTTGACCATATTGCGTACCAGCCCTAACACTTCTTCCACTGACCAACCTTCTTTTTCAACTTTACTTAAATCGTCAATACAGCTGTCCATAAGATTTTTGTAATCTTGGGTTTCCGACTTTGTGTCTTTAAGAGATTGTGACAACTCAAGCATCATGCCCTCAAGTGACTGTCGTAATTCCCACACATTTACTTTTTCGTCTGAAACAAAATTGCGATACAGATCTTTAGCTTTCAGTTCGGAAATTGGAGAATCACTTTCCACGGCAGCGTCTAACTGTTCGTTTAATTCTGGTGAGCCATTGCTAACATAGGTATACCACAGAGCGTAGTTGGTGGGGTCTGCAGGGATTTTATGTTTAACCAGCAAGGGAACGGTTTGTTTTAGGATAACAAATGATTGTTCAATATCTTTAGCTGACATACCTATCTCTCTTGCTGAGTTAAACTATTGCTAATTCCTAAGGGGTTATTCAACCGCCTCCACGTAAAACAGACCAACTTCTGCTTTTATTACTTTAACCACGCTGCCTGCGGAAATTGGCTGAGCACTTTTTAACTGCCATTGAATACCTGAATAGTTATAATAGGGATTTTCGGTGATAGAGACGTTTTCTTGCAACAAAAAACGATGACCGATTAAATCACTTTGGGCTGGCCTTTTATCCACATTTTGTTGAATGTTCTTGAGCGGCTTCCATAGTAAAGCAGCGCTAACAGCGGTAAGAATACCGACTGTTAGGGTCGCACTCATTAATGTATCTGGAATCATGCCAATATACATAAGGGAGCCTGCTAAAACAGATGCTACACCGACAAAAAATAATATGAAAGTTGCAAACCCTAAAATGGCAATTTCAATGGCTAACATAACTAAACCAAGCACAATTAAACTTTCAGCTAAATTGTTCGTTATTAACTCCATTTTTAGTTGCCTTTATTCATTGAGTTAATCACCGTCATGGCTTGGGCTACGACAGAGGCTGGTTCTGTTGAACCATCGGGCAGTAGAACGATAGATGACTCTTTGGCAATGGCTTGCTTTGCTTCTATGGCTTTTGTGGCCAAATCTAATTGAATGGCTTTTTGTCCTTCAACCGTATTGGCTTCAACACCGACTTTACGTAGTGCTTCAGCTTGAGCTTCGGCAACCGCAACTATGGCTTTCGCTTCACCTTCGGCTTGCAATACTTGCTCTTCTTTGTCGGCTTCTGCAGCCAATACTACTGATGCTTTATTACCCTCGGCTCGGTTAATTGCAGCTTGCCTGTCACCTTCGGACTCCAGAATTTGCGCACGTTTAACACGTTCTGCTTTCATCTGCGCTTCCATGGCTTCCATGACTGACTGAGGGGGCACAATATCTTTTATTTCGTAACGAAGTACTTGAATGCCCCAAGGGCCTGCTGCATCGTTTATGGCTGCGACAATATTGGTGTTGAGCATGTCACGTTCTTCAAACGTCTTATCTAACTCCATTTTTCCCAGTTCAGAACGCATGGTAGTTTGGGCTAACTGGGTAACGGCGAACACGTAATTATCTACGCCATAGGTTGCTTTATAAGGATCCATTACTCGAAAATATAACACGCCATCTACTGATAAAGAGATATTGTCTTTGGTGATAGCACTTTGCTCGGGAACATCCACTGCTTGTTCTTTTAAAGAGCGGTCGGCGGCCACGTTGTCAATAAAGGGGATAATGAAATTTAATCCAGCTTCTTTTGTGGATTGAAATTTTCCGAAACGTTCTACTAAGAAAGCGCGGTTTTGAGGTACGAATTTAATTGATGACTTAATGAGAACAATTACAAAAATCAGTAATGCTGTTTGTACGGTAAAAATATAGTCGAATAATAAATCCATGTGCCAATACTCCTAATTTACTTCATTTAGCTAGATTGAGCTGAAACATCAATGTGTTTTATCCCACTATTTGCAGAACTAAGCAAATAAACAGAATCAGCTTCTAGGGTAAGTTTAATATAAATCATTCAGGTTATGTATTTTCGAGTGTAATTAACTACACAAGTTCATAACAGGCTTAATCTATAAGGGCGCTTAACGCGCCCTTATATCTTCTACCTATTAACTCAGTGCTGGTGCACCCAGTTATGTTGTTTGGCTTTTTCGTGGACTCTAATCTGAGTTTCTTTAGGCATAAAGCTTTGATTATCTTGTTCAAAGAAGAATGCTTGTCGCTTTTGTTTGCTGTTGACTTCGTTCATGCTCGCAGCTGCATAGATGCGTCCGTTAATTACCGTGTAATCAACATACTCACTGCGCCTAATGTCGGTCAATACATCACCATCAATGACGACTAAGTCGGCCACTTTTCCAGCTTCAATGCTGCCTATTTGCTTATCCATGCCTAAATGTTTAGCACCATCAATGGTTCCACCTCTAAGGGCTTCCCAAGGCGTGAATCCACCTTGTTGCATGGACCAAAGTTCCCAATGTGCAGCCAAACCTTCCCGTTGACCATGGCCACCGATGTGAATGCTGACGCCATTATCTCTAAGTTCTTTAGCGTAAGACGAAACATCAAAATGGTTATATTGATTGTCAGGAGCGGTAGGTCGACGAATTGAACGACGGTCGATAATATACGCTGGTGTGTAGCGCATTAAGCGTGGGTTCTTCCAAACCTCAGTACGATCGTACCAATACTCCTCACCCATCAAGCCTCCATAAGAAACGATAAAGGTTGGGGTATATCCCGACTTTGTTGCCGACCATAATGTGGTTAGATCATTGTAACCTTTGGCAATAGGCAGAGAATGTTCCAAACCAGTATGACCGTCGACTACCATAGTGATGTTTTGTTGCAACTTACCGCCACCTTCAGGCACAACCATCATTTGCAATTCTTTTGCTGCCGTTAAAACCTGTTGGCGTTGATCACGACGGGGTTGATTGTAACTTTTAACCGATATTGCGCCTACATCTTTTAGGCGTTGTAAGTGATATTTGGCATCCGCAAGGCTATTAATAATTGCCTTGTAACCGAGGGCTTCTGCACCATATAAAATCGTACCTGTAGAATAAATACGAGGTGCGACAATTTTACCTGCTTTTTGTAACTCCGAGGCAGAAAAAATCTCGGTAGTGTCATTGGATGGATCGTGAATCGTGGTGACACCAAATGCTAGATTTGAATATTGACTCCAATTTTGTTGAGGAATAATTTCATTACTTCCTTGTGAGCCATGAGCATGGGTATCGATTAAGCCTGGGATAATGGTTTTCCCTTTCGCATCGATCACTAAAGCTGAACTTGGGATTTCAATATCAGATGCTTTTCCTACTGCCTCAATTTTATTATCGTTGATGAGTATTACTGCATTTTCTATGATTTCCTGTTGATTATCTGCATCACGCATGGTCACCACAGTGCCACCAACAATAGCTTTGTAACCATCGGGTTTATCGGCTTTTTGACTGAATGATAGATTAATTCCCTCACTAACAGGTTCAGGCAAGGTTGCTGGTGAATTTGGCATAAAATCGAAAGCATCTTTCAATTCTCGCTCGAAATAATAAGGGCCGTGATACCAGGAAAGGGTTTTATTGTCCGGAGACCAAGTAAGGTATTCTCCTGCTCGGCTCGACACTTGTTTAAGCGGTGTTGCCGTGCTCGAAGGTCCAATGCTTTGTCGTTTACCCATTTGTTTAAACGGTGCGATATAGGCATTGTACTGATGAACAAAGGCAATCCATTTTCCATCGTGGGATAAGCGATATTCACTAACTTTGTCAGCGCCATACAAATGTTCTCGTTTGTCTTCGCCGTTTAAATCAACACTAACTATCTGAGTTTCAGTATAAGCTGTACCGCCTACGACAGTGGTAAAGTAAACACGCTCATTTGTGCCTGCAAAGTGCGGGGCAACACCACTTTTAGATATACGGGTGTGGGTTTTTTCATCTAGGTTAGCTACATAAAGCCCTGGTTCAACGGACCACTTAGGAGAAAGCAAATAACCTCCTGTAGTTTTACGATAAGTCACCAATTCGCCATCGAGGGAAAAACTAGGCTCAACATAATGGCCAGGATTGTTGGAAATCACTTTACCTCTGCCGCCGCGTGCAGAAACCACTCTAATGGTACCTAGATCTTGATCATTCCATGTGGTGTAGACAATTTTTTTGCCATCATTGGAATAACGAGGAAAATATTCATCATGGTCATTTTGTTTGGTTAGGCGTTTCACTTTGCCTGATTTCAAGTCTTTGACATATAACTTCCCCAAAGCTTGATAAAGAATTGATTTCCCGTTGGGAGACTTTTGTGCCCAGCGGATCATTTTTACATCGAATGTATCCGGTGCCACATCCACATCAAAGCGCAATGCATCTGCATATTGTGCGGTAGTGGATAAGGATACAGGAATGTCTTCAATTTCGAGGCTATTAACGTTGAGTTTATGAAACTTACCGCCGGTCCAAAACACAATATTTTCAGAATCAGGTGTCCAATCGAAATAGGCAAAATACCCTTCACTACCGAAACCTTCTTGCATATCTCGCTCAAGTGCTTGATACAAAACTCTTTCACTGCCATCAGCTAAATTTTTAACGAACAAAGCTGTTCTGTTTTTGATGCGGCGAACAAAGGCTAGTTGTTTACCATCAGGGGAGGGGGTAGGCACAATTGCACCACCTGTGCCACTGACAAACCTTTCTTCATCGCCACTTTCTAGATCGTAACGGGTGATGGCAAAAACTGATTTTAACGGGTCACGGTTATAACTAAATGTGAAACCACCTGAAATGTCTTGGGTAAAGTACACATACTTTCCATCCGGGGAAAATGCTGGGTCAGCAATGTTCTTTTGGTCTTTTTTGCCATTAACTCTAGCTTTGATTTGAATACCATCGCCACCAGAATAGTGATACATCCAAATTTCCCCAGCGGGAATACTGCGGCTCGACATTATGCCTTTGGTGGCAAGAATATATTGTCCATCAGGGCTCCACTTGGGCGAGTGCATTATGTTATTTTTTTCTTTGGTGATTTGCTTTAGTTCACCACTTTCTATATCCATCATCCAAATATTGGACAACCCATCGCGGTCTGAACTAAACGCGATTTTTTTGCCATCAGGGCTAAAGGCGGGGTGAATATTCCAAGCAAAATCTTGAGTCAAGGCTGTGGCTTTACCACCTTGACTATCAACAATGAAAATATTTCCTAAGGTATCAAACACCATTTGTTTGCCATCTGGAGAAATATCTAAACTAGACCAAGTCACTTCGTCAGTATCTATATTGATTGAAGACAACTCGAAAGGGGGATTTAGTACATCCCAATCTTGCTTTTCAGCTAAAGGAGAGTCAGTTTCTACATCTGTTTTTTCTTGTTGGGAAGCAAAAGTGTGTGCAGAAAACAATAGAGAAATGCTGAGCAGTAAATTACTTATCTTAGCGCCTCTGTTTAGTGTATTCATTGAGAATTCCTGTCATTTTATTATCGGTTTGATCTTCGCGTAATCGACTTCAACGCTCACATCATGTCCTGTTTGGCCGTCAACACTATACACTTTAGATTTAATCTCTAAAACGTTTCAGGAATTGTATGCCGCCCCATGTTTGTATGGATAAAGGTACACTTTGATTGAATGGCTTAATTCTGTGGGCTTATTCAACCTACATTTGAGAGAAATCTGGGTTGAATAAGGGCTTGCACAAGCATTTCCGTTATTGGATAGCCAGTGATTTGCTCGAAGTGCATAAACATCGGGCTAGGGTTGGCCTCTAAAAAATAGTAATTGCCCTGGTTATCACGTCGCCAGTCTATGGCTGTCCAATGCATCTTAAACGCTTGGGTTAATCGTTTGGCTAGACGAGCTACCTTAATCGGAGTCTTGGTAGGAATATGGATTGGGTTTGAATGCAATCTAAAATCCACCTCGTCACTGACTATTTCTGCGCTAAACACCTCAGAACCAATAACATAAGTACGTATATTGGTCCCTTCAATATATTGCTGAATGGTAACTGGTGCATATTTTAAGACTTTTTGCAGATGTTCCGAGTTAAGCTGTTTTTCATCTACTAAGGTGGCATGTGAGCCGCCATAAACGGGTTTAAACAATAACTTTTTATATTGTTTTGCAAAGCTAAGTATATCTTCTGTTTCGTTGCCAATATATGTCTGAGGAATCAATGCGCCAGAGGTTGCGGCTTTGTGTAATTGTCTTGGTTTGACTTTGTGAGAGTCAAACACCTGCCAAGAATTGACCCAGCGAATACTACGCTCGTCAAAAAAGGTGCGCAAAGCACTTGAGCTATCACTCATAGCAATTTGGTACAAAGATGGGTTGGTATCTTCTGCTAAACTAGGTGGCCCAACACTGCTCCAAAACACGCTATTGATTTGTTCAAACTTATAAAAGGTTGAGTTTAACCGCAAGCCCCCTTTAGCCAACACTGGGTTCCAACTTATGCTGTGACACGATGGGTAAAGTGATGTATCGAATAGGGCCGCTTCAATACCTGATTTGTGGCAAGTTTGCAGCATATGTAGTGCGTGACAGTCTTGGCTGGCACCTAAAATAATAACAACCGACATAGCACGTCCTGTAATTTGTCGAAGTTAAAAAATTTGAAGTAGTGAACCACCGCAGTGGTAGTTCACTACATTTGTTTCGTTCTCGATATTTTCAAGAACTAAAACCTATTTAGAACCAATTACCAAAACTACCACCTTCTTCCCCAATCGCCATGGTGGTTTCCATGGGCGGTTTAATTTTGGCGCGAATAGGCTTAGTTGTTTCTATAGGAAGTCGATTCGATAGTGAACCCGCTCCGACTTGCTCTGTAGACAAATTAGTAAGTTCCATTTTTGTATTGAATGGATGTTCCATTTCATTCTCCTTGTAATATTTACTTTGGTTAGATGTCGTACTTCAATGTACTGACATTGTGAGTATGGCTAAAATACTCAAAAAGTTAACTGTACTAAGGTACAGTTTTAAGCTGTTTCATAGGCATTAGGAAATAATGACCGCAGCATTTTTCGATTATTTATAGCTAACTTTCTAAAAATGTTGGTGCAATGAAACTTCACCGTCCGTTCACTAATAAATAGCTGCTCAGCAATAGTTCGGTTACTTAAACCTTCACGCACTTTATTGGCAACTTGGGCCTCACGTTTAGATAGCTTGTTATGGTACAACTCCAACATATTTTCCATGTTATTTTTCCTTAAATAGTAGGTTGATATTTACGGCTGTTTTATCGACGAAGTCACATCCCTTAACTGCCCACTCTCCAAACTCAATACCTGATCGGCGCTGGCAATGGTTTGCGGGCGGTGAGCGATGATTATTCGTGTGATCGATAACTGTTTAATATGGTTATTGATTGCCATTTCGTTGTGCAAATCTAAATGGCTGGTGGCTTCATCTAAAAATAAGATGCGAGGTGATTTATACAGTGCCCTGGCTAGAATAATCCGTTGCTTTTGGCCACCACTTAAATTAGCTCCCATGTCGCCAACCAAGGTGTTGTATTGCATACTGGTTTTGGCAATATCCTCGTGGATACAAGCAAGGTGGGCACAATAAACTACCTTTTGCATATCGACATTGGCTGCTAGACAAGCGATGTTTTCAGCAATAGAGCCCGTTAGAAGTACGTCATCTTGCATAACTGCTGCTATGCTATGACGGTAGTTAGGTAGGTTTGGCAGTACTGTACCATCGATAAAAACTTGCCCCTCGGTGGGTTGCAATAGTCCCATCATGCACTTCATCAAAGTACTTTTGCCGCTGCCACTTGCTCCAACAATGGCAATAGTCGAACCGGCTTCAAAACGATGACTTATATTTTGAAAAACAGGCGTATCTAGTTGGCTGTATGAAAACCCTAAATTTTGTAGCTTGATTTCACCCTGTATTTTGTCGTGTTCGGGCATTGAGGCAGATAAACTGGGGCTCTTAAACTCTTTGACCATAGGATCTTTGGAGGTATAAACAACATCCGCAAGCCTGTCGCAATGGAGTTCTAACATTCGAAACTCTATCCACTTCTCAATGAGACTATCCATTGAATTAATAAAACGGGCTTTATAACTCACGAATGCAAACAGCATCCCCACACTCAACATATTGTTGGTGACCGCCAATGCAGCAAAGTAAATGACCAGTATATTCTCTATACCAAACAGCACTTTATTGGCAGTATCATAGCCAATATTCCAGCGTTGTAGACGTATCTCCTTATTCATTGCATCAGCCAGTTTGTTTTGCCACTGACTTTGTCTGTCAGTTTCCTTTTCAAACAATTTTATAGTTTGAATAGCTCGCACAGACTCCATAAAATGACTATTTTCTTTTGCAGAAGAGACAATACTTTCTTCAGTTAAACGCCTTAAAGGTTTGTAGAAAAGGTATCGTAATAGGGCGTAAAGAAAGACAATGGCTAGCACGATAAACGTTAATTTTCTATCGTATAAAAACATCACCCAAAGAGTAAAAATTGCCATTAATCCGTCAACGAATACATTGACAAAACCGGTGGTTAATAGGTCTCGTATGCTCTGCAATGAGCCAAATCGCGAAACTACGTCACCCATATGACGTTTACTAAAATAATTTAGAGGTAACCGAATAAGGTGTGTAAAAATATTGGCTGCCATTTGTATATTTAAACGGCTTGATAGATTCAAAATAACGATTTGACGAATGTACGAGGTGCCAGTGTCGATCAACAGTAGTAAGCCGAATCCAAATGCTAAAACGGTGAGTAAATTAAGATCTGAACGTAAAATGACATCGTCGATAACGGTTTGCATATAGTAGGGTTGAACCAGCGCAAAAACTTGTATGAATAAAGACAAAACCAAAATAATGACCAAACTGCGTTTTAGTCCTGTAATTCGACTCCAAAAGTGACTTAAGGATAATTTTCTTTTTTGTTTGCCTTTCTGAAAAGCTGGTGTAGGTGTTAGCTCTAGTGCAACTCCGGTAAAAAGCTTGTCAACTTCCCCAAGGTCCAATACCCGCTCTCCTATTGCAGGGTCGTGGATGTGGACTTTATTCTTTGTAACTTTTTTTAATACAACAAAGTGTTTCAATTCCCAATGTAAAATACAGGGAGTTTGCAGCTCAGCTAATTGTTCCATTTCAAGACGCAGAGCACGGGGCGACAATTCCATTTGACCAGCAATTTGCATTATCTGCTTTAGGGTAGCCCCATGGGCTGAAATCGAAAAACGGTTGCGGATACTGGTTAAATCTATTTCATAACCATAAAATCCGCTGACCATCGCTAAGCATGCTAAACCACATTCAGATGCTTCCGTTTGCAATACACACGGCAAAGGGTGGCCAGCATTAAAATTAAGTAAACCTTCGGGGCGCGGAAAAATAATACTGTTCATTATATTCTTCCCCGCAAGCTTAATAGGGGTTCAAAAATCCACTCTAATAAACTTCGTTGTCCTAATTGCACATCAGCAGATAGGGTCATGCCGGACTTTAGATTCAGTTTCTTTCCATAGGCCGATACCGACTGTGAATCAAGAGTGGCGTGTACTAAATAGGCGGGCTCTTGAATATTTACCGGTGCATTGTGCACTTCATTAGGTAAAACTACCGCGTCAGATACGCTAGTAATTGTTCCCTGATACAGACCAAATTTTTGATATGGAAAAGCATCGTAGCGAATTTGAATTGGCTGACCTTGCTCTATAAATCCTATAGCTTTTACGGGCACTAATAATTTTGCTTCTATCTGACTTGCTTGGGGAACGATAGAGAGTAATGGCGTATTCTGATTCGTTTGCTGCCCAACTTGAGCCAGCAGGTTGGATACTAATCCATCCCGTGAAGCCTTAATTACATGTCGGCTTTGTCCATTTAGCTGAGCTATTTTTAGTGCAAGATCACTAAGCTTGGATTTTAACTGGTTAGTGTGATCCAGCTGGTTCTGGGGTAGTGTTAATAACTGATTTTCAGTGGTCGTAATCTCATTATTTAAACTTATTTTTTCACGCTGAAGGCCTTGCTTTTGGTTTTGTAACGCCAGCTTTTGTTCTAAAACTTGTTCTAGGTCTGATCTGGAAATATGTCCTGACTTTCCCATCGATTGATAATTTTGATAACGCGAAGAGACCAGTGAGTAGCGTTTTTGCAATGTCATAATCTGCGCATCAAGCCTGCTAATATCTTCCTGCAAGGCGGCTAATTTGGATTTAATATTCTCTGTATCTATTTGGTTAATGATTTCCGAGCGTGTTAATTGGGCCTCTATAATGAGTCGTTGGTTTTTGTACTCTCTGAGTAAAGTTGTTTGCAAACTTGAGCCGCTACTTAATGTACGATCTCCTTCTATTACAGCTAAAGCTTGGCCCTCGGAAACCAATTGTCCTTCTGCTATCAGAACTTGCTCAATTCTGCCGGAAGACGTTTCAGGAAATACTTTCACAACACCACTAGGGGGCTCTAGCCAGCCTCCTACACTTTCTTTTCTTGCGTAATGACTGGTAACTAACCATGCAAAAACAGCAACAATCCATACACTTACAAACAATGTAACCAGAACATGAGAAGAACTAGGAATAAGCAAAATCTCACCATGCAGTCTATTCTTTTGATGGTCGATAGCGCTTTGCCTAAATAGAGACTGTTGCATACTCTTTCCTTTTGGTTTTTTGCTTATTTACTCTGTTAGTTTGTTAACTCTAATTGCCTAAGAAATATCCATCCTTGGAATTACTGCTCCTGTTTGCAAAAAATACATGCTGACGATGCCTGAAGCGTGATAGTTATCATTTCCGACAAAACAAAGTGCACTGCTTTGTTTAGTTGTCTACATAGTGCTTTCTTGCGTTGGCTTCCTTACCAATTTCGGTTTCTCAACCTTCTTCCTTGATGCCTCCTTGCTCGCCAGATTGTGGCCATCCTAGCTACAATCGGGTTTAGCACTTGGCGTTCCTTGCTATAACGTTCCTTCGTTAGTCCTTAACTGACCCAGTCCGTTTGGGGCAGTGTCATTTTCCGTAATGACGATTTAAGAATAAAAAAGAATTGAATTATTGCTTTGTAAATTTGGGGCGAAAAAATATACGTTTGGGACAAACCCAAGAAAAGTATTATATTTCAATGAGTAAATTGATGATTCTTGTAGTAATGGGACAAAAACTAGTAGCTTTGGGACATAAAAACACCACAGAACTGTGTATGTTTGGGAGCGTTAACTAAATTGGAATCGTATTTTTGGAGTTGGCAGAGATGTACACCGTGGTTTTCTTAAAGATCTCTATGACAAAGCCCGGTGTAGATTTGTTTGCTTGTTGTATAAATTAAAATTTAATTTTGCCTGTAAGCATGTCTTTAAACATCACCCAGTCTCCTAAAAAGCTGTAAAGAGGATAGATAAATGTTGCTGGACGATTATGTTCAAAGAAAAAGTGACCTACCCAAGCGAAACCATAGCCTAAAAAAGGAAGCAAGATTAAGTATTGCCATTGCCCGGTCGAAACAATAAAAGCCAAGGTGATTAGAATTAAAAATGAGCCTACGAAGTGAAGCCTGCGACAAACCGTGTTCTGATGTTCGCGCAAATAAAACGGATAAAATTGAGAAAAGCTTGTGTATTCTTTTTCAGCCATAATATTGATCTTTACTAATCCTGTTGTTGATGTTTGCCAACATTAGCACATAGGTGAATTAGAAAATGTCGCGTATTTGACATTGTAGTGCAAGCTAACAAGAATAACCGCTCAAATTTACCACACTATTTATGTCATTAGGTTGCTTTTTAAAATTATTGCCCCCACCTTACAACCATTGTGTTCAATCAGTGCGTTTCAGTTTATGAAACTAACAAATAGAAAGAGCTAAACATGCAAAATTTTGTAGATCTGAATATCGAAAACTTTCAGCAAGTCATCATCGAAGAGTCTAAAGTCAAACATGTACTGGTGAACTTTTGGGCGCCAAATTTGGAAATGTGTGAGCAACTTACACCGATATTAGAAAAGCTGGCTACTCAGCATGCAGAACATTTAATATATGCCAATGTAAATTGTGAACAAGAACAACAAATAGCCCAGCAGTTTGGAATTCAAAGTTTACCGACTGTCATTCTTGTTAAAGACGGTCAGCCTGTGGATGGGTTTGCAGGCCCTATGATGGAAGAGCAAGTTCAAGAACTATTGGAAAAACACTTACCGAATGCGGTAGATGGGTTTTACGAAAAAGCCGTAGCCTTGGTTAACCAAGGTAACTATCAAGAAGCATTTACAATTGCTAAACAAGCCCATGATCTAGACCCAGAAAGAACGGATATAGCCCTTGTATTAGCAGATTGTTATGTGGAGTTAGGCAATACTAAACAAGCCCAACTATTGCTCGATAATATTCTGTTGGTTGATCAAAATGGTTACTACCATAGCATTGTGGGTAAAGTTGAATTGCTAGAAAAAGCGTCTGAATCTCCGGAAATTAAACAACTTCAAGAGAAGTTAGCACAAGATCCTGATAATTTAGAACTTAAGGTTGAATTAGCTGTACAGTTGCACCAAGCAAATAAGCCTGAAGAAGCATTAGAGTTACTATTTGCGGTGCTTAAAAAGGACCTAAGCTTCGGTGAAGCTCGAAAATATACTTTAGATATGATTAATGCGATGCCAGACGGCGATCCACTGAAGTCTAAATCTCGCCGTACTATTTATAGTTTATTGTATTAAAAAAGTAAGCTACCTGAACTAACTAAAGGAAAGTGGTAAGCCAGCTTTGTGCTGTAGCCACTTTTCGTTGGCAAGTTCTACATCGATTAGGGGATGTTCTCTAAGCCAACCTTTAGGAAATGTTAACTGCCAGTGTTGTTCATCAACATGCAAGGTTATTTCGGGCAATAAATCGTCTTTTCTGCGTATAGAAAGCAAACACGACAACCTTAAGATACGAACTAAACCATATAACAAAGCCTGCATATCTGGGTGATATTGAGAAAACTTACCCAAGTCTAATTCTGCTCTATGGCATAACACTAAATCGCGGATACTCTTGCGCTGCATTTGTGAGTAACCGTTGAGGTTGATATGGCTGAGAATATACGCGCCATGCATGTGGTACTGTTTGTACTCTATGTGTAAACCAATTTCGTGTAATAACGATGCTGCTTCGATAACGGCTAAGGCATCAAAATTACAGATATTAGACTGTGCACATAATTGCTTATAAAAATTGACGGCGACGTCGCAGACTCTGTGGGCTTGTTGTTCATCAATGTGGTAGGTTTTTATGGCTTCACTGATTGAATGACTGCGGCGATCGTTTTTTTCACAATTCTCAAGCATGCCGTAGATTAAACCCTCTCTTAAGGCACCACCAGAGATCTGCATTTCTTGGATTTTAAGCTGTTCAAATAATGCAACTAGAATACACAAACCGCTGGGGAATATGGCTAGCCGTGACTCGGTAAGGCCTTCAATATCTAAATTATCTAAGTTGCCACAATCGATGCATTGCTGCATTAGGTTGTGTAAATAATCTAAACGAATCGCATCACTGATGCCTTGTTCCACGAGAATCTCAACAACCGCTTGAGGGGTTCCCGAGGCACCTAAACATTGCTGCCAATCAAAACAGACAAAATCATCAATAACCGGCAATAGCTTTTGTTTGGCTTCTTTAATGGCGTTATGCATATTTTGTTCGGAAATAATCCCATCAACAAAATATCGCTCTTTAAATGTCACGCACCCCATGTTTAAGCTCACAAGGTTAATTGGCTGCATGTCATTGCCAATAATCACTTCAGTGCTGGCGCCGCCGATATCGATGACTAAGGTATTGCCTTGGTTTGCAGAGGTATAAGCTACGCCTAAATAGATTTGTCTGGCTTCTTCTTCGCCACTAATCACTTCGAGTTTTTGATTTAAGATTTGTTGCGCTTTTTCAATAAAAACATGGGCATTTTTAGCTAAACGCAAGGTTGCAGTGCCAACCACTTTGATATTTGTTAAGGGAATATCTTGTAAGCGTTCTGCAAAGGTTTCTAAACAATGCCAGCCTCTTTCCATGCTGAGCTGATCAAGCATCATGCTGTCATTCAAGCCCGCAGCCAATTTAACTTTTTGCTTCACTTTGCCAATGATTTGTACAGAGCCAGAAACGACTCTAACGATAACTAAATGAAAACTATTGGAACCCAGATCAACTGCTGCGTACAGTTGGTCTTCATTGGTTGCCGATGTAATTGGCTGATTTTCCATTAACGCCTTTTCTGGTTACGGTTATTGGGTCGTTTCTGATAACTTTTACCACTTTGCTGTCGCTTTTTGTACTGCGGTTTAGGTGGCGTTATATCATCAAGAAGCGATTCTTGGTCATAATTACTCACAGGAATTGGACGGCTAATATAGCTTTCAATTGCGGGTAAATTCAACGCATATTTTTCACAGGCGAAGCTAATGGCATGTCCACTTTTACCTGCGCGACCTGTTCGCCCAATTCGGTGGACATAATCTTCCGCATCATCAGGCAAGTCGTAATTGAATACATGGGTGACTTTTTCAATATGCAAACCACGGGCAGCAACATCGGTGGCAACTAGGATATCTAGTTTATCTTTACTAAAATCTTCTAGTATTTTTAAACGTTTACGCTGGGGCACATCGCCACTTAACAGTCCTACACGGTGACCATCAGCTTCTAGCCAGTCACTAAGTTTTTCGCACGTATGTTTGGTATTTGCAAAAACAATCGCTTTTTCGGGCCATTCGTCTTCTAACAAAGTTAAAAGTAACAACATTTTGTCTTCATCGGAAGGATAAAATAGCTCTTCCTGGATTCGGCTCGCCGTTTGTTTGTCGTGTTCAACTTTTACATGAGTTGGATTGTTCATGTGTTCGTAAGCTAATTCTTGCACGCGATAAGACAAAGTGGCCGAAAACAACATACTTAAGCGTTTGGTTGCTTCAGGCATGCGTCTGAACATATATCGAATATCTTTAATAAAACCTAAATCGAACATACGATCGGCTTCATCAAGTACCGCAACTTGAATATTTTCTAATGAAAATACATTTTGTTTATAATAATCGATGATACGGCCAGTGGTGCCAATTATAATATCTACACCTGATTGCAAAGATTCCCGTTGACTTTGGTATCCTTCACCCCCATATATCAAACCAAGCGATAATCCAGTGTGTTTACTCAATAATTCGGCGTCATTGTAAATTTGTACTGCCAATTCACGAGTAGGTGCCATTATAATAGCTTTAGGTTGCTTGTCTGATTCATTTGGATGAGTCAGTAATCGATGAAATGTGGCGACAAGAAAAGCAATAGTTTTTCCTGTTCCAGTTTGAGCTTGACCTGCAATGTCTTGCCCTTCTAAAAGATGGGGTAGACTTAACGCCTGTATTGGCGTGCAGTGGATAAAGTTTGCTTCTGTTAATGCCTTTAAAACATCCTCATGGATGGGCAGATCAGAAAAATGTGTTTCAGTTAAATGTGTAGTTTGCATAGCTTATAGCTTATCAGTGCTTGCATTAAAAAACAGTTTCTATAAAACTCTCATTATACGCTGAACTTTCTCAGCGAGAGACCAATTACGGAGAAAAGTATGAGCGACAAAATTATCCAGTTATCTGACGATAGTTTCGAGGCCGATGTTATCAATGCTGCTGGTCCTGTCCTAGTTGATTTCTGGGCGGAATGGTGCGGCCCATGTAAAATGATTGCGCCAATTCTAGAAGAAGTTGCTGGCGAGTTCGACGGCAAGTTAACAGTTGGCAAGTTGAATGTCGATGAAAATAATGAAACTCCACCAAAGTATGGTATCCGTGGTATCCCTACTTTATTGTTGTTTAAAGACGGAAATGTCGCTGCAACTAAGGTTGGAGCATTGTCAAAAACTCAGTTAGCTGAGTTTTTGAACGATAACATCTAATTGTATTGAATGCGCAGAATCACAAAGTCTTATTTAGTTTTTCTGCGTATTTTTTGTGTTTTTAACGAAAAATAAACATTCTTTGCATTAATCATCGTTTTTCGCTGGACGGAACAACTAATTGGTGCTAACTTTCGATTGTTCATATCTTGAACTCACCAGATTTCGCACTCAATCCATAGAGTAAAACGAATTTAATTAGCTAAAAAAACCTGAGACAAAAAAACAGGGTGCCTTGTAGCGCATTTCAAATCATAAAGACCCACCAATATGAATTTAACAGAATTAAAGAATAAACCGATCAGCGAACTTGTAGCATTAGCCGAAAAAATGGGCCTAGATAATATGGCTCGGGCTCGCAAACAAGATATTATTTTTGCCATACTGAAAGCGCACGCGAAAAGCGGCGAAGACATTTTCGGTGATGGTGTACTCGAAATACTCCAAGATGGTTTTGGATTTTTACGTTCATCCGATTCTTCATATTTGGCCGGTCCGGATGATATTTATGTCTCTCCCAGCCAAATCCGTAGGTTCAATCTACGAACCGGAGATACTATCGCTGGGAAGATACGTCCTCCTAAAGATAGTGAAAGATATTTTGCACTACTGAAAATTAATCAAGTCAATTTCGATAAGCCAGAAAACTCCCGCAATAAAATCCTTTTTGAAAACTTAACTCCATTACATGCTAATCGTCGTTTCACGTTGCAACGTGGAAATGGTAGTACAGAGGATTTAACCGCAAGAATTTTAGACCTAGCTTCACCTATAGGTGCTGGTCAGCGCGGTTTGATTGTTGCTCCGCCAAAAGCGGGTAAAACATTGTTACTACAGAATATTGCACAATCCATTGCTGCCAATCATCCTGAAAGTGAATTGATGGTACTGTTGATTGATGAGCGCCCTGAAGAAGTAACTGAAATGCAGCGCTTGGTTCAAGGTGAGGTGGTTGCCTCAACGTTTGATGAACCCGCAAGTCGCCACGTTCAGGTAGCTGAAATGGTGATTGAAAAAGCTAAGCGTTTGGTTGAGCACAAAAAAGACGTTGTTATCCTACTGGATTCTATTACTCGTCTAGCCCGTGCTTATAACACCGTAATCCCTTCATCAGGTAAAGTACTTACCGGTGGTGTAGATGCCAACGCATTACATAAACCTAAACGTTTCTTTGGTGCGGCTCGTAACGTGGAAGAAGGTGGTAGTTTGACTATTATTGCCACAGCACTAATCGACACTGGTTCGAAGATGGATGAGGTAATTTACGAAGAATTTAAAGGTACAGGTAACATGGAACTGCACCTTAATCGTAAAATAGCGGAAAAACGTGTATTCCCAGCAATCGACTTCAACCGTTCAGGTACCCGTCGTGAAGAATTACTGACGACCCAAGAAGAGCTGCAAAAAATGTGGATACTGCGTAAGATTGTCCACGAGATGTCTGAAATTGATGCCATCGAGTTTTTAATTGGTAAATTAGCCATGACAAAAACCAACGAAGAGTTCTTTGATGCGATGAAGCGTCAAAAAAGCTAAAACTACTTCATTTTCGAAGGTTAAAAATCCACTGTAGTTTACGCTGCAGTGGATTTTTTCTTTGTACCGCAAATTATGATATAAAAAGTGTCTCACGCTAATAAAAATAACTAACGAGAAGGGAACTATGAAGAAGCTACTCCTCACATTGTCACTATTGCCCACGTTGTGCTTTGCAGACACGGTCGATTTAATGGCTGACAAAATTGAAAGCAAAGTGATTCAGTGGCGTCATCATTTACATGAACACCCTGAACTTTCAAACCGAGAGTTTAAAACCGCTGAGTATATTGCCAAACATTTAAAATCGTTAGGGCTAGAAGTGCAAACAGGAGTAGCGGTAACTGGTGTTGTTGCTGTTCTTGACAGTGGTAAACCCGGTCCTGTGGTTGGTTTGCGAGCGGATATTGATGGACTACCGGTTCCTGAAAATAATGATCTACCCTGGAAATCGACAGCAAGAGGTGAGTATAACGGCAAAGACGTGCCCGTAATGCATGCTTGTGGCCATGATACCCATATCGCTATGCTTATGGGAGCGGCAGAGATTCTAGTGGGGATGAAAGATCAGCTTCGCGGTAAAGTGAAGTTCATTTTTCAACCAGCCGAAGAGGGCGCGCCTAGCGGAGAAGAGGGCGGAGCGCAATTAATGGTAAAAGAAGGCGTGCTTAAGAATCCAGATGTGGACGCTATTTTTGGATTGCACATAAGCTCCCTTGCTGATGTAAATACGGTTTTGTATCGCGAAGGTGGCGTAATGGCTGCAGTTGATCCGTTTAAAATTGTTATTAAAGGAAAACAAGCCCATGGAGCTTATCCATGGATGAGTGTTGATCCTATTGTTACTGCTGCGCAAATGATTATGAGCATTCAAACAATTGTTAGTCGTGAAGTGCAACTTCTAGATGATGCTGCAGTGGTTACCTTTGGAGCAATTAATGGGGGAGTTCGCTCCAATATCATTCCTAACGAAGTGGAATTGGTGGGTACTATTCGCACCTTGAATAAAAAAGCCAGAGATCACATGTATGAAGCCATGCCAAGGAAAGTCAATGGCATCGCTGAGAGTATGCGTGCTGAGGCTGAACTCACCATGCCGTTAGATTATTCCTACCCAATTACCTTTAATGATCACGATCTTACTTCCACTATGTTACCCACTCTTATCAATACCGCTGGTGAAGATAAGGTGATTTATAGTAAACCGGTAACTGGGGCTGAGGATTTTTCATTTTTCCAAGAACAAGTTCCAGGACTTTATTTATGGGTTGGCGGAAAACCTTTGGATGTTGATCCTAAAGATGCGCCTGCACACCATACACCTGACTTTTATGTGGATGACGAAGGGATGAAATTAGGTGTGCGTCTATTAACCAATATGACAATCGATTATATGAAACAGCACTAATACTATTTCCATATCCCAACCTAAAACGGCATCCATAAGGATGCCATTTTAGGTTATATCGCCTAGGTTACCTGCGTTAGCGTATTGCTTTTTTGAGAACTAAGTAGCCAGTCACAGCCGACACTATGGAACCTAATAGAATACCCAATCGCTCATCAAAAAATGCATTATTACCGGTTTGGGCAAAGGCTAAGGAGCCGATAAATAGACTCATGGTGAAACCTACACCACATAATATGGCACAGCCATACAGTTGGGCTAAGTTCTGGTCAGACGGTAATTTGGCTAAACCAAGTTTTATAACCAGCCAACTAAACCCGAACACACCGATCTGTTTACCTACAAATAAGCCCAAGAATATGCCAAAAGTAACGGGGTGCAACACTGAATCGGCATTAATACTGCCAAGATTGATACCTGAATTGGCGAAAGCAAACACGGGTAAAATAACAAAGTTAACCGCGGGAAGTAGGCTGTGTTCCAAAGATTTGACTGGCGAGACACGCGGATCGTTGTTATCTCGCATAGGAATAAAGAAGGCAAGTAACACGCCAGCTAACGTTGCGTGAACTCCGGATTTGAGCATGGCAACCCACAATACCACACCAACTAAAATATAAGACGGGACCTGTTGCACGTTTTTGCGGTTCATACTGGTTAATAACATCAAACAGAATGCCGCTACAATTAATGGCCAAGTAGAAATGTTATCACTGTAAAATAGGGCAATGATTAATATCGCGCCTATATCGTCGATGATTGCCAAGGTTACTAAAAACACTTTTAGACTAACGGGTACTCTACTCCCCAGTAAGGCTAAAATACCCATGGCAAAGGCGATATCAGTTGCAGCAGGTATTGCCCAGCCTGCCAACGCTACGGGGTTTCCCCAAGTAAAAAATGCATATATCCCGGCGGGTACAATCATGCCTCCAATTGCACCACTTGCTGGTAATACAATATTCGCTGGGTTAGATAAGCCCCCTTCCATTATTTCGCGCTTGAGTTCGAGGCCTACCATGAAAAAGAAAACCGCCATTAACCCATCATTAATCCATAAAAGTAAGGGTTTATTAATCTCCAGCGCACCGATTTGAATTACCACAGGCATATCGATGAGTAAATCGTATACTAAGGATAAAGGAGAGTTGGCAACAATTAATGCAAGCACTGCAGCACACATTAGTAAAATACCGCCGGCGGATTCTTTTTTCAAAAACCTGTCTAACATTCATCACTCCTTTTAAACTACTTTACAACCTTAAGGTTAGTTCGTGGATGCATAGAATGCGTAGTTTGTTGCTACATTTTTACATTCCATATCATGTTCAACGTTACTAACTATATAATAGCTAATCCCTTGTCTAATACGTAAGTAAAGCACGAAAAAGCCCACAAATTTTAAATTATTTAGGGGAAATGTTTAACCAGAAGCATTAAATCTCTAATTTCCCTCTCCCAATATTTGGGCTTGGGCGAAATTTAGGCTACAATCTGCCGCCTCAATTATTGAGGGAAATATTCCTGTTCTTGGTTTATTCATATTTTTATTTGATTGAAGTAATGCAAAAGCTAACGAAAGTGTGCTTTTTGAATATTATTTTTATTATTTAAACGAAAGTAACAGCCCTCAAAATGTATCACCAACACTACGTTGGTTTCAGACCTAAAACGTTAGGAGCAGATATGCCTAAAGTGGCAATAGTAATGGGTTCTAAATCAGATTGGCCAACCATGCAGCAGGCTGCAATTATGTTGAAAAATCTTGGTGTGAAGTTCGATGCAAAAGTGGTGTCGGCACACAGAACCCCAGATTTACTGACTGAATTCGCAAAAACTGCTGCTGATAATGATTATCATGTCATTATCGGTGGAGCTGGTGGTGCTGCGCATTTGCCTGGCATGATTGCTGCCCATACACATATTCCAGTCTTTGGGGTTCCCGTACGTTCGAGCCAGTTAAGCGGTGTTGATTCACTTTATTCAATTGTGCAAATGCCAAAAGGCGTGGCTGTAGGTACGTTAGCCATCGGAGAAGCCGGAGCGGCTAACGCGGGTTTACTTGCTGCCCAAGTGATTGCTTTACACGATAAAAAAGTAGCAGAAGCAGTAATAGCATTTCGCAAAAAGCAAACTGATACCGTGCTTGCATTAGATGAGTTGGAGTTACCTGAGTGAATGTTCTGATCTATGGTTCAGGGCAATTAGCACAAATGATGTATTTGTCTGCCGTACCTTTGGGATTCAAAGTTCAGGCTGTGGATGTAGCAAATCACACTGTGGTTGATCCAATTAGTAAAATGAAACTCGACATTAGCATTGAACAAGCCATTGATAGGGCGGATGCTTTGTCAGTGGAGTTTGAGCATGTTCCTGAAGATTTGCTGGAGCAAGCGCAAAGTAGCGGAAAGCTCTATCCCAGTATGGAAGCAATTTTAACAGGTGCTGATCGGGTACGTGAAAAAAATGTTCTTGAGAAACTGCACATCAACAACAGCAGACATTTAATCATTACTGACATCGAGCAGCTTGATGATGCGGTGGCGCAATTAGGTGAAAGGCTGATAATTAAAGCTAGCCGAGATGGTTACGATGGTTACGGCCAATGGCGTTTGGCGAGTAAAGACGGTTTACCGTCCTTAAAACAGCAACTCGCCGATCTCGACTTGGTTCAAGTTCCACTCATCACCGAACAAATGGTACCCTTTGACCGAGAGTTGTCCCTAGTGGGAGCCCGTGGGTTACATGGTGAAGTTAAGTTCTACCCGCTGGCTGAAAACTTACATCATGAAGGTCAGCTTCACGTTTCAGTTGCCCCTGCTCCGGAAATTGATAGCGGGCTTATAGAACAGGCACACAGTGCTTTCACAAAACTGGTTGATGAATTTGATTATGTGGGTGTGTTAGCGGTGGAGTTTTTCCAAGTTGGCAAGCAATTGTTAGTGAACGAAATCGCCCCCCGAGTTCATAACTCTGGTCACTGGAGTATGCAAGGTACAGATTGTAGTCAATTTGAAAATCACATGCGTGCAATTACTGGTTTGCCCCTAGGAAACACGCAAGCATATGGCAAAAGTGCCATGATCAATATCATTGGTTGTGATGACTACTCTACTGATTTACTCAGCTTGGATCACTGTAACTTGCACTTGTACGGTAAAACCGTCAGAGCAAAACGTAAGATGGGACATATCAATCTTACCGGAGGTACCTACGCCGACCTAGCCGAATTAATGACCACCTTAGCCAAGTACTTACCGGTAGAGCATTTCCCTAAACTTCTAGGTGAAGCTGATAAATTGGCGAAAATTGACTAACCTGTTGTAGATAACTTCATCACTACGATGAAAAATCAGGCGTTTAGACTAAAACTTGCAGTAAAACGCAATAAGTCGTTAAACAACGGTTGACAAGATTCAATCTGCGTTTAAAATAGCGCCTCGCTTTTGAGACAAGATTTACCAACCTTGTCACTGCTGTAGAACGTCTTGCATCAGTAAATCAAAAGCCGTCACCTTAGTGTGCCGACTTAGCTCAGTTGGTAGAGCAACTGACTTGTAATCAGTAGGTCGCCAGTTCGACTCCGGCAGTCGGCACCATTTTCTCTTCATGCCTTAATCTAGTGCAAAACTCAAACATATTTCCTTTAGCGTCAGATACTCTGGGTTAAAGTTAACTTTTTATTGCAATATCATTGCTAAGTAAGACACATTCAAAAGAATAAGCATATTACAGATACAAAAAAGCCCTTCGATTGAAGGGCTTTTCAATTAGTCTTGAAACTTATCAGCTATCTTTTACAAGAATCGACACTTTGTCTATTCCTGCTTCTTTAGCTTGGTTCATCACTTCAACCACGATACCGTGTTTAGTTTTTGAATGAGCCTGGATAGCTGCAGAATCCGTATTATTCTCTGCTAAAAAGCTTTGGATGTTTGCCACAACACGACGGATATCAACTTCACGGTTATCCATTACAATGGTACCTTGCTGATCAATACGTATTGCCAAGGTTTTTGCATTACTTGGCGGTGGCGGCGCATCTGGAGCCTTTGGACGATTAGCCATCAAGCCAGCTTCTTTTACAAAAGACGTCGTTACAATGAAGAAAATCAACATAATAAAAACGATGTCTAGCATGGGGGTCATATCAATTTGAGCTTCGTCATCAGCGGAGCCGTGCTTTTTCTTTCTCATAAATTCAACCACAGTTACTAATCGTTAATGTCCTAGTATAGAATTACTTTGGTGTCAGAGTAAATGCGTTAAATGCAATTTGTTGATAGATTTTGGCAATTAATTTTATTTTGAGTTTAAATTTGCCCATTAATTGAGCGCTTCACCTAAAACTTTAAAATATTTCAGTATGCTTGCGTTACTTTCTGAACGATGTTGGCCGATGGGGTAAATACCTACCTGTGCTTCAACCGTTTGTTTCGTGCCTTGTACTAAAAATGCATTTTTGATGGCTTGATCCTGAATCGCGGCTTCAAAGGCCCTTGCTGCCATCTCTTGTGGTTGAGCAAAATAATAAAATTGTAGGCTCTTATCTGCTTTTACGCAGCGAGTTACGTAGTCGCTAGGCTCGTTTCCATCGGCATCTAAAAATAATGTTTGAAACCATTGTGAAAGGGTCTGGTTTAAAGAGTGTGAATGCATAGTGGCATCTTCTAGCCAAAGGCTTGAGGCAAAACCATTGGGTAACGTCGTGTTATACATTTTACGACTAATATAATGATCGAAACCATGGAACCATTCATGGGCGAGGGCACCGCCACCGGCGTTTTTAGCTAAGGATAATTGCCTTTTAGGCGCATGATAATGGGCACTACTATGCTTTTGCCCACCGATACCAAAAGCTAGTGATAAAGTGCCGTTGAGGGATATTACCTGCTCATTAACTTGCAATATATCCATTAAATCACATAGGGCGTCGAAAAAAAGGTTGGCGGCCAACTGTTGTTCAGCTTGGGTTACCCATTTACCAATCTGAATTGTTTTGAAGCCAAATATTTTACGGATATCGCCAAAACTTACGTCTGCTCCAGCCCTATACTCTGGACCATTTCGATAAAAAGGTCGTTGGATTCTAGGGCGAATATCTGACATGGGATAATTAGCTAAGTGGAAGTTCAGTGAGGAGTAGTTCACACCATTGGCTGATGCGTTGTTCGCTTAAATCGTATTGGTTCTCGTCATCTAGCGACAGCCCAACAAAATGACTTTTATCCGCGGTAAGTGCTTTTGAATGATTAAATTCATAACCTTGATTAGGCCAATAGCCAATAAATTCACAATCAAGCACAGCAAGTTCATCGTGTAACATGCCTAGCGCATCTTGAAACCAGTCGGCATAACCAATTTGGTCACCAAGACCGAATAGAGCCACGGTTTTGCCTTTTAAATTCAGGTTTTTTATATCATCCCAAGTCGACTCCCAATCTTCCTGTAACTCACCAAAGTCCCATGTGGAAATACCAAACAACAATATGTCGAATGATTGTGCTTTGCTCAACGCCACGTCTTTTATGTTAAATAGCTCAACTACGGGTGCATCGAAAAGTTCATTAATTTCTGATTGGATTTTTTCCGCAGCCATTTCCGTATAACAGGTGGTAGAACCGAAAAATAAGCCAATATTTACAGCGTGTTCTGACATTTTTTTCCTCATACTCATTTCATTAAAAAAGCCGTTATCTGTCACCGGGATTTTAACGAAAAAGGTATTCACGATTATTCAGACATTATTGTCCCTGTATGCGTTAGCAATATCCAACGATTTTTTAAGTTATTCATTTGGTGATGTTCACTTTGCAAAGAGAACTTGCTAAAGACGGGATTACAATCTGTTAATCCCGCTTAATAAACTCCACTTCTTCACCATTTGATAGCAAAACCGTGGCATCAACCTCAGAGCAGTCATGGTTTACCTTTACTTGCCCTATTCCGGACCCGTTTAGCAGGGTGCTGATTTGTTGATTACTTGGGCGTCGATGGCGAATTGTCATGTTTCGACGTTGGGTAAACCAATTTAAAGGTGACTTGGTACCGAATAAAATACGGTTAAGTCGATCAAACCAGTTTAACAGCCTTGCTGGGAATTCGTTTTTGATCCCGCTACTGGTTATTTGTGTGATGTGGGGACTATTGCGTCTAAATTTTAAGGTGATGTCGTAAACAAATGAATAGTGCACATCCCCAGATAGAATGACAAAATTCGGTGGTGTTTTATAATGTCTGAATATATTAAGGATAACACTCGCTGTGCCTTTATGGGCCATCCAGTTTTCTGCATCGACCACTAGTGCTCGACCGAAAAATGTAAAAATACGTTGAATAGTTTCAATTAACTTAACCCCAAAAATAGGGGCTGGGGATACCATAATAACGGCTGGCTGATTAATTAACTCTTGCTGCAAATCGCACAGGGCTTCCCAATCCATTAATCCTGAAGGCTTGCTCAAACTTGATTCAGAACGCCAGCGCTGTGTTCTTGTATCTAACACGACGACTTTTGGTTGTGTATCTAAGGTATAGTGCCACTGATCCCAATGCAGCAGAATATCAATGACTTTATCATGCTCGGTGATACCTGTAGCAGTGAAAAAAGGCAGCAGTTTTTCTGTTAAGGGAGAAAGCTTGGATACATCATTTCCCCAGCCTTGACATAACCAGTAGCCGATGAGGGCATTACCCACAATACGTTTAGCAAAGGCGTTGTTGTATACGGCATCTTCCCAACCTCTGGTTAAGTTCCAGTCATCGGTTACGTCATGATCGTCGAAAATCATATACACAGGAATGTGTGCCATTGCTCGACGAACTTTTGATAGTCCCTGTTTAAAGTCCTCAACCCATTTCAGTTCTTCTGCGTAAGTTGTTGCAAATTGAGGGGCGATATTTTCAGGATTTAATGCAGTATAACGCCACATTTCAGGTGACCAAATTAGCGCATACATAGCTATTACTTCTGCAAAGCTTATGAGGTGGTTATTGGCATTCACCGAGGTAAATATAGGCTTCTTTTTACCTTTGAAAAAGTACGATATCACAGTTTCAGTGGTTTCATTATCAGGTAATAAAGCGGGTCGTTGATAGTAACAATGTTCGTCAGTTGGTAACTGCTTACTATTGTTAACAGTTGCGCCTGGTAAATCCTCTTGGAACAGGCCTAAACAATCTATTACTTGGTTTATGGCAAATAATGTGGGCCCTGCCACATCGTCAATATAAGCTTGATCTCCAGATAATATAAGTAAGTCTGGTGGTGAGGTATCATTTTCGAATGATTGCGCGATGGTTTGGTCCACGGACAACATACCATCTCTACTCGTGTGGTGAGGCTTACGGCACGAGCCGTGTAAAATATTTTTTATGCGTTTGTTGAAGCAAAAACTTGGGGTTTTTTGATTGCCATAAACAATATCTGGCATTAGTTTTTGCAGATTTTTACAGGTCCCCTGACCGTCGGTAAATGTAATATCGTAATTATACCGATTGCCCTCCGCTAGGGTTTGTGAAAATGTTAAGGTCGTAACATAGATGAAAGCACTTTCTCCGACTTTCACAATATTTGAGAATTGCTTAATATTCTGGTCAAATAGAGTTTCAGACTCTTTGGTCCAGATTTTTGCTTTGAATTCATGTTTATGGCTAACTAACATCCATAATGTCATGCTTGTTTCATCTATTGCACGCAAAATGGGTCCCGCAATAATAGGGGGGAGCGCTTGTTGTGAGTTTTGAAATTGGTGTGTTTTTTGCAAATCAATAATTTAAATAGCCACGATTACAACTAAGTTTGCATTAGTTTTAACCGATCAATCAAATTGTTTTCTGAATTACTTGCTAATGAATCATATAAATTTACAAACCCTGCCTGCGGAGAGGAAGGAAAATGAAAAAATTTGGTCTAATAATCATTATTGCCACGGGGTTAATCAGTTGTGCATCAACAACGTTTAAACCTGAACTGATTTCTTTAAAAGGGCAATGGTTAACTGAGTCAAATGGTGAAGTAATGTTAAACCCACAAACCTCTGGGCTGAAAGCTTGGAGAGGGAAATTACTTTCTGTTTCAGATGGAAGTGCTCACATTTCGCAACGTAAGCAGTTGCATATCATCGATCCTCAAAGCGCGATGGTAGCGGAGCAATCGTTATTATTTAAAATGTCAGAGAATGTTCAACAAAGTTGTTTTGCCGATTATTTAAATGACTCTCCTGATTTAGAAGCCCTAGCTGTTGACCCTCAAAATGACAAAGTTTTTGTGGTTGTTACTGAAGATGCGACCCGCAGTAAAACCATGTCTGATAGCTGTTTCGAAAAATATCAAGGTAGCGGTTCAACGGATTATCCTAGTTTGTTAATTAGACTTGAATTACAAGACGACAATAGCCTTTTGATGACCAATGTCAGACCCCTGCAATTCAAAGCCTCATACAATATCGGAAATTTCCCCAATGATGGTATTGAAGGGTTAGCGTTTGGATTGGAAGGCACTTTATATCTTGGCAAAGAAAAAGACGAAAAAGTGCAAGCTAGAATCTTTTCCGTAAAAATTGATGAGCAATTTTGGAACTCCGATGACTTTGCTCAAGTAACTGACTTAGAACTTAACCTGCCATATTATGAAAAAGGTAATCACCCTGTGAATGGCATGGACTATTTACCGAGGGATAACCATCCAGGCTACTTGGTTGCTGCTGCGAGAAATGACAACGATATTTGGTTAATAGATTTAGCCAAGAAACACCCCACCTTAATTATTCCTCTCGAATTTTACGCACCTACTGACTCAAACGACGCAAGTTGCGACGAGTGGGAGTTGATGCACAACGCTTCACTAGAAGGTGTCGCTGTAAATGGTGACAGAATTTGGATGATTAATGATCCGTGGAAAAAGAATTATACAAAAAATGTAATTTGTGAATCCAATCGCGGCAAATATGAAAAAATGGCACCGTTAATATTCTCGATGCCAGTTAATCCATTGTGGTTTAAGTATGCCGTTTAATTACTTCAGGCGACTCGCGAAATTTTGTTTAAATTTTGCGAGTTTAGGGGCCACCACCATATTGCAATATTGGTTCTGAGGATTTTTACTAAAATAATCCTGATGATAGTCTTCAGCTTGATAATAATTATTAATCTGAGTCACTTCAGTAACAACAGGATCAGGCCAGATTTTTTGCTCTTCAATTTCAGTAATAATCTCTTTTGCTAGCTGCTTTTGCTCGTCATTGTGATAAAAAATTGCGCTTCGATACTGGCTGCCAACATCATTGCCCTGCCGATTTAACTGGGTGGGGTTATGTAAAGCAAAAAATATTTCTAATACATCTCGATATGAAATCTTGTCTTCGTCAAAGTTGACTCTAACTACCTCAGCATGACCCGTAGATCCAGAGCAAACTTGTTGGTAAGTTGGGTTGTCTACATGGCCTGCAGCGTAACCCGAATACGCCGATTGTATTCCTTCGACTGAATTGAACGCTGACTCAAGGCACCAGAAACAGCCACCAGCCAGAGTTGCTTGTTGAATATTTGCCATTTTTTCCTCAGATATCTAATTAGTGGATTTGTTTGAGATTAACATGGTTATGAAATTAGTTTAGTTCAAGGCATCCACAACAGATAGTTTTGCGTACTAAACTATATTCGTACCCGTCAACAATGAAATAGTGCGGTGAATGAAAGGTTAACCTGAGGAGCTAACGGCATTAAGCCGTCGAATTTTAAGTAAAGAGGTAGATACTGTCATGTCGAAAACAAATGCGTTAATCATTGGTAGCTCCTCAGGAATTGGCGCGGAATTGGTGCGTCAATTATGTGTTAACAGTTACTTTGATAACGTTCATGCAGTATCACGGAATGTACTATCGTTTTTTCACCCCAAACTGTGTTCGCATCAGGCAGATAGTAGTGAAGAAAGCGAAGTTGAAAATATCTGTCAAACCCTACAAAAACACGGTCCCTTTACCCTAGTCGTTTGTTGTATTGGTATGCTTCATTTAAATGGACAAGGTGAACACATAAAACCAGAAAAAAGACTAGAGGATTTATCGGCTAAGCAATTAGAGTTTTATTTCAAAGTTAATACTCTTGCGCCCATGATGTGGATGAAACATTTGCCCAGGCTTTTTTCTCCATCTTTTGATTCTCACGTTGTTTTCCTATCTGCTAGAGTTGCTAGTATTGAGGATAATAAGCTTGGTGGTTGGTATGGATATAGAGCGAGTAAAGCCGCTTTAAATATGCTGATAAAAACCAGTCAGGTGGAGTACCAACGTCGATTTAAAACCGTTCAAATCGTTGCCTATCATCCTGGTACAGTTGATACGGGCCTATCTAAACCTTTTCAAGCTAACGTACCTAAAAACAAGCTTTTTTCAGTGAGTTTTACGGTGGAAAAGTTACTTTCACACTTAGCAACCTTAGACATTAATAATGCACCACACTTTATTGATTGGGACAATAAGCCCATTCCGTGGTAACTGTAATCGGTTACGTGAGCAATAATAGTGTGCAAACTTTTAATAACAGGTTTTTGCTTCCCCTAGTTTTTTAAGTGAAAGACATTTTAAATTTAGACTGTTAACATCGTCATTCTAAACTAAAAACAATAAGGTTGATTAAACCCCATTAAATTGAAGTTATTGGGAGTCAACAACCAATAAGAAAGGAAAATATTATGGCAGCAGATCGTGAGCAGTTTGGCTCTCGCCTTGGATTCATTTTAGCCGCGGCTGGGTCCGCAGTGGGTATTGGTAACATGGTGGGGTTCCCCGTTGCTGCTACTAAAAATGGAGGAGGGGCCTTCTTACTCATTTATGCGCTTTTTGTTGCGTTAATTTGTCTACCAGTAATGTTAGCAGAAATGTCGGTAGGTCGACGAAGCCGAATGGACCCTCTTAACGCCTATGTAAAACTGAGCAAGAATCAACTGCACTGGCGAATAGCGGGGTGGCTGTCCATCATTACTCCTTTTATGATCGCGGTATTTTATCTCGTCATTACCGTATGGATTTTTGGCTATCTTTTTCAAATAGGCTCTGGGAACCTCGATATACTAGCTGATCCCTCCACATTTACTGACTTTGTTAAATCATCTCATTTGTTTATTTATATGGTGGGTGTTTTAGCTGTGGTGTATTTGATTTTACAAGGTGGGGTCAAACAAGGTATCGAAAAAGCAGCCAAAGTAATGATGCCAGCCCTGTTTGTAATGCTAATAGGTTTAGTGATTTTTGTTCTTACATTAGATAATGCCTTTGCTGGAGTTGAATATTATCTGGTTCCAGACTTTAGTAAAATTAATGCATCTGTGGTTAGTGCTGCTTTGTCTCAGGCATTCTTCTCATTGTCTTTGGGGATGGGGATTATGATCACTTATGGTTCCTATTTAGATAGCAAGAGTGATGTACCAGGATCGGCAAAATTTGTGGCCTTGGCTGATACCGGAGTCGCATTCATTGCTGGACTTTTAATTCTTCCTGCGGTGTTCTCTTTTAATCCCAATACCAATACCGCAGAGTTAAGTGACTCCTCTATAGGAATGATTTTTACCTTCTTGCCTAAGATCTTTTTAGCGTTACAAGCATCAATTGGTTATGTCGGGGCGAGTGTCGTTGCCGGGTTGTTTTTCTTACTCGTCTTCTTTGCGGCTATAACTTCCTTAGTCTCAATATTCGAAGTGCCAGTAGCGTCTTACATGGAATCAAAAAAGGTCGGCCGTAAAAAAGCCCTAGGGGTAATGGGGTTGCTATTAGTTGTCACCTCTGGTGTAACGTCATTGTCATTCGGTATTTGGGACTCAGTTACCTCATTGATCAGCTACGCTGGCTTGAACAAGTCATTGTTCGATATTATCGTCGATGTTTTCTATGACACAATTCTGCCTCTAAACGGCTTACTGATCTGTTTATTCGTCATTTATCGTTGGAAAAAAGAGAACTTTAATGCCGAGTTAGATGAAGGAGCTCCTAATTACAAGGGTAGCTTCTTTGAACGATACGTTGATTTCTCTGTAGGGACTTTTATTCCTTTGATACTGCTTCTGGTCTTTATTAACACCGTTGCTTTAAAATATTTTGGTAAAGCTTTGGTTGGCTAGTTCGAATGTCGTCTAATTCAAAGCCGGTCAAACGACCGGCTTTTTTTTGCAGGGGGTTGGTAAGTCCTAAAACATATCGTACGGGCTGGGATAGGTGAGCGCCATTTCAAGGGCGTTGAGGGTAAATTCACTATTTATACATTTGCTTGAGGATAATGATAAGTCTTCAACAAACTCCGGCGGCGCCAATTTCATAGCGGTTGCAGCATCCGTATAATATTGCTGTCGCGTGGGATGCTCAAGACTACACAAGTGGTAAGTTTGACCAAATTTATTGCTGTTAATTATCTTTTCAATGGCACGAATAACATCCTCTCTATGAACTAGGTTCACACGTTGTTGACCATTTTCAATCTGTTTTCTCGCACTTAAACTGCGTGCTGGGTGTCGGTCTGGCGAAACTAATCCCCCTAGTCGAAGAATGCAGGCATTTTGCTGAAACAAGCTACGAACGCAATTTTCAATTTCAACGTGGATTTTGCCGCTTTGTGTTTGAGGGGCAACAGGTGTGTATTCGTAAATGGTTCCTTTAGTGTTGCCGTAAACCGCAGTAGTGGAAATGAAAAGCACATTTTGAATACCTTTGTATTTAGCAGTAGAGAGCAAGGCTCGCATGTTCTGGCTAAAGGTGTCTAATGAAGGTGATTTTCTACCTGGCGGGATATTTAGGATCAATGTTTGCGTATTGAACAATTGAGTTAATTGCTGAGTGTCTAAGTTATCCCCAAGTTCATATTGGATTGCCGAAATCCCTATTTCTTGTAACTTGTTAACTTCAGTGCCAGAACGCTTTGTGGCCACTATTGCGTGGCCACTTTTAGTTAATGCTTGGGCAAGTGGTAAACCTAACCAACCCGCCCCAATAATTGCAATTTTCACGATTTTTAATGAGTTCCTTACATTCTGCGGTCAGAATCAACAGTAATCAGGTTTAACCCAGACAACGCTTGCATTGAATTTTGTAGATTATTTTCAACGATATCAATTTTCGCTAAACTCATGCAAAATGCATCGGCTTTTTGCTCTAGATTACCCGCTCTTGCTTCAATTTTTTGTTCAATATCTTGACCAAAGTTATCCATACGTTGACTAAAGTCATCGGTATCACCATCACCAAATATAAGCTCAGTTCCTAAGGCGATCATCAAGTGACCTATGGACGCGGTAACAACTTCTTCAACTGTATCTTCAAAATCTTGTTCCCACTGTGCGCCGAGAAAATCTCCATCTGAGAAGTTGGTTGAATCTAATTGAATACTGCCATCGTCAGCGTAAAAGTTATATTCGATTTTCTGTTTAACGTCATCTAGCTTGCTTTGGATTTTTTCAACGGCGTTGCTATCCGTTCCCAGTAAATTACCTAAGACTTCGGATACTGCTACATTGGCAATTGCAACCCCCTCTAAAGCAAGGTCAGCAGCCTCAGGAACAGCATTGTAAATACCATTATAATACTCAGATACCCAGCGTTCTTGATTTTTGTCGACATCCATACGTTGGCCATTTACAAAAAGCTTCTCGCCAGCGTCTATTTTAATTATATCGTTATCTACTGTGGTAACGGTCAACACGTTATTCATCAATGAAACTTGACCGTTCATACTAACGTCGCACTCATTGGCTGCCACTGCGCCAGATAGCAATAATAAACTTGCGGCGATCACTGATTGTTTCATAATTTTTCCTTTGTATACTTTAACGAGTTTAGACAGTGGCTTTAGCACACACCGCCTGTGATGATTAGTTATGGCTATAGAGTAGCAACACTCTAGCCACTTTTTAAAAGCTTATTAAAATCAGATGGATAGTGTGTTTTTAAGGTTTCATTAAGGCGGAGTTAGTGTAAGCGAGTAGGAAGATATGCTAAATGTTAGTCAATTTCACTACATTCTTCTGGCTATTATATATTGAAGAATATTTTAACTGTTTGATATAGATCACTCCCCCAATTAATGATTTTGGTGCATAATATACGGAGTTTAACGTTAATTAATTTGGAGATAGCATGGTTGATGCCGTTTTGTTTGGAATAACTGTTCTTGTGTTTGTATTAGGCACAACTTGTTTAATTATGGGCTTTCTACCTTCCCCAGCTGGTGGAATGCGTGAAAAAGTAGAGTATGGCTTTTTTGGCGTTACAGGTTTAGTTGCAACACTACTATTGTCTGTCGCCATTGCCTGGAGCTAAATCCACTCTGTTTACCAGAGACTTCAACGCTGACGAATGTATTTGAAAAGAGTACGATTAGTCAGCGTTTTTTATGTCTGCAATTTGCTTTAGAGTTTGTCACTGACTCTTTGATAAGCTCTAAGGTTGAATACAGGTAACATAGCTAAACAATGGTCAAAAATATCTGCTTGGACCCCTTCGTAATTGACCCAATTTTTATCAGCACAAAAGCAATATATCTCTAACGGCAAGCCCGTTTCGTTGGGGGGTAACTGTCGAACCATCATCGTCATTTCTTTGTTAAGTTGCATATGGTGTTGCAAATATGCATTAACGTAAGCCCTATAAGTACCTATATTGGTTAATCGACGACTGTTTAATAAATCTTGCTCATCAATATGTTGTTGATTGTGATAATCCCGCAGAAGTTGAATTTTAGACTCAATATAATCACTGATGTATCTAATTTTTTTATATTCAGCAAGGGTTTCAGTATCACAAAACTCAATGCTATTAATATCGATTTGAATTGCTCGTTTTATGCGTCTGCCACCTGATTCAGACATACCACGCCAGTTTTTGACTGAATCGCTAATCAAAGTGTAAGTGGGGATTGTTGAGATTGTCTTATCCCAATTTTGCACTTTCACTGTAGTTAAGCCCACTTCTAAAACTTCACCATCAGCACCGTATTTTTGTAGTTCAATCCAATCACCATTATTTACCATTCGATTGGCTGCGATCTGAATTCCCGCGACAAAACCAAGAATAGTATCTCTGAACAATAACAATAAAACCGCGGTAACAGCACCTAAGCCTGATAGCAATAATAGCGGAGATTTATTAAGCAAATTGGAGATAATTAGCAGTACTGCAACAATCACTACTACCAGTTTAGCCACTTGAATAAACCCGGTTATTGGGGCTCGCTTGGCTAATTCTGAGGCATTGTAAATATCTTCAATAGTGTTAAATAATGCACTACTTGACCACACAACAGAGATGGCTATATAAACCAGCATGGATTTTTGAATAAAGGCGTAAAGAATATTCGAACTGTCCAGGAAAACGGGGGTTAATAAGAACATAACCAAAGCTGGCACTATATGCCCAATTCGAGTGAAAAAACCATGTTTATGGAGTTCGTCATCCCAGTTATTTCGGCTTAAAGAAACGATCTGAGAGATACGCCCTCGCATTAGTAAACGGGTCAACATAAAGGCAATAATGGCTACGCCTAAAGATAGTAAAATAGCGGAACTTTGATATAACCAACTGTGTTCAGTGATACCGACATCAATGGTACTTAAATTTGTCAGTAACCAATCTTTTACTTTCTCTTGTTTAAGCATTATTTTGAATTACCTACTTGTGAAATAAACTTATCTTTACTGGACCATAACTGGTTCAACCAAGTTTGAAAGCGACCTTTAAATTCAACATCATTAAAATAATCCCCAATCATTTCATCTGTTACTGGCAATACATCAATATGAATAAATACGCGAGTCAGGTTACCGCAGAGCATATCCATCATCGGGTGCTTAGTATTTTCGGGGTACAAAATAGTGACATTTAAAATGTTGGTAAATTGCTCCCCCATGGTCGCTAACGTAAATGCAACCCCGCCGGCTTTTGGCGGTAGTAAGTTTTGATATTGACTCGCTTTGATGAGTTGTTTTTTGGGCGTGAACCTTGAGCCTTCTACAAAGTTAATCACTGTGGTCGGCGTAGTTTGAAACTTTTTACAGTGCTTTCGGGTCGTTTCTATATCTTTCCCTTTAAGATGAGGATTTTTCTCCACGAACTCTCTGCTATAACGCTGCATAAACGGCATCCCAAGTGCCCAAGCTCCCATGCCTACAAAAGGCAGCCAAATGAGTTCTTTTTTTAGAAAAAACTTAGGAGCAGGGATCCGAGAGGCGGAAAATTCAATTAATAAAATGATATCCAAATAACTCAGGTGATTTGGCATCATTAAATACCAGTTGTCTTTACTTAACTCACCTTCAACTGAACAGTCCCATTGAACGTTATTAGTTAGACGTATAAGCTTGATACTCACCACACCAAAAGCAAACATCATAAAGTGCATGATGGGGCTCAGCAAAGAGTTTACCCAGTTAAACGGCAGTAGAAATTTAACCAAGCCTAAGCAGATAATTAACACAGCCCAAAAGCTAAGGTTAAGCATTTGCAGAGTAAAGTGAATTGGAAACATTAAAAAAGCAGGGATAAAACTCAACATAGTGCTTTATTTACTCGAAGACATGTTCGAGAGAGTTTGATCTTTTTCCATCCACAATTGATTTAACCATCGTTGGAAACGAGCACGTTGTTCGGGATTATCAAAATAATCCATGGCAAACGCATCACTATTGAGAATATCTTCAATGGACAAGATACGAACTTTAACTTCTATCCTTTTGACTCTGCCACAGGCAAAATCCCAAAAAGTAGGGATACCTTCTGGATAATAGATTGTTACGTCTAATAATTTGTGTAACTGGTTGCCCATGGCACTTAACACAAAAGCCATTCCGCCGGCCTTAGGTTTTAGTAGATGTTTATACGGACCATTAACTCGCTTTAACTTTTCTTCTGTTAAGCGAGTGCCTTCTACAAAGTTCATGATACTAACGGGTTTAGTACTGAATTTTTCACAGGCTTTTCGCGTACTTTCCATGTCTTTTCCCTTTAAATGCGGATTTTTTGCTAGGAAAGATTTTGAATAACGACTCATAAATGGGAAGTCTAGGGCCCACCACGCAATGCCTAAAAACGGAACCCAAATCAACTCCTTTTTAAGGAAAAATTTTAAAAAGGGAATTTTTCGGTTAAATATTCTCTGCAAAACAAGTATATCAACCCAAGATTGATGGTTAGAGGTCACCAAGTACCAGTCATTAAGTGTAAGTGTCTCTATGCCTTCAACATTCCACTGTGTATTCGACGTGATTCTTTGGTTTAAATTATTAATACTTATCCAAGCTGTAGCACACCCATCTAAAGGATAACTTACCAATTTCTGCCAAGTCATAATGGGAATAAGCTTTAGAAATGAAAGAAGTACAATGGGTATGACCCAAAAAACAGTATTAATGAAATAAATAATGACAGATATGGCACCAACAAAATGAGCAGTAATATTGCGGATAGACACGCTAGAATAGACCCTATTTCTCAGAATTAATGGGGGATATTGTAAACTAAATTGCAGATATTGTTATATACAATTATTGCATCAGCTAAGGGGATTATAAAATTTGCTCTAACCAACTTCTATTTCGTGAAAAGTGGTTTCCCAAAAAGGCCATTTGATCAGCTAAAATCCGTCGATTCATCAAATAAAATCGTTCATATAAATTGGGGGTGAAAGGCACTGCAATTAACGACATTTGTGCTTCATCAGGGGTTCTTGCAGCTTTGTGGCAATTACAACGAATACAAGCCGTCGCAGCGTTAGTCCAGACATCTTTGCCGCCACGAGAACGGGGAATTATATGATCGCGAGTGAGTTGGGATGACTTAAATTTTTGTCCGCAATACATACAAAGGTAATTGTCGCGGCGAAACAAATAACGATTACACAAAGATATTTTGCCATTTAAATTAGTCACTTTACCTTCGCAACCAATAATTGAAGATAGTTGTAGACGACTTTGCACACCTTGATTATTCCAGCCACCGAGCATGACTTTTTTACTTTCTCCTAACTCAAATAGAACGCGCTCTTGTGCATAATACTTCGCCGCTTCTTCAGGTGTAATCCAAGCTTGCGGCATACCTGACTTGTTCAATCGCAGTACCAACATACACTTCCCCAATTCACTCTAGTTGTTTGAAACCCGTATGAAAATAGTGTTTTGCGATTTAGCTTCGCCAACAACTACCTTGCAAGAATTTCAAGTCTATATTTATCTATATGATTTTGCAGCGGTATAAATAATATACAGTTACTGTGACAGATTTAATGCAAAAAATCTAACAATACAATTTTGCCAAAAGACAAATATTTATTTATGTTTAAACAAAACTTTTTATGTAGCTAGTGCATAATAAGATTATGAAAGTGAATCTATAAAGGGACGGTATTTATTCAGTCTTATACTCCTGGTCGCAACGACCTATGGTTCTTACCGTTAGGTGGGACAGGTGAAATCGGTATGAACATGAACCTTTTCGGTCATGATAATCAATGGCTGATGGTTGATTGTGGTATCACGTTCGATGAGCCATTAATTCTTAAGCATGGTTGTGCAGTAGGCCCGAAGTACGATGTTGTATGTGCTGATCCAACGTTTATTACCCGTCAGAAAGAAACCTTAGCTGGGATTGTCATTACCCATGCCCACGAAGATCACATTGGCGCTTTGCCTCACCTTTGGCAACGCTTCAAGTGTCCCGTTTATACAACGCCCTATACCGCTGAGATACTGCGCCGAAAGTTACGAAATACAGCCAATCAAAATATGCCAATTATTGAAGTGGTATCCAATCAAGTAGTGGATATTGGTGCGTTCAATGTTCAGTGGGTGCCAATGACTCACTCTATTCCGGAGCCTCACGGTTTAATTATACGTACTGAGGCTGGGAATATTTTCCATACTGCTGATTGGAAAATTGATAACCATCCGGTAACGGGTAAAGCCTTTAAAGAACAGCCATTTAAGCAGTTGAGTAAAGAAAATATTTTAGCCATGATTTGCGATTCAACTAATGCCACAAAAAGCGGTTATTCTGTATCTGAAGGTGCGTGTTATCGAGGCTTGAAACAATTGGTAGATGGGGCGGAGGGGCGCGTAGTTGTAGGCTGTTTTAGTAGTAACATTGCGCGGCTGATAACCTTGGCGAAAATTGCCAAAAATACAGGTCGTTACCTAGTTTTACTTGGACGTTCACTGCAAAACACCGTGGGAGCGGCCAAAGCAACCGGGCATTGGCCCGAAGATTTAACCATTATTGATGCCTATCATAGTGGCTATTTACCGTCCAATGAAGTGCTCGCGGTTGCAACCGGCAGTCAGGGAGAGCCTCGAGCAGCTATGTCTCGGCTCGCCCAAGACAACTATCGTGATTTGTCTCTTGATGAAGGCGATTTAGTGATTTTTAGTTCTATTATCATCCCTGGCAATGAAAAAGACGTAGAGACTCTCATTAAAGCGTTTAAAGCACGCAAAATAAAAACGGTTTTGTCAGATGACAGTGCACTCCCCATTCACGCTTCTGGACATCCTTGCGAGGAAGAATTGAAATTAATGTATAGCTGGGTTAGACCGCAAGTTGCAGTGCCTACCCATGGTGAGGAGATGCATATGCAGCGAAATGCTTATTTAGCGAAACAATCAAAGGTTTTACGCACCTTAACGGGGCAAAATGGCGACATATTTTTACTTGCTCCCCAATTGGGAGTGAAGCGCCAAGCTATCAAAACTGGACGTATTGCCCTGCAAAATAATTAGCTAAAGTTGACGAATACTTTATGGGTTCACCTTGATGGTTTGCCAACTATCGTCACTGTATACATAACGACTGCGTTTATGGGGAGTTGCTTTTAGTTGCAAATGATCTACCGCTAAAACTGAAAACACCAATAAACAAAAGTTGTCACTTATTTGCTCGATGTGTTTGTTTTCATCAATTCGTACCTGAAATTCGTCATCAAGCCCTAAAACTTCCCCAGGTGTATCCCAGTAGTAAGAGTGTTTTGCACTGACGGAAAGGTTCTGCCAATGTTGTAAGCGAAGTGACTGCTGTTGATCACTGTTAGCGGTGACGACCTTAACCTTGCCAGTTAAACGATACTGCTCTCTGGATTGGCTAAAGTACCAACATATTTGAGCTTGGTTGTGAGTCGATATGTGCTGAATTTTTTGGCTACGTATATCAGTGTGAATTAATAACGAAGCGCTTGAGTCCACAAAGCCGCGAAACACCACTGTTCTTACTTCAGGATGGTTTTCACTGTTTATAGTGGCTAGTTGCAGATATTTTGCCTCTGGCAATGCTTGGTTCTCATTTAATGAACCCTGAAGTGTTTGTAGCCAACTAGTGGCACTTTTATTGTTATTCATTTGTTCGTTCAACTTTTTCTAACCCATGCTAGTAAAAATATTGCACAAGGTCTTTAATTTTTGAGTTACACGGTATTTGTTAGGTTTGACAATAGCAGCAATACTTCTTTATCGTCTTGCAAACTTGTTACATTAATGTAACTAATATACGTCAAACAAATTTTAGCATTCGAATATCTCGAAACTTAATGTTAGCTTGGATTTACTTATTTTGTCTTTTCAATATCGGAGTCAATAAATGAAAGTAAGCAAACAATTATTTACCGAAATTACTTCCAACGGTCAATTAGTGGTTTCCTTAAAAGAGCGAGATGTTCCTTCATTAAAACCTCATGAAGTTTTAGTTCAAGTTCAAGCTGCGCCTATCAATCCCTCAGATATGTGGCCAATGTTCGGGCCTGCAAATTTAGCCGAAGGCTCTTTTAATAAAGAGAAAATGGAATTTACCGCTCCCGTAGCTCAATCTATGCTCGCCCGCGTGCAATCTAGGCTTGATCAGGTTTTGCCTATTGGTAATGAGGGCGCTGGTAAGGTGGTTGCTACTGGTGAAAGTGAAGGGGCCAAGGCAATGCTAGGAAAAACCGTGGGAATTTTAAGCGGTGCAGCCTATTCTCACTATTGTGTTGTGCCTTGGCAGGCTTGTATTGTTCACAATGAAAATACTACAGCTAAACAAGCTGCGTCTTCTTTCGTTAATCCTCTTACCGCATTAGGAATGGTGGAAACCATGCGAGCTGAAGGTCATACTGCTTTGGTGCATACAGCAGCAGCTTCGAGCTTAGGAATTATGCTAAATAAGATATGTATTGCCGAAGATGTTCCCTTAGTAAACATTGTCAGAAAACAAGAACAAGTGGAGCTTTTAGAAAAGTTGGGCGCTAAATACATTTGCAACTCTTCAAGTGATAGCTTTAAACAAGATCTTTACGAAGCAATTAAAGCTACGGGTGCTACGCTGGCCTTTGATGCCATTGGAGGTGGTGATTTAGTTAGTAATATTCTGGCAGCAATGGAGAAAGTTGGCAGTAAAGACGCCAAAGGGTTTAATACCTATGGTTCACCTGATAACAAACAAGTGTACATTTATGGTGGATTAGATTTCTCGCCAACCGTGTTAAACCGTGCTTATGGAATGACGTGGGGAATTGGAGGCTGGTTGCTAATGCAATTCTTAGGCAAACAAAGCCCACAAAAAGTCAAACAATTGCATCAACGGGTTGCCAATGAAATCGATACGACTTTTGCCATAGATTTTACCGATGAACTGACGTTCGAACAGGCTCTGCAACCAAGTGTTATTGGTAAATACATGGCCAAGAAGACAGGCGAGAAATTCCTACTAAACCCAAGCTTAGGGTAAGTTGAAATTAAGTCTAATAGCGCACCCTATCTATCGTTTAGATAGGGCGCGAATTTTTACGCAGCTGCGACGTTGAACAAGTCAACAAAAGACGGCTGTAATTGAATATCCACTGGCAATTTTAATACTCTTGCCACATCACTTGCAGATATCAGCCCCCGGATTTCGTGGTTACTTTTATCAATGACTAAACAATGTTGTTGATGATTATCCTTAAGGGTTTCCACCACATCACCAACACTGGCGGCACTTAAATCTTCGTATGCAAAGGCCTTAAGCATGTTTCTTGGGCGCATAAAATCAGTGACGGTTATCTCTTCTCGAGGTTGATCTTTTGTTACCTTGGCGAGAATCTTTTGTTCGTTTAAGTCACTTAAGGCCACAATGCCAATGAAATTTTGCTCGTTATCGAGCACTAGCTCCATTCTAACATGAGACTTTTTCATCAAACCTTCAAGCTCCACTGCTTTGGCTGACGCATCAATTACTAAAGGTGTGAACTCCTTGAAATCAGTGAAAATGGATAATGCGTTTGAGCGCATAGTAATACCTGTGTTCTCTGGTGGCCAGGCAAGCTTGTCTACGGATTCAGTGTTATAGAGCGCTAACTTTTTCATTTGCACGCTCCTTTTTAACGGTTTTTAGTAAATTGCTTTTAGTTTTAGACTGAATAAAAGCACAGTCACTACGATAACGAATTAGCACGTCAGTTATATTCATAGGAATACCCTCTGATTTATATTTTTAGAAAGATTGTTTTTATATCAGTTGGTTAAAGAGGGAGGTCCACGAATAAGAACAGCGTTTTTAGAAACCATAAAGGCTTCATTCTGCTGAAAAATAATGGCAAGGTAGTTGATGGGGTTAGCGGATGCGAAAACAGAGTTTAATATCGCATCTAAATCGAAATCGAAGGGATCAAGGTTAAATATTTCAGCCTGCTCGACTACGGAAGTACTTTGATCTACTGCCCCTTGTTGGTTCTCATTTGCTAATGACGAGAAGCTAAAACTAGCTACCCATGACATTAACAATATATTGAACCAAAGGACTTTCATCAAATTCCTACTCTTAAATAAGTAAACTTGTTTATGAACTACGTTAGTAAACTTGACGGTTTGTTGTATAAAAAGGTTTTGAACCCAATTAAATACCTACGAACCTCGAGTTGTAGACCAGTTAGAATCAATGCAAAGACGATGCAATTACTTTCTCCTAACTTGTTATGTGTTAAAATACTCCGATACAGTGACAGAGTACAAACTTTTTAACCCATTAAATCGACCAGTTGTCGTAAATGTTAAGAAATTGTCAAAACTTGTCATGCTAAATTATTCTTACATTTTAATCATAGGTTTATGACCTGCATACTTTAGGCAACCAGACTCTTTTGAATACTTCAACCATCAACCGCACCATCTCAATTGCACCAATGTTAGATTGGACGGATAAACACTGTCGTTATTTTTTGCGCCAGATATCACAACACTCTTTGTTATATACCGAGATGGTCACAACGGGCGCGATAATTTTCGGTAAAGGTGATTATTTAGCATTTAATGATGAAGAGCATCCCGTCGCCTTGCAATTAGGTGGTTCTGACCCCGCAGATATGGCCCGTTGTGCGTTGTTAGCCCAAGAGCGTGGTTATGATGAGGTGAACATTAATGTTGGTTGTCCTTCTGACCGTGTGCAAAATGGTCGTTTTGGCGCATGCTTGATGGCCGAACCAGAAACCGTTGCAGCCTGTATTAAGAGTATGCGAGCTGAAGTGGATATTCCCGTGACGGTTAAATCACGCATTGGTATTGATGAAATGGATGAGTACGAGGACTTAACGCGGTTCATCAGTCAAGTCGCAGACTCAGGGTGCGATACTTTCATTGTGCATGCCCGCAAAGCCTGGTTAAAAGGGTTAAGTCCAAAAGAGAATCGCGATATCCCGCCATTGATGTATGAGCGTGTTTACCATCTAAAAGAACAATTTCCAGATCTACACATTAGTATCAACGGTGGTGTTAAAACTTTGGATGATGTGGCTTTACACCTAAAATATATAGACGGAGCGATGATCGGTCGAGAGGCCTATAGCAATCCTTATATTTTGGCTGAAGTTGATAAACGTTTTTACGACGATAACCACAAGATTCCGACTCGCCACGATATAGTGGCAAACATGGTTGAATATGCCAAAGTTCAATTGGAACTACCTCATACCCGAATTTGGCATATTGCTAGGCATATGCTTGGGTTATTTCAAGGGCAACCTGGCGCGCGCATTTGGCGCAGGTACTTGAGCCAAAATGGTACCCAAAAAGGTACTGGCATTGAGTTATTAAATGATGCCTTAGATACCCTTAATGAAGCTCAATACCAAGCAGAACAATTCCGGAATACCCATGCACCTGATCAAGTTGGTTAAAATAACTAACTTACTTGGTCAAAAACACTAAAATGTAATTTTTCACTTCACAAAAATTCCCATTAGTTTTTAATTTAATTCTTCTGATTTTTAAAAAGTGCATATAAATCAATTAGATGAATATTTTTTTAGTAGTTGGCACAACTATCGCAATAAATATTGCGACTTAACTAGTAACTGAATAATCAGTTACAAACACAGCACAACTACTAAGGAAATTATTATGTTTAAGAAAATCACAACTGCAACTGTACTTATCTCAGGTTTATTCGTAGCATCATCTGCACAAGCCGCAGATGTCTCTTTAGAGCAACTTGTTGGTTCACTTGTTTCCCAAGCCGTTGAAGTTACCAAAGAAGAATTATCGTACGGTGTTGAAGAAGCAATTTTGACAGTAAACAATTCAATTGGATTTGAATCCGATTCACAAGATTATGTTACTAACGTCACTATTACTGACTTGAACAGCAATACTGAAGAGAAAAAAGAAGAAAGCGACAAAGCTGAATAGTAAGGAGGCTAGCGATGTTTAATCACATACATCTACTTACTTTATTACTAGCACCGGTTATGGCGTACCTCGCAGCAGCACTTGTATTTAGTCTGGTCGAGAGTAAGAAAAACAGCCATGCAGTACCGGTTAACGGTTCTAACCTCCAATATCATGACGGTCGCAATACGCAGTAGAGACCGTCATTCTCTTTCACCTTACTTTTCGAAACCCAATCAATCCACTGTTTCTCAACGGGTTCCCGCAGTCACCATATAACATGTAAACCTTTTCCAGCTCGTTTATAAGAAAAGATCCCTCATTCAGTATTGATGTTTTCACTAGCCTACTAAAATTTACCTTAGACTCATTTTACTTTTCTGATATTTGATATATACTTGACTAGTTAACTAATATTGAGGCTTTAAATGAAACAACTTACTGACGCTATGTTACTACTGACTAATTTAAACTTGGCATCAATCAAACTGAATAAAAAACTTGATCGAAGTTTGGGTGTACATGGAATTAGTTTTAGTGAATACATGGCTTTACACTTCCTTGCAGAACAACCCTCTCATACCATGAGTCGTATAGCGTTGGCTGAATCACTGGGCATGACAGCTTCAGGTGTGACTCGTATGCTAAATCCTCTGGAAAAGATTCACCTAATCGAAAAACAAATCAATCCAAGAGATGCCCGGGTAAGTTTAGTGCAGTTATCAGAAACTGGAGTATCTCTGTATGCAGATGCATCGGTTACGTTTAAACACTTTTCTGAACATCTTTTATCTGACTTACGACAATATCAAATGGAGTCTGTTTTAGACGTACTTAAAAAGCTTTAACTCATTTCCTTTTGAGGACTGTTTTTTATTTGTTATACACTCTCTATTGTTCAATGCCCTAGTGGGAAACCCTGTTTTTAACCATTCGTTAAATTCCCCACTAGCTGTGCGTTTTTTTACTGCCCACTTCGTTGATACTCCTTTAGCTTCAATGGTTAAGTTTCTACAGCAATTTAGATATGGAAAGTAAAAGTAACTAATGAGTCTTATGTCGACCTGGTCTCCAATCTTAGAAATTGCATTATCAAGCACTCAATTCTGTACTTTTCTCATTTTAATAATTTGACCAATTATTTGGTTAATTTGACTAAATTTCTAAATTGAAATGATTTCAGATTATTCGCTATCAATATTAGATTTTTAAAATATTCATTAAATACATGGGTTTACATTAATTTGAAAGTTTGGCACGTAGATTGTAATAACAGGAGTACTGGTAAAGATAATTGAATTTAGAACCTTAAAATCTAGTTCATATTACAACACTCATATAAATCTCGGAGGATCGAAAAATGGGTATGTTCACAAGAATGTCAGACATAGTACAAGCAAATCTTAATGCCATCTTAGACAAGGCGGAAGACCCGCAAAAGGTAATACGTTTAATCGTTCAAGAGATGGAAGAAACTTTAGTTGAAATTCGCTCTGTGGCAGCAAGAAGCTTGGCTGACAAAAAGCACTTAGGGCGCAAACAAGAAAAGCTCCAAGCGCAAGTTAAAGACTGGCAAAATAAAGCTACTGTAGCCATGAAAAAAGAACGTGAAGATCTTGCTAGAGCAGCGTTAGTAGAAAAAAACAAAGCGCAAGAATCGTTAAAATCCTTAACTAAGGAAATGGACGTTGTAGATGAGGCCATTGCTAAGTTGCAAGAAGATACATCTCGTTTGCAGGAAAAATTAAAAGAAGCTAGAAGTCGTCAAAAAGCATTAGACATAAGACAACAATCAGTGTCAGTGCGTTTGAAAGCGAAAACGTCGCAAAATGTTGAAAAAATTGATGATGCGATAGCTCGATTTGAACACTACGAAAATCGTATCGACGACCTAGAGTCTCAAGTTGAAGCTTATGATTTAGTTTCACAAAGCAATTCATTAAGTGCGCAAATTGAGCAACTTGAACAAGATGAAAATATCGAGAAAGAGTTAGCAGCTCTGCGCAAGAAAGTTGCTTAAAAAAAGAAGCCAGAACAAGCCCTAGCTGTAGACTTGAAACTTCAAGTCTACAGCTAAAATAAGTTTTAGTAGGAGTATCCAAATGAAAGACTATTTAAATACAAATCAATTATATCGTGACACTGTGCGAGGCAAAATTAGTGGTGTATGTGCAGGTATAGCAAGGCACTTCAATGTTGAAGCTTGGATGGTAAGAATAGCCGCTATTGCCGCCTTTATTTTTATGCCAATGGTGGTTGGTGTGGCTTATTTGTTAGCTGTATTATTAATTCCAACTAGGTAATTCTTTATTGCAAAGAGTGAACTGACAAGAATCTATTATAAAGGATGTACATCATGAAGAATTTTATTTTAGCTGTTCTGATTGCGATACTGATTACCTATAGTTGTGGGATCGTTGCTAATGAGTGGTTTAATTTCTCAATTCATTTCGATGAACATATATTTGGTCCAATGGAATCGGTAGTGGGCGTTACTGTAATCGGGGCGGTCATGGCAATTGTTGGAGTTGTCGTCGCTATCAGCGTATTTGGTGCCTTGGCTTTAGCTCTGTTTGTAGCGTTTGTTGCTATGTTATTTGCAGGTGTAACCATGTTTTGGCCAATGTTGTTAGTGATTGCCTTCATTTTCTGGTTAGTAAAAGATAAGCGTCAAACTCAGTATTAGCGTCAACGGAAAGGTGAGAGCTTAATAGCTGCAGGTTGCAGCTCCCATGACCCTTGCTTTCTTCGCACTTTATTACACTAACCGCATTAACTATGGACAATTCTTTAGGGTGATTTTAATTGAGAATGAGTCACCTCAACACTGAAAATGCGTTGACTATTCTGGTAAATGCCCGTGAATTAATTGATAATTACGGGAAATTTATTATTCAGGAAAGGCAATTTATGAAATTTATCAAGCAACAACCATGGTGGATTTTTATCGGCTTATTGGTTTGTAGTTTTGCAAGCGCAGCAAATATTAAGATATCAGATGCATCAGTACGCTTGTTACCACCCACTGTGCCCAACACCGCCGCCTACTTTAATATTCACAATTCATCAGATAAGGATCTCGTTCTGGTATCTGTCAGCACCGACGTTGCTGAAAAAGCGGAATTGCATGCTCATGTAATGGAAAATGGTATGATGAGTATGCAAGAACAAGATCAAATTCGAATTCCCGCTGGACAAACAGTTAGCTTTAAACCTGGCGGTTTACACGTCATGATATTTGGCCTTAAAAAACCATTAGCAGAAAATCAAATGGTCTCCATTACCCTTGTCAGTGAAGATCAAAAAACGATTCAGGTTACTGCAAAAGCCGTAATGCCAGGCAAAGAAAAGTCACATAACCATCATTAGAATAGATAGTGTTATGAGTGTAAAGTGTCATTAATTCAAAATACAGGAAGCATATTATGCAACGGTTTTTAAATGCGAAATGGCTCACCACCACTTTCCTATTGATAGTGTTTATTGGTTGGTTAATCTCTGTTTATTGGAGCTTTGAACCTGAAGCCTTCGACGTGCGTACTGAAGCACAAACTTATGCTCAAACTAACTCAGAAAATGTGGTGATTGGTTACACCACTACCCATACCCTGATTCGAGTGGTGGAATCACTCATGGATAAGCCTGGTGGTTACCTATCGAATGACGTAATGCCTCCTGGAATATTTATGGACAATATGCCCCGATGGGAATTTGGAGCCTTGGAAATGTCTCGGGATTTGGCGCTGGCAATGCGCAAAGATTTTAGCCGTTCTCAATCTCAGTCAATGGAAAATCCACAACTAACCAAAGCACAACCCGCATTAAATATGAATCACCTTAGTTGGATGTTGCCTTCTGCAGAGTCTATGTACCAAGACGCACTTAAAGATCTTTACGCATATCGAACGGATTTGGCTGATAGAGGTCAAGGGACTGCGCAGTTTTTTTCTCGCGCGGATAATCTAAGAGACTGGTTAAAACAGGTCGAGAAACGTTTAGGTAATTTATCGCAAAAGTTAAGTGCTAGTGTCGGCCAAGAAGTGTTAAACACTGATTTGGCAGGTGATGCGACGGCTAGACAATCTACCCCAGAGGCAAAACAGCGATTTGAAAAAACCAGCTGGTGGAAAACTGATGACAACTTCTATGAAGCTAGAGGGGCTGCTTGGGCGTTAATACATTTTTTAAAAGCGGTGGAAGTCGATTTTGCTGACGTGCTTGAAAAGAAAAATGCCACCGTCAGCCTGCGCCAGATTATCCGTGAACTGGAGTCAACCCAGCAAACCATTTGGAGCCCAATGATTTTGAATGGAAGTGGGTTAGGTATGTTAGCCAATCACTCGTTAGTTATGGCGAACTATATTTCTCGAGCAAATGCTGCTTTAATCGAATTAAATGAACTATTAAATCAAGGATAAAAAGTGAAACACAAAATTAAATCGCTAATTTTAGCTACATCCGTTGTTGCTGTGCCCGCCCAGGCAGACACATTACTAGGTTTGTACGTTGGTGCTCAAGGCTGGAACATGGATGCTGAAGGTGGCTTTTCAAACGATGCTGATATAACAAGGTTCGATTTTGATACAGAAACCAAATCGAGCTTATATGTAGCACTAGAGCATCCAATTCCGTTAATTCCTAACATTAAGGTGCGACAAACTACTTTAGATACTAGCGGAGACGTTACCTTAAATAGTACATTTACCTTTAATGGCGAGATCTTCAGTGTCGACACCCCCTTAAACACTGAAGTGGATATGACTAATACAGACTTTATTTTGTATTATGAATTATTCGACAACGATTTGGTTAGTTTTGATTTCGGTATCAATGGTAAGTATGTAGACGGAGAAATTTTTGTTAGAGAAACCGCTGATGCATCTAACTTTGCCAGAGAAGAGTTCTCTGGCGTTGTGCCAATGGTGTACTCAAAACTTTACATTGGCTTGCCTTTTACTGGCTTAGGAGCTTATGCGGAAGGTAGTTATTTAGCCATTGACGATCATTCATTAAGTGACTACGAAATTGCATTAGTTTATCAATTTGTAGACAATCTAGCCATTGATATGTCGCTACAGCTGGGTTACAGAGCGACTTCACTGGAGCTGGAAGATTTAGATGATATCTACTCAGATTTAGAGTTTAGTGGGGCATTTGCTGGTATAGAAATACACTTCTAAGTCATTAAAGTTTGGTTTTAAGTCCATTAAGTAATAAAAAATCCTATTTAGGTCTTTCCTGTTAATAATAAAAAACGCTAATCTGCCCCCATCAATTAAAAGGTTAGCGTTTTTATGTCTTCAAAGAACAATCAAGCACTAGTGCCATCAGCGGTTATTAATGAATCCCAATGGCAGCAAATAAATAGCGCCATAGCGCCGCTTAACAATAATCAACTCACTTGGATGAGTGGGTATTTGGCGGGTTTGGCTCATCACCAGTCGGCTGGACACGTTGCGGCTCCTGCCTCAGCAGCTCCTGTTGTTGAAAAACAACTTACCATTCTTTTTGGCTCGCAAACCGGTAATGCAAAAGGTGTTGCCCAAGAGTTTAAAGAAAAAGCTCAACATGCTGGGTTGAAAGTTAACCTACACAGCATGGCTGATTACAAAGCTAAGCAACTTAAAAACGAAACCCATCTTCTTATCGTTGTTAGTACTCATGGTGAAGGTGATGCTCCTGATGATGCAGTTGAGCTACATGAGTTTGTAGGCAGTAAAAAAGCACCAAAACTACCTGAGTTAAACTTTGCGGTAGTTGGTCTTGGTGACAGTAGTTATGAGTTCTTTTGTCAGACGGCAAAAGATTTCGACGCACGCCTTGAAGCTTTGGGTGGTAAGCGTATTACTCCAAGAGTGGATTGTGATGTTGATTACGAAACCGTAACTAACGCATTTTTTGATCAAATAGCGATTCAGTTGAAAGAAGAGTTTGCTGCCAGCCAAGCGCCAGTTGAGCCTATCGCTGGAAGTGTTAACAGCACTTCTTTAGATGCCGCTAAATCTGAGTATTCAAAGAAAAACCCGTTTACTGCAACTTTATTAGAAAGTCAGAAAATTACAGGCCGAGATTCAGTAAAAGATATTCGTCATATTGAAATATCCCTTGAAGACTCTGGGATCCAATATCAACCAGGTGACGCCTTAGGTATTTGGTTTACTAATGACGATGCTCTAGTAAATGAACTATTGCAACTAGTTGGTGTTGACGGAAATGAAAGTATAGAGGTGGGTAGCGACACGCTCAGTATCAAGCAAGCGCTAATTGAAAAATTTGAGCTAACCCTAAGTTATCCAACTTTTGTTAAGAGTTATTTGGAGTCTGCGCCAAATGAAAAGCTGCAAACATTGTTTGATGATAAAGCAAAGCTAAGAGAGTATTTAGCAGACAAGCAAATAGTTGATATTGTAGCTGATTTCCCAGCAAAAATTACAGCAGAGCAGTTAGCTAGAGCCCTAAGACCTATTACGCCAAGACTTTATTCAATTGCCTCAAGTCAAGCTGAGGTAGATGACGAAGTGCATCTTACCGTTGCTATGGTTGAGTATGATGTTAACGGTAATGTGCGCAATGGTTCTGCATCTAACTTTTTAGGTAAACGCCTAGAAGAAGGGCAAGAACTGAAAGTATTTGTGGAGCATAACAACAATTTCCGCTTACCAGAAAATCCAGAGACGCCAGTTATCATGGTCGGCCCTGGAACTGGTATCGCACCATTTAGAGCTTTCATGCAACAGCGCGCAGAAGATGAAGCTGATGGCAAAAACTGGCTATTTTTTGGTAACCCTAGTTTTACCCAAGACTTCTTGTACCAAACCGAATGGCAGCGTTTTGTAAAAGATGGAGTGGTAGACAAAGTTAGCTTGGCATTTTCCCGTGACCAAGAGCAAAAAATTTATGTACAGCATCGTATCTTAGAAAATGGTGCTGAGTTATTTGATTGGCTAGAGCAAGGCGCACATTTTTATGTCTGTGGTGACGCAACCCACATGGCTAAAGATGTTCATGATGCACTTTTGACCGTTGTTCAAGAGCATGGTGGTAAAAGTGAAGAAGATGCTGAAGCGTATTTAACCGAAATGCGCCGCGGTAAGCGTTACCAGAAGGATGTGTACTAATGGGTTCCGATAAAAAGTTTATAGTTGAAGGTAAATTGGCAGAAAACGAACGTATTAAAGGCGAAAGTAACTTTTTACGTGGAACGATTGCTCAAGACCTTAAAGATGATTTGACCGGTGGTTTTATCGCTGACAATTTTCAGTTAATTCGATTCCACGGTATGTATCAGCAAGATGATCGTGATATTCGTGCTGAGCGCGCTAAGCAGAAATTAGAACCATTACAGAATGTAATGCTGCGAGCACGTTTGCCCGGCGGGATTATTTCTCCCGACCAATGGTTAGCCATCGACAAGTTTGCTGCAGATCATAGCCTCTATGGCAGTATTCGTTTAACTACTCGTCAAACGTTTCAGTTTCATGGTGTGTTGAAGCCGCAAATTAAAATGATGCATCAAACCCTCAATAAAGTGGGAATTGATTCTATTGCCACCGCTGGTGATGTTAACCGTAACGTGTTGTGTACTTCAAACCCTGTAGAGTCTGCGGTACATCAAGAAGCCTACGAGTGGGCTAAAAAAATTAGTGAACATTTGTTGCCGAAAACTCGTGCTTACGCGGAAATTTGGTTAGATGGTGAAAAGGTAGAAACCACTGAAAATGAACCAATTCTAGGTAACAACTACTTACCTCGTAAGTTCAAAACAACAGTTGTTATTCCACCACATAACGATATTGATGTGCATGCTAACGACCTTAACTTCGTTGCTATTGCTGAAAACGGCAAGCTCATTGGTTTTAACGTTCTTGTGGGTGGTGGTTTAGCCATGACCCATGGTGACCATTCGACTTACCCTCGTAAAGCGGATGACTTTGGTTTTATTCCATTGGATAAAACATTGGATGTAGCTGCCGCTGTAGTGAGTACCCAGCGAGATTGGGGAAACCGTGTTAATCGTAAAAATGCGAAAACCAAATATACCCTTGAACGTGTTGGTGTAGAGAATTTTAAAGCCGAAGTGGAATCGAGAGCGGGTATCGAGTTTGCCCAAAGCCGTCCTTATGAGTTTACTTCTCGTGGTGATCGTTTTGGTTGGGTTGAAGGCGTTGATGGTAAGTATCATTTAACCGTTTTTATTGAAAATGGTCGTATTCTTGACTATCCGGGTAAAACCTTAAAAACTGGGTGCGCTGAAATTGCAAAAGTTCACACTGGTGATTTTCGCTTAACCGCAAATCAAAACCTTGTGATTGCAGGTGTGCCAGCGGAGCAAAAAGAAGAAATTGAAACATTAGCTAAAGCCCATGGCTTGATCTCTGATGGTGTAAGTAATCAACGCCTAGATTCAATGGCCTGTGTTTCTCTTCCTACCTGTCCTTTGGCAATGGCAGAAGCAGAGCGTTACCTGCCTGATGCGGTAACGGAAATTGAAGGTTTACTTGCCAAGCATAACGTGGCTGACCGCAGTATTATATTCCGTGTTACAGGCTGCCCTAATGGCTGTGGTCGCGCAATGCTTGCAGAAGTTGGTTTGGTTGGAAAAGGTCCTGGTAAATACAACTTCCATCTAGGTGGAGATCGCCAGGGCACACGTATTCCTAAAATGTACAAAGAAAATATCAGCGAACAAGAGATTTTAGCTCACCTCGACGAACTTATTGGTCGTTGGGCTCAAGAAGGTAACGAAGACGAAGGTTTTGGTGACTTCTTAATTCGCGCTAAAGTCATCGCTCCGGTTGTTAATTCAGCCAAGGATTTTTATGCCTAACGCAGTATTCCAAAACTCAGCCGAAAAAGCGCATGCAGCAGATTGGATTAACAGTCTGGATGCTGAGCAGTTCGCTGAACTTAATGCAGAACTTGAAAAACAAACCCCTCAACAACGAGTGGTTTGGGCGCTTGAACATCTGCCCGGTGAGCACATAGTTTCGTCTAGTTTTGGTGCTCAATCGGCAGTAATGTTACATCTGTTGTCCCAGGAGTATTCCGATATTCCTGTTGTACTCACTGATACGGGTTATCTTTTTCCAGAAACCTACAATTTTATTGATGAATTAACTGAGCGACTTAAGCTTAACTTAAAAGTCTATCGAGCTCCGCAGTCTCCTGCTTGGCAAGAGGCGCGTCATGGTTTGTTGTGGGAACAAGGTATTGAAGGTATCGAAAAATACAACAAAATGAATAAAGTTTTACCCATGCAGCAGGCTTTGAAAGACCTGAAAGTGGGAACTTGGTTTGCTGGTTTGAGACGCTCTCAGTCTGACTCTCGTGAGAACTTGAATGTACTGCAAAGATTAAATGGACAAACCAAAGTTTATCCAATCATTGATCAGTCAAACAAAGCGCTCCATGAATATTTAAAAGCACATGATCTTCCTTATCATCCTCTATGGGAAAAAGGTTTTGTGTCTATTGGTGACTGGCATACTTCAAAAGCTTTAGAAGCCGGTATGAGTGAACAAGACACCCGTTTCTTCGGATTAAAACGTGAGTGTGGTCTCCATGAATTTGGTGACGGAATCTAATCAGCTTATCGTCATCTTCTAGGCTGGGTTTTAGTCTAGTAACACTCCTCAGCATGGCATAGGGGCTGCAGCCCCTACTTACATTGGTTCTCTTCGCTAGGAATTCATGTCCAGCTCTTGTAGGCTGGGCTTTAGCCCAGTAGCACTGCTCAGCATGATATAGGGGCTGAAGCCCCTACCTACATAAATTTTTTGAACAAAGCTTGAATGGTTTCTAGCCTATTTTATCTTGGGTTTTGGTTTCGAAATCGCTGGCATCATGGCGCTCACGCAATTGCGATTCTGGTTCACCCCAAGTTTTATTTACCATGCGGCCACGCTGAACTGCTGGGCGTTCGGCAATTTTATCGGCCCAGCGAATAACATTTTTATAGGTATGCGCTTCAATGAACTCTGCCGCATCATAAGCTAATCCTTTTACTAAGGCACCGTACCATGGCCATGTAGCGATATCGGCAATGGTATATTCATCACCACACATATATTCATTGTTAGCTAGCAGTTTATCCAACACATCAAGTTGGCGTTTTATTTCCATCGTGTAACGGTCTATGGGGTATTCCAGTTTTTCAGGTGCATAAGCATAAAAATGACCAAAACCACCACCTAATAGCGGTGCACTGGCCATTTGCCAGAATAACCAAGACAAACACTCAGTACGCTGAGTTGGGTCCTGTGGAATGAAATCATTAAACTTTTCAGCTAAGTACAATAGAATTGAACCTGATTCAAACACGCGAGTGGGTTTTGATGTACTATGGTCAACAAAAGTGGGTATTTTAGAGTTTGGATTGGCAGCGACAAAACCGCTACTAAATTGACCCCCTTCTAATATATCAACTAAATAAGCGTCGTATTCTGCCCCTTGATGACCTTTTTCTAGCAACTCTTCGAGCATTACAGTCACTTTAACGCCGTTTGGTGTTGCCAAAGAATATAGTTGTAGAGGATGTTTGCCTACGGGCAAATCTTTCTCGTGAGTTGCTCCAGAAATGGGTCTATTAATATTAGCAAACTTTCCAGCACTTTCTTTATTCCAGGTCCATACATTAGGTGGGGTATAAGAGTCACTCATTTTAGCTCCTGTTAAATTTTGTTAAGGATGTTGAGTTGTATAGGGTAAGTAAATTGGGACTATCTGAAAAACTTAAACGGGGAAATTTCAATTTAATTCAAATTCATTTCCAAGTAATACCAATAAGTCGTCTAAATATTGTTTATTCACTGTGTTATTTATCAAACGTGCTAATTCAGAGCCAATAGAAGTGAATTTATAATATTGTAAACTTAAGCCTCTTTTTTTAGGGGCTAGGTGAAAAGTTTCCCCAGCGCAGCGATATTGCAACCGGCTTTGTATTTCAAGTTCACTTGTCTCTATCTCACTATTATAGATTAAACCAAGATCCATTAACGAGAGAAGATCTGGGTAGGTTAGACCGTGTACGGCTAAATTAATCTGTTCATTCTTGGTGAGCCTAAAAACGGATAAAATATTCGGTTTTCGATGGTAACCATAAATAATTTTTAAGCCGTGCTCGCCTTTTCTTCTACTTGCCATACCCACTGCTAATTTTAGAATTTTTGCATCTCTATGGGTTAAGTTTTTTAAAGTTTGTAAGGTTTTAAGGGAAAACGAGCCAGGGACGCTAATCTCAACGGTGAAAATCTTTGCCCACAATTCTTGCATTGCTGGCGAATTGATGTTTTCAGCCATTTCACTAAAACTGAAAAACCAATCCGGATCAAGCTCATCTTGTATGGGTTGCTCTTGACTGAAATCAGTAGCTAGGGAAAGAATTCGCTCTAAATTTTTTAATTTTCGTTGGGCTTTAACAAACTGGTGACGACTAACTTTTTTCTGTAAATCTTGTTCGATAGAGCTTTTATGGCCAATTGCGATACCTGCTCTACTAAACCATTGCAGCATCTTGAGCTTCGTCTGCTTGTTATATTCCGTATTGCTTTTTTGAGTTGAAGGCACCTCAGCTTGTGCCGCACTTTTAGTTGCGGAGTCCTTTTTCTGTATAAGGTGGGGAGGTGGCGTATTAGAATCTATTTTCATAAAGGAAGAATTGACCTATATAACGAAAAAATGATTATAACTGAAAAGCTACTAAGTTGACGAATTTGTCTTATTTGACGAAATTAAGACAAAAAAAAGCGATTCTGCTGTTTTTTGCTACACTTATAATTCCTCTTTGCGGCATATTGAGATATGTTTAAAGTGTGGTCGACGGTTTTACAGTATTCACCAGTTATGAAGTTTGTATAGTGGAAGGATGAATGTTTCCAACGGATTATGAAAATGATGAATTGATTTTCTTGGATGAAGACGAATCACAGGAACAGGAGACTAACTTAGGTCGCTGGAATGTGTTAGTAGTTGACGACGATGAAGAGATTCATTCTGTAACGAGATTAGCGTTATCGGACTTGCAGCTCAATGATAAGAAGCTGTACTTTCACCATGCTTATTCAGGCAAGCAAGCACTCACTATCATTGAAAAATTAGGCAGCAAATTAGCTATTATTCTGTTAGACGTTGTAATGGAAACTGATGACGCTGGATTAGTGGTCGCGCGTAAGATGCGTGAAGAGCTGAAACTTATGGAGCCCCGAATAATCCTGCGAACAGGTCAGCCAGGTTACGCACCAGAAGAAAATGTCATAAAAGAATACGACATTAATGATTACAAAACTAAAACCGAACTTACCCGTAGTAAATTAGTTACCACAATTATCGCCTCTCTACGCTCTTACCAACAAATTCTTACTATAAACCAAAGTCGACAAGGCTTAGAAAAGATTATCCATTCTTCGGCTAATTTACTCGAAGAACACTCAGTTAAAGGATATTGCGAAGGCATTGTCACACAAATTAGTTCTCTAATTGGTCTTGATGCTGGCGGTGTTGTTTGTGCGCGAGCGGGTGCCATTTTAGATAAAGAGGATAATAACGTTTATGTTTTAGGAGCCGCAGGAGAATTTGCTAAATACATTAATGAAAACTTAGACAATCTGCACAATAAAAAAATTGTAGAATCAGTTAGTCAATGTCTATCTCAAAAAGAGCACGTTTACGAAAAAAACTATTCAGTTTTATATCTGAATAGTTCAGGTTACGACGCGGCGGTTTTCCTTAATGCTAAAGAGCCAATAAACTCATTAGACAGGAAATTGCTTGAAGTATTTTTACACAGTATTTCAATCGGCTATGAAAATGTAAATTTATTCCATCAATTGCGTACAGCAGCCTTTAAAGATTGGCTAACTAAACTCCCTAATCGTAATGAGTTCATCAATATGCTTGATGATACTGCTGTCATGACAAGTACTGGTTACAACGTTGTTGCACTACTTGATATTAAGCACTTTTCTGACGTTAACGATGGGTTAGGGCAAGATGCAGGTAATAATCTTTTAAAAGCTGTATCCAAGCGTGTACAAGATAGTTTAGGGTCTAAAGTTAGAATGGGTCGCATTGGTGCTGATGTGTTCGGTTTAATTGGCTCTGAAGAAGTCGTTAACCCTGAAAGAGTTAATTCATTATTCGCATTTCCTTTCAAAGCCGGTGATCATACGCTACCTATCAATATAACCATGGGTTTTTGCAAATTAATCGACGACGATTGCTCGGGAATCAATTTATTAAAACAAACTAATATTGCATTAAATCGCGCTAAAAAGGATTTGAACACCAATTACGGTTATTACGAACCGGAAATGGAAGAAAAAACAACTTGGCGGTTGAGTCTGATTAGGCAACTTAGGACTGACTTTTCTGCTCGCAAGCTTGAAGTTTGGTACCAACCCCAAGTTGACTTGGTAACTGAGCAGGTTGTTGGGATGGAAGCATTACTGCGTTGGCCAACAGAAGATGATGGCTTTATTTCACCAGCAGTATTTGTTCCATTGGCGGAGTACTCTGGTCTGATAATAGAAATTGGTGCTTGGGTGTTGGAAGAGTCTTGTCAGCATCTCAAGGCATTAACAGAGCAAGGCTACAATGACTTGCGCATGGCGGTAAATATTTCCATGCCGCAATTTCGAGATCCCGATTTCGTTCAGATGGTTAAAGCCTCCGTTAATAAGTATTCTATTGTGCCTGCACAGTTAGAGCTGGAAATAACAGAAAGCGTAGTCATGGATGAGCCTCAGATAGTTGTCGAATCACTTAAAGAACTTAAAGAGTTTGGAGTAAAAATAGCCATTGATGACTTTGGTACTGGTTTTTCTTCAATGAGTTATTTACAGCAGTTACCCCTTGATAGACTGAAGGTTGACAGGTCATTCATTAATGAAATTAAACCCAATAAATCGGCCTTTATTGCCGAAACGATTGTTACCTTAGGTAGCCGCCTGGGTTTAAACACCATTGCTGAGGGCATTGAAAAACGAGAACAAGCCAGTTACATGTTAAAACTAGGCTGTGATGAAGCTCAAGGGTATTTATACGCTAAACCTATGCCATTTAGTGAACTCATTAAATTTCTTGATAAGTATCAGTAAACCATACTGGCTGTTTAGTTTAAGGTTTTAACGATTTAACTATCCTTAAGATGCCATCTGGATTAACGTTTTGACTTCCGGTAAAACTGAACGTTCAAACCATTCATTTTTCTTTAACCAAATGTTATTCCGAGGAGAAGGGTGAGGGAGTACGATGTATTTTGGCAGGTAATCTTGCCAGTTTTTTACTCTCTCGGTCAGGTTTAACTTATCATTTAAGTAATACCTTTGTGCATATTGACCAACTAAAAGAGTGATTTTAGGTGAGAATAAAGCGAGTAGTCGTTGATGCCATAGTTCTGCACAACGTTTGATAGGTGGTAAGTCGCCGGATGATGACTTTCCTGGGTAGCAAAATCCCATTGGTAATATTGCCACTGTATTTTTATCGTAGAAAGTTGCTTTGGACAATCCAATCCAGCTTCGCAATCTGTCTCCTGAGGCGTCATTCCATGGTAAATTAGTATTATGTGCTGCCAAACCTGGGGCTTGTCCAATGATACAAATTTTGCTGTTTGAGCTTCCTTGTATTATCGGTCGAGGTTCTAAGGGCAGTAAATCCGTGCACTCTCGGCATTTTCTGGCTAAATCAAAGTCATTTTCATTCAAAAAATTACACCTTGTCATATTAATGTCATAAAACTATGCTTCGAACCTGGGATAGTCTGTGTTATATTCTTTACATCGGACTACCGATGAATTAATAGGAGTAACACAATGCGTAAATTATTTTCTTTTCTTGCCGTCTTATCTTTAGGAGCGGTTGCGCATGCTCAAGCCGATCAGTTAAAAACGTTTGATTGTGTAGACAAACAATCGTTTGAAGTGAATAGTCAATGCATGGCAAATAAGATTAGCCAAAATATGACTTATCGAAACGTTCAAATGGATATTGCTGAAAAAGCAAATATTCAAAGTGATGCTATTATGGCCACCATTAAATATTATCCAAAAGATGCGTTAATCGAAGTTGTCGCTCACCGAGATGCTTTAACAGACCAATCGTTAACTGCAGCAGTACAACCTTAAGTTTATTAATCTTATAAAAAAACCTGACTTTCGTCAGGTTTTTTTTTGCACTGTGACACGGGCTTTTGAGCCATGGAAGTAAAATAGAATTTACGCCATTTGATACAATTCATAGAGCTTCTGTTTCTGCTGAACCATACTTAATTTTAGTTCTTGGTATTTATTTGCTAGCTCGAAATTGTCGTAACTCTTTTTGATACGTGCTTGATTAAACTCTAATAGCTTTTTCTTGGTTGCATAATAGTCACTCATTTTGGCAACTAATACGTCATATTCATGTTGCAGCTTAACCATGATTTCTTCAGCGTCGGGAAGATGAGAAATTTTCTTCTGAGTGCGCTTCATCATCATTTCAAAACGCGCTTTTTCAATTCTTTCTTCTGGACAACGACGTAAGTTCCGAGCCAGTTTTAGAGCAGAGAGTCCACGAATTAACCATTTAGTAGGGTCGAACTGCCACCAGTGAATACCGTTCCTATAGTCATACTCAAAAATATGATGATAGTTATGATAACCCTCACCAAAGGTGAAAAAGGCTAAAATACCATTGTCACGAGCTGTGTTTTTATCGGTATAGGGTTGTTTACCCCAAATGTGGGCTAGTGAGTTGATGAAAAAAGTAACGTGATGGACAACTACTAATCTGAATACACCAGCCAATAGAAGCATTCCTAATACGTCGCCGTTAAGAAATCCTAATGCCATAGGGATGCCAAAATTGGTAGCCAGAACAATAGGTATATAATATTTATGTTGCCACATTACAATGGCATCTTTTTGCAAATCTCTGCAATTCTTGTAGTCATCATATCTATGTGACTCATAATCTCTAAGCATCCAGCCTATATGAGAGAATAGAAACCCTCGTTTGGCTGAATAGGGGTCTTTACCATTTTGGTCAACAAATTTGTGATGAACTCGATGATCAGAGCTCCAATGTAAAATACTATTCTGCAGTGCCATTGCACCACCTACAGCAAGTATAAAGCGAACAACGGAATTAGTTTCGTATGCTTTATGAGACCATAATCTGTGGTAGCCAGCGGTTATGGACATGCCAGAAAAGTATATTAAGAATATACAGGCCGTCACTTCAAATGCGTCGAACCCATTGAAATATGCTTCCAATGGAACGCCAACTACAGCAATGACTCCGGTGATGAGAAAGACCAAAATATTGGTCAATAAAAGACGAGGTTTGTTCATTTAAAAATGCTTTTGAGCTTACAACTGTACGCTAATTTATCCTGAGCCGCATATTTTATCAAGTAAATAAATTGAAAAGCCTGTTAACCTAAGGTGTAATTCAACCTGATAATTATCTCACGACTGGAAATATCTGAGGGTACTAAGTGATTCAAACTCGGCAACAACAGAAGTTAAAAACACGTCGCGCAATTATAGATGCTGCTTTTGGTCTTTTAGATGAACAACATAGCTTTTCTAGTATGAGTCTTAGAGAAGTGGCAAGGGCGGCGGGCATCGCACCAACTTCTTTTTACCGACACTTTAAAGATATTGATGAGCTTGGTCTAACTCTAGTGGATGAGGCTGGGTTAACATTGCGCCAGTTGATGCGACAAGCTCGAGTCAGAATTGCGTCAGGAGGGGGAGTCATCAGCACGTCCATTGATACTTTTATGGAGTTCATTTCTGCTAACAGTAATATTTTTAGATTATTATTACGTGAACACACAGGTACTTCGAACGCGTTTCGAACGGCTGTATTTAGGGAGATTCAGCACTTCACAGAAGAGCTGACTGATTATACCGTGGCAACCACGGGATTAAGTAAAAAGCTCGCTAACTTGCAAGCAGAAGCTATGGTTAAGCTAGTTTTTAGTACAGGTGCTGAAGCGTTAGATTTAGATCCTATTCAACGTGAGCAGTTGGCTGTACGTTTGAAAATTCAGTTAAGGTTCATTACCAATGGCTCTTTAGAGTTCGCCAAAAGCAATGAATCTTTATAATTCAGCTTAGTTTTTCCGCACTAAATAAACCCCTGCCTCCACATGATGGGTATAAGGGAACTGATCGAACAAAGCAAATCTGCGCACTTCGTGTGTTTGACTTAGAACAGCCAAGTTATCTAGCAAAGTTTCTGGGTTACATGAAATATAAACAATATTGTCATAATTACTAACCATAGCAACGGTTTCATCATCTAAACCCGCTCGAGGGGGATCAACTAATACAGTACGACAGTCGTATTGGGTTAAATCTATCCCTTCGAGACGATTAAATTTTCTCACCCCAGCTTGAGCTTGCACAAACTCTTCGCTGGACATGCGTAAAATGGTGACATTGTGGGCTTGGTTAGCCTCAATATTATATTGTGCTGCAGCTACCGAGGTTTTAGATATTTCAGTGGCTAAAACGCGTTTGAAATTTTGTGCCATGGGAATACTGAAATTACCCAAACCACAATATAATTCGAGTAAATCGCCTTCGCTATTTGTGGTGACATCAAGTGCCCACTCAACCATTTTTTGATTCACTAAGGCATTGGGTTGGGTAAAGCTATTTTCAATTTGTTTAAATTCGTAGGTTTTCTGGCCAACAGGTAAATGCTCAATTACAAAATCTTTATCAACTAATATTTTTTGCTTACGGGCCCGACCGACTATATCTATTCGGTAATGCTGTCTTAACTGTTTCAAAATTTTGTTGATTTGCTCAAGCCATTGGTCATCTATGGCTTTGTGATAAAGCAATGAAACGATAATTTCGCCACTTAAAGTACTTAAATAGTCGATTTGAAAAAGCTTTCGTCTGGCTATGTCGTTTTCTTTTAACAAAGCGACCAAGTCTGTCATGACGTTATTAATCAATTTACTAGCAGGAGGAAATGTTTCGACGCGATATTTCTCTTTGCTTTCTTGGTCGAACATAATATGAAACAGTTCGTCACCATCATGCCAAACACGAAACTCTGCACGCATTCTATAATTCAACTTTTCAGAGTTAAACACTTCTAATTCTGGCATGCTAAATTCAGAAAATTGCTGATTTAAAGCGGATACTTTGTCGTCGAGTTGAGCTTGGTAAAATTGGGGATTTATTTCTGTTGGGCGCATCAAAAACTCGATTAGTTGGGCATTATAAGAAGAATCGCGAATTTTAAAGATTTCCAGCGCGCTTGCAAACGCAATTTGGTGTTTGTTTTTTGACCTGAAGCTAACTAACTAATTTTGCTCATAATTTCGTGTAATACTAAGTTTATTTTATTAAATTTCTCAATAAACTGAATTTATAGTCGATACTATTAAATGAGGATAGTGAGGTATTCCACATGAATTTTGGCGAAATTAAAGCGTTTATGGGCGACAAAGCCCAGGTTAACCCCAATGACGCGGTAAAAAATCAATTGCGTGAAGCTGGTTTGAAACAAGCAGAAGCAGGGCTAAGTATGTCTGCTGAATCTACTGTTAGCAAGCTCAGTTCACAAACGACAGTCGGGTTAAGAATTTACAGTAACTCGTTAAACCAAACATTAGAACTTGATGGTAAACGGGCAAATCTGAAAAGTCCTGAACAAACAAATGAAAGTTTATTCGACTTTGAAGAAGTAGCAAACAATGTACTTCATTTTGTGAGCGGCGTGATTTCTGGAGCTGCACGCAATGGTGCGGATGAAGAAACCTTAAGTAGCTTATTTGACCAAGCACGTTCGGGGGTTGCTAAGGGGATCAATCTGGCAGAAAAAGATCTGTCAGGTTTTATGAATGAAGATATTTCTGAGGGGATTGATCGTAGCGCTGATTTAATTGAGCAAGGTATTCAACGATTACAAGATCAACTTTTTGGTAACGAAAACGAAGTAGATGACGCTGCTTTGCAGTCTCCTATGTCAACTGTAACAGAGAGTCTTTCTGCGTCTCGCCAACAAAGTGGCGAGTTGCAAATTCGCACCCGGGATGGTGATGAAGTCACTATTCGTTTTGAGGATTTAAAACAGTTTGAGTTAAATCGTCAGGTGTTAATGGAGCAAGAGAAACAAATTACACAAAGTTCAGACATCGAAAAGAACGATGTTTTACCGCGTGCTTCTACAGATAATGTTGAAACTCCAAGCAATGCAAATGTTCAGGCTGATGAGGTTGAATTACAAAGTGCTGAGTCAGATGAAAGCTCTACACCAGCAAATGCTCGACCTGAAGCATCTGAAACAAACGGCGAGCCTACAGCGGCTCAGCAATCGGTATTTGTTGCACAGAGTAACTACAGCTTTTCAGTAACTGGTGAGTTGGATGAAAGTGAACTGGAGTCTATAGGTCAGTTAGTTTCTGATGCCAATGATTTGGCCAACACTTTTTTTGAAGGAGATATTGAGCAAGCTTTTGAACAGGCCTTGGAAATTGGTTTTGACGAACAAGAACTAGCAGGTTTTGCGTTGCAACTCACTCGACAAGATCAAGTTGAGGTAGTTAAAGCTTACGAGTCGGTTTCTCAATATAACGATGACGACAGCAGTCAAGAGCCGTCATCAAAACCGATAGAAAGAGTAAGTGATTACTTGCAAAAAATGCTCAATGTTTTTGAGCAGTCGCAGCAAAAGTTAGCGGATGGCGATCAGTACGATAAGTTAATTAATCGTATTATTAATGAAGTTCAAGACTTGGGAACCAATGATTTAGTAACGGCAATCAACGATTTCCATACGTTTAATAAGCAGTTACTGAATAACTTACCTAACGCAAATGGAACCATTGATTCTGAGTAAGGTAGGCAACATCAGGGGGTATTAAATTATTTAATTTTGAACCCGATGAGACCTTAAAATAGGCACTCAATTTATCCATTGAGTGCCTTTTTCAGTTACTCAGTTCCGCTGATAATCTGAATTTGAGCTATATCAGTATCACCTTTTAGTACTTTTAAGATCCCGTCTTGCGTGAGGGTTCTCATTCCATCTTTCATCGCTTGGGCTTTCATTTCAGTTACCGATGCTTCTTTGTACACTAGAGAGCGAAGATCAGATGTCATGGCTAACAATTCATGTACCCCGGTTCTTCCTTTATAACCAGTATCACCGCAATCATCGCAACCTTTGCCACGATACAACATTAGCGGCTCCTCCAGACCAAGTTCTTCCAGATATTCTTCGCCGTATTGACGACGAATAAACGCCATATCTGTTTCAGTCGCGGGGTATTGTTCTTTGCAGTTTGGACATATAGTTCGAATCAAGCGTTGCGCCATGATGCCAACACAGGCATCGGAAAAGTTCACCGGATCTAGGCCTAAATCTAATAAGCGAGTGATGGTTTCTGGTGCCGAGTTAGTGTGCAAAGTAGAGAGCACTAAGTGACCGGTCAGAGAGGCTTCTATACCAGCATGCGCCGTTTCTTTATCACGCATTTCACCAATAAGAATAATATCAGGGTCGGCTCGTAAGAAAGCTCTTAATGCGTTGGCGAAAGTGAAGCCTATTTTGGGACTCACCTGAACTTGCTGCAATCCTGGCTGTGTTATTTCCACCGGATCTTCTGCTGTCCAAATTTTCTTATCTGGTGTATTCAAATAACCTAATATGGCGTGCAATGTGGTGGTTTTACCCGAACCTGTAGGACCCACAACTAATAATATTCCATGGGGTTTTTTAATCATTACCCGAAGCATATTCATGTTCTTAGGCGAAATGTTCATTTTTTCAATGGGTAACGCGCCACCTGAGGCTAAAATCCGCATGACCACACCTTCGCCAGCCACTGTCGGTATTGTTGCGACCCGAACTTCAACCAACTGACCTGACATTTTAAATGCCAATTTACCGTCTTGTGGAACACGCTTTTCAGCGATATTCAAGTTTGACATGATTTTTATACGTGCAATAACTGCGCTGTGATGAGAAGCCGGTACCTGGGTAATATCTCGACAAACACCATCGATGCGCATTCGAACCCGTGTCGGACCGTTCTTTTCAGGATCCACATGGATATCTGATGCATTTAATCGCTTTGCGTCATGCAAAACGCGACTCACTAAACGAACTACTGCAGGCGCATCATCAGACATCTCTTCACTAGTTTCATCTAACTCTTCACTACTGGTACCAATTTCGTCCAGTATTTCATCCATCTCTCCAGGCGCGCCTCCGCCCCCGCTCGCGCCTAAGTATTGCAGCACTTGATTGGGTAAACCTACAGAGATTTCATAGCTGTCTATTCCTAATGCACTTTCAATTTCCATTAATAGGGCAGCATTATTAGGTTCGGCCATCAAAACAATTGGATTTTCAGCAGCGTCTGCCAACACCACTACGTAGTTTCGCTTTAAATAAGATAGGTTTAGTTTATTACCGCTTTGCAGAACATGGTATTTCTCAGGCAGGTAACTAATGTAGGGAACTTGATAGTGAACCGATAATGCATTTCCCAACTCATCTTCGGGAATACGAGCTTCGGAGACCATGCGTTGGATTAATTGACGAATATCTTTACTTGTTTCAGTAAATTGTTTGAGGTCTTTTTCAGACATCAACTTACGATGAACAAGATAATCAAACGGATTACTGGTTCCGCCCAATTCATAGCGGAATTTATTTCCTAATATTTCTGACAATGAATTGGCTAAGCGTAAATCGGCATCACCAAAGCAGCCCACATTTTTATTAATGATTTGCATCACACCCATCAGTACGCCGGCATTCAAAATGGGAACACAAATGATATTTTCAGTTTTAAAAGAACTGTTCTTATCAAATTTATCGGCAAACTTCAGACGTGGATGTATCTCTGCCAGTTCTTGCGCATTATAAGGGTCGCTAATTAGCAGGGGCTTTTGACTCAGTGCAACATATCCAGCGATAGACTGTGGACTAATCGGAACTTTGATTTGTAGCGTTTCTTTTCCGGTTTTGAAACGGGCAACCAAATCTTGATGTTGACGTCGGCGTTGAAAAATACTCATACGCTGAGCTTCAAACAAACTAAGAATTATCGGTTCCAATTGCTGATAAGCATCCATCAATGATGGATGGGCTTCCAACAATCTATCTATTTTCTGAAGAGTCTCTTCAATAACAAGTTCTGTTGCCATCTACTACGGTCAGTGTCATTACTTATTCCCTAACTATAACTGAGTGTAATCATTAACAAAACCTAAGATTTAGATTGCTTTTCCTCAGATTGCTTAGGTTTTACGCTTTGGTTGAATAAAAACCCCAGTATGATTAGCAACATTCCTGTATGGGCTACCGGATTTCCGAAGATACCCGTACCATCTTCAAACCAGCTCCCTACAACTTGAATGAAAGCAAATGCAACTAAGATATACAGCAACCAGTTAGTAAACTTAATTAGTTTGGGATCCATAATTTAATCCTCTTTACAAATATCGTTAGGATTTTTCTCTGCTCCATATTGGTTAAATAGAAACCCGCAGATAATGTATAACAATGCTGTTTGTAGATTAGGGTTAGCTGACATGTCAATATCGTTTACGAACCAGTTAAAAGTGACACTCCAGAGATTGGTAGCTATCATTAAAAATAAAATAGCATTGGTGAATATTACAAATTTACGATTCATTACACTTCCCTTCTGTTTTATAGTTTATTAAAAATAAAAGGGGAGCTATCCCCTTTTAACTTTTTCTAAAATCAATGAAACAAGTTATAAATGGAAACTCCTAATTGATAACCCGCTTTTCCTCCGAATACATATCCCACACCATAACCAATTGCGTAACCTGCAACTTCGTTGTCGGGCATGCCTCCAGAAATTTTAATTAATTCATTTCTATTTAATTCGATCATTAAAAATTCCTTTTTGTTTAATGAGTAGCATCATAAAAACCAAAACCGAGTCCACGACCAAATGACATGAGTCCTGGTAAACTGTTAATATAACCAACAGCGGACATCCCAGCTCCAAAAGCAACAATTAAAGGAGCGACTCCACCATTGACTTCTTCTAATTGCGTAACATTCAATTCTCGCATGTGCGATTTCCTTTTGATTAATAAATTAATGTCCTTTTACTGAGTTGCAGATAAAAGAACGTTTTATTGCTGTTGGCCTCGTAAACAACCTTTGCGCCAAAGCAATATCAAAAGGTTAGTGAAATGGTAACTAAAATACACCTGTTCCTAGGTACAGTTTTTTAGCGTTTTAATGACACTAATTTGTTGTGTTTATAATTTAACCTTATAAACTCACATTTAATTACTAATAGGCGTTGCATTAATTTCACACACATGTATAATTCGCGCCCACTTGCCCTGATGGGCAGTGATTTCGATTTCAACATTAGTTAGCTCTAATTAAAGTTGGCTAGCGAAGAAATCGAAATACTATGAACAAGACCCCAATTGTGGGTCATCGGTTTACATGCATCCTCCCACCTAATGAAAGGTTGGTGTGGATGGTTTTTTTTGTTCTTTCGATTGGAGCTTAATCGATGCCAAATCAAAGAATTCGTATTCGTTTGAAAGCGTTTGATCACAAGTTGATCGATCAGTCTACGGCTGAAATCGTTGAAACTGCGAAACGTACAGGTGCTCAGGTTAGCGGTCCTATTCCACTACCTACTCGCAAGGAACGCTATACAATATTGGTTTCACCTCACGTGAATAAAGACGCACGTGATCAGTATGAAATCCGTACACATAAGCGTTTGGTAGATATCATTGAACCAACTGATAAAACAGTTGATGCATTGATGAGATTGGACTTGGCTGCCGGTGTTGATGTTCAAATCAGCCTGGGCTAACAAGAGAGGGTTTTAACAATGGCGATTGGTCTTATCGGTCGTAAAGTAGGAATGACTCGCATCTTCACTGAAGATGGTATTTCAATTCCTGTGACTGTTATAGAAGCGACCCCAAACCGTGTGACTCAGTTACGTACTGATGAAACAGATGGGTATCGCGCGCTACAAGTAACCGCTGGTGATAAAAAAGCAAACCGCGTAAATAAAGCTTCAGCAGGTCATTTTGCTAAAGCTGGCGTGGAAGCTGGCCGTGGTTTATGGGAGTTTCGTTTAGACAACAACGAAGGCGAAGGTATTGAAGTAGGCAGTGAACTTACTGTTGAAATCTTTACTGAAGCTACAAAAGTTGATGTTGCAGGAACTTCTAAAGGTAAAGGTTTTGCCGGTGCTATCAAACGTTGGAACTTTAGTCACCAACGTATGACACATGGTAACTCTTTGTCTCACCGTGCTCCTGGTTCGATTGGTCAAAACCAATCTCCAGGTAAAGTTTTCAAAGGGAAGAAAATGGCTGGCCAATTAGGCAATAAAGCTGTGACTACTCAATCTTTGGAACTAGTACGTGTTGACGCAGAGAACAACCTTCTTCTAATCAAAGGTGCAGTACCTGGTGCTCCAGGCAGTGACGTTATCGTCAAGCCTGCAGTTAAAGCGTAACGTCTGGGAGTTAAGTGATGGAATTAGTATTGAAAGACGCGAATAGCGCTCTTGAAGTCTCCGAAGCAACCTTTGGACGTGATTTTAACGAAGCGCTAGTACACCAAGTAGTAGTGGCTTACGGTGCAGGTGCCCGTCAGGGTTCTAAAGCACAAAAAACACGCTCTGAAGTTAGAGGCGGTGGCAAGAAGCCTTGGCGTCAAAAAGGTACTGGTCGTGCTCGTGCTGGTACAATCCGCAGCCCAATTTGGGTCGGTGGTGGCCGTGCGTTTGCAGCCAAACCTCAAGATCACAGTCAAAAAGTGAACAAAAAGATGTACCGTGGAGCTATCCGTAGCATCCTTTCTGAATTGGTACGTCAAGATCGCTTGATTGTTGTAGAAAAATTTGGTGTTGATGCACCTAAAACAAAAGCATTGATTGCTAAGCTTGACGAACTTGAGCTTAACGACGTGTTAATCGTAACGTCAGAAGTAGAAGAGAACTTGTTCTTAGCTGCTCGTAACTTATATAAAGTAGACGTTCGTGATGTTCAAGGCATTGACCCAGTAAGCTTAATCGCATTCGAAAAAGTGTTAATCACTGCCGATGCGGTTAAACAGCTAGAGGAGTCGTTAGCATGATCTCTGAAGAGCGTTTACTTAAGGTGCTATTAGCACCGCATGTTTCTGAAAAATCAACCATGGCTGCTGAAGGCAACAACGCTGTTGTTTTCAAAGTCGTAAAAGACGCAAACAAAGCTGAAATCAAAGCTGCAGTTGAAAAACTGTTTGAAGTTGAAGTTAGCAGCGTTCGTACCTTAAACGTGAAGGGTAAAACCAAGCGTCACGGTCAGTCTTTTGGTAAGCGTAACGACTGGAAAAAAGCATATGTAGTGCTTAAAGAAGGTCAAGACATCGACTTCGTCGGTGGCGAAGCTTAAGAAGGGGATTTGATATGCCATTATTAAAAGCTAAGCCGACTTCTGCAGGTCGTCGTCACGTAGTTCAGGTTACAAATCCTGATCTACATAAAGGCGCACCTTACGCACCACTACTTGAGAAAAACAGCAAGTCTGGTGGTCGTAACAACAATGGTCGCATTACCGTGCGTCACATTGGTGGTGGTCATAAACAGCATTATCGTTTAATTGACTTCAAACGTAACAAAGATGGCATTCCAGCCAAAATTGAACGTTTGGAATACGATCCTAACCGTTCAGCTAATATTGCACTTGTGCTTTATGCTGATGGTGAGCGTCGTTATATTCTTGCTCCGAAAGGTGCTAAAGCTGGACAAGCTCTACAGTCTGGTTCTGATGCACCAATCAAAGCGGGTAACGCCATGCCAATGCGCAATATCCCAGTAGGTACAACTGTACACGCTATTGAGATGAAGCCTGGTAAAGGTGCTCAAATTGCCCGTTCTGCAGGACAATATGCACAAATATTAGCGCGTGCCGAAGGTTATGTAACACTTCGTCTACGTTCTGGTGAAGTACGCAGAGTTTTAGCTGATTGCCGCGCCACCATTGGTGAAGTTGGTAACGCTGAACATATGCTACGTTCACTAGGTAAAGCTGGTGCAACACGTTGGCGCGGTGTGCGTCCAACAGTTCGTGGTGTAGCCATGAACCCAGTAGATCACCCACATGGTGGTGGTGAAGGTCGTACCTCTGGTGGCCGTCATCCAGTTTCACCTTGGGGTGTACCAACTAAGGGTAAGAAAACCCGTAGTAACAAGCGTACCGATAAACTTATCGTACGTCGTCGTAACAAGTAACAGCGAGGATTCACCATGCCACGTTCTCTCAAGAAAGGTCCATTTATTGACCTGCACTTGCTGAAGAAGGTAGAGGCTGCAGTGGAAAAGGGCGAAAAGAAACCAATTAAGACTTGGTCTCGTCGCTCCATGATCATCCCAGATATGATTGGGTTGACCATTGCGGTCCATAACGGTCGCCAGCACGTACCTGTTTTCGTCTCTGACGAAATGGTTGGCCATAAGTTGGGCGAATTTGCTCCAACGCGTACTTACCGCGGCCATGTCGCGGATAAGAAAGCGAAGAGATAAGAGGAAAAATTATGGAAGCTTTAGCTAAACATCGTTTTGCCCGTTCTTCGGCTCAGAAAGCACGCTTGGTTGCAGATCAAATTCGCGGTTTACACGTTGAAAAGGCGCTTGAAGTTCTGACTTATAGTCCGAAGAAAAGTGCTGCTCTAGTCAAAAAAGTACTAGAGTCTGCGATTGCGAACGCTGAACACAATGAAGGCGCAGACATCGATGAGTTGACTGTCGCAAAAATCTTCGTTGATGAAGGCCCAACTATGAAGCGTATCAAGCCACGAGCCAAAGGCCGAGCTGATCGTATCTTTAAACGCAGCAGTCATATCACTGTTGTAGTAGCGGACTAGGAGATTAGAAATGGGACAGAAGGTACATCCTACAGGTATACGCCTGGGTATCAGCAAACCATGGACGTCTACTTGGTACGCTAACACAGCGGAATATGCAGACAACCTGTTTAATGATCACCAGGTACGTAAATACCTGACTAAAGAATTGAAAAACGCGTCTCTATCGAAAATCGTTATCGAACGCCCAGCAAAAAGCATTCGTGTGACTATTCACACTGCTCGCCCTGGTGTTGTAATCGGTAAAAAAGGTGAAGATGTAGAGAAGCTTCGCAAATTTGTATCTAAGTTAGCCGGTGTGCCAGCTCAGATCAATATTGCTGAAGTGCGTAAACCTGAACTAGATGGCCAGCTTGTTGCTGACAGTATCTCTAGCCAATTAGAACGTCGTGTAATGTTCCGTCGTGCTATGAAGCGTGCTGTACAGAATGCAATGCGTCTTGGCGCTAAAGGTATCAAGGTAGAAGTAAGCGGTCGTTTGGGCGGAGCAGAGATTGCACGTTCAGAATGGTATCGTGAAGGTCGTGTACCACTACACACTTTCCGTGCTGACATCGATTATGCAACTTCAGAAGCTTTGACTACTTACGGCATCATTGGCGTAAAAGTTTGGATCTTCAAAGGTGAAGTACTAGGCGGATTGCCTCTTACGCAAGAGCAACCTGCTCAAGCACCTAAGAAGAAAGGCCGTTCTGCTAAGCGTGAGGGCTAATAATTATGTTACAACCTAAACGTATGAAATTCCGCAAAATGCATAAAGGTCGCAACCGCGGCATGGCAGTTGCGGGCGGCAAAGTTAGCTTTGGTACTTACGGATTGAAATCAATTGGCCGTGGTCGTATGACCGCACGTCAAATTGAAGCAGCTCGTCGTGCTATGACTCGTCACGTTAAACGTCAAGGTAAAATTTGGATTCGAGTTTTCCCTGATAAGCCAATTACTGAGAAGCCTCTTGAAGTGCGTCAAGGTAAAGGTAAAGGTAACGTTGAGTACTGGGTATGCCAAATTCAACCAGGACGTGTGTTATATGAGATGGAAGGTGTTCCTGAATCATTAGCTCGCGAAGCGTTTGAACTGGCGGCGTCTAAATTGCCATTTAAAACAACCTTTGTAACTCGGACGGTGATGTAATGAAAGCTGAACTGAAAGCCAAAAACGTTGAAGAATTGAACGCAGAGTTGTTAAACCTTCTTCGCGAACAGTTTAATCTACGTATGCAGCACAGCACTGGACAGTTGGAAAAAACTGACCAGCTACGTAAAGTGCGTCGTAACATTGCGCGTGTTAAAACCATTCTGACTGAAAAGGCTGAAAGCTAATGACTGAACAACAAATTCGTACAGTTCAAGGTCGTGTGGTAAGCAACAAAATGGATAAAACCATTACAGTTGTTGTTGAACGTTTCGTAAAACATCCTATTTATGGGAAGTTCCAAAAGCGTTCTACTAAACTTCACGCCCATGACGAAACAAACCAATGTAACGAAGGTGACGTAGTAACTATTACTGAATGTCGCCCTTTGTCAAAGTCCAAAAACTGGACCTTGGTTGACGTAGTAACTAAAGCAACTGCTATTTAATTTGCTTTAAGTGAAAATTAAAAAGCCGCTCTTAAGAGCGGCTTTTTTGTGCCTGTTATATTTTTACTCTTTGTTTGTTAAATTCCGCCGTTAAATTGATTGAATAGCTCATCACTTAGAAAGAGAAAATTCTCTCTATTTTTGACAATTAAATTACTAACTTAGCACCTTAGAGATATTGAAATTAAATATCTTTAATCAAAGATATAAATATAGCTATACTGATTGTGTGTTCAATTGAGAAAGCTTCTATGAAAACAGCTGTTCGAATATGGGTAACTCTATTTTTTACCTTTTTGCCATCACATGTTTTAGCAAATACACTCGTCTCTCATTGTCGCGATTATCCACCTGAGATATATTTTAATGGCAAAAAATGTATCGGTATTCTTCCTGAACTAGTAGAAGATATTCTCGCTGAACTAGGACATGATAATGAATGGGTATACGCGCCGTGGATCCGGTCTACCAAAGAAGCTAAGCGCGGGAATGTTGATCTGTTAATCCGACATTCCATGACCGAAGAGCGGATTAGTTTTTTAAAACCAATTAAATATGCGGTAGAAAAACGAATCTTGTTTTTCTATAAATCAAAGTCATTTACCTCTGATATTACCTCTTATGATGATCTGAAAAATGTAAGTGTAGGTGCAATTCGTGGAATTTTTTATTCTCCAAGCTTTTCTAAAATCAACACTGATAGCCTTACGTTAGTCGGTAGAACTGAACAATTAGTAGGAATGTTAGAAATGGAGCGAATTGATGTTGTGGTTAGTTCTACGTCTCATAATGGAGAGCTATTTGAAAGTAAATTCGAAAAGGCGACTTTTGAAGATACTTTTTTGAACTATCTTTACATCAGTATCCCTAGGAAATCAAAAGCTATTGTTTTGTACGATGATATAGCTCGTGTGTTGTTGAAATATCGAAAAACCGGTAAAATTAATCAGTACTACCAGAAGTATGGCGTATCAATACCATATCAGGACTTTTCTGAAATAGAGCATATTCAAAGATAATAATAGCTGCTAAAACATTAAGTGATTTAGGTGAATTCGTTTTCATGACTTATCAGGAAAATATAGTTAAAAATTAACTATATTTTAGTCGTTCTTAAGACCAACCTATACTTAGTTATCCGCATTATAGTTAGTTTGGCGTTTTAATAGGATATCTCGTCTTCCAATTTTAATATTAACAGATAAAATTATTTTTAGTTTGGAATAGAGGCCGTCGACAGGGGTTGTGCTGTGCTGGAATTACTTAAAAAAGTAGTGTTTTTTAGTTGTTTGATAATCTGTAGTAAAAGTTTTGCCTCTCAGCATCCTGAACAAATTAAATCACCTGGAAAACTTGTATTTGCCATAAATGATCCAGGCGCACCACCTTATTTATATTTTGATGAAAAACGAAACGTTTACCAAGGCATAGTCCCCGACTTTTTCGACAGCTTCGATGACGATAAGAAGTTTGATGTGGTGTATTTAGATTCTAATAGATCTAGGAATGAACACCTAGTAATTGCAGGTAAAGCAGATGTTTTTTTATCTAGCCCTGCTTGGCTAAGTCAACCAGACAAGGTATTGTTCAGCAACGAGCTATTACTACATAAAAGTTATTTTTACTCCCTGACGCCATTTGCTCAACATTTTTCATTATCTTCGGTTTCAAAAAAACTGATTTGTGTGAGGAGAGGTTATGTTTACCCCTCCTTAATGCAATTATTCAAAGAAAAAAAGTTAATAAGAGTAGATTCAAGCGAACAACACACTATAACCAATATGCTACAAAAAGGACGTTGTGATTATGCCGTTATGAATGAATACAATGCTAATTCGGTGATAAACCAAAAACCATTTTGTGGTACCACATTTTATAAATCGCCTAATTCTGTTCACGACACTCCATTGGTTTTTGTGGTCAATAAGGAATTAAATCATATTATTCCGACCTTAAATCGACAATGGCGTTCATTTCAGGAATCAGGTCAGTTAAAAAACTCCATTCGTTTGAATGGTGGAATTTATAATGGTGCAGCTAACGAAAACTGTAATTAATTCTATAAGTATGCTCGAGAGATACAATGATCTTAAAACATTCTTGAAAAGACTTGGACAACAAAATAATTAAAGCAGGAAGATAGTGCTTTGCGTAAGTACAGTGGTTTTACATTATTTGAGCATATTATAGTCACAGTAATATTAGGTATATTAGCGGTCACTCTGTTAGCGCGTTATGTTAATTTATCTGACGATGCGAATTTAGCGGCAATGAAAGGAGAAGTTGCAGTATTTAAGTAATCTGTCGACTTGATGCGAAGTACTTATTTGATTAAAAAAGCCCTACTGTTGTTCATGATTCTGAAGTTGAAATTGATAGCGATTCTAGATGGCCAATTGCCATCGGAGGTGGCACAACTCTGTGTATTAATCTGTGGAATAGTTTGTTAGAAGAAGCTAAGCCCATGAATGCTATTAGTAACGCTAGCCCTCAAGTCTCAGGTTGGTGTCTATTTGGCAGTTCTAATATTTCTATTTACGGAAATAAGCTTACCGGTGCGACTTGAGCTTTAGGCGAACTACCACTTTTTGCTTATTTTATTTGATGATGTATCAGGGGGGCGTTTTTAGATCAAACTTATGCAGGATCCGCTGCTGACATTCAAAAAATAAATATGTAAACAGCTGTATAACATCCACATAAATAAGACAGTGTTCGAATTTAATTATAGAGCCAAGAGTTAATTCAATGCTGTTTTAAAGCTAATTATCCACTTTATTGTTGTATTTTTTACTTTTTCTTCTCAATCCTGAATATATCTGTTGATTAATTTGCTCGATTAAACAAATATTTATCCTACCGGTTCTTAAGCATATAGAAGGCAATACGCGCCTTATGAAGTTGCCCGTAATAAACTATCCATCCATATGTGCAGTCTTAGTGTTTATTTGTAGTTTTAGCCTTAACGCTGAAACGGACTTTTTCTTTGAACATGCTAATGCACAAACTCCTTTTTCATCCATGCAAGCATCATTTGAAACCCATATTGCTAATTCCAACTCGTTAGAACAAAGAGTTGAAGCTAGTATCTCTTTGGCGTGTTTGTATTTGCAATTTGATCGGGTAGAGTTATTAACAGAATTATTAGAAGAGATGGCAACAATAGGAGTAAACCAGTCTGACGATATTAATGCACTAAAGTGGCAGTTACTCAAAGGGTATAGCTTTTATTCTGCAAGCCAATACGTAGTTGCAAAGACAACTTTTCTCAAAGCACAGGCAATTCTGGATGTACTAAATAGTAGAACAGAGCAAGGCCATCAACCCCAAGTTTTGTATTTATCAACGGTATTAAGCATGTATAGCGGTATTAATGATGCTTACTTGCAACATTATACTAAAGCTACGGAGGAACTTTCTGAGGTAAACAAGGTTGCCAACGAAAACAATTGGCCCGTGCTTTCAGGGTTATCACTGTACTTCAGTGGTGATGTTAATTATGAATTGAAAAATTACGAACAAGCTCAAGTTTTTTACGAACTATCGAAGCAAACGTTTACAGAGAAAACTACTATATTTCGAGCGATATCGCTGATGAGTGAAGCGCAAATGGTCAATATCGTGGGTGACCGAAAACATGCTTTTTTTTTATTGGACAATGCCATTCGGGTGTTTGCCAAAATTGAGGATATTTCTTCCTTAGCCTATGCCTACTTACTTAAATCTTACTTTCATAGTAAAGATGGTAATGATAAAGAAGCACTTAGCTGGATTGCAGAGTCTGTTACCTTACGAGAAGAGTTGAACAATCCTGTTGCTATCGCTAATTCCTATGTTCATTACAGCTCAATTTTACAAGTAAATGGCTTTCTTGAACGAGCTCTTGTTTATGGGGAAAAAGCGGCTAACTTAGCTGCACAAACGGACGACCTCGCAGGCCAATGGGATGCATATAATCAATATGGACAGATTCTCAACGCGCAAGGCAATTTCAAGAAAGCATTTGAATATATGTCTAAGTCTGAACGGGCTTTGTTAGCCAAAGCACGCTTAGAC
>NZ_JBGOSE010000014.1:0-99613 GCF_041538045.1 Aliiglaciecola sp. SL4 | reverse complement strand
AAACACAACATCCACGGCATAAATGCCGTGCTACAGCACCTAGGGCTGCAACAACTACAATTATGATTTTTTGGTATACGCACTAATGATCACAATTCGCTGACCATTCACTTTACCTTCAATATGTTCTGGATTACTGCTCAAGGCAATGCCTCGTACTGCGGTTCCGCGCTTGGCGGTGAAGTTAGCGCCTTTCACATTGAGATCTTTTACTAGGGTGACAGTATCCCCAGCTTGCAGCGCTGTGCCGTTACAATCTAAGGTTGGCTCATCATTTAATTCAACTAGACCTGACTCAGCCCATTTAAGCATTTCTTCATCTAGATATAACATATCTAACAGGTCCTGAGCCCAGCCTTCAGTAGATAACTTTTTAAGCATGCGCCAGGCAACGATTTGCACTGCTGGCACTTGACTCCACATACTATCGTTTAAACAACGCCAGTGAGTCATATCCAATTCTGCATCACCCGATATTTGAGATTGGCATGTTCCGCAGACTAAAATACATTTATCAGCATGGGCCTCTTCTGGCGGCACTTCATATACAACAAGAGAGTCGGTGGCACCGCATAATTCACAGGCTTGGTTACTGCGAGATAAAAGAGTTTGTTCAATAGACATGCTAAAACCTTTGTGGAATGGAATTTAAGCGGCGATATTATGCATAAAAACCACAAAATTTCTATGGTTTTATGCATTAGGTATAGTTTTTAGATGAAATTATGGATTGGCAAGCGAGACTTTATTCATTTCATCGCGCTGAAAACTGATAGTTGCGGGAGCAACTCCGAAATTTTCAGGTGTATTATTTCCTCTTAATGACTGAATGACACTGAGTAACGAGAAATGGTGAATTGCGTGACTTGATACGAATATTAATTCTCTTGCTAAAGTAGAATGTACTCGTGCCTGTTCGACCTTGTTTGTGTTAACTTCACTGCTCACCACGAGCTCCATATTAAGGTCTTGTTGGCAAACATTCTCTAACCAAGCTTCAATTTCTTGCCATTGCGTTATTGCAGCTTGTGGGCAGCTTTCAGTTTTAGTATGCCTATTTCGCTTATCGTAATCGATAAACTTAAGGTCAAATCCATTCTTTAAGGCCAGATAGTGATCAAGAATGTGCCGCATATGCATACCAGCGCTTCCGGATAAGTGTGGTTTTAAGATCTCTTGATATTCATTGATATCAGTATTTGTTAAAAATTGCTTGGCTTGGCGCACAACTTCAAGCTGACTTTCGAGCATGTTATTCCTTCCGCGTTCTTCTGGTTTCAAATTTGCTTTTTAGCTAAGACCTTTATACACAAATAATAATTTCAATATATATGAATGAAACCCAAAGTCACTGGCTAATTATGGTCAACGAAAATCAATTTTGAAATATCGTAACCTGCGTCACTGGCTTCTTGAACTAACATGTCTATGGTTGATTTTGGCAATGCTTTATCCCTGCTTAGTATCCAAAGATACTCCCGATTGGGGCCACTCACTAAGGCATACTGGTAATCATCTTGATCAAGAAAAAATATAATATAACTGGAGTAAAACGGACCGAAAAAAGATACCTTTAAATGTCCTATGGACTCTTCGCCGACAAAATAAGCTTTGCCCTCGGCCTCTTTCCATTCGCCATTTTCAGAGTTAAAACCACGATTAATAACACTCACGCCACCATCAGCCAGAAGCGCATATTCGGCAGTCACACGTTGGAGACCTTCTTCAAAACTATGATCAAAACGCGCAATTTCATACCAAGTACCTAAATATTTATTTAGGTCGAAATTCTTAACGGGCTCTATCCCTTTAGGAATTGAGGTGCATGAAACAACGAAGAAGCTCACAACTAATAGAAAGAAGAGTTTTAATTTCATTAACTTTAAACTTAATTAACTAAATAATTATAAATGTTATAACGTGTGAATCGAACTTTTGTATCACTTATTTGAATTATAAGCTTAATTTTTAAACTCTGTAAGGTTAAAGGTTCAATTTCATTTCATAAGTTGATTCAGCAAAACCTGCTTTTCGATAAGCTTTGATTGCTGACTCATTGGTGGCGTAAACATCAAGATAAAAGTCACTCAAATTTTGTTCTTTACCCCATGCAATTAACGTTTGCATAATTCGCTTATTAATTCCTAAACCTCGAAACTCTTGGGCTACAAACATAAAACCTAAATACACATGAAAATCATGTCTATGGGCAATCTTAGATTCACGAATTTGAGCATAACCCGTGGCGATTATTTCACCATCAACCTCAGCAACAGCCAAATACGAAGATTTGCTGGTTATTAAATTCTCGATGTCATAATAGACTGCATCCTTTGTTTTTAATATGGGGTTAAAGGGGCGTTCAGCCGCAATCAACTTTTGCTCTAACTCTATTAATTTTCCAAGGTCGTCTAGTGTCGCTTTTCTTAAAGTTACATTTTCCAATGGTAGCATTCACCTAGTTTATTTTAGTTAACTGCATATAATCTAACGTTAAGCATAAATTTAATGTAACTTTTCTACTAACCATTGCAAGGTAATTTTCTGTAGAGTTGCGTGTTGTTTTGCTTCTGGATCGAAAACATTAAAAATATGATCAGCTCCTTTTAGGATCACTACTTGGGCATCTTCTGAGCCTACTCGTTGTATTAACCTAACGGAAGAATTTGCATCGACAAGCGTATCAGCACCACCAGCAATAGCTAAAGTGGGGCCATGATATTCGACTAAACCCGTGAAAGACTTTTGTTTTTTAACTTGCTCAAACCATTGCAAACTTAAGTTCAACGGCCCCCGCCAGTCGAAGGTCAATGGTGCAAAACCATTATCCAATGCTTGTTTATAGTAGCGATGAAATAAACTTGAAAAGGGCTCTATGCCATCACCAGCTACCGATGACCAAGTAACTAAAGCGGCGAGTTCTGGGTGTTCTATTACTAATAACTGAGCAATCAAGCCGCCTTGGCTAAATCCTAAAACGGCGATGTCATCACTATCTATTTGGGGTTGTTCCCTTAAAAACTGCCGCGCCCTATTTGCATCGGCAAGCGCACTGTCTAAGGTGTATTTTAGGTAATCTACTTGACTATCGCCGGTGCCAGCAAAATCAATTCTAATTGATGCAATTTGATTGTCTCTTAGCTGTTTGGCGAGTAATGCATATAGATCACCCACCTCATTTTTGTTCGACGCAGTTCCGTGCAATAAAATCACAGCCGGATATTTGCCTGTTTCTGATGGTGTAGAATAAATTGCAGGAATTTTATATTCACCATTATCTAATAATACCGGTGACTCGCCACTTAAAACCTGAGTAGCGAAAAAAATTTGCAAGTAGAGTAAGTATTTAAAGAAGTGCATAGAATTTATGTTCACAGCCTTGTTTATCATTTAGTTAACTTAGGTTGCGAACATAAAGATAGATATTAGTTAAGTTGAGCCTGAGTTAACTTGAGAGCTCTATTCGCAATATATCAGTCCCTGCGCTTAACGCAGCGAGTTTAGCCCTGGCCACCTGTTGCGGCAAAGGTGCCATGCCACAGTTGGTCGAAGGGTAGAGCTTATCAGCATCGACGAACTCTAAGGCTTTTCTTAGGGTATTAGCCACTTCTTCTGGCGTCTCTATGGTATTGGTTGCAACATCAATAGCGCCTACCATTACCTTTTTCCCCCTCAAGAGTTCAATCAAATCCATGGGAACACGTGAGTTTTGACATTCCAATGAAACTATATCGATATTCGACGTTTGCAACTTAGGAAAGGCTTTTTCATATTGTCGCCACTCTGAGCCCAACGTCTTTTTCCAATCGGTATTAGCTTTTATGCCATAACCATAGCAAATATGTACAGCAGTTTGACACTTAAGTCCTTCAAGTGCTTTTTCCAAAGTGGCAATACCCCAATCATTTACCTCATCAAAAAACACATTAAAGGCAGGCTCATCAAATTGAATAATATCAACACCAGCGGCTTCTAACTCTTTTGCTTCTTGATTAAGAATTTTGGCAAATTCCCAAGCTAACTTTTCGCGACTTTTGTAGTGGCTATCATACAAGGTATCTATCATAGTCATAGGGCCAGGTAGTGCCCATTTTATAGGTTGCGTAGTTTGTTGACGTAGAAATTTCGCATCTTCTACAAACACCGGCTTTTGACGGGTAACAGCGCCAACTACGGTGGGAACGCTGGCGTCATAGCGGTCACGTATTTTAACGGTTTTACGCTTTTCAAAATCAACACCATCAAGGTGCTCAATAAAGGTAGTTACAAAATGCTGGCGAGTTTGCTCACCATCACTGACGATATCAATTCCTGCTTGTTGTTGATCTTGCAGTGACAAACGCAGAGCATCTTGTTTACCCGCAATTAGTTCTTCATCTTGCAACTTCCAAGGTGACCAAAGCGTCTCAGGCTGCGCCAACCAAGAAGGTTTAGGTAAACTGCCAGCAGTAGAGGTAGGAAATAGAGTTTTCATAATAAATAGCGTCTTATTTTTAAGTTAATGTTTAGGCGTAATTAGCAGACCACTGCTCAAGTACATTTTGATAGGGTTTGATGAAGTGCTCTTCGGCAAATTTCCCTTGCTCACTTGCCAATTGGCTGCGCTCTTCTCGGTCATACACAATTTGGGTAAGAGAATGATCTTGATTCTGCAAATTTGGTTGATAACACTTTCCAGCCACCGCATTGGCGTTATAGATCTCAGGCCGATAGATTTTCTGAAAGGTTTCCATGGTGCTGATGGTACTGATCAGCTCAAGGGCTGTATAATCATTCAGTAAATCACCACAGGAATAGAAGGCCAAAGGCGCAACACTATTAGCGGGCATAAAATATCGAACCTGCAAACCCATTTTTTTGAAATACAGTTCAGTTAATGATGAATCGCTTGGCCGATATTCAACCCCTAAAATCGGATGCTGATTTTCAGTTCGGTGATAAATCTTGCTATCCGAAACGCTAAGGCAGATAACCGGTAGTTTTTTGAAATGCTGCTTGTAAGAATTTGAATTAATGAAAGATTTAAACAGTTTACCGTGCAGTTCGCCAAAGTTATCAGGAATGCTAAATTTCGGCTGATTCTTGTTATGCTCTAACAACAAAACGCTGAAATCATAATCTCGTAGGTAAGAAGAAAAGTTGTTACCGACAATGCCTTCGATACGTTTATTGGTTCGATGATCTACAATATTCGTTTTTAATATTTCAATAGATGGGAAACTACGACCACTGCCTTCAATGTCAATATCGACGGTGATGATATCTAGTTCCACCGAATAACGATCTCCTTGAGGGTTATCCCAGCATGCCAAGCCGTTAAAACTATTGTCGATCATATTTAGTGCATTACGTAAGTTCTCTTGACGGCTCTGTCCCCTTGCCAAATTAGCAAAGTTGGTGGTGATACGGGTGTTGTTTGAAGGATGATAGTTTTCATCAAAAGCAATGCTGTTAATGGTAAATATAAAATCTTTATTCATGGTGATTTGTATCCAATTTATCTGAGATAAAACCTAAATTTATCGCCTGTCATTTTTGGACTTTCCAACTTTATGTTGCGGCTTTACTGAGTCTATTGCCGCTTTGCCAGCACCTTGATTAATGCTGCAATCAAGAACCTACTGCAATCTTTATAAAAGTTAGAAGTCAAAGGAGAGTGTGTTTTATACGCGGATCAATACATGAATAAAAATGATATAATTTCATAAACACATGAATTACATTCATGAAATGGAAAATGCTAATGATTTAGTTGACGTTTTCGATTTTCTAATAGCAGATTAGGTGGAGAAGGTAACTTGCATAGCCATCCTTTTGAAGGTGACCATAACTCGTTTTAACAACCAGTTTAGTTAACCCGGATTCAAGTTAACTAAACTGCAAAGGGGTAGATTATGCAACTCGTTTTTCGAAGCCAAATAACTTATCGAGAGATAACCTTCCTGGCCCCATACTAAGTACAGACAGCAACGCTATGAACCACCATACTGCGGGGTTCCACCAGTGCTCCCAAGTCGGGAATACAGCTAAGCTAATAAATAGCGTCATTCCAATCAAACCTGCAGCACCAACTCGAGTTAAAAATCCTAAAGCAAGCATAATAGGTAGCACTATTTCAGCAACTCCTGCAGAAACCGCCAGGGTTTCAATAATTGATACAGTTGTGGACCCTTCAACATAATCTAAAGTTATTGGGTCACATAGCAGTAAAGCACCTTCGCGGACTGGATCTGGACAGAAAAACTCATATAAAAACAAATCGTACTTATCAGGATTAAAGCTGAGAAATCCATTCCACTTTGTCAGTCCTGATTGAAAAAATACACTCGCGACCAATAATCTTGCGAGTAATAAATAAATATCGGTAAGGTACAAGCTAAGTTTAGCCGTTAACCCAGCATAAAGGTTAATGAGTTTTATCATATTTTTCTCTTAAGTTATTAATTTATTAAGGAGTAACTGACTAAATATTTCGCTAATATCTATTGGACCATTTTGCATCGCCACTTGTGCTGCATCCCCTAAGGTTTGACCAGCGTAAATACGAGAAATAAATAAGTGTTCTGGTTCAGAAATTTGTCGATGTAAAATGCGGCCATTGTCTCGCCACAATAAAATATTTTCATGGTTATGTTCTATGGCGACTTGTTCGCTTAGTTCGGCAACTTTTAGCTGTGACCAAAGAGACAATACCGTCCAGTCATTTTGAATTAATTGCACACTGGGATGTAAGGAAAGTGATTTCGATTCGATGTCGTCAAACAATGATTCAATCTGATCTTGGCTTAATGAAGGTTTCTCATCCGCAAAGTAGGCATGATACCAAGCACGATCCAATTTACAGATGTCCCACAAATAGCCAAGTTCAGGGTGACTATCTAGCATGGAGTCCCGAACATAATCAGGGAAGTTTTCACCGTACTCAGCTAAAACTGTGGTTGTTGGTGGATGTGATAAACAGAACTGCCTAGATAAGGCTTTAAAAAAATCTTCACCTAATAATTTCTCACCACTTGGATACTTGCGCAGTAGCGCATCAATGCAACTACTTATAAAGGTATTCCGATAGACTGCCAAACGACGGGTATTTATAGTGTCATCAAGATGTTCGACGATATCCACTAAATCTCCGCTTTGCACGTAATTCATTAAAGCTAAATGAAAATCACTCATAGCCAGCATTTTTGTTATTTTGCAGAATTAAGTTTCGCGCGATATTACGTTCTGCCAACAATACCTTAAAGGATGGTAAGTTCGCATCTCTTTCAATTAGCACCGGACACGGGCCTATATGGCTTAATGCATCATTTAGCAGCGCCCAAACACCACTTGCTACCTCACTATCATGGGAGTCGATTAGTAGATCTTTTTCAACAGGATCTACTGAATGCCCAGCCACATGAATCTCACCGATGACTTTCCTATCGAGAGCACGAATATATTTAATGGGGTCAATTCCTGTATTGTTCGCACTGATGAATAAATTATTTACATCTAGCAAAATACCGCAGCCCGTTTTACTCACCAGTGACATCATAAAATCGCTCTCTGACATGTCAGATTTGAAAGTAAGGTAGTTAGCCGGGTTTTCTATCAATATTGGACGCTGAATAGCATCTTGTAACTGTTCAATATTGTTAGCGGTGCGAATAAGGGATTCAGAGGTAATAGGCGTTGGCATCAAATTAGCTAGATAATTGCTATCAGTGCCCGACCACGCAATGTGTTCAGAAAAAGCGGCTGTGGGCACCGAGTTAACTAAACTGGTTAGTCGTTTGAGATGTTCGGTGTTAACTGGTTTAGGACCACCAAGAGACGCACCAACACCGTGAATACTTAACGGAAACTGCTGTGCAATATCCAGTAATTTTTTGAGCCTAGGCCCACCCTGCATTAGGTAATTTTCTGCATGTACCTCGAACCACAAATGACCATCAACCCTGCTAGGAATGTCATCAAAATGCTCTGGTTTTAAACAAATGCCCGCATCTACGGGCAATTTAGTTAACGCTTTCATCTAAAAGTTAACGTACTAAGCGATAGGCTTTTTAGAGCCAGTGCCATCAGGTGTTACTATGAATTCACACGAACCTTTAGGCGAGTAAGTCCAGGCATTTTTTTGGAAATCAACGGTAGAAGTACCTTCACAGCTTGTTCCTGCACCTGCTTTACAATCGTTTTCACCAGCTAAAGCAATCCCGTAACATTTATCTTTACGTCCGCGTAATCTTTTACCTTCTTTCCATTCTTGGAAAGCGACTTTTACTTTTTCAGGTGTCCCTTCAGCAAGAGATAATTGGTCATTTGGTTTAGCAACAGCAACTTGAGAAGCCGCTAAAGTCGCACCGATAAGTAATGCAGTTTTTATTGAGTTGTTATGTTTCATAAGTTCTATCCTCAAGAATATTTAATTGTGAAAAACGAGCTCTTATCTGAGCAGTGGAATCCCTTATGTAAGTTCTAGACCTTTAAACTTTCTCTAAAATTTCAAAAAAACATTTCAATGAACAATTTAAACTAGCGAAAGTTGATTAAAAAACGCACAAAAAACATCAAGTTCAATATTAATTTCAATTAGCTAGCCCTTTCACCAAAAAGCAAAGTTGCTGGCTAATAAACACAAACAAATAAAATAATAATTGATCTACATCAATTAATGTTTATAATTTTCAGAAATTACTGAAACTTCAGAAAAGAGATAATTCACAATGAAAATGACACCCATGATAGAGACCTTCGTTATGCATTTCGGTGAAATGGGCAGCCGTTGGGGATTTAACCGCACGGTTGGTCAAATGTATGCCCTTTTAGTCATAAGTGAAGAACCATTGAGTGCAAATGACATTGCTGAAGCCCTCAATGTATCCCGCGGCAATGTCAGCATGGGGTTAAAAGAATTGCAGGCCTGGCGCTTAGTGCAAATGCATCATGTTCCTGGTGACCGAAAAGACTACTTTAGATCCTTAGGCAGTATTTGGGATATGGCAAACAAAGTGTTTGAAGAGCGTCGCAAGCGGGAAATTGAACCGACTATGAGCGTACTTAGAGACACCCTGTTAGTCACACCAGCAAATCCACAGGAAGAATATGCTCAACAGCAGCTACAGGAAATCCATGATCTATTAGAAAACGTAACCCAATGGAGTGAAGAGTTGCAACGCCTGAGCCCAGAGAAGCTATCAACTCTAATGAAGTTAGGTTCCGGGGTGGGGAAAGTTTTAGATATGAAGGATAAATTTTTAAAAAGCAGTTAAATCAAAAGCGTACAAGTTAAACAGCAGATTATCGCCGTAAGCAGGATTAAATACATCGGGTTTTAAATATACATTAACAACGGCTAAAATCAGCGCCGCTAGGGGTTATCAATGGCAGACGTAATGCTACTCTCTCGCATTCAATTTGCAGCAAATATTAGTTTTCATATTCTATTTCCAGCGATAAGCATTGCTATGTGCTGGATGCTATTTTATTTTCGTGTTCGTTTTCACATAAGCAAGCACCCAGTTTGGATGCGGATCTACCGCTTTTGGGTAAAAGTGTTTGCCCTTACCTTTGCAATGGGCGTGGTCAGTGGTATTACTATGTCATTTCAATTTGGCACCAACTGGCCGGGCTTTATGGCCACAGTGGGTAATATTGCAGGGCCGCTTTTAGCCTACGAAATCATGACTGCGTTTTTCTTAGAAGCCACGTTTCTAGGTGTCATGTTATTTGGTATTAATCGTGTGCCACCTTGGCTTCATACCCTTTCAACCTTCATTGTAGCAGTAGGCACATCACTGTCCGCATTTTGGATATTAGCCCTTAATTCATGGATGCATACTCCCACAGGTTTCGAGATGCGCGATGGCGTGGCTTATGCGGTCGATTGGTTTGCAATCATTTTCAACCCCTCATTCCCTTACCGACTAGGGCACATGTTATTGGCCTCTGGACTAACCATATGCTTCTTAATTGCGGGGATTTCGGCTTACCGAATTCTTCGCGGCGACAATAAAAAAGCGCCAAATTTAGCCTTAAAAACCGCGATTTTCTTAGCTGCCATACTCACTCCGTTACAAGTAGTAATGGGTGATATGCATGGCTTAAATACCTTCGAGCATCAGCCTCAGAAAGTGGCCGCAATGGAAGGAGTTTGGGAAACCACCAATGGCGCACCACTGTTGCTATTTGCTGTGCCAGATGAAGAGCAACGCACCAACCATTTAGAGATTGCGATACCTAAAATGGCGAGTGTGATTTTAACCCATGACCCTGACGGACAAATTCGAGGCTTAAACGAGTTTGAGGGCAAACACCCACCCGTTAAACCTGTGTTTTATGGGTTTAGAATAATGGTTGGTTTAGGCATGTTGATGTTATTTAGCAGTTGGCTAGCAAGCTTTTTCTTGTGGCGCAAAGGTGCTCTCGCCCCTTGGATGTTGAAGTTTTTTGTTGGCATGACATTTTCAGGCTGGATAGCCACCTTAGCAGGTTGGTATGTCACTGAAATTGGCCGTCAGCCTTATTTAGTCAGTGGAATTTTAACTACCGCAGATGCAGTAACAGATATTGCACCAGAAAATGTGGGGGTAAGTTTAGCCATGTACTTATCCCTCTATGCTTTCTTGTTATTTGCTTACATCAAGACCTTGTTTTACATGGCTAGAAAGTCAGTGGAGATTGAAGAATACGATGCGGCGGAATACACACCTGCCCGCACAATCACACCTGCGGAGGCCAGCCAATGATTTTAGATCATCAGTTACCCATCATATTTGCCGGTTTAATGGCGTTTTCTGTGCTGGTATACGCCATTCTCGACGGTTACGACTTAGGCGTGGGATTGCTTCTACCCATGGATAATCAGCAACAAAGAGACAAAATGATCGCATCCATTGGTCCGTTTTGGGATGCAAACGAAACCTGGTTAGTGTTGGCGGTTGGTTTAATGTTAGTTGCTTTTCCCAGTGCCCACAGCATTATTTTAAAGGCCCTTTATTTACCTACCGCCATATTATTGATTGGTTTAATTATTCGCGGTGTTTCTTTCGATTTTAGAGCCAAAGTAATTGCTCATAAAAAAGATCGTTGGGACAAGCTCTTTATATTGGGTTCTTTCATTGCCGCAGCAGCCCAAGGTTACATGTTGGGCATGTTTGTAATGGGGTTCGAAATTAGTCTAGAGTCTGTTGCATTTAGTCTGCTCAGTGCCGCTGGTGTTGCCATGGCCTATGCACTCATTGGAGCCTGTTGGTTAATCATGAAAACGGAAGGAGAATTGCAAATACGCTCTGTGAAATGGGCCAAAAATGCAGGAAAGGTCTGTTTAATAGGAATCCTCGCTGTGTGTATTATTAACCCATTAATTAATTCATTTGTATTTGAGCGTTGGACCCAACCCCCCTTGGCGTATTTAATCGCGTTAGTGCCTATATTATGTTTCGCGTTTTTTGTAATTGGTTATTTTACCTTGCAAAAATTACCCCTAAAAGATGATGCTGGTTGCTGGTTGCCCTTCGTTCTTTGTACGGCTATTTTCACTTTTAGCTTTTTAGGCCTCGCCTTTAGCTTTTATCCTTTTGTCGTACCCGGGGAGCTTAATATTTGGCAAGCCGCCAGCGCACCAGAGTCTTTGCGAGTCATATTATATGGCGCACTGATTGTTATCCCCTGTATTTTTGCTTACACCCTATTCTCGTATCGTGTGTTTTGGGGGAAAGTGAGAGATTTAAAATATCATTAGCCGGCCGTTTTTAGTGATGGCGAGGCTTTTACTTTACAGGGTCCCTTAAACTTTAAGGAGATAATTAAAAATACAGGCCAATTCAACCGCAAGCTTGAATTGGCCTATCGCATACGTATTCAATGTAATCTTTTTGTAAACGGATTAGAATAAACAAATTACTTCAGTTTAAAAGACATTAGCATGAAACAAATACCGTTAAATTCGTATTTTCCTAGCATGAGCCCGATTTCTTTGGGCTGCATGGGATTAGGCGGCACTTGGGGAAAAGCTCCCTTTGAATCCAAACACGTGAAACAAGCCCACAACGCTGTTGATGCGGCACTAGAAACAGGAATTAACAACTTCGATCATGCCGATATTTACACCATGGGCAAAGCCGAACAGGTGTTTGGAGAAGTGCTAAAAGCCCGCCCAGAATTAAGGGAAAACATTTTAATACAATCTAAATGTGGAATTGTATTTGAAGATGAAAAAGGCCCTAAACGTTTCGACTTTTCCAAAGAGTATCTGCTGAAATCGGTAGATGGCATTCTTAGTCGTCTTAATACTGAATATATTGATATATTTCTACTCCATCGCCCCGACCCTCTGATGGACGCCCACGAGGTTGCTGAAGCTTTTTCGATTTTAAAAACTAATGGTAAGGTCAAGCACTTTGGGGTATCGAACCAAAATTTACACCAAATGAAGCTATTACAGCGTAGTCTTGACGTACCGTTAGTGGCCAATCAAATTGAATTAAATTTAACCCATTTAGATTTTTTAGAGGATGCAGTACTGGCTAATCACCCTCAGTCAAAAGACTTATCCTTTGCTTCCGGTACCATGGAGTACTGCCAATTAAATAATATTCAAGTGCAAGCTTGGGGCAGTCTTTGCCAAGGCGCATTAACGGGTAAAAGTTTAGTTGGCCAAGACGAGCATATTCAACAAACTGCTAACTTAGTGTGCAAACTAGCAGCAGAATATCAAACATCACCAGAAGCCATTTTGTTAGCTTTTTTAATGCGTCACCCAGCTAAAATTCAACCCATTATTGGTACGACAAATACCATGCGGATCAAAGCTTGCGCTCAAGCTGCACAAATTGAATTGTCGAGAGAACACTGGTATTCATTGTTTGTTACTGCTCGTGGTTGTGAACTACCTTAAAAAAAGAGAGCCCATCATGAAATCATTCAACACCCTATTTGCTTTAATCTTTGCCAGCTCTGTTTTATCTGCGTGTTCAGAACAAGGCCAATCTGTTGCAGAAACAGAAAATCCGCAACCTGCACTAGAGCCAATCAACTTAACTTTCCCTGATATTTATAATGATTATCTAAACCGAGATGTGCGTGACGATATTTTTTACTTTGTGATGCCTGACCGTTTTTATAACGGTGAACCAGAAAATGATATGGGTTCTGCAACCACTTCAATTTCTCAAGGGGGTTATGTTATTGATGATATGAAAGGTTTTCATGGTGGTGACATTAAAGGTCTGGAGCAAAAATTAGATTACTTAAAAGATTTGGGCATTAGCGCAATCTGGATGACCCCGATTTTACGCAATAAAGCCATTCAGAATGACGGCTATGGACACCATGGATACTGGATCCTAGACTTTACGCAAATCGACCCGCACTTCGGCAGCAATCAAGATCTAAAAGATTTAATCAGCGCCGCCCACAATAAGGGTATTAAGATATTTTTCGACATTATTACCAATCATACTGCGGATGTGATTAGTTATCGCGAATGTCATAATCCCGATGGTAGCTACAAAGGCGAGCCGACCTGCCCTTATAAATCTACCGCTCAGGTAGAAGCGGGTGACAAGTACACGCCATTTATTCCATCAGGCTACGAAAATGTCAAAGTACCCGCTTGGTTAAATGATCCCAAATATTACAACAACCAAGGCGATAGCATTTGGCAAGGTGAAAGTGCTATTAATGGTGACTTTTCAGGTTTAGACGACTTGAATACAAAAGATCCACAAGTGCTTGCGGGCATGATTGATATTTACAAAAACATTATTAGCGAATTCAAGCCAGATGGGTTTCGGATTGACACAGTAAAACACGTGGATATGAGTTTTTGGTCCACATTCAGCCCTGCAATTTTAAATCATGCAAAACAACAGGGTATTCCTAACTTCCATATTTTTGGTGAAGTCTATAGTGCCGATCCTATTGAACTGAGTAGTTATACCACGATAGGTAAAATGCCTTCAGTATTAGACTTTGGCTTTCAAGCAGCTGTAACTGATGTTTTTTACCGCAATAAGCCTGCCTCAAAGATAGTCCAGTTATTTGAAGATGATGACTTTTACAATGACAACGACAGCCAAGCTGATGTATTAATGAATTTTTTAGGCAATCACGATATGGGACGTGCAGGTTTGTTTATAAACCAGAGTTTGCCAAATGTGTCTGAACAAGAAAAACTCAAACGCAATATACTATCCCATAGCTTCATGTACTTATCTCGTGGCATTCCAGTCATCTACTATGGCGATGAGCAAGGTTTCGTCGGTACGGGGGGAGATGTAGGCGCGCGGGAAGATATGTTTGCCTCACAAGTTGCGGCATATAATCAATTGGATTTGCTTGGCACAGATGCAACAACAGCTTCGGAGAACTTTGACCAAAACCATCCCATATATCGAGCGTTACAGACCCTCGCCCAATTACGTATGGACCATCCAACACTGCGTCGTGGAGTCACATTTAACCGCCCGAGTAAAGGCAGCCAGTATGCATTTGCCATTTCACGCGTGGACAAACAAGATGCCACTGAGTTTTTATTAGCCTTTAACCCCATGAATGAACCACAAACCATTACTTTGAGCGCCAATCATAATGGCTATCAATGGATAGCGGGTAGCAATCAATTCAGTATGGATGGCGACGTTATACAAATTACCCTGCCAGCTTTAAGTTATTCAGTTCTTAAAGCAAACTCGGCAATAGAAAATACAGAAATAGGAGCTCTGGAGTTTTTAGGCTTTGAAAAACAACAACGAGTCATACGTTTTGACTATCAGCTTTCACAGTTGCCTGCCAATTCACTCCCCTTACTGGAGGTAACTACTGAGGTTAAAAACTTACAAGGAGAATATGAAGTTATTGCAAAAGACAATACGCCTCCTTATTCAGCCATAATAGATAGGCAAAAATTTAACGACTATGCGCCCAAAGAGATTCGGGTTTCGATTAGCAATTGGCAAGGAAATATTCGAGTAGACACCTTCTCACTTGAAAAAAGCGCTGGTATAAAAGAATCACTTACCCATTATTAATAACTTAAGGCAAGTATGACTAAATTAAAGGGCTTCCATCATGTGGCGATTATATGCAGTAACTACGCGCGCTCTAAAGCCTTCTATACCGATATTTTAGGGTTTGAAATATTGGCAGAAAACTATCGAGCGCATCGAGACTCCTATAAACTCGACTTAGCATTACCCGATGGTAGCCAAATAGAGTTATTTTCATTCCCTGGCGCGCCGCAACGGCCCTCAAAGCCTGAAGCACAAGGACTTCGGCATTTAGCATTCAAAGTAGACTCGGTGAGTGATTTTTGTGATTACTTATGGCAAAAAGGTATCACGCCAGAACTAATTCGAATTGATGAATATACAGGCCGAGCCTTTACCTTTTTTGCCGATCCAGACGATTTACCGTTAGAGATCTATCAAGATTAAACTTCAAAGGATAATCCCCTTTTTTCACCCAGCAAGGTTAGTCGTCTGAATTATTTCGTTGACTGGGTAGGTCAGTTAAATATTCAACAAACTCTATTTCAAAGCCACTAGGATCGATGAAGTAACAGTTTTTCCTAAATTGATTTTTAGCCCCAGAATTATGGGGTAGAAAACCCGCACTCCGTAACCGTGATATTACAGCCGAGATATTCTTAACTTCAAAGGCCATATGAGCAAGTCCTACCTGGCTTCCCTTTAAATCCCGATTTTCACCAATTCCATTGTCATTAAAGGTGAGATAGTTATATTCATCACCAAAATGTAACCAGCTTCTTTGTGTACCGTACCAATTGGCCTCACCTTGATTGCGAATAGTCCAATGGGGAAAGGCCGCTTGATAAAATGTTAGTGTTTCGAGCATGTCCTTAACGACAATGTTGATATGTTCTAAGCGGATCATCGTTTACCTCACTTTAATTGCATTGTGTTATTGAACAAACTTAAAAAATTGTCTAATCGACCTGTTGAAGCCTTTTCTAAACAAAATTTGAGCTGAGATGACGTTTCACTTTGTGTTCCTTTAATTTGTGCCTGTTTTGGATGACTAGCTTGCATATTAACTCCTCTAATTGTTTTTAGTATTGACGATGGATACAGAATAACCCCTCAAGTTAACTTGAGGTAAAGCGCTTTTTTTCATATTCTTAAAAAAAGTTTAAAGGAGCAGCATGGCAGTGAGAGAGCTAAGCGTAGGATATGTAGCCAAACGTTGTGGCGTGAAAGTATCTACGTTGCATTTTTATGAACAAAAAGGGTTGATTCAGAGTTGGCGAAATGCCGGAAACCAACGACGTTATGAAGCCGACGTATTACGGCGAGTTTCGGTTATAAAAGCAGCGCAAAAATTAGGGATTAGCTTACAAGATATCAAACTCGCTTTTGATACCTTACCGCTTTCAAGAACCCCAACAAAACAAGATTGGGCAAAACTTTCTAAAAGTTGGCAACAACAACTCGAAAAACGAATTCAAGCCATGATAAAACTAAAGGACTCGTTGGATGGCTGTATTGGTTGCGGATGTTTATCCATGAAAACATGTCCAATTTATAATCCTGAAGACAAGTTGGCAGTGGAAGGTCCTGGCCCTGTAATTTTAGATCGCTAAGATACGCCGCACCACTAAGCCTAATTTTTAGCAGTGACTGTCATCAAAAATAAAAAATTTATCGTAAAAAAAATTTGAACCCCTTAATTGATAAGATTGTTTACCAGTTGAGTGCTTTCTTTCTCTAGGCTGAATATAATTTCAACAAAAACACTTGCATCCCCAATAAATATCTTCAAAATATGCAGGCAGTTAGCTTATCGTTCTAAGCTACCTATGAATACTAAGACAAAAGGAATGTCATGATTAAAACAGAAGCGTCATTGGAATGTTTGTGCCCAATTTGCTTATCAGCAAACTCCCTCGATAATCATCAACAAGAAATAATGAATCAGCCTCAAACTATGCGCTGTGAAAAATGCATGTCGAGTTTTGAAATTATCATTGCCAACGGTGTAGATGATGTTAAGAATGTGATAGTGATGGGGTAACAAAATTTTCTAGAGGTTAATATGATTTACGTTTTTCACGCACAAGATAAACTAATGCGCTTATTGGAAAATGTGGAAAACGAAAGAGCCCTTATTTCTACTGTCATTAAAAATATAGATTTATATCAGTTAGCAACGCGAGTTAAGCATTCTGAATTAGATATCGCATTTGCAGCTTCTGGCGGACCAACAACATGGGTAAATGGCGATAATTTGGCTGTCGATTATGCGCCGCAACCTAATAGAAACTCTATGTTTGGTGATGTTTTAGTAGAAATGGCAAATGGATATGCAAACTTATCCACTCCTGCGGGATTTATTCCATTAATCGATGTTATTGAACGTAATGGTCAACTGTTAAAAAAACAGCTTAATTAACTGCTTTTTAAATATAGCCTAATCAACCTATAGTCGATGCTAGTGTTCAACTGAAATCACGCTAGATTTCGCTTTGTATAACACTTTATCTTGAGGCGTAAACTTCAGCTCCACAGCTTTATCCATAAACTCCTTAGCTAATTTTGTCCTACCCATCTGATAGTAGGTTTTGGCGGCACCGAAATAACCTTCATGGAGATAGGGAGCCACCTTGATAGATTTTTTGAAGTACCTTAAGGCATAGGTAAGTTCATCATTATCAAAATGTTTGTTAGCAAGATCATACCAGCGGTAGGGGTTATCATCCTTCACAGAGTTTAGTTTATCCTGAATTTCCGATAGCTCTATCTGTCGCCCCTGTTCCTCTAATAGCAACGCATAGTTACTCAGGATGTTGACCGAACCCGAAGTATTATTTAATGCGTAATGATAAATTCTCTCAGCGCTAGCCTCATCACCAAGGCTTTTATATAACACCGCTAAGGTGTTTAAAGTTTCAGGGTTTTGAGTATTCAACGCCATGGCTTTGGATAGCAGCGCATAGCTAAGGTCATATTCTTTGGCAACTAAACTGTCTCCTGCCAAATTTTGATAAAACATGGATATAAATTGAGATTCATCTATGTAATCGCCAGTTACGTTGCCTTTTTCAGGAAAGTAATCGATTATCATTTTTTTTCTAGCAATAACAATTTCATTCTTTTTCAGGGGTGTTTGCGGTGCAAATACAAAAGTTCTGACGTGCGAGGACAAGGTCATGACATTATGAAAACGTTGATATATTGGCGCTGTATTAACCCGTTGGTAGCGAATATCTAAATCAACCAAATTCACCAATGCGGCGGTTAAGATCGCCAAAGAAAGACAATTTCCACTGTGCTTTGTTAGTGCAACGGACGCCGTGTAAGTATCACCCCGGTAGTCAAACCCATAAAGAATCATTTCTAAATAATTATACAGACGTTCATGTTCTTCAATGTGGGCATTTTTTTCTGCAAAATAATACTTTGTGAAGTCTTCTTGCTGTTGAGCTGTCAACTTAAAAATATCATCTGTGGAGGGCACATCTTGTGGGATAAATGAGGTAGATTGCCATTTCAACGGTGCTATGTATGGTTCGCTCTTATCTGTTGAATTATCCTTCACCACTGCATCAGTTGTTTGGCACGCCACTAATCCGACTAACAATAGGACTAATCCAAAAACTTTAGCTACAAATAGTAGATTTCTTGTCATTTATACTACCTTTACCGATGCTTGATTGACTGCTCATTCGTTACAGCACCGGTTGTTGAAATTATGACTTAACGCGAACCATGCAACGCCTGCTACCAATACCTTTCTAAACTAATTTGTCCTGGTGAACGGCGCAAATGTTTTTTCAAACCAAAGCTTTCAAGCACCCCTAAGGTATCCTTAATCATATCGGGGTTTCCACATAACATGACTTGGCAAATAAGGGGATCAAACTCCAATCCGCATTTATGCTGAATCTCGCCTTTTTCGATTAACTCAGGTATACGCCCTTTTAATGTATCTGGGTTCACTTCGCGACTAACTATAGGAACAAAATGAAATTGCTTAGACTTGTGACTTAGCCAGTGTTGAATTTTGTCTGAATAGGCTAAATCAGTCTTTTGTCTTGCCCCATAAACTAGCACGACATTTGTATATTTTGTCCAAACATCTTCACCTTCTAATATCGAAATAAAAGGTCCCACTCCAGTTCCTGTGGCGACTAAAAACAATGTTTGGCTGTGAGGTACTTCATCTAAAACTAAGAACCCCGTGGCAGGTGACATGATTTTCACCTCATCGCCAATTTGGAGTTCATGTAACTTAGGAGAAAGGCTGCCATCTTCCACCGGCACGGCGATAATTTCTAAATATTCCGCATTTGGCGAGTTCACCAATGAATAAGGGCGGGACAAAACCGTATTATCAGCCTGGGTGAGTCCCACTTTGGTAAATTGACCGGCTTTAAATTTAGGAAACTCAGCACATTTGAATTGCAAACTAAACAAATGATCATTCCAATCTTTACGGTTCACAACTTTTCCATCATGCCATTGCGCCATAATTTGCTCCAACTTTGATAATCATCTCCTTACGTTAACATGCCCGTCGCTAAAGTCCATTGGCTGCATCATCAAAATTCCGGCAGTTTCCGTTGCTTCTTAAGCTATAAAAATGTACCCCTACAATATGCCTTAAGGTTATAATTTAAGTTGAATGCCACTAACCCAATAACGCAATGAATCCAGAATTGATATTGCTGCCTGAATGGTATGCACAGGAAGCCGTAATTTTAGCTTGGCCAGATGAAAAAACTGATTGGGAACCTTGGTTAAAGGATGTCAGGAATACCTACAAGCAACTAATTGAAGCCATTACCCACAACGATACAGGGGTGATTCTACTCATTAGAGAGCAAGAAGTAGACGCTGCCAAATTGCTTCTCAAAGATTGCCGAAAACTTATGTTGGTAATTACTCACTATAACGATACTTGGTGTAGAGACTACTGTTTTTTGACGGTTAAGCAGGAAAGTACCATGCAACCTATAGAATTCATATTCAATGGTTGGGGCAATAAGTTTGATGCCAACTTGGATAACAAGGTTAATACCGCTGTGTTAGCGAATTTGTGTAAGCAACCCCTTAAAAGTGTCGATTTGGTGGCTGAGGGTGGCGCTTTAGAAATCGACCAATACGGTCACTTGTTGTCTACGGCTATGTGTTTACAAAACCCCCAGCGCAACGGCAGTATGAGCAGCGCCACCTATCAAGCTATGTTTAGCAAACACTTAGGTGCAAGTCGAATCAGTATTTTAGAAAATGGGCATCTAGAGGGTGACGATACAGATGGCCATATCGATACCTTGGTACGATTCACTGAACACTCAGGTGTGGTCATTCAGTCTTGCTTCAATCGGCCGAAAGATAGTCACTCTAGTGGCTTAAATGCCTTAGTCAAAGAAGTGAAAGCACGCTTACCTGAACATGATATTTTTGAACTCCCCTTACCATACATACTCAATGAAGTTGGTGAGCGCTTACCTGCATCTTACGCTAATTTTTTAATTTCAAACCAACAGGTGTTGTGCCCTATTTATCGTCAACCTGAAGATCAATTGGCGTTGGAAATCATCGCAAACGCCTACCCAGGATTTCAAATCGTGGCTATCGATAGTTTGCCTTTAGTTCAACAATTTGGCAGTGTGCACTGTATTAGCATGCAGGTTCCTAAGGGAACGTTAAAACCTGAGGTGCTCGACAACCTTAGAGATGGCTTAACTGTTTATGGATATGAAGCATAAAATGAACAAAAACACCTTAAAAGTAGGCTTGGTTCAACAAGCCATTAGCAGCAACGACAAAACCCAAAACTGGGAAAACAGCGCAAAACAAGTGGCTAAACTTGCCGCTGACGGCTGTGAATTAGTGTTGTTGCAAGAACTCCATAGTACCCTCTATTTTTGCCAAGAAGAGAATACCGACTACTTTGATTTAGCAGAAACTATTCCCGGCCCCGCTACAGATTATTTCGCCGAGTTAGCGGCAAAACACAATATAGTGTTGATCACATCATTATTTGAAAAACGCGGTTCTGGTTTATACCACAACACTGCCGTGGTGTTTGACCGACAGGCAGGGATGGTGGGCAAATACCGGAAAATGCACATTCCAGATGATCCTGGCTTTTATGAAAAGTTCTACTTTACGCCTGGCGACTTGGGATTCGAACCCATAGATACCAGTGTGGGTCGACTAGGAGTGCTAGTGTGTTGGGATCAATGGTATCCAGAAGCTGCAAGACTAATGGCGATGGCGGGTGCCGATATGTTGTTTTATCCTACCGCTATTGGTTGGGACAACACAGATACGGCAGAAGAAAGGCAACGTCAATTTGACGCTTGGCAAACTATACAACGCTCACATGCTGTGGCCAACTCAGTACCAGTGATTGTCGCCAATCGCACAGGATTTGAAGCTTCACCAGTTGCTGGTGATCCCGGCATTCAGTTTTGGGGACAGAGTTTTATTAGCGGTCCTCAAGGTGAAGTGCTTGCGCAAGCAAGTAGCGAAAACGAAGAAACCTTGATGGTAGAGTTAGACTTAGCCAGAACAGAACAGATCAAAAGGATATGGCCCTATTTCAGGGACCGTCGAATTGACGACTATCAAGATTTAACTCGTCGCTGGCGTGATTAAGCGCTATCTATGGATTTTTGGAAATTAGCATAGTTTAAATGACAACTAGCACTTAACCTGCTGCGTATTGCGTGTTGATTAAATGCTGGTTGTTTTATTGTTTTTGCAGAATAACTAATGGATGACGAATTAGGCACTCGCACTGGGTCTGGCACTAACCGCCTTATACCAGCGCTGTAAATTGACTTGTTCGTCGGTCATCTTAATTTGTACCACTCGAGCAAAATCAATTGCACACATAGCGGTGATATCGGCTATAGAAAACTTGTCGCCAACAATAAATTCGTTAGTTTCTAGACGTTTTTCCAGAACTTTCAAATACTTACTTGCAGAAATTCCAGCGACTTTGCCGTACTCGGGTACAGGGGTCATGCGATCTTTAAAATAACCGGTTGAATGCTGAAAGCACATACCGACTTGCATGAATAAAGCAAACTCAACCTGGCGCTGCCACATTTCGATTTGCGCCTGCTCTAGTGGCGTAGTTCCCATCAGTGCAGGTTCTGGTTGCAATGCTTCGAAATAACGACAAATTGCTACTGATTCACCAATACAAGTGCCATCGTCTAGCTCAAGAATAGGCACTTTACCAATGGGATTTTTCAGTCGCATTTCAGGGCTGATGTTTTCCCCCTTTTGCAAATCTACTTGCACATATTCCATGTCGATGCCTTTTTCGGCAAGAAATATACGTACTCTTCGTGGAGTAGGCGCTGTATGGGTGTCATATATCTTCATTTTTGGTGTCCTGCCAATTAGCCAATTTTTCTTGAGTATGAGCATCGATAGCTGCTTTATTTTGACTCAGCCACCAGCGCTCCATTATTCGCACATTTGCTTGATTAGATTTGTAAAATATATCTGCAATATCACCGACAAAAGGCACTAAGCCTAATACAAAATCGATCAAGCTATTTTTTAGCATTTTCAAAATCAGAGCCGTTGGCATACCTATGGTTTTGCCCATGATAATAATCACCGCCCCAACAATGAACATTATCAGATCTCCAACTCCCGGAATAAGGCCAATTAGGAAGTCGAGGCCAAATTTTACTTTTGTATAAGGGATACGCACTGCAGTATCAGACATATTGCCAAGTTTTTGCGCAACCACTAAAGCTTTTGGAGCGGCAATGGAACCTGGTGAATTGTCATTCATAGTGTTGCACCTTGATTTTTAGCTAGTTGCGATCTAGTAGAGTTATCAGCGACTGACTCCCATCCATGCAAATTGCTGGCAAGAATCGAAGCCATCATTTCGATATGAGCGGGGTCATCATTAAGGGCTGGTATATATTCGTAACGTTTTCCGCCGGCTTCCAGAAAATAATCTCGATTCTCTACACCGATTTCTTCTAAGGTTTCTAAACAGTCAACGGAGAATCCCGGACAGACCACCTGCACAGACTCAACACCTTTAGCAGGAAGAGCTTGGAGGGTGTGATCAGTATAAGGTTTTAGCCACTCTTCGCGTCCAAATCGAGATTGAAAACAAATCAAAAATTGGTCTTGTTGCAAACCTAAGTTTTCAGCGATTAAACGAGAGGTTTTATGACATTGACAAAAATATGGGTCGCCATTGGTTAAATAACGCTGAGGAATACCGTGGTAAGAAAAAATGAGTTTGTCAGCTTGTTCATGTTGTTGCCAATGTTGACGTATTTTATCCGCTATTGCTTGAATATAATCAGGGTGATCGCAATATTGCGAAATAAAGCGTAAATCTGGTATCCAACGACGCTTTTGGAAATCATCAGCCACTGCATCAAAGGTAGAAGCCGAAGTTGATGCACTATATTGAGGATACAAAGGCAGTACAACTAATTTACGTACACCCTGTTGCATCATTTTTTCCAGTGTTCCAGAAATGCTAGGGTAACCATACCGCATAGCAAAGTCAACTACGACTCCCTCGCCATGGGTCTCTTGCATTTTCTTTTTCAACGCAGCCGCTTGATTTTTTGAATGGGTCATCAGAGGCGAGCCCTCATCTTCCCAAACAGTGGCATAGGCTTTAGCTGAGCGCGAAGGGCGAATATTTAAGATGACTAGATTCAGGATCATCCACCATAACAACCTGGGAATTTCGACTACTCTAGGATCGGATAGAAATTCTTTTAGATAGGTTCTAAGAGCCTTTTTAGTCGGCGCTTCTGGTGTACCTAAGTTGGTAATCAATACACCTACTTTATCCGCTTGGTCGTGCTTAAATTTGGGGCTGCCTGAATATTTCATTAATGACTTGGTCTCAATTTTATAAGTTTTACGCACCAAAACCATGAATGGATTAGTACGTAAAACCTAGTGCTAAATAATTCAAACCGTTAACGGTTATTAGCCTCCATTATATAGAGTTTCTACATTTGGTCCTACTGGCATCCCTAACCAAAACACCCAAATATAGAAAAGTAACGTCCAACCGACAAAAAAGGTGATTGAATAAGGCAGCATGGTGGCAATTAACGTTCCCATTCCTAAATCCTTTTTATAACGGGCGGCGATAGCCAAAATCAAACCAAAATAACTCATCATTGGTGAAATAACATTGGTTACCGAGTCACCAATTCGATATGCAGCTTGAATCACTTCAGGAGAGTAACCAATCAACATTAACATGGGTACAAAGATAGGTGCCGTCACCGCCCATTGTGCAGATGCGCTGCCTAAGGAGAGGTTTACTAAGCCACACATGAAAATAAATAAAATAAAGACTTCTGGTCCGTCTAACCCTAGTGCCGTTAATAAAGAGGCACCTTTAACCGCAAGCACAGTACCCAAATTAGTCCATTTAAAGAAAGCCACAAACTGTGCCGCAAAAAACACTAAGGTAATGTATAAACCCATCGAGCCCATGCTTTTCGACATTGCATTAATTACGTCTTTATCATTTTTCATAGTGCCGACGATTTTGCCGTAAACAAACCCAGGAATGGCAAAAGTGATAAAAATAAATGCAACTATTCCTTTTAGAAATGGGGAGCCTGCCACAAGTCCAGTATCAGGATTGCGTAAAATACCGTTTTCCGGTACGACGGTAAGCGCCAACAATGCACACACAATCACAAAAGATAAACCGGCTATTTTTAAGCCTTTCTTTTCTTGCGCACTGGGTGCTGTCATCTCTTGTTTTTCTAACTCAACAGACGCTTCACTCGGGTCGTATTTGCCGAGCCTAGGCTCGACTATTTTTTCAGTTACAAAAGCCCCCATAGCGGCTACGACAAAGGTGCTAACAATCATAAAGTACCAGTTAACTTCTGGACCAACGATATAGTCTGGCGCAATCATATGCGCTGCAGATTCAGTAATTCCAGATAATAATGGGTCAACTGTCCCTAACAATAGGTTCGCACTATAACCACCTGAAACTCCGGCAAAAGCCGCTGCCAGTCCGGCTAAGGGATGACGACCAAGGGAGTGGAAAATCATCGCAGCTAAAGGAATTAACACCACATAACCTAACTCAGATGCAGTATTAGATAAGATACCGGCTAACACTACCGTAATAGTTACCATACGCTCTGAAGCGTTCATCACCATGGCACGCATCGCAGTTGAAAGTAATCCAGAATGTTCAGCAACTGAAACACCTAGTAACGCAACCAATACCGTTCCTAAAGGGGCAAACCCAGTGAAGTTAGTTACTAACCCTGTGACAATACGTTGCAGCCCCTCAGCATTGAGCAAGGAAACCACTTCAATCCAGCCATCTGGATCACGGCCTTTAGCCCCTAACGGCCGTGGATCTAAAACAGCAACATCAAAATAACCAAGGATGCCACTGAGGATCACAATGAACAGTGCCAAAATAGCGAATAAGGTGATGGGGTGTGGAAGTAAGTTACCTAGCCATTCTACGGTTGCTAGAAACCTGGAAAACCATCCCGAACTTTGTTCATTAGACGGCTGATTGTTTGTTTGCTCTTGTACCAAAACTATTCCTCTGTCTTTACGGACTTTACTACCAACTCCGTTAGGCAAAAATCCTTATTATTTTTTTGCATATGATAGCGAAATATATCTGCAAAGTGCAGCCTATGATTAAAATAAGCCTTATAGTTTGGATATTAGAGATTCGATCGCATTACAACAAAGCTCTCTATCATCTGCTCCTGAGACTTTTCGTTTGCTGAAAGGCGACCAAATATACTCTCTAAATCTTTAGCAATCGACAGCCCTTCATTCGATGAATCAAGGACTTCAGTGGTATCTTCGGCAATCTGCTTGATGGTTACTGCCTGCTCTTCCGCTGCGGCGGAAACTGTAATGGATAACTGCTCAAGTTCACTTACTTGGTTAATAAGTTCTGCTGACAATATCTCCACATTGGCTGCTCGCTGTAACGAATCCTGTGCAGTTGATACATTTTCTTCAATGGACAGAACTACGTCATTGCTCGCTCCTTGCAAATCTTTAAGCAACTGTGAGATAGAGTCCGAACTGGATTTACTACCTTTGGCAAGTTTTCTAACTTCATCTGCAACAACAGCAAAACCGCGTCCTGCCTCACCTGCTCTAGCCGCCTCAATGGCTGCATTGAGAGCTAAAAGGTTGGTTTGATCGGCTAAAGAATTAATAGTTTCCAGAATACTGCTTATAGAGGTAACTTGCTGCTCCATATTGTTTGCCTTTTGACGAACTTCCAGCATATTTTGCGACATAGTTTTTAAGGCGTTACTGTTGGTTAAATTCGCTTCGATATTTTGATTATTTTTTTCTTGCAACTTATCACTTGCTTCAAGAGTGTTAGCTGCAGATTTGGCAATCTCTTCACTGGTTTGAGACATTTCTTCAAGTGACGTTGCAATATTGCTCGCCAACAAATGATTATGCTCGCCATTTTGAAGTACCAGTTTGCTAGCGACGTTTAACTCTTCTCCTAACATTTGGCCTGATTTTATTGAATTAATTAAATTAACTATCAGATCCCGAAAGGCCACAAACATTAAATGCATAGATCTTGAAATTACCCCAAGCTCGTCATTCCCTCTGAGTCTAATATCAACCGTCAAATCGCCATTATCGGCGATTTTTTGCAGATCAATGTTTAGTTTATTTAAGCGTAAACGCATTGACCTAACTAAATAGATGTTCAATATGGCTAACAGCACCATTACTAGGGTTAAAATTCCAGCTTCTAAGACTAAGAAAATCGCGGCTTGAGAGCGGATATTCTGAGTTCGTTGGTGCTGAGATAACCATTGTTGATCCAGCACCTTTTTCAGCGCAACAATTTGTTGAGTTGCTAATGTAAACCATTGTGCAGGCGTGTAAGCCGACTCAATATTGCCATTTGCAGATTGTAAGATTTCGGTTTGGATTTTGGACACCTTTTGATACGAAGAGGAAGTAAAAATATTTTCTAATTGTCGTTGCTGAGATATAGGTAAGAAAAGTGGTAAATATTGGCTAGTGATATCAAAATTGGTGACATAGCCTTCAATTTCATATTTAGCAATATCTGAAATCTCTCCTTTCGCTATAGAGCTGTTTATTTTACCTCTTGATTGACCTGCATACTCCTTTAACCATGCCAAATAAAGTGCTCCACTAACCCCTTGGTAAACCTCTTGATTGTTGATGCTGCCGCGAAGATTCTGCATAGCCTCTAAAGCAAAACGATTCAATAAACTGTAATACCTAAATGCACCAGTAGCATCTTGTGCATCAACCTGTTTACGCATAGCCGCCTTTTGCTGAATATGCTTAAAGTACAACCGCAGCGCAGCATTGAGCTGGTTTGGATCTGACCATTGTTCGTTTAGTGTGTTGTTAAGGTCCTCAGTGGCACTATCCGCTAACAGGCGTTGCTGTTTTAATGCTTTGAATTGGGAAGCAGTACCAGAAGCTAAAAAGCCTGCGGTCAATCCCCGTTCAACCGCGTGATGATGAGCCACTTTTTCTAATTTATCCAACAAGGTTAGTAATTGCTGATCGTCTTCACTTTGTTTTACTTGCAGCCATGCACTTTGCAAGCTAACAGAAGCTAAAAAAATCACTAAAATGGAGAATACAATAAGGCTGATTAAGGTTATTTTGATGACACTAAAACGTCTTAAGAAATTAATGATAAATCGAGACACAATGCTTCCTAATTAACTTTGTAAAAATCATTACAATGCACATACCAATTTTCGAACACCAAAAGTGCAAGTTAATCAAAGTGGCAAAGTGGCAAAGTGATAAATAAACAATCTTGAATTTTATTATTGCCAGTATCTTAAAATAAAAAAAGTGATAGGTGTCAATTAATTCCCGTGCATTAAGTAGTTTTTTTGAGCTATGATTGATTAACGGTATTACAAGCAGAAGGAAGTGATAGTGGCGAATAAAAACACCGATGACAGAACATTGGAAGATAATCCAGCCAAAGGCGATAGTGACACCCCCACAGATCTAGCCACTTTGCGACAAATTGTATTTGGTGCTGCTCAAGCAGATATTGAACTCAAGTTATCTCGATTAGAAAGTAAGATGTTAGAACGCTTCCAACAATCCGACCAGAAATTAGCTGCGCAGGTAAGCGAGTTAAATAAAGCCATGCAAACTGGATTTGAAGAATTGCAGTTAAAAGTTAACTCTGTTGATAAAATGTATGATGATAAAACCTCCGAACTAAATGCATATGCAGATAAGCTGTCTTCTGAATTGGAGATGTCTGACAGCAATGGTCGCCAAGAGACAGATGAATTGCACACTAGAGTAGACAAAGAGGTTGCCATGCTGACTGAAAAATATGACGCTCGATTCTCAGAAGCATTAGAAAGATTGGATGAAGTAACCAAAGAGCTTAGTTCAACTAAAACAGATAGAAAAACCTTGGCCAAATTACTTGCAACCATGGCAGTTAACCTAGAAACCGACGAAGATTAAAGCCAAATTCCATGGCAGATTGTCCAAACTCTAAGGTCCCCAGTAAAGATGAAGTAGCTATGCAGCAGCTACGAGAACTAATACTGGGCAAAAATCAGGAATTTGTTAAGCAAGTTATACAAGACAATGCAAGAGAAATGGTTAGCGAGGTAGTAATAGAAGCTATTCATGATCGTCAGAACCGTAATGACGACTTTAGTAAGATGCTAACCCCTGTGGTGCAAAAATCCGTAGAGACGTCGGTCAACCAACAAAGTGAACAATTTGTTGGTTATTTATACCCCCTCGTAGGTCGCTTAGTCCGTAAATCTGTTACTTCTTTCCTCAGTGAATTTTTAGAAAAAACCAACGTTTTAATTGAAAACAGCTTGACCTTTAAAGGTATCAAATGGCGTTTTAAGGCGTGGCAATCGGGAGTGAGCTTTTCCCAATACGTTGCAAGCCAGACCTTTATATTTAAAGTTGAACAAGTACTATTAATCCATCGAGAAACCGGAATTTTACTAAACTCGGTTGCTCAATCGGTTCATGAGTCTGCCGACGGAGATCTTGTTTCAGCGATGCTGACAGCGATAAATGATTTCGTATCAGATTCGTTCAATCCGCAACAAGAATCACCGGAACAAAACTTAGAAGTAATCAAAACAGAAGACTTTTCATTGGTGATAAAGCGCGGTCCTAAGCTACTCTTGGTAGCCGCGGTAACTGGTAATATTCCTCAAGACATTTCCACCAAGTTTCAAATAACTAACGAATATATCCATAAATTATATGCGAAAGAAATTGCTAATTTTAATGGCGATACAATGGTTTTTGAGCCCGCCACCCAGCAACTTCAAGACTGTTTAGTTGCAAAGATGCACCCAGAAGCGTTAAAGAAAAAGAATAAAAAACCAATAATGGCCATTGGATTAGTCATTATTTTGTTGGTTGGGTTTGGCTTTTTAGGGTTTCACAACTATCAACAAAATCAATTAGTTGCTCGAATAGCACAAATCGGTCAACAACCTGGTATTGTTACCAGGAAAGTAGAACGAACAGGCTGGCAGGACATTGCGCTTTCTATATTACGAGATCCAGATGCTATTGAAGTAGAAAAATGGCTAACTGAACAGAGCATTGATGCGAGCAAAATTTTACTGTTGGAAAAACAATACCTATCTTTAGAAGCATCATTGATTAAAACTCGTTTGAAAACGATTTTGGCTAAATATCCACAGATAGAAGTTGACTGGCAACAGAAGATACCAGTTTTAACCGGCTCGTTACCGAATGTTCAACGTTTAGCATTAGCGACTAAAATACATGCTATTCCTGGCTTAACTTACGCAGAAGAGTTAATTTCTGGTATCAAAGCTGAAGAATTGGCTACAATTAATAAAGATAATCCAGAAATACTCATGGCGTTGTTCGAAATCAACAAAGCCAACATTGATAGTACACAAGTTGAGTTTGAAAAAGGACAAAGCGCCTTAAATGAAAAAGCTAAAGATCAATTACGCACTTTTGCGAGCTATCTGAGAACGACTATAGAGTTGTCTAAAAAGCTGGGCTTAAATGTAGGTTTGATTATCATGGGTGCAAGTGATTCTTCTGGTTCCATTAATTACAATAAGTCGTTGAGTCAAAAACGAGCTTTAATAGTACGTCAATTTTTAGTCGAGGAAGGTATTGAAGGGCAATATTTAAACGCCATCGGTTTAGGTGTTGTTGAAAATGCAGCTTCAGGGTCAGGCTTACGAAAAGTCATTTTTAATATAATTAATTTCAAGAATGATTAAATAAGGACATTAACCGCATTATGTTCCAGAAAAAGATTTGCCTACTTGGACCATCAGGAGTAGGGAAAACCAGTTTGGTTAAACAGTATGTTGAAGGTATTTTTTCCGAAAAATACCTAACCACAATTGGTGTCAAGATTGATAAAAAGCTCGTTGACTTAGCCGTTGATCAAGTTCAGCTCATGATTTGGGATATCGAAGGGATAGACCGCTACTGTGGATTCCAACCTAAATACCTACGGGGCGCTTCAGCTTATGCAATAGTAACCGATCATACACGCTCACAAAGTCTTGTAGAAGCAATGGAAATACATCGCATGGTAAGAGAAGTAAGTGATATTCCTGCGATCCTAATTATTAACAAAAGCGACCTTGATGTAGCCTGGCATTGGACTGAAAGTGAACTCAATGGCTACAGCAAAGAGTTTATACGTAATTTTTCCACCAGCGCTAAAACCGGCGATCAGGTTGAAGAAATGTTTAAGTTTATCGCACAACTAACGTTGAATTAATCCATTATGCAACAGTCACTTATTCAAGCTTTAGGTATTATAAACTGCGCTATTTTAAAACGAGTAGAACATGGGCAGTTTCAGATTATCTATTGCAGCCAAGATTGGTTCTATTCTATAGCGCCTGAAGCAATCGACAGTGAACGCTTCGAGTTTGCCGGTAACTCAGCTTATCTAGATGACTTTTTCATTGATGCTGAGGAGTTTTGGCAAACTGGTAAAGAAGGGCAAATTCACTCCGGCATTTGGTCCGAACAATCTAAAGATAAACTTCTACGTTTAGAGGCCCTTGCCGCTATTTCAGACGGTGAATCATACCTAGTTATTAACAATTTAGAGGGTGAATACCAAAAACAGCAGCAAACTTTACAGGCGGCTCGAGAACTACTGATTTCAAATGATAAGGTACTCGCTCAGCATGAATATATTCATGAACGCCTAGATCAAGTATTGCGTGAAAACCAAACCCTGCAATCATTACAAAAGCCAATACAACGTGTTATTGAAAATGCCGACTTTGGTGTAGTGATTACTGATGCACAATTAAATGTTATAACTCAAAACCCGAATTCATACACAGTTTTTGAAACCTCCGATTTACCCCTTGAGGTTTCTCCATTTGAGAAACTAATGGAACTGTTTAAGAATCAATGTGCTGAGTTTGAGAGAGTTATCGGCACTAGCAGTCGATGGCATGGCGAACTTTTCTGGCATAATCCCCCCTATTCGAGTAAATGGTTAAAATTAGCGTTATACCCGGTAACAGATGAAAACCAAAACTTACAACATTGGATATTTATTTTTAGCGATATCAGTCGGGTTAAGTATTTATTACAAAGAAACGAAAAATTAAACCTATACGACAATGTCACTAATTTACCTAATCGCCAGTTTTTCTGGCAGAAATTAGAATACCAAATTGAAAAAGCCAAAGCATTTTTCATCGTCTATTTAGATGTAAAGCATTTCAAACAAATCAACGAGTTACATGGCCATCAAGCAGGCGATCAAATATTAGTAACCTTGGCTGAACGAATACAACAATGCATCAGTACTACAGATTTATGTGCAAGAGTGGGAGGCAATGAGTTCGGTATTATCTTAACCGACTGTAAAGAGCAAAATGATTGCATCGAAGTTGCCAACCGACTAATTGAAGCCATGGAACCGCCCTTTTATACCGCCTCAAAACAAAAGGTACAGATTGGCCTTAATCTTGGTGCAGCTCACTTTCCTAGCGACGCATCAGATTCTGAGGAGTTAATGAAGTTTGCGGATTTAGCGATGTTTTCAGCTAAAAAAGAAGATAAAAGTAAATTATGCTTTTATTCAAAAGAACTAAAAGAAGCATCTCGAAATCGACTTGAGTTAGAAAACGCGTTGAAAAAAGCGATTAGCGATAATCAATTCGAACTTTATTTACAACCCATAGTAGATTTGAGTACCGGCAAAGTTGCTAAAGCAGAAGCCTTAATAAGATGGCGTTTAGCCGATGGTAAGATTACCAGCCCAGATAAATTTATCCCCATTGCCGAACAGACAGGGTTAATTGTACCCATTGGCAAATGGGTAATCTGCCGCGCAACAGAAATGTTGAAAGTGATAATGCAATACCAGCCCGACTTGAAAATTTCTGTGAATTTATCACCCAGACAGGTAGCCGACAGACATCTATTTGATTTTGTCACTCAAGCTATTAATCATAGCGGAGTGCCGGCAAAAAACTTAGAGTTAGAATTAACCGAAGGCGTGTTGATTGATAATTATGACAAAGTAAAACACTTACTGGATCAGGTAAGAGAAATCGGCATCTCTACCTCAATTGATGACTTTGGCACTGGCTATAGCTCACTTTCATATTTGCAAAAACTGCCAATTGATAACCTTAAAATCGATCGTTCTTTTATTATTGACTTAGAACAAAATGAAAATGATAAAGCCATAATTTTGGCTGTGATTGCCATGGCCCATAGTCTTAAGTTGGGTGTAATTGCAGAAGGCGTTGAGAATCAATATCAAGTCGATTTTCTATTGGAAAATAAATGTAATATCGCTCAAGGGTATTTATTTAGTAGGCCACTACCATTAACCGAGTTTTGTGAACTTTTGATAGCCGAGAAACACAGTAGTAAAAATTAACTATTTTTATTACTGTGTTGATACAAAACTCCCATAAAGGTTATTAACTAAAAGCCTGTAGACCGGTTTGTGCACGACCCAAAATTAGTGCATGGACATCGTGTGTGCCCTCATAGGTATTTACCGCTTCTAAGTTCATAACATGACGAATAACATGGAACTCATCAGAAATTCCATTCCCGCCATGCATATCTCTCGCACTCCTAGCAATATCCAAAGCTTTGCCACAGGAGTTGCGCTTGATCAAAGAAATAGCTTCAGGGGCTAATGAGTCCGTGTCCATAAGCCTACCCGCTTGCACGCACGCCATCAAACCAAGAGATATTTCTGTCTGCATATCGGCTAACTTTTTTTGTATTAATTGATTAGCCGCCAATGGCCGGGAAAACTGCTGGCGATCTAAGCAGTATTGCCTCGCTGCGTACCAGCAAAACTCCGCCGCTCCCAAAGCTCCCCATGAAATTCCGTATCGCGCTTTGTTTAAACAACCAAATGGGCCTTTTAATCCAGAAACATTGGGTAATAAATTTTCGTCCGGTACAAACACGTTATCCATTACAATTTCACCGGTAATAGATGCACGAAGAGAAAACTTACCTTCGATTTTAGGCGCTGACAACCCTGTCATTCCTTTTTCTAAAATAAAACCTCGTATCACCCCATCCAATTTAGCCCAAACCACAAAGACATGGGCAATGGGCGAGTTTGTGATCCACATTTTACTACCGTTTAGAACGTACCCGCCTTCTTGTTTTTTAGCGTGGGAACTCATACTTGCAGGATCAGAACCTGAATTAGGCTCAGTAAGGCCAAAACAACCAATCCATTCACCAGTGGCTAATTTAGGCAAATATTTTTGACGTTGAAGCTCACTACCATAAGTAAAAATAGGATGCATCACCAATGAAGATTGAACACTCATGGCACTGCGGTAGCCACTATCTACCCGCTCAACCTCACGAGCAATTAAACCGTAAGAGACATAGTTGACGTTTGAGCAACCGTATTTCTCAGGAAGAGTAGCCCCAAGTAAGCCTAACTCCCCCATCTTTTTCATAATGTCGATATCAAAGTATTCGTTTCGATTGGCTTGCAAAATATCAGGCATAAGCTGTTGTTGGCAGAACTGATGAACTGAATCTCGCAATATACGTTCATCTTCATTTAATAGAGAGTCTAAATTAAGAGGATCTTGCCAATTAAATTTTTTCATTTTAATGTTCTCAAACTGAACTTAACTAGGTAATTTTACGATTTGCATAGACACAACTTTATCACTATCTTCTGAACCCAACCGCCCCACTTGAGAAAAGCCATAAGATTGATGAAAGTGTGCTGAAGTCTGATTGGCGGGAATTAAATTATATTCACAACAAATAGCTGCAAACCTATGTTCCCTTGCGAAGCGGAATAAATCATCATACAAGTCTTTACCCAAACCTTTCCCTTGCACCGATGAATCAATGACAATACGGTCAACATAGAGAAAACTCTGATAGCGTTGCTCAAACCACTGATAGTTGTCACTTGCGTAAGCAACTTCAGGCGCCATAGCCATTAAAAAACCAACAATCAAACTATTACTTGTTTGCGGATCGTACTGTTCGATTACACGATGATAAGTACTAAGGAAATCTAAATGTTGAATACGAGCTAGGTCCATCGGACTAGTAAAGTGAACGAACTTATCATTTAAGCGTTTGATTTCAAAAAAATCATCTTGAACCGCATCTCTGATACGAAATTCCAGCATAAAAATCCTTAACTCAAAATGCCTATCTTAGTAATAAAAAAAAGCGCCATATAGGCGCTTTTTAAAGTAGGAAAGCTTAGTTTCTAGTGCCTGTGATATCTTTCATGTATTTGAAGAAATCACTATCGGGCTCGACAACTAACACATCCTGTTTGCTGTCGAAACTGGCGCGATAAGCATCCATACTTCTTAGGAATGCGTAAAACTCAGGGCTTTTAGAGTAAGTTTCAGCATAAATTTGCGCTGCTTGAGCTTCCCCTTCACCTTTAATTTTACGTAAGTTTCTTTCCGCATCTGCCAACATGACGGTCACTTTAGCATCAATATTCGCTTTGATTATTTCAGCTTGTTCACGACCTTCAGAGCGGTGCTCTTTTGCTACAGCTTCTCGCTCTGCACGCATACGTTGGAAAATAGAACTACTTACTTCTGGCGGTAAGTTAATTTGTTTGACTCTTACATCAACAATTTCAATTCCTAACTCGTCTGAACTAGTAGAAGCCTGTTTCATAGCCTCATCCATCAACTCAGAACGTTCACCTGATACGATTTGAGAAATAGTACGAGTACCAAACTCAGAGCGAAGCCCATTGTTTACTTTTTGCTTTAGAAGAGACTCAGCTTGCAGTTTATTCGCACCCGTAGAGAGGTAATAAGTCGCAAAGTCTTTAATTCGCCATTTAACATAAGAATCAACTATTAGATCTTTCTTTTCAGACGTAACAAAACGCCCTGCTGGATCATCTAATGTTTGGATTCTTGCATCAAGATTTACGACTCTGTCAATCAACGGAAACTTAAAATGAAGACCTGGGCTAAACACGACAGTTTCACCGGCGGCATCTCGTTCAACTTTACCGAATTGGATCTTAATTGCTTTTTGACCTTCAGGCACTACAAACAAAGAAAGGAAAACAGCGATGACAACCAATACGATTACGCCAATACTTAAATTTTTCACTTTTAGTTTCTCCCTTGTCTAGTTCTGTCGCCACGTAATGTCGTCGGTGCCGAGTTAGAGCTTTGCGAACTAGAGGCATCATTCTGCTGCAGCCCTTCTAAAGTACTGCGGAAGTTTGCTTTAGGCGCTTGTTTACTCTGGTTATCCAAAATTTTATCTAAAGGCAAATACATCATATTTCCACTGCCTTTGTTATCCACCATAATTTTGGTGGTGTTTTGGTAAACCTGTTCCATGGTTTCTAGATATATACGCTGACGTGTAACTTCAGGCGCAGCTTCATATTGAGGTAACAATTCCTCAAAACGCGCAATTTCACCACGAGCTTCTAAGGTAACGCGCTCTTTATAAGCCTGCGCTTCCTCAGCCATTCTATTTACCTGACCCCTTGCACGAGGTTCAATTTCACGAGAATAGGCTTCTGCTTCACGAATGAAACGTTGTTCATCTTCTTGTGCCGCAATCGCATCATCAAAAGCGGCTCTCACAGCATCCGGTGGGCGCGCGTCTTTAAAGTTAATATCAACGATAGAAATACCCATATCGTAAGGATTAATAATACCTTCTAACTCCTGCCATACTTGTTGGCGAGCAGTTTCACGACCGCTGGTTAAGATATCATCCATTTTTGAATGACCCACAACGTAGCGAATAGCACTATTTAATGCCTGACTAAGACTTTGCTCAGGGTTAGTTACCGCAAAACTATACTTATAAGGTTCAACTACGCGGTACTGGACTTCCATTTCTACACCAACTACATTTTCGTCTTCAGTAAGCATGCTGCCCTCGGAAGACATAGACTTAATAGATTGAACGTCTATTGGTATAACTTCATCCACAAATGTTGGTTTCCAACGCAAACCTGGCTCTACAAATTGACTAAACTCACCAAAACGTAAAACTACACCGCGCTCTGCTTCTCGAATTGTGTAGAAGCCACTAATAAACCAAATGACAACTAGCAAAACTGCAATTACAGTTAGGCCAACTCCACCTATGCTTTTACCGCCAGACGAGCCGTCTCCACCGCCACCTTTGCTAAATTTGCCAAACAAGTTTTTGAATATATCATCCAAATCAGGTGGGCCTTGATCGCGCCCCCCCTTGTTTTTCCAAGGGTCGTTATTCTTTCCACCGGGCTCATTCCAAGCCATCATCACTCTCCGTTAGGTTAAGTCTAAATCTATGCAACCCCGATTCTATCATCGAGATTTGCTTAATTTGCATATACTAATGCTTTACTACCAAACTGGATAAGTCTATCTCAGACCTTTTTTCCAATCGGTGCCAATCACTGGTCGGCATTCTTACATCCACCAGCCAATCGCCGTCCTCTGCATAGGATTCTGCAGCGATACAGTTCATACGAAATAAAGCGCCTCGAAGTTTACCTTCTTTGGGCGGAATGCGTAATGTAAATTGCACTATGCTTTGCGATAAACATTCAGTGAGGGCATTAAACAATAAATCAATGCCTTGATTATGTTGTGCAGATATCCAAACACGAATGGGAACGCCTTCATCGTTGCAGTCTATATGGGGTTCAACCCCGTCCATTCGGTCGATTTTATTGCATACCATTAATTGTTGAATTTCAGATGCGCCTATTTCGTCTAAAACGTCATTCACTTGATCGATGTTGTCGAGGTACTGTTCATCTGAATAGTCTACAACATGCAATAGCAAATCCGCTTCCTGCGTTTCTTGTAACGTGGCTTTAAACGCTGCAACTAAGTCGTGGGGTAAGTGGCGTATAAAACCTACGGTATCCGCCAAGATTGCTTGTCCAACATCTTGCAACTGAATTTTTCGCAACGTTGGATCTAAGGTGGCGAACAATTGATCCGCAGCATAAACGCCTGCGTCAGTGATGGTATTGAACAGGGTTGATTTACCCGCATTGGTATAGCCCACCAGTGAAATCGTCGGCATCTCAGCACGTTTTCTGGCCCTGCGTCCTTGTTCACGTTGTTTCTGTACTTTTTCTAAACGACGCTGGATACTCTTGATTCTTACTCGCAAAAGTCGTCTATCGGTTTCTAGCTGAGTTTCCCCCGGCCCTCGAAGACCAATACCACCTTTTTGTCGCTCCAGGTGAGTCCATCCGCGAATCAATCGGGTAGAAATATGCCGAAGCTGGGCAAGCTCCACTTGTAATTTACCTTCATGGGTTCGCGCGCGCTGAGCAAAGATATCTAATATTAAACCAGTACGGTCTAACACTCGACACTTACACAATGCTTCCAAATTTCGTTCTTGGGAGGGTGATAAAGGGTGATTAAAAATAACGACATCTGCATTATTTGTGCGTACTGAATTAGCTATTTCTTCTGCTTTCCCACTACCGGTAAAGTATTTGGGATGAGGTGCTTGTCGTGAAGCCGTAATTACTTCAACAGCATTAACACCGGCAGATGACACTAGCATTTGCAACTCTTGCAAATCTTCTTTGCTAGAATCATCAGAAAAATCAATATGAACTAAAACAGCCTGCTCGCCTGCTTCGTAACGGTCAAACAAGCTTTTCTCCTATAAGGTTTTATTCACCGTTATCAGAGTCAGGTTGTGCGCCGGTTGACATATTAATGGCCCGAGAAGGCACAACAGTTGAAATGGCATGCTTGTATACCATCTGACTAACAGTGTTTTTTAACAGAATCACAAACTGGTCAAATGATTCCACTTGACCTTGTAACTTGATTCCGTTGACTAAATAAATCGAGACAGGAATACGCTCCTTTCTTAACGCATTCAAAAACGGGTCTTGTAAAGATTGCCCCTTTGCCATCACTATTCCTTATCCTTTTATTTTTATTATGATTTTCGCCTGATATACAAATTATACAGTAAAATATGGGGCTGTATAGCTGCCTATTAATTTACAGTATTGCTGACATTCAATATGGTAGTCAAATTCTCTTTTTCAATACCATCTAAAAAAGTTATATTTTTCCAACTTCGCAACCAAGTTATTTGCCTTTTTGCTAGTTGTCGTGTTGCCGCTACCCCTTTAAATACCATTTCGGTATAATCAAAATCACCGTCCAAGTACTGCCACATCTGCCGATAACCGACACAACGCATAGAAGGCAAATCAAGGTGCAGGTCATCGCGGCATCTAAGATTTTCAACTTCTTGCTGAAAGCCATTTTCAAGCATATTATTGAATCGTTTCTCTATACGTTCATGAAGTATACCCCGATCACTAGGCATGATGGCAAATTCTTTTACCGAATAAGGTAAATTACTGGACTTTTCTGAAGTTAGCTCAGTCATTGTTTTACCACTTATCATATACACTTCTAATGCACGTAATAAGCGTTGAGGGTCATTTGGATGTATGCGCTTTGCTGATACAGGGTCTACTTGCTCTAATCTGTGATGTAACTCTTGCCAACCAAGGGCGTTTGCTTCGTTTTGCAGGTGCTCTCGAATCTCCGGGTTAGCAGCTGGCAAAGTTGATAAGCCGTCAACTAGACTTTTAAAATACAGCATAGTCCCACCAACTAACAAAGGAATCTTTCCAGCATCTGTAACCGCTTGCATCGCATTTAGTGCATCGCTTCTAAAATTGGCCACTGAATAAGACTCTTTAGGATCAAGAATATCTATCAGCCGATGGGGAACTTGAGACAACTCTTCTGCACTTGGTTTAGCCGTACCAATATCCATTCCACGATAAATTAACGCCGAATCAACACTTATGATCTCGCAGGGTAGCTTTTTGCTTATTTCTAATGCCAAATCAGTCTTACCAGAGGCAGTCGGCCCCATAAGAAAAATAGCTGGCGGTAAGTTTTCAGTATGCTTTTTATTCATCAAATTGTGATAACCAATCTTTTAGTGGGATTTCTGTGGCGCAAGATTTAAGTATTTCTGCGGCATTAGCTTGTTTGTGTAACCACACACAAAGATAGCTCAAATCGTTGTTTTTTGCCGCCAAACTTTGAATTTGATAGCGCGCCAAAACCGAGTAAAAAGACTCGAGTAAAATTGCCTTGATAGTTTGTTCTTCGACTTCAGGATTTGTTTTGACAGCGGAGGTGATTGGGCCTTTTTCAAACGCGATATTTAGGGCATCAAAGAAACTCAATAACACACTCGCCCAATCTAAGGCCCGCGTTCCTGACGGCACTTGTTTTAACAACAATCGTTTATTGATGATAGCAAGCTCAAGTCCAACAAGTCTAACTTGCTGAATTAGAGTTTCGTCTATGTTTAATTCAATCTGCTCTAAAGCAAGAGAAATTGGCATTAACAGCGGTTGCATCACCAAAGAGTTAAATTGGGCATCGTCAGACAATTTTTTTGCTGCTAAATCTTGTGCTTTACATAAATAAAAGACCGCTTCCCACTCAATCAACAATCGATTTTCAGCAACCTGCAAAAACCTAGGCATATTAGAGGATAAAGACTCGCCAAATTGTGGCGTCATCAAGCTATTGTAGTGCTTTGCTGCTGTTTTCGAATGGGGCCTTGCTGCAGTATGATTAAATACCTTAGCAGGCTGAGCTGTAACTTGTTGGTATGGTTCGGCGCTAGGCTGTGCAGACACCTCAGCTTGAATCGGCTTGTCAATTTCCGGACTCAATGGTCGAATATATTGATGTGAAGGTCGAACCTCCTCCAAGATTGTTTGAGTGACTTGTGAGACAGCTTCTTCACCATCGGTATTGTCCGAGTATGCGGTAAAGGATTCACTCAGAGATTTGGATACTGAACGGAATATGACATCATGGACGAGCCTAGATTGATGAAAACGCACTTCATGTTTAGCCGGATGAACATTAACATCCACTTGGGTGGGATCCAACGTTAAAAAAAGCACAAAAGCAGGATGAGTATTGGGTTCAATTAGGCCTTCATAGGCTTGGCGAATTGCGTGATTAATGAGTTTATCTTTCATCACTCGTCCATTTACATAAACATATTGCAAGTCACTTTGCATGCGGCTGGCACCAGCAGCACTTAACCAACCAATAAGACGTATGCCTTCATAACTGCTGTCGATAGCAATAGAATGATCAGCAAAATCACTACCACATACAGCTGAAATCCGTTTTAAATGAGAGCGTTCCTCTTTAATTGCAGGGTATTTACGAACGGTTTTACCATTATGTTTAAGGCTCAATGTCACATCAAATCGACTCAAAGCAATACGTCGTATTACCTCATCGATATGACTAAACTCGGTTTTTTCAGCTCGTAAAAATTTACGTCTTGCCGGAGTATTGAAAAACAAATCCAGTACTTCAATACTGGTGCCTTTTGGATGAGCAGCAGGTTGCAATGTGACTTTCATTTCTCTGCCTTCTGCACAGGCTTGCCACGCTTGCGATTGTGCTTCAGGCTTTGAGGTTAGAGTTAGACGCGATACTGAACTGATACTTGCTAAGGCTTCCCCTCGAAAACCAAGGCTGCAAATATTTTCTAAATCATCTAACTTGGATATTTTACTGGTTGCATGACGACTTAACGCCAACTCTAGCTCTTGCTGCGGGATCCCTTTGCCATTATCTCGAATGGCGATTCGTTTATGGCCACCTTTATCAATTTCAATTTCGACATTAGTTGCCCCCGCATCTAAGCAATTTTCAACTAACTCTTTGACCACAGAAGCCGGACGTTCAACCACTTCACCAGCGGCAATTTGGTTAGCAAGTTGTGGAGATAGAATTTGAATTGACACAGGTAACCTTTAAAAATTGGAGGGGCGAAAAACGATTTTATTTAGGTGCTTGGAATGGTTAATACTTGACCTATTCTCACCGTATCATTACGCATATTATTCGCTTCTTTTATGGCGCTAATTCGAACTTTGTATCGTTGTGCTAATAATGACAAGGATTCACCACTTCGTACTTTGTGGGTTCGTTTTTCAGAGCGTGCATTGTTAGCCCATAGGGTACCATCGGGTGGCAGTTTCCGAAAATGCTGTTTAATGGCTGAAAAAACTGAACTCGCTAATTTTTGACGATGTTGATTCCAATTGAGATTCTTTTCTTCATTTGGGTTGGAAATAAACCCCACTTCCACAAGAATGGATGGAATATCAGGCGAAGTTAACACCGCTAAACTTGCCGCCTGCGGGAGTTTTTTATGCAAGCTTGTGACTTGTTTTAGTTCAGAAATTACCATTTTACTGATGTCATAACTGGTAGTTAATGAGTGATCCATGGACATATCCAACAAAGCTTGGGCTAGGTAGCGTTCACTTGCGGTATCTTGAATCACCTCAGCCGCCCCGCCTAGCAACTCTGAATGGCGTTCAGTTCTTTCCATCCAGCGCCCTAACACTGAATTCGCCCTGCCCATTGATAACACCCAAACAGATGCACCTTTGGGCTGAGGAGTTGTAAAGGCATCGGCATGAATGGACACAAAGAGGTCTGCTTTATTTTTACGCGCAATATCCGGACGTGCATTAGGTGAAATATAATAATCCCCAGTTCGGATTAATACAGCCCGTAAACCAGGTTCAGCATCAATCAACTTAGCTAACCTTTTACTGACACTAAGCGTAATATTTTTCTCGTAGGTCCCGGCACGACCTACTGAGCCAGGGTCTTCTCCACCATGGCCAGCGTCAATGGCGATGATAATGTCGCGATCTCTAGTAGAGCTCTCAGAACTCATTACCACTTGCTGAGTTCTTTCGGATTGATCACTTAAATCTATCACTAGACGGTTTTTATAGGGAGCTGTTGGGGGTAATGCAAAAATTTCCGTATTCAACTTCCGTTTAAGTTCAAGCACAACCCTAACTGATGAGGGATCTTTGGCCGTGCTGTAGCGTATTTTTTTAACTAAATTTGACGACTTGGCTAACTTAGCTAGGTCAATCTTGCCTTTGGTATTGGCTAAATCAATAACTAAGCGCTCAGGGTTGGAAAGGGTAAAGTAAGAATATTCAGGCTCTTGGGTTAGGTCTAATACCACACGCGTATTATCGGGAGATGGCCACATTCGTAATGCTTCAATGGCATTTTGTGCGAAACACAAATGACTGATTAGCAGCATCAAAATGCCACTCAATACTTGAACCTTCAGTCTAGATACACTTTTCATCATTATTATTTTTGTAATATCTCAACAATTTTTCGCCCGACTTCAGACTGGGACGCTAGATGGATGCGCCTTCCATCAGCTTCAAATTCTATACTAATCTCTAAATCAGCAGTTGCCAATAGACCAGCACCTTTATCAGGCCACTCAATCAAACAAATACAATCATCTGCGAAATAATCCCGAATTCCCATGTATTCAAGCTCTTCAGGATCTGCCAAACGGTACAAGTCAAAATGAAACACTCGCCAAGATGAAACTTCATATGGTTCGACAATAGTATAAGTGGGACTTTTGACATTTCCCACATGCCCTAAACCATGCAAAAAGCCGCGACTGAAAGAGGTTTTCCCAGCGCCAAGATCTCCGGTTAAATAGATCACTAAGTGCTCAGTAGTGAGTTGCGCGATTTGTTTAGCAATATCGAGTGTAGCTGCCTCATCTGGCAAAAACTGGGTATATTTCATTTTCTGTTAACTAGTTGCCTTAAATAATCAAATAAATCGCTGGCAATCATACCACGTTGACCAAAGTTATCCGCCACTAAATCTGCTGCAGCAGAATGTATACAAGTACCAAATAAGCTAGCCTCAGGCGCTGTCATACCTTGTGCTGCTAACGAGCCCAAAACACCCGACAATACATCTCCCATTCCAGCCGTCGACATACCGGGGTTTCCATTTGCACAAACATAAGTGGCCACCTGACTATGTACGATACTGCCTGCCCCTTTGAGAATGCAATTACCGCCATAATTTTCTACCAACTTAGTCGCGGCAGCATAACGATCATTTTCTACGCTTTCGATACTAGTATCCAGTAGCCTTGCTGCTTCTGCACTATGGGGTGACATTATCAAATAGGATAAATTTAAAGCGTGTAATTGATGACTCAGCAAATTTAACCCATCGGCATCAATTATAAGCGGTTTATCTTGGTGGATGAGATAACTAAATAATTGATTAAAGGTTTCCTGGCTCCAGGAAGTCTGCCCTAAGCCAGGCCCAAAGACGATACAATCTGCCCACTCTAACATCTGTAATAAGTTTTCACTGCTGGCCATTATTTCCGGTCGGCCTTGTACAATTGAAGAGCTTGAATTGGCATGGCAATAAACTTTCACTAATCCAGCTCCAGTGCGCATTGCAGCTTCGGCTGTCATACGAATAGCCCCAGCCATTCCATTATTTCCGCCAATGCAAAGTAATTTACCATTGTTGCCTTTGTGACTATTCAAAGCTCGCGAAGCTAAGGGGGCAAAGTCAGTATATTCAATTAAGCGTGCTCGTGCTTTCATTAGGTGAGCAAAGCTTTCACCGATATTCAGCTGTTTGAAAATTAGATTGCCACACCTTTGTTTGCCATTGCCGGTAACAAGTCCGGTTTTAATGCCAACAAAAGTAATAGTAGTATCAGCATTAACACAAGCCCCTAGTGTTACCCCAGTATTAGCATCAAGACCCGATGGAATATCAATAGATAATTTATGTGCACTGGATTGGTTAATACGCTGAATAACAGATTGATAAGAGGATGAAACTGCGCCTGACAAACCCGTGCCTAACAAACCATCCACAATCAGCTCAAAATGTTCGGTATCCACCAGCCGAATATCAGCTACTTCTCCGCCATTGGCCAACCAACTTTGTTGCGCTAGTAATGCATCCCCTGATAACTGCCGAGCCGGATCAACTGAGGCTAAGGACACCCTGTAGCCATCTGCAAGTAACAGACTGGCAGCAACATAACCGTCACCACCATTATTGCCGGTTCCCACAGCAACTAGAATATTGGTTTGATGATCAAAATGAGTCTGGATCCAGTCAAATAACGTTTCTCCAGCTACCTGCATTACCTCATAAAGGGGAATCGACATCTGCTTAGCAGCTTCTAACTCTCCTTCTCTTACACACTGCGCTGTATATAGATTTTGTGATAACCTTTGTTCCGACAATTCTGCTTTTAAGGACCGCTGTGACACAATTATCTCCTCATTTTCTCAATACTTTAGCCAAAAATATCAAGGAGTGGGGCAAAGCGCTAGGTTTTCAACAAGTAGGAATTGCGGATACAGACTTGTCTCAACATCAAGCTCACCTTGAAAGCTGGTTAGATAAAGGCTTTAACGGTGAGATGCAGTTTTTCCAACGTAACCAGGAAAAACGAGCAGATCCCGCTAAGTTAGTAGAAGGCACTTTGCGATTAATTAGTGTGCGCATGGACTATTTGCCCCCTGACGCTAGTTTTGCAAAGGACTTAAAACGGTCTAAAACCGCTTATATAAGTCGTTACGCCGTGGGACGTGATTATCATAAATTGGTGCGTAATCGACTTAAAAAACTTGGAGAAAAAATACAGCAACAGTTTATTGATTTGGAATTTCGTCCATTCGTAGACTCAGCACCAGTGTTAGAACATGCTGTTGCGGAAAAAGCCGGAATTGGTTGGACGGGTAAACATTCATTAACCATCAATAAAGAAGCTGGCTCTTGGTTTTTCTTAGGAGAATTATTCGTCAACATTCCGCTGCCCATCGACCAACCAGTGGAAGAAAATTGCGGCAGTTGCAACGCTTGTTTGACCATATGCCCTACCCAAGCCATTGTCGAACCCTATGTTGTTGACGCACGACGCTGTATTTCATACTTAACCATTGAATATGATGGAGTGATATCTGAAGAGCTGCGAGTCGCTATGGGCAATCGTATTTACGGTTGTGATGATTGCCAATTAATTTGCCCTTGGAATCGTTATGCCCAATTGACTGAGGAAAAAGACTTTTATGGTCGTAAAATGATCAAAGGAGAAGACTTAGTTAATTTGTTTTTATGGGATGAAACTCAATTCCTGGCTAACACCGAAGGCTCAGCCATCCGCCGAATTGGTTTTCAAAAGTGGCAGAGAAATTTAGCCATTGCCATGGGTAATGCCGAATTTGACCAACGCATTTTAGATGTGCTGCAAGCAGCATTGAACAATAGCAGTGAAATGGTTGCAGAACACATTCAATGGGCCATTGAGCAACAATGTGAACGACAACAAAAGCTGTCATCCCCCACCCAAACCTTAAGACTGAAACAACGTTTAATTAGGAGTGTAGAAAAGGGTCTGCCGCGAGACGCATAGGGAATAACTTGAGAGACTATTTATCTAAAAAAACATGAAAAAAGGTTTTGCCGTCTTTACTCGTTGTTGACGATGACGTCCCCGCATATTGCCACCAATCAGAGTCACGCATTGTAGAAAAAATCCTTCCTCAATTTTGGTGCTCACCGGCATATTCACCTATCATCTGACAACGACTGTCATCGCAATCAAGGCGATGCAGATTAATTAAATCAGCTTCTTGGTGTAGCGCCAAAAAATCACTGATTTGATTTTGTGCGGTTAAGTTTGCCTTATTGACGGTGTAACCTTTCTCAAACTCGGTTTCTTTAGTTTGCTGTTGTTGACGGGTTAATTTCGAGTGCTGAAATGCCTCGCCCAACTCAGCTAACTCCTTTGCCTGTTGTTGCAGCCAACTTTGCTGTGTTGAAGCGGCACTTGAGTAAGTTTCAGCCTGTATTTCGAGGTTTTCAGGTTTGGCTTGAATAGCGTTTATTTTATTGGCATCAATGCTGGACTTGGAGCTGTCACCGTCGATTTCAATAATCACTTTTTTGGTTATACCATCGGTTTGTAGTTGATTGCCGTTACTTTCAGCCTGAAGAGCGCCAAACCAATATCCAACTACGAATATCAATACTGCGCCCAAGGACAAAACTAGCGGCGTTTTCACTATTTTGATGTTTGGTGATAAGGCTTACTGAATTTGTGTACAGCTTCCACGAATACACCGGCATTTTCAGGCGGTACATCTAAATGAATACCATGGCCAAGGTTAAATACATGACCAGGGCCTTCACCAAATCCAGCCAAGATACTTTGTACTTCTTCTTCAATACGCGGCGCTGGTGCATAAAGAATAGAAGGATCCATATTGCCTTGAAGGGCGACTCTGTCCCCAACTCGACGTTTTGCATCAGCAATATCAATGGTCCAATCAAGTCCAACACCATCACACCCAGTGTCAGCAATTTTCTCTATCCAAGCTCCACCGTTTTTGGTGAATAATGTAACAGGAATTCGCTGTCCATCATGTTCACGGATCAAGCCATCAACAATTTTGTGCATATATTGTAATGAAAACAATTGGTAATCTCTTGGCGTAAGCACACCTCCCCAAGTATCGAACACCATAACCGATTGTGCACCTGCTTTAATTTGCGCATTAAGGTACAAAATTACCGAGTCTGCGAGTTTATCTAACAACAAGTGCAATGATTTAGGATCCGCAAAAGCCATTTTCTTAATCTTAGTAAATGCTTTGCTCGCTCCGCCTTCGACCATATAGGTTGCTAGTGTCCAGGGACTGCCAGAAAAACCTATTAAAGGTACTTCTCCTTTCAGGTTGCGTCGAATAGTGCGTACCGCATTCATCACATATCCCAATTCATCTTCTGGGTCTAGGATGGGTAACGCCTTAATTTCCGCGTAACTTGACAACGGATGCTTAAATTTAGGCCCCTCTCCCGCTTCAAAATACAAACCCAAGCCCATGGCATCTGGAATCGTTAGAATATCAGAAAACAAAATAGCGGCATCTAAATCGAAGCGACGTAAAGGCTGTAAGGTTACTTCGCAAGCCAACTCTGCGTTTTTACAAAGTGACATGAAATCGCCAGCCTCTGCACGAGTCGCTTTATATTCAGGTAAATAGCGACCTGCTTGACGCATCATCCATACGGGGGTGACGTCGACGGGTTGACGAAGCAAGGCGCGTAAATAGCGATCGTTTTTTAACTGCATGATTTATCCGTTGTATAAAGGAGTTTATATATACCGACCAGCATCTATATTAAGTCGGTGAATAACCCACTAATTTTAAAATTGCGGCTTAGTTTAGTAAAAAAGTGGTCTGGAGGGTATATTTATTAGTTTTTAGTTTTTAGTTTTTAGTTTTTAGTTTTTAGTTTTTAGTTTTTAGTTTTTAGTTTTTAGTTTTTAACAATTATTTGTTATAACGTTTTTTGAAAAAAACGCTTGATTTACGTTATCGCAATTTGGTATAAAACAATAGCTTTAAAACTTATAAAAATTAAGAAGCTCGTTTGACGAGACCTCTACGCTAAACATTGTAACCCTGCTCCAGCAGGGTTTTTTATTGCTTGTAGTTTATTTTTCTTGCTGTGATATCTGTCGCAAAGTTTCTTCAATCAATTGGCCAGCAATAGATATTTTCGGTGGAATGACGGGTAAATTATTCGGTTCATACCAATGAGCCTCTATAATTTCATCTCCATCAACCTCAATCTCGCCACTGTCATGCTCCGCTAAATAGCCCATCATTAAAGAATGTGGGAATGGCCAAGGTTGGCTGCCAAAGTACTCAAGATTTTTTATTTTAACCCCGACTTCCTCGAAAACCTCTCGGTGAACGGCTTGCTCGAGGCTTTCGCCACTTTCTACAAATCCCGCCAGAGTAGAAAACATTTTACGGTCTTTATGTGCCCTACCTTGTGCCAATAGAATCTTGTTGCCTTTGCGTATAGCAACAATGATACATGGCGAAACTCGAGGATAGCAGCGATGGTTACAGTTATAGCAGTGGGTAGCCATTTCCCACTTTACTTGCTGCATGGTGCTTCCGCATTGCCCGCAGTAACGATGAGTGCGTCGAAACAGTATCCACTGCCACGCACGGGCGACTGTCTGAAACAGCGGGAAATTACTGCCTAGGTAAATTCCACGCAGACTCATTGTTTCGTAATCATCAATAACCAATTGTTCATTTCCCACATCAACAGCTAAACATGGGATACCGTCAAATTCACCTAATGAAATGATTTGATCATCATAGTGGTGAATCATCGCCAGATCCTGCCAAGTTGCCCTAAGCAACTCCTGCTGTTTCTTATTCGCGACAATCCTATCCCCCATAAAAATGATCCACTGAACTTCAGTATTAACGCCGATTTCTTTTATATTTATTAGCATAAGTCACACATATGTCGTCCATAAGAGACACCAAAACACGGTATTGAGTTCCAGTATTTGAGGTCAGATTGATTAAATTAGTTTAACACGATTTATCATTGTTCCTGAACGGCGAATGTTACTATTGATCTACGTCAATAGACTAAAGCATAGTTTAGTTAAACTATTGGTGATGATATACTAAGCTGAATATGATACGAAAAGCGCTCTTTTAAGGATTCGCAATGTTAACCAAAGTCGAACTCGCCAAACAAAAATGGAGTGGCTACCACAAATCTGTTGATATTTGGTTGCTAGAGCGACAAAAATTGTTGGTTCAATATTGTCAATTAGCGGGTTTACCTCCTTTCGAGAAAAAATCCTCTGGTTTGCCGGAAGTAAGTGAAATTAGATTGTTTTGTGAAACCTTAGTAGACTATGTGTCAACTGGTCATTTTGAGGTTTACGACAAATTAGCGTCTGACCCTAAACAGAATAATGATGACCAAAGCCTTGAAAAATCTGTTTTTCCTCGCATATCAGAAACAACAGAAGAGGCTCTAGCCTTTAACGATTTATTTGCAGAAGTTTCTTCAGATAACGATTTGGCTAATTTTGACGAAAAACTTTCGTTGCTGGGTCAACAACTAGAAGCACGATTTGAATTGGAAGATCAGTTGCTTCATTCTCTGAATAACCAGAGTTGAAAAGGAAATATTTAGCAATAATGAATATCGACGTGCAATTATCTAGAGCTAGAGAATACTGTGAAGGGAAAGGTGCTCGATTCACAAACCTTAGAGAAAAAGTATATGAATTGCTGTTAAGTAAAAGTAGTTCAGTCGGGGCTTATGAATTATTAGACGAGCTTAAAGTAACTGAAAGCGGAGCCAAACCTGCTACTGTTTATCGTAGTTTGGACTTTCTACTCGAATTTGGTCTTGTTCATAGACTAGAATCAACCAATGCATTTGTAGCTTGTCATCATTTTGATTGTAGCCACCCGGTACAATTCTTAATTTGTGACAATTGTGGGTTGGTGAAAGAGATTCAGTCAGAAGGATTGAAAGAGACATTAGACAAACAAGCTAAGTCTGTAGGGTTCAAAGTCAGTAAACAAACAATTGAAGCCCATGGAACCTGTGCACTCTGCCAATAGATATCCGTTCCAATCACTTTTAGTTTAGCTTGCAACTTAGTTAGATAGATAAGGCTGAATTTGTTGAGCCATCAGCAATGATTGTAAAATTAAAAATACAACCGACAAGTTTAGGATACAAAGTTTTTAAGTATGGGTTTGAAAGTGCTAAACGCTAGCGGTAAAATCCCGCCGGTAAAAAAATTCGGTAGGTTTGCTTTGCCCTCACCTATTGTAGTTTGTGTTAAAATCCATACAATTAGCCGCCTAGCAGGAGACATCAACTAGAATAGTCGAATACGCTAGGCAAATAAAGACATATTTAAACGTATGTTTTAATAATTAGTGTCGCAATGTGGATACAGAAAAGAATAACAATAAGAGTTAAAGCTAGAGGGTTTCATTTGATTACAAAGGAAATTCTCGATCAACTTCCTGAAATAAGAGAAGTGGAGATAGGTATGCTGAATTTATTCATTCAACACACCAGTGCAAGCTTAACCATTAATGAAAATGCAGACCCTACGGTAAGAATTGATCTTGAAACTCAAATAAATCGTATGATCCCTGAAGGCTCGGAACACTATTTGCATAATATCGAAGGTGACGATGATATGCCGGCACATATTAAAGCGAGTATTTTTGGTAACAATTTAAATATTCCGATTGACGCTGGCAAGCTAGCAACAGGGACTTGGCAAGGCATATACTTAGGCGAGCACCGAGACCATGGTACACAAAGAGTTATAGTGGCGACACTTCAAGGACTCGATAAAAGCGTGTAAAAACGACTGTTTTACACGTAAAAATGAAAAAATTTGAATATTTTACTTTTAATTTAGATAACCACTACACACGGGATGGAAACATGAAAAAATCATTGATTGCAGCAAGTCTTTTAGCTGCTATTTCAAGTAACGCTTTCGCAGCTGAAGATTCTTCAGACAAATATTGGGTCGGCGGCTTTACTGAGATTTATAAGCCAGATGAAGAGAAGAGTTTCGACTTTACTTCATTCGATGCTGGCCTAGGACTTGGTGCTGAAGTTGGTGTAAGAGAAAGTGAGCACTGGGGTGGCCGCTTTGAAATTGCTAAAGTTAGCTTAGAAAACGATGCAGACCTTGTAGATGATAGCGCAACTCGTTTCGGTATTGATGCTATGTACTTCCTAGAAGATGACTTAATGTATATCTTCGGTGGTCTTAAGCACATCGATATGGTTGACTCTGGTAGCATGGCTAACCTTGGTCTTGGTAAACACTGGGATCTTTCTGAAAAAGTTAAATTAGTTACTGAAATTGCTGCTTACCATGATTTTGGAGAAGCATATAATGACGTAAGCGCTAAATTAGGTTTGGCTTATACATTTGGTTCAACTGCACCTAAAGCTCCTGGCGATGCTGACCAAGATGGCGTAAATGATAACCTTGACCAATGTCCTGATACAGCAATTGGTGCTCGCGTAGATAGCACAGGTTGTAGCATCGACACTGACGCTGACGGCGTATTAAACGACATCGACCAATGCCCAAATACTCCAGCAGGCACGCCAGTAGGCGCTAAAGGTTGTAGTTTAGCACTTGATAGTGACCAAGATGGTGTGCTTGATAACGTAGATCAATGTGCAAACACGCCACTTACAGATAAAGTTGATTCAACTGGCTGTAGTATTTTTGAAGAAGTAGAAGTACGTGAAACTTTAGAAGTGTTGTTCGCAAATAATAGTAGTGTTATTCAAAATCCTGATTCTGCTAAATTCCAAGAATTTGCTGACTTCATGAAACGTTTCCCGAATACACAAACTGCAATTGAAGGTCATGCTTCAGCTCCAGGTAAAGCTGACTACAACATGATGATTTCTCTTAAGCGTGCTAAAGCCGTAAGAACTTTACTTATCGAAAAGTACGGTATTGCAGCTGACAGATTGAGCGCTGAAGGTTTCGGTGAAACTCAATTGTTAGACACAAGCAATACAGCAGCGGCACATAAAGTAAACCGTCGTATTGAAGCTGTAGTAACAGCTATCAAGAAAGAAAAAGTATTACGTTAATAAGTAATAGTTATATTGAAAAACGGCCTTAGGGCCGTTTTTTTATACCTGAAATTCAATAATTTGAGATGATACTGTCAACCCCCGGGGCTAAAGCACCCGCCTACAAAGAAACCATGGAAAAACCACAAGACAAATCGGCCCATGGAAAACCACAAGAACATCCCCCCGTAGCATGGGCTTTAGCCCATGGAAAAACCACAAGACAAATCGACCCATGGAAAACCACAAGAAAATCCCTCCCGCAGCATGGGCTTTAGCCCATGGAAAAACCACAAGACAAATCGCCCCATGGAAAACCACAAGAAAATCCCCCCGTAGCATGGGCTTTAGCCCGTGGAAAAACCTGAAAATAAAATAAGATGCGCCACGAGACTTACCCCGTGAATAACCGACTCCAGCTACTACTCGTCGGAATAAGCAGGACCAGCATAATTGTCGAAGCGGGAAAATTGACCTTGGAATGTCAGCCGTACTGTGCCGATTGGGCCATTACGTTGTTTACCTAGAATAATCTCAGAGACGCCTTTTAGATCGGTGTTTTCGTTATACACTTCATCGCGGTAAATAAACATAATCAAATCTGCATCCTGCTCGATAGAACCGGATTCACGTAAGTCTGAGTTAATTGGACGTTTGTCTGCCCGTTGTTCCAAACTACGGTTTAGCTGCGAAAGAGCAACTACTGGTACATTCAATTCTTTGGCAAGGGCTTTTAGTGAACGAGAGATTTCAGCTATCTCTAAGGTACGGTTATCGCTTAAAGATGGCACTCGCATTAGCTGAAGGTAATCAATCATTATCATACTGATACCATCACGTTCCCGAGCTAATTTACGAGCACGAGTGCGCACTTCCATTGGAGTAAGACCGGAAGAATCATCAACAAAAAGGTTATCTTTATCTTTCAACATTGCCATTGTGTTGGAGATTCTGGCCCAGTCTTCATCGTCGAGCTGTGCGGTACGAATCTTGGTCTGATCAACACGACTCAAGGATGCTAACATCCTCATCATGATTTGTTCAGCAGGCATCTCTAGGGAAAATACCAATACCGGCTTTTCTTCCAACAACATGGCATTTTCGCACAGGTTCATGGCAAAGGTTGTTTTTCCCATGGAAGGACGAGCCGCGACAATAATTAAATCAGAACCTTGAAGTCCGCTGGTTTTTTTATCTAAATCAGTGTAACCAGTGGATACTCCAGTCACTTCTTTGTTGGTTTTAATTAAAGCTTCAAGACGATCTATTGTTTGTCCTAAGACAGATTCAACATCTTTAGGTCCCTCGTTGTTCCCCATGCGCTTTTCAGCAATTTGGAAAACTTGTGTTTCCGCAAGATCGAGGATTTCACTACTGTCACGACCTTCAGGGTTATATCCCACATCGGCAATTGAATGAGCAACACCGATCAATTCTCGAGTAATTGCCCGTTCTTTAATAATTTCTGCATAAGCTACTACGTTAGCAGCACTGGGAGTGTTTTGTGCTAGTTCCCCCAAATAGGTGAAACCGCCGGCTTCCTCGAGTTCGTCATGACTCTCTAACTCTTCAGAAACAGTAATAATATCAACAGGTTTGTTAGCAGATAATAATCGTACAATACTACGAAAAATAGTACGGTGAGAGCGGTTGTAAAAATCTTCTTCTACTACCACTTCTGCCACCTTGTCCCAGGAATCAGGGGCAATCAACATACTCCCTAGTACTGATTGCTCAGCTTCCATGGAATGTGGTGGAATTTTCAGTTTCTCAACTTTATCGTCTCTATTTTTATCCGGAACGGCTTTCACAACACTTAAATCTTTTAATAATGGGTCAAGTATTATGCGCTAAGATTGATATTGCATCAAAGTCTATCGTAAAAAAATTATTGGTAAACTTAGGTTTTTTTAATTGTACTGGGTAACACGTTTTGGGGCTTAAAGATTGTTTTTCTCCATGGGCTGAAGCCCATGCTACAGTAACAAACGCGTAGCCCCGTGATTTATCCCGGACATCCATGGCCTGAAGGCCATGCTACGAATAACCCCCTTAACCTGTAGACGGTGGCTTTAGCCCCGTGATTGATCACAGACATCCATGGCCTGAAGGCCAGGCTACGAATAACCCCCTTAACCTGTAGGCGGTGGCTTTAGCCCCGCAATTTATCCTGGACATCCATATCCTGAAGGACAAAGGTTATTTTTTGTCGACTTTAATTCTACCGCTAACGGTGGATACCTTAACTTGGCCATTTCCGCCATTGTGGGAAAACTCAAGCCAACGGCTTGGGCCATATTTGGCTTTATGTTCTTTATCTTTGCTAATTTTATTTGTTATTTTTCCACCTGCATGTCCTTGCAAGTCGAAGCGTGCAGAAATATCTGACTGAAAATATAAACTTATACTACCGCCAACACTGGTGGCCCGCACATCTCCTTGAGGAGCGAGCTCTAAACTGGCATCTACACTTCCATTTACTGTGTTTAAGTTTAAATGCTCAACTTTTCCTAAGGTTAACTCAATATCTCCATTGACTGTCTCAGCTTTCACTTCAGGAGCATCTAATGAAACATTAATGTCTCCGTTAACAGATTCATAAGTGGCTTCGCTAGCCGTTGAATCACGGTCTTTAATATCACCATTTACTGTTTGAATTTTGATATTCCCTTGCAACGAGTGGGCTTCCACATCGCCATTGACTGCCTCGATTCTCAAGCGCCCAGAAAGATTCGAAACATCAATTCCACCGTTAACCGTGTCGATATCAGCACTACCTCGAACCTCTTTGACCTCTACATTTGCATTGGTTGAGTTGTAATTCACATGACTGTTGAAAGGGACGTATATTTCCAAATCGTCACCATCATCGGAGTTCCAATTCCAACCATTTCGTTTACTATTAACCTTTATTTTGATGATGACTTCATTTCCATCACGTTCAAAAATAAATTTCTCTGTACGCTCCCCGAGTTCGCCAACGACTTTAACCTCATTATTCGCCCAGCCAGTAATGTTTGCGTAGCCGCCAAGATGCTCTATTTGCACATAACCGTTGTTATCTGCTTTCAATGTTTGGTCAACTTTCTCACCTGCGAAGGTAAAGGAGCTTAGCATGCACAACCCGACACTAAAAAATAGTCGTTTCATTTTCTTACCCTTAATGACATTCGCTAAAGCGAATTGGTGGTATTTTTTAACTTTCGAATTTTTACTCAAAGGTATTTTCATTAAATTTGTCTCCATTTAGGAGAGTGAACCCGTTCAATTAAATCAATCTGTTGTTGATGAACATTTTGCAACATTTTCAACAAGGCTATGTTGTTTGAATCATGCTTCAGCGCAGCTTTAATGGCATCCGCAGCTTCATCCAGTTCAGTTAACTGCTTCTGCCAGTTTTCCGTCAAAGCTGGCTGATCCTGAAACTTTACCAACAATGCGTCTTTTTGGGCTTTATGCTGACTACTCAAAGCCGCAACCAAATCTTGTCCTGTTATTTGTTCGGTAGCCGGCTGTAAGGAAAACCAACTAAGAACGCAGACAAGGGCAAAAGAAGCGGCAATTGCAATCATCTTGAAACTTGACTCAGTATTGTTTTTTTTATTCTGCTCATTAGGTGCCGCCTCTTCGGCTAACGCAATTTCAATACCCGCCCACAAATCCCGTTCAGGTTGTTTTTCATTACTCAGGGCATCTATTTGCACACGCAAGTCTTTATCAAAATCTCTTTTATTCATAACCCATCCACTCCTTTAACAAATGTTTAGCACGGTGAAACTGTGCTTTACTGGAGCCAACTGCCATATTCATGATGCTTGCAATATCCTCATGGCGGTAACCTTCTATTGCATGCAATACAAAAACAATTCTTGCCCGTTCTGGCAATCTCGCCACATGCCGCTCCAATTCACTTAGGTCAGTAGATTGCTCAGCTGCATATAAGTTTGCTTCTGAGTCTTCAATATTAAACATTCGCTTGACCCAGCCTCGCTGCTTACGTAAATATGAAATGGTAATGTTAGAAGTGACAGTATGTAACCAAGTTGAAAACTTACTATCTCCTTTGTAATTACCAATTTTACGCCACAGCTGAATGAAGACTTCTTGTGCAGCATCTTCTGCTAATGACTGATCACTAGTGAGCCGATAGCACAGCCCATATACCTGACCAATATAGGTTTGATATAGACGCTGATATGCATTTTTGTCGCCCTGTTGTACTGCTTTTATCAGGTCACGTTCTGATTTATCTTCAAACGTGCGCTGTGCAGAAACAACGTTTCCATGTGTATTCAATATTTTTATCGGTTTTCATATTGTGTTAAAGAGTTAGTCGCAGAGTAGATCAGAAAGGTTTAAACCACCAATTTTAAATTTTTAATCCCTTGCAAACACTCCCTCAAACAACTGATATTTATATGATTATTTTCAAAATAAATCCGAATATTCTTACATTAACTTGTTTATCAAAGGTATTTACTGCTCAAGAATTAATTTTCTAACCATTCGTAAAATAGTCGACTACAATTTTAATTCATATAAATAGGGTAAAAAGGTAAATCAATAATGAATATGGAAATAAGCCCCTTTAAACACATTTTAGTTGTGCTGCACGCCAATGAAGATCCATCAATCCCCTTAGCTAGAGCAACACGATTGTGCAGAGCCTACGCTGGGAAGATGAGTGTGTTTATTTCCCTCCATAACCTTTTTTATCCTAAGGCCAATTTTGACTTAGCTGACAATTTGCAAGAAATTGTCGATAACCAGCAGAGTACGATTATCGATATATTGACAAGTTGGGAAGCCACTGAGTTTGTTGAGGATATCTTTTTGTCTTGGCAGCAGAAACCGTCTTTAGCAATTGAGAAATTATTAACACAAAAAACCTTTAACATAATATTAAAAGCACCTTATCTACAAAGTGACTTTAAACGTCTATTTTTAAGTGGGTTGGACCATTATTTTGTAGCAAACTGTCCGTTGCCTGTGTGGATGGTTAAACCAAGACTTTGGGACAAACAGCTTGAAGTTCTAGCCTGTGTAGATATTAAAGATGATGATTTCGACAATCACTTACTAAACCGCAAAATTTTGGCGATTAGTGACAGACTAACTCAAGCTATTGGTGCACAAATGCACGTAATCGATTGTTACGACGGAGAAATAGGTACATTACATATCGACTTTAATAAACAGCGAGGCTTTAAACGAGAAGCAACTTTGAAACAGAAACATCAGGAAAAACTAAAACTCTATATCCAAGAATATTCCCTAGCCGAGGATGTCCTTCATTCCGTTGAAGGTATTCCAGATGAAGTCGTTCCCGAAAAGGCAGCTCTTTTAAATGCCGAAGTGGCGGTGATTGGAAATAATGAAGACAAGCACTTTTTCGACAAGATGTTTGGCGATACTGCAATGGCACTGACAGAATCCATGCCCTGTGATATTTTGGTTTTGAAGCCAGATTAACCTGTAGAACGGGCTTTAGCCCGTTAGATGCGCATCATCATCCATGGGCTGAAGCCCATGCTACACCAGACCTATCTCGCTGGAAAACACCTGTAGGACGGGCTTTAGTCCGTTGGATGCGCATCATCATCCATGGGCTGAAGCCCATGCTACACCAGACCTATCTTGCTGAAGAATCACCTGTAGGACGGGCTTTAGTCCGTTGGAAGCGCATCATCATCCATGGGCTGAAGCCCATGCTACACCAGACCTATCTTGCTGGAAAATACCTGTAGGGCGGGCTTTAGCCCGTTAGAAGCGCATCATCCATGGGCTGAAGCCCATGCTACACCAGACCTATCTTGCTGGAAAATACCTGTAGAACGGGCTTTAGTCCGTTGGAAGCGCATCATCATCCATGGGCTGAAGCCCATGCTACACCAGACCTATCTTGCTGAAGAATCACCTGTAGGACGGGCTTTAGCCCGTTGGGGGAACTTTTCTTCGGGCATAAAAAAACCTCGCCGGAGCGAGGTTTTTAAGTCTATAAATCTAAGATTTATGCTTCTTGGATGATAACCAATTTAACAGTGGTCATTACATCTGAGTGCAACTGTAAGTCAATTTCAAACTCACCAGTTTCACGCAAAGTACCAGTAGGCAATTTCACTTCAGATTTAGCAACTTCAACGCCAGCAGCTGTGATTGCATCAGCAATATCACGAGTACCAACTGAACCGAAAAGCTTACCTTCTTCGCCAGCTGGAGAAGCAATAGTTACTTCACCTAGCTCAGCGATTTTAGCAGCACGAGCTTCAGCAGTAGCTAAAGTTGCTGCAATGTTTGCTTCAAGTTCAGCACGTTGTGCTTCAAACTTTTCTACATTTGCTTTAGTTGCAGGAACTGCTTTTTTCTGAGGAAAAAGGAAGTTACGTGCATATCCTGATTTTACAGTGACAGTGTCACCCAAGCCGCCCAGGTTGGCGATCTTGTCTAGTAGAATGATTTCCATCTTTGCTACCTCTTAATTACGCCAACGATTACTTGTGAGAATCAGTATATGGAAGCAATGCTAGGAAGCGCGCGCGCTTGATAGCAGTTGACAACTGACGCTGATATTTAGCGCTAGTTCCAGTGATACGGCTTGGTACGATTTTACCACTTTCAGTGATATAGTTTTTCAGCAAAGCGATGTCTTTATAATCGATCTGGACAACACCTTCAGCTGAGAAACGGCAAAATTTACGACGTCTAAAAAAACGAGCCATTGTCTGTCTCCTTATGCTTTGTCTTCAGTGCTAGCAGACTCTACAGCTGCAGCAGGTGCTTCTTCTTGCTTTTCAGTGCGTTCCTGACGACGGTCGTCACGACGATCATCACGACGCTCTTCTTTCGCCATTGGAGACTGTTCAGTTTCAGCTCCTTTGGTACGCATAACAAGGTTACGAAGAACAATATCATTAAAACGGAAAGCAGTTTCTAGCTCTTCAATTGCTTCTGCAGTCGCTTCAGCATTGATTAGTACGTAGTGAGCTTTATGCAATTTTTCGATTGGGTATGCCAATTGACGGCGGCCCCAGTCTTCTAAACGGTGGATTGTTCCGCCGTCGTTCGTGATGATTCCGGTATAACGTTCAATCATACCTGGAACTTGTTCACTTTGGTCAGGGTGGACCATAAACACGATTTCGTAATGACGCATTGTTGCTCCTTACGGTTGTAGCCTCTTACAGCTCAGCTAAACTGTGTTGAGACAAGGAACTAAAGGTGATAGCTGATTTAAGCGCGCGAATTGTATATAAAGCCGACACTTAAGGCAACACTTATTTCTTAAGAAAGTGATGGGGCTTATGCCGCCATCACTTTTGTCCATAAAACCGATTCATTTAGGGTGCAATTAGTCCCTTTGCGATTTGTCTATTAAGTTGTCGATGACATCCTGTGCACTATAGGCTTCTTCGTTGAGTTTCACCCCTTTACCCATGCGAATATCTAAAATAGTGTGAACTTCTTTACGTTCATTACCAGACCCAGCAGCGATAGTCATATCAACCTCCGTTGAAGGTCGACGGTAGCTATTACAGGTGATTAATCCACAGTCACGCTCTAGCTGTCGTTGATGACTCACTCCCAACGACGATGATGGTTGGTAGGCTTCAGACTCTACAAAGGTCTCTTTGCTGGTTACCACAAACCAATCATAACCTTGCTGCTGAGTTAATTGAGCAGATCTCAGTAGCGCAAAGTCTGACGCATCGGCAACACTTCTTGAATAGCTTTTGAACTGCACTCGGTATCGATCATCTGTAATTTTTTGTTCACTGTAACCAACTGAACCATTTTGTGCGGCACGATAATCAGGTTTTGAAGCACAGCCTGACAACAAAAGAACGATTGATAAAAACATCATGATAGATTTCATATTTCACCTCTTTTAGATTAAACCAATTTTGTCTATATTTATTTGTTTACTAACCAATTATTGGCAATAGCTTGCTGCTCTTGGGTTTTGTCCATAGCTGCACCGTCAATAAGTTGATCAATTACTACATCTAACTCCTGCGCGCTTGAGGCAGTTTGATAATCCTCGCTATTCCCTTGCCCAGAATTAGAATGTTTCGCTTCGATATGCCAACCAGTAGCTTGTTTGCAGGCGATACTGGTACTGCTATTTTCATCAGTAGCCATTTGATATTGACGACACAACTGCCCTTGGTGATTAGCAAAACTAAGTTGAGCTTTCACCGCAGAGCCATTCTCAGTAAACGTGGTTTGGCCACTGACTGTGGTATCTAAAATACCAGCAATCTCCGTTGAAACACTTGAATTTGGCGCTTGTTGATTCAGGGTTAATAAACCCACAGCGGCAACCAAGGCCACCCCAGCAGCAATCGAATAAGGTAATTTGAAAGCGGGTTTATGCTTTTTCCATTTAGACATCTGAACCACATTGTCTTGCACCGGTTGCGCTCCAGAACCTTGTTTCGCATCTATTTGCTGGGCCAGTTCAGTTAACCTTTGCGGCACTGGCTGCTGGTCAATTTGCTGAGCATTTTCAACTACCCACTGATCAACTTGGGATAATTGTGCCAAACGCATGACTAACTCATCATCGGTTTCGAGGGCTTGACGAACCTGTTCCATTTCTTGCTGGTTCAGCTCGGCATCCAAAAAACCAGTTAATTTTTCGTCGCTGATAATCATGCATTTTCCCCTAACGTTTGCGGTTTAACTAAATTTAGTAAGGTATTTCGAGCCCTAGATAATCGACTCATTACCGTACCGACGGGAATTTCCATTGTCGACGCCACATCCTTATATGACATGCCCTGTAATGCCACTAATGACAAAATCGAGCGTTGGTCGGTGGGCAAGGTATCCATTGCAGAATTCACTTGAGTCAACAACTCTTGAGCTTCATGTTGCTTTTGTTGCTTGTGATATTCTTCTGTTTGTTCCTGCAACTCTGGTACTTGGGTCGCATTTTGTCTCACTTTACGTGAGCGATATTCATCGATCCAAACGTTACGACAGACTTTAAACGCCCATTTGAGAGTTTCCACATCTTCGGGTACACCTTTGCTTAAGATTCGTTCGAACGTTGCTTGTACTAAATCATCCGCGTCGGCACTACTACCAGTCAATGAATAGGCAAAACGCCTTAACATGGGTATGATATTTTCAAAGGATTCATTCATAGTTTTTCTCTTGTTTTCTCTCTCATTTATAAAGAAGACGGATGAGCTAGGATTTTATTCCAAAAAAAAATGAAATTTATTTTTAGCTGAAACGTTAACTGTTCAAGTTTAGTCTTTTCAGTAAGAGGTCTGCATGACACTGCAAAAATTCACTTTAGTTAGTTTACTGGCTTTTAGCCATCTAACATCCGCACAAATTATTAATACCAAAGGTATTGTAAAGCAAATTGATAGTCTTGAACGAAGCGTTGAGCGGATTGAGAGCCAAGTAAGCCAAAAGGTTACCGATCGACCCTTTGCGTTAAGTACCCTGCCCCCAATTGACGAACTGCTTACCGAGCCTCTTACGTTACTTCCAAAAACCTTAGCCATAGGGGAAAACCTGGGGAAACCTCTCTTTGTGGAAGTGGAAACAGAGGATGGTTGGCGCGCGATTCAGAATCAATGGGTGGTATTAGCCAATCCACAAACTAAACAACACCTAATAGCTTTAGGTGCCTTCATCAATTCTGAAACGAATTACTCTGGGCTTGGACTTTCATTGTTGCGTTTCACTGTGCCTGAATCTTTAGACTCTAAACAGGCGCTGGCGAAACACTTGCCAGAACAGACCTTAGAAAGCTTAGATCGTAATCATATTTATCAAGCGCAAACTGCCGCCCCACAAGCACAATCGTCTGTCACCGGTCAAAATCTAGAAAACAGCGCAAGTAAAGCCTTGTGCGACACCCCGGTCAAAATAGGCATGATAGACAGTGGGATTGACCAACAGCATGGCGCATTCGCCGACGCCATCATCATCGCAAAATCATTCTTAGTTGATGATTTATCCTCGCCCCAGGCACATGGTACAGCTGTGGCCAGTGTACTGGTGGGCGACTTAGGTCCTTTGACCCCCTTACTTAGCCACGGAAAAGTCTATTCTGCTGAAGTATTTTATCGACAATCTGATTATTCCCAAGGGGCAACTTTAGATGCCATGATTACAGCCTTGAACTGGTTAGTGGAAGAACAAATAAAGGTTGTCAATATGAGTTTGGCCGGCCCTCCCAATAAAATGTTAGCCACCATTATTAAAGCCGCCAGTCAGCAGGGAACCATAATTGTAGCCGCTGCAGGTAATCAAGGTCCCGCTGCACCGGAGCTTTATCCTGCGGGGTATCCAGAAGTGATTGCGGTGAGCGCTTTTGATAAGCAACAACAACCTTACCGCTGGTCAAATCGCGGTGACTATGTAGATTATTCGGCTTTGGGCGTGAATGTAGTAACAGCGCAAGTAAAGCGAGGGTTAGGCAAAGAGTCTGGGACATCCATGGCTGCCCCTGTGGTCTCGGCGGCGTTAAGCTGTTTGTTAACAGAATCAGGCCATCGAAACTCAGTTGATCGTCAAGCAATTCTAACCTCCCTTTCAGACCTAGCGGTTGATTTAGGTCCAAAAGGCAGGGATCCCATCTATGGAATTGGCGGGATTGTACGCAATCTTGGGGAAAGCAATTAAGTTAAGGATATGCTCACCCATCTTAGAAGCTATAATTTAAACCTAAACTGGCAACATTTTGTTGGTAACTTAGGTTTTCCATTTTCGATTTATAATTACCATGCTCTAACTCGGTCACAATAGATAAATTGTCGAAAATAAACATTTCCCAGTTAGCTTGTATAACTTGTCTGATTTCGTCTCGTTCTAAACTATAACGGGCCTGGAATTCAGACACTTCCACAGTGTCATAGTCTTTATATTGATATCGCCAACCTAGACCGACTTTAGACGACAACCCAAAGATATCGAATTTATGGGTTAGCTTAGTATTCAAACCCATTCCCCAGTAATTAAACTGGCTATCTTCAGCATTTTCTTTTTCAGCACTTAGTCCAATCAGCAACATTGTTTTAGCGTTATTCATAAAGTGAAATAGATCAGCTGATGCATTAAATCCAGTGGCGTCCCTTTCCGTAAGTTCAGTAAATGCTTTATTTTTCAGGTTCAAACTCCCACGCAGAAACGTCTCTGGTTGCAGGAACTTACCCACATACACACTCAGCTGTTGAAAGTCTAAGAAGGTGTCAGCTTGTAAACGGGCCTTAGCGCCGTCTAAACGCAATCCAAGTTCAACTTGGCTAAACTTATAGCTGCTATCTAGGCTGAATTGATGCAAATCCAAGTCATATTGTGAATACTCATTGTAACGTTGTTGATTGTAAGCATAGCGACTTGTGATTTGTGCTTTTGGGTTTATCTGCCACTTTCCTTGTAACATCCCACCCAGTGTATGCCCGCTATCGCTTTGGTTAGATACATCGTCCAATTCATCCACACTTAATGCAGAATTGTGAGTCAGACCAGCTTCAACTTCACCGCTTAGGTTAAACTCGGACTGATTGTCAGCGAAAACCAAAGAGCTGGTTGCACAAACTAATACGCAGGTAATATTTCGAATTGATATTTTCATATTTTGACCACCGATAATACATAAAGGACGCCGGCAAATCGCCGGCGTATACTTGCAGGGTTAGGAAAGGTTAAATACCTAGATCTAAATCATTGCTGATAGTGTTAAGCACTTCGCTAGTTGCCGCAGTGGCCACTTCAGTATTAATTTGCTCAGTTACAAGCGCGCTGATTTGACCATTCACTGTTTGCGCGACTGAACTTTGCGCATTACTCGCAATATTATCTGCAATAGTCGTATTCACAGTTTGACCAATCACTTGAGAGGTTTGGCTGGCAACATCGATTATCGCAACTTGTTGCGCACTGCTTCCAAGGCTTGTGGCCAATTCAGATGCACTGCTCAATGCAACCGTGTTTTCAACCGTTGACACGGCATCAAATTCCGATGCTAAAGCAGGTTCAGCTAACAATGTTCCATCGTCAGTTGCCGTTTCTTGTAATTCTGCACTGTCATTTACTGAGTCAGTGGTTTCAAGTTCGGCGTTTTCCACTTCTGAGCTTCCCAAAAGGGCTAAGGTAGATACTGCTGATAAGGATTGATTAAGTGCGATAGCACTGGAATTACCCACAGTAGAGCTTAGCCCTTCAGTGGTACTAACTAGTGTGGTATTGAGATTGGCACTTTGAGTAGCAAGCATATCTGCGCTGCTTTGAGCACTAGATTCGGCTTGTTGTTGTTCTGAGGTCGTATCGCTATCGGCTTGAACCGTAGCACTGCCATCAGCTGACGTGTTTGATTCAGCTGAGACATCTGTTGAACCTTCGTCGGTATCAGTTTGTTGAGCAACTTGAGTTTGATTAGATAACTGAATGTCATGGCTAACTTGTACATCGGCAGCCAAAGTAACAGTGCTTACGTGAGCCGCACCAACAAGTACCATTAGGTTTAAAATTTTATTTAGCTTAGTCATCTTCGTTTCCTCGTGTTTATGTTAATGACACTTGGATAACGAATAGGAAACGAAATTATTCCATAAAAATATAAATTAATTTAAATAAAGTATTCAACGGACCTAATAAGGCCCGTTCTACAGATGCTCTAAACCCACTAATACACCGACACCTATTAATGCGATGATTGACCAAATAGTTGTCTTGCCACTCACTTTTTCCCCCAGTATTTTAGCCACGACCAAGGATAAAATCACACTCATAGCAAACAAGGTTTGCACCACCGCCGCCTTGGTATACGTGAAGGCAACCATTTGTAAATACAAAGCGGCGAATGTGCCTATTACAGTAGCACCGCTAAAAAATAACCAAGTGCGTTTAACATTGTCGGTAGTAGGCAACCACTTTTGTTTGGTTATGAACATCAATATAACGATGATCCCCAAACCACCAATTAATCGAATTTGACTGGCATTAAAGGCATCAATTCCGGTGGAGGTAAGAATATCTCGGCTGATAACCGCCCCAACGGCTTGGCATAAGGCGGCAAAACCGGCGTAAATATAACCACTCAGTTCAAACTTATCGAAACTGGAACGTTTTTGAATCTTAATGATCATATCTACTGAGAATAAGACTAAAGCAATACCACACCACTGTTGCCACGTCAGCCACTCGGCAATCCAAGCCATGGCCAGTAACGCAGTAAAAATAGGCGCTAAGGTTTCAGCAACCAAGATAGACTGGCTATCACCAATTTTATTTAATGCTTGAAAGAAGAAAGTATCCCCCAAGCCGATGCCTATAACACCACTAAATAGCAGCCATAACATGGTCGCGTTGGAAACTGAGACTTGCGGAAGAAAGAACTGCGTAATGACCAGCAAAATGCCAATCGCAGCCAAGCCTTTCCATAGATTTAGTGCTAAAGGCGAAAAGTTTTTGCCTAATATTCGAAACATACGCGCTGCAACGGCCCAGCACAAAGCGGTGCTAAGAGCAGCAATTTCACCTATCATCATATTTTTGGAGTACTTCTAATTGATTATTTATTGTGACGTGAATTCTCGAATTTGTTTGCGCACAGTGTCACGCAACCCATCAAGATCTTTATTTAACCACATTTCTTGGGGTACTTGTTGCCATAATCGCTCTAATTTTTCTAAATGACGGTGAAAACTATAATACTCTAGTGCTGCGATCAACAGTTGTGGTTTCAATAATTCGTCAGATTGCATAATATCAAAACTCACCTCTTTGCCAGACAAAGTCGCTAAACGAACTTTCCACTTAATCGCAGCATCGTCATTAGCATTGGTCACGACTTGGCTTGCAGATACAAAGCCCTGCTGATTGCCATTCTCATGGTGCAATCTAGCTAACCAATATTGGCGTTCGAAGAAGGCATTTTGCCACTGCCCCATTAAACCCGCAGAGGTATCTGCAACTTTCCTATAGCTTGCTTCAAATAGTGCATTAGCCTTGTGTGAATTACCCGTTAACATTGCTATTTTGGCTAATCCTGCATCACTAAATGCGTATAGATAACGCCATTGAATATCAGCATTTTCAGCTCCCATCCCTTTAGCACAAGCTACCTTAAGGTCGTTGAGTACGGCTTCAGCCTGTTTATACTGACCAACTAACATGTTTTCATTCGCCAATTTCCATAAGGAATATGCAGACGCCATTGCATTGGCAGGGGAGTTTTGCTTTTTATTAATTAAAACTCTTAATCTTTGTTCGCCTTTAATCATCTCTAGGGATTCTGCGATTTTTAATTCCGAATAATACTTATTAGCCAACCATGTATAGGCGCTAGCTGCCTCTAAGAGATCGTTCACATGAGCGGCTGTTCTGCCTTTTTCGGTAAATTTCACTGCTTCAAAAAAGCTTTGACTAGCACTTTCTAACTGTCCTCGTTGGGCTGCGATTTTAGCTAAGTTTGCATACGCTCTAGAAAGCTCTATTTTGGCGATTGGACTATCTGGCTGCAACTCAACTAAGTCAAAAGCATTCGCTTGGTAGAATAAAAAATACTGCTCAGCTTTTTGCACATCGCCAGCACGCAAATGTGTCATCGCAATCCAGTAGTTAGCATGAGCCAACTCTAATACATAAGTAAATCCATTTGGATGGATCTCTACCAGTTCAGTATCCAATTCTAGAGTTTTATTAAATGCATCTAAGGCACCTGAATACTGTCTGTTCTCCAGATAAACCTTTCCTAATTGGAAAAAAGTTTGGCTACGACTCAATTTAGCAGCAGTGGAGTCATCTTTAGGCGCTACAGTACTTAAATATTCCAAAGACCGTTCTGAACTATCTTGGATTAAATCTAATCTTCCAATCGCCTCTAATTTTGCGCTTTCATCAATAAGAAACTCTATTAATTCATGACTTTCAACCAATTTAGCTTCCGCAATTTTTTGTTTTACTTTAGCGTCATACGCGTTGTTCACCATAAAACCAAAAACCATTAAAAGAACAATTGCCAAGCCAAATCCAACCCGATATTTGAGACTTGCGCGTTTAACCGAGGCGTGGATCATCGCTCTCAATGTTGAGCTTATGGCTCCACCTTGTTTAAGAACCGACTTCCCTTCTTCTAATGACTTACCCGGCGCAAGTAAATAAGCTGAAGGCCTAGTAGCACTTTTCCACTCTGAAGCTTGAGCTTCTAACTTGTTTTTTAACTTGAGCTTTTTTTGATAATTATCTAGGGTTTCACTCAATCGAGGCCAATTAGAAAATAAACAATCATGTACTAAACTAATATAGATGTTTCCATCAATAGCCTTTTCACTCGTCATAATGCCAATTGCTTCAAAGGCATCGACAAGCTCTTTGCCATTATGACTTTTATATAAATCGTCAGTTTTGACCCAAATCCTTTCATATTGGTCTTTTGAACTTAATACAGCTAGGCGACTTATTATCCGTTGAAAGTGTCTTTTATTAGAACGAACCAAGCTTTCGTAGGTTTGCTCGGTCATTTTTGCTATAGCTCGCTCTAGACCTCCTAAATTACGATAGGTTGAATAATTAATCAGACCATTTTGCGAACGGTTTTCATGGAGGTGAAATAAAACGAATTGTAATAACGGTAAGCTATCGGGAAATTCATAGGCTCGCTGAGCAATGTATTCATCTAAACTAACTTGCTCGCCACTTGCCTGCTCAAATTTCAAATGTTTGGCAGGCTCTGGAGACACCATTTTTTTAAGTTGATTTAATGTAGGAGGCAAAACATCAAGTTGTCCCCCATTTTGTTTTAACCTGAGCAGCGCGGGATAATCGGATAGAGTATGGTAAAAATCACTGCGTAATGTCGCTACCACAAGAATACCGCAATGGATAACCAATCCGGCCAAGATGTCAGTGAAATATCGACGTTCCGTGTACCCTAAAGAATCAGTTAAAAATAACCGCTCGAGTTGCAAGATACCAATTGCTAGTTTTTTATCTGCAGGCCAAGACTCCACTTTTTGTTTCATCAACTGCAAGAATTTATCAGGCTGCTGCTTGCACATTTTAACTAACGCATTAATTTCTTCGTTAGCTACAATTGATTGTTCAGAACTATCGGATAAAGCCGAGATAAGAGACTTAAACGGATCGATACTCAAGTTGCAAGGGGTAATAATAGTAGAACGAAACTCTACTTTACCGCCAGCGAACTGCAGTTCGTCTAATTTTGGAAAAATACCAGCTTGTAAAAGACTCGCCTTACCAGCTCCGCTTTTTCCGAGCAGCAATAGAAAGGGGTGGGATGATTGAGCTTTATGCTGAAGTTTTGACAGTGCTTGTTGAATTCCATCCTCTCTTCCTTGAAAGTTATCAGCATCCTCAATCTCAAAGGCATTTAATCCAACGAACGGGTTATCATTGTTACGGTGATTTGATTCCAAAATCGACATCCTAATCTAGCAAAAATTTTTGCAGTTTCGTACTGGCGTGCACGCTTAACTGCTACTCACTTTATGGCTGTGCCTAAAGTTCCCTAATACCATCAAAAATTAAAATAAATACATAGTCTGCTGGTCTAAATATAGATAAAAACGATGTCTACTATATAGAACAACAAAGTTAGCATTTATTGTCTGTTTTATCATCATTAAATTATCAAACTAAGCCCCTGAAAAACGTAAAATTTATCTCCCCTCTAAACCAGTCCACTAGATTGAAGAAACTACTATTACAGACAAGCCATCATTGACTACTTCAACCGCGACCAAAGCGAAGTCGTCAATTTCATTTTCACCAATATCATCCTCAGATGTAAGTTTAATGTAAATGCATTTGCTGGGAAGTACAATTTAAAACTACCTTATTGCAGAGGTTGAAACGTCTTCCTAAACATATTTTTTTAAATTTTTAACCCCGTTGCTATTTCTGATTCGTTTAGTCTTTAAACCTATCAAATAACAGGAAGAAATATGCAAAGTGTTATGCTTTATAGACCCAATCACTCACATCTTAAAATATCCGCTTGTGTGGTAATTGCTGCCATTATTACTTTTAGTTTATTTGTAATAATGCAAAAACTAATAGCACAAAATGCGGATTACATTGCACCGCCAACAGCAGGTGTTTTTGTGGATCCGGTTTTTAACACCCAAGACAGTCAATCCATAGAAAAAACCAAGTTAAAGCCCATTGAACCTCCTAAGTTGATGCCACAAACAATTCAGCCTAAGGAAATGTTAGAGCCTAATGAGGACAACCTAATCGCCGACTTTAAAGTTGAAGTCCCTACTCAGGAAATCGCCCAAGACAATCAATTTTTATCCATTCAAGATGCTGAAACCACGCCTATGGTGCGAATTTCACCGAAATACCCTACCCATGCAGCAAGGGACGGTATTGAAGGTTGGGTAAAACTACAATTTAATATTGATGCAAGTGGTGCGGTGCAAAACATACAAATTATTGATGCCCAGCCTAAACGAACCTTTGATCGAGAAGCTCGGAAGGCGTTAAAAAAGTGGAAATACAGACCACAAATAGTTGATGGTAAACCCACTGAGCAGACAGGTTTAGAAGTTGTGTTAGACTTTAAATTAGAAAGCTAACTTTTTTCACAGCCACAAAGGATGTTGTGTGAGTCTCACTTTAGCGATTAAATCTTTGTTCTCAATTAGCCATTCAAACGAATGGCTAATAGTACGCTTTGCCCAAAGCGGTGATAAAAAACTCTTTGAGCAGCTTTATGATAACTGTGGAGATGACCTTTATCACTTTTTAGTCACTCAATCAGACATACATTTAGCAAAAGATATTAGCCAACGCACCTGGTTAAAAGTTTTTGAAAAACCTCACTTATATAAAGAGTCTGGACGATTTAATGCATGGCTATTTACGGTTGCTAGAAACATTTTAGTTGACGAGTTTAGGCGCACAAATCGTTGTGAGTCATTAACTGATAAGCCGATGGAACAGTTAAAAACCGCCTTTGACTTTACGGATCCTATTGAAACTATTTTTGATAAAACCTTAATGTCTTTGCCCTTTGAACAACGAGAAAGCTTCTGCCTACAGCAGGAAGGCTTTGGGTTACAGGAAATCGCCGATATAACCGGATGTGGTGTAGAGACGGTTAAAAGTAGAGTTAGATATGCGAAGAATTCCCTTCGCGACAAATTAGAGAAATATCATGACTAAGCCCAACGAACACGATCAAGGGTCGTCAAAAAAAGCAGAACACTTTGAAACTCGGATATCTGACCTATATCAGCACCGAAAATCTAAGATCCAAGGTACTGCCAGCATGAAGCGTCAATTGATGCAAAGCACCCAGACCCAATCAAGTCTATATGCTTGGTTCCACAACTTTCAACATGGAACCTTTGCTGCCGCAACCATTTTATTAATAGGCTTAGTAGCATGGCAATCTTATGAATGGAAACAATCATCAGATACCCTGCGATATACCTCTGTGGAAATACATAATATAGATGAACAACAGTCGCAGGATTACCAGCATATTAGCCAACAATATCAACAACATTATCAAGATTATCTGCAACAAAAGGCGCTGCTGGCAAGCCACCATCAAAAATCAGCGATACTTACCCAATTTGAAAATGGCTGGGAACTCAGAACCTGTGACCAGGAACTGGTAAAAATATCAAAGCAACTCATTGATACTTTAGAGCAAATGAACCTTATCAATGGCAATTTTAAAACCGGTGATAGTGTAGAAATAGCCTTTAATATTTCGGGTTTGATTGTGGGGATCCACCCTAATAAAACCTTGTTGAAGTGTTAAGCACAATGCCTTCTGCTCCTATCAGTGTTTCTGGCACAGTCATAAAGGGACACCAGGTTGCCTCGGGAAGCGGCACTGACTCTACCTACCCCACAGGCACAATTGAAATGCAGAAGCCGTTTTTTAAGGACTTAGGTTTAGATCTAAGCCAGTGTTTCAATGGCACCCTAAATGTGCAACTTGCCGTTTCTGGGTTCAAAATTCTTCACCCTAGCTTTTGTTTTGAAAACGTAACTTGGGCACAGGGCTTTAACCCAGAAACATTTTCATTTGTTAAATGCCAAATTACATTTCAAGGTCAAAACTATAGTGCATGGGTTTATTACCCTCATCCAGAAACCAAAACCCTGCACTTCCAACAAAGTAACCTAATCGAAATATTAGCGCCTCCCATCGACAATATTTACTACGGAGATCAAATTACCCTAGATTTTCCAGCCCAAAGTATCGAGTTTATGAGTTAAACAATGGCAAATATCAATGCCACTTTTTAGTTACTGATTTTACCATTATGTAAGTTTTGCGGGGTAAACTGAAACACCACGTTTTGATCAACATCGTTATGCTTATTCAAGTTGTTTTGGTAGTCGATTACTGACAATAAATGACGAATTACGTTTATTCTCGCCTGTTTTTTATCATCGGCACTCACCACATGCCAAGGGGTGGTATCACTATGGCTTCGATTTAACATCTCATTACGTGCTTGGCTGTAATCATTCCATTTAGCAATGGCTACTTCGTCAATAGGGCTAATTTTCCATTGTTTTAATGGGTTAGTGCGCCTATCTTCTAAGCGAGCAATTTGTTCTTTTTTAGAAATATCCAAATAATATTTCACAATGTGAATCCCAGACTCTATCAACATGCGCTCAAACTGAATGACCATTTGCATAAAATGTTGATACTCAGCTTCACTACAAAATCCCATCACCCGCTCAACGCCAGCACGGTTATACCAACTTCGATTCATCAAAACCATTTCTTGGGCACTGGGAAGGTGACTCACATAACGTTGGAAGTACCATGAGTTCGCTTCGCGATCCGAAGGTTTCCCTAAAGCAACCACTCGAGTATCACGGGGACTTAAATGCTCAGTAATTCGTTTAATAATGCCATCTTTGCCTGCCGAGTCTCGCCCCTCAAAAATAACTAATAGTCGCAAATTATTTTGAATAATATGATTTTGCAGTTTTACCAGTTGAATCTGAAGATCACGCAGCGTACTTTTATACTCTTTTTGGCTTAAGCTAGAAACATTCATGTGGGATCCGTTTTGGCTAAGAACACTTTAATTATAGTGAGTTAATTGGACTAGAACCCTTATCCAGAGTTTTTTTGCGAGGTAACCGAAAGTTTATTAATTAAAACAAGCAAATATATAAAGGCGACAACTGGAATTAAACCGGATTAGATGTCCAATAAAGCCGTTGTATAAGGGTTCTGACCCTTTTGTTTTCCAAGATAATAACAAATAGCCCCCATAATAAGGGCAAAACCAAAAACAATTTCCCCGAGAAAACTTATATTTATATTCATTTTTATGTCCCTTTAAAAACTAAAACAATGAAGTCCTTTGCTAGAATAGAAAACTCGTGTAATGGATTCAAACACAATACGCAAGCTATCTGTATTTCTATAGCTTTTTAGCAAAATAACTCATTATTTCAGCTCTGCTGAGTTCTTTTGTCTGATTTGAAAAACAATAATAGTCTGGGCGCTGATCACTGAAATACTGCATATCCATGACTAACCCGTCGAGCTTTTCAAAGATGCCAATTGGCATATTGTAGTCACCGCTTTGTTTAAACTTAAAAAACAGATGGGTTCCGCATTCGCTGCAAAATCCACGGGATGCCCAAGGTGAAGATGCATACATTTTCACTTTATCTTCACCATCAATACTGACGTTTTGTCCGCATTGCACAGCAAAAAATGGCCCACCACCCCAGCCTCGACATGAATCACAATGACAAACGGTAAACTTAGGATTAATTTCACGTGCGGTAATAGTCACTGCCTTGCAAAGACAGCTTGCTGTTGAGCTTAACATCATTAATTATCCTTATTAATTGATTTTCTGGACTGTTGAAAAGCCCATTAACATACTAATTAAGAGTCAGTCTAAAAGGGATAACCATGCTTCACAAGCAATTATCAATTGCAAAAATGCTCAAATCAAGGTGCATTTCGCTGGGACGGATTGGTTTTGAAATCCTTCACCATCTTATGAGGATCCACTGCAACTTGATGCTTTTTCGCAGCTTCTGCCCACCAAACTAATTGGTTAAAGGTACGCGCGAAATAATTGAACCATGACGACTGGTCTTCACCGTCTTGTGGGGAGCCATCATCTGCAAAGACCTCTTGGGCTTTAGGTACATGAATCATTGCCGAAACCGGAAGACAACCAAGCTCGGAAAGAAAAGTACGCATGCCCACTGCAGCTCGCATTCCTCCCCATTGCCCAGCAGAGTAGGTCACTATTGCACTGGGTTTATAGGAAAACAAAGAGCTTCCAAAGTGGTTGAGTAAGTTAGCTAATGCAGGGCTCATGGAGTGGTTATATTCAGGGCTCACCATGATATACCCATCAGAAGATTGGATTTTATCTGCTAGTTCATTCAGCTTAACCGGTGCTTTGTTCCTCAAGTAGGCAAACTGAGGTTTGAAAACAGGCTCCAACGGATAATCCAACGCATCCACCAACTCAAATTCATGTTCAGTGTAGCGGCTATTTAAACAGGCCAAGCAGGCTTTGCTTACGCGCTCACCAAGGCGAGCGGGTTTAGGTGGCGTACTATCGCGAACGGTTCCTAAAAAAACTAAAAATTTCATAGCACAAGCTCCCAAAATAAAAAGATAAAGCGGCTTAAATGCTTAAAGTCTTTTTACTTTTGTTTATTCATCGCTTAGGACAATTTCGCAATCGATACTGGTGCTACAAGAAATGGAGTTACGAATTAAGCACTTTTCATCTGATTTAAACAGCAACCTTTCTGCATTGTCTTTGTTTTCAGTGGCCGGGATCACCAACTTAATTGTTGATTTGACCTTAGTGAATTGAATTTTTCCATCAACTTTGTCCAATTCCCCTGCTGAAGAACACTCAATAGAATGCCATTCCAATTTTGATGCTCTAGCTATGGCTCGAAATGATAATACAAAGCAGTTTGCAATTGAGGCCATAAAAAGATCTTCTGGCGACCATTTGTCGCCCGGGCCACCAAACTGTGACGGTGGCGCAACCGGTATATCGACTAAGTTTTCACATTTAGCATTTAAACTGCCAGACACATTGCCTTGAGCAACGACAGTATAACGATGAGGGAAGTCTTGCATTTAGTTAGTCTCCTAATTGTTTGAAATAGCTATCGAAGCCAATCAGTATTGGGAATATCAATGTGACTTGTTAGCCTTGTTTAGTCGCTATTACCTGTATCACAGCGCCTTTCCCAGTATGATATTTGCCTTCAATAACGTCTCGTTCAACCTCTTTCAAGTAGTTGAAATTCAGACCTTCTAGATCCGAGAATATTGATTCTTTGGTCGTCATTGAGTCAATGGACTTTCCACCTCCAGTCCCATGTTGCAATTGCTCGGGCGTGTAGGCTTCTAACAAAAATACGCCGCCAGTTTTAAGCCCTTGCACTGCACTTTTATAGACACTGCTTCGCAATTCAGTGGGTAAAGGACAGAAAATGGAAATAATGCCATCCCATGTACCTTCGCAGATTTCAAATTCGGCTAAATCGGCATGAATAAGTTCGATTTCAACTCCATTCTCTGCCGCCAGAATCGACGCTTTTTCCAACCCTACCGCAGAACCATCAACCGCCGTTACCGAATAGCCTTGTTTGGCCAGAAACACTGCATTTCGTCCCTCACCTTCGGCTAGGCTTAAAATCTTACCTTTTGGCATTACTCGGTATTGCTCAGCTAAAAAACTATTTGGTTGTTTGCCATAAGCATAGTCTTTGTCAGCGTATCTTTCATCCCACATTAGACACCTCGTTATTCACAATAAACGGAAAGAAACCAATGGACTCTTATCCTTTGTCTGTTAACACTAGCCAACAAATGGGCTTGGCTATGTCATCAACTTTGCTTGTTCAGGTTTTCATCATCTGCATCGGGTGGATCACCAGATTCTTCACTGCGTTTTATTTGCTCACGTTTTTGTTTATCTAAACTTTCTGTTGCTGAAGGGGGAATAGGAAATAGGGAAATCAGCGGAAATACCGCTAAAAAAACAAAGGCCCCCTTGGAATTTCTTTTTGCCCACCGAATCAGTTTACTTAACACAATGAAAAGCAGAGGAAATAACAGCAACGCAATAAGTCCAATAACTTCTTTGCGATAACTCCCGAGCTCACTGAGTATTTCCATTTATGTAAATTTCTAATTCCTAATCTAGATAAAATATAAATGGGTGTAAGTAGGTAAAATTAAAGGGGTTATAGATGATTATTTAAGCTTTTTAGCGTTTAGCAGAAATCTAACTATCAGATTATTCATTTACGCCAAAAGAGAGCTTGCCGCAGAAATGCAAGCCCCCTTTGTTAAGAGATTTACCTGAAGATCATTAAAATCAAATGGCAATTCCGTATTCAATTCGCCAGTAATTCGTCTGTAATTAGATTGCTATCAGCCACTACATTTTGGGCAGTAGCTCGGCGTTTAATCCTTGCTGATTTGGTATTCCCAAGACACCACTGCAGCGCACAGACCACTTAAAACCGCACTAAGCACACCGACTCCGAAACTAATACCACTTAAGGTCCAAACCCACCCACGGTATCCGGGCATTGTCATAGAAACAATTAGGCCGTCAGGGTCTCCTTCAACGGTTTGCGGACCGGCAAAAATACTAAAAATAAGCAGGCCGATAGTGGCAATAAAAGCGAGGTTGCCGATGGTGCCGAGTAAACGCACTGTTAGCAATAATGAAAATCCTTTTAACTATGTTTGAAATATATGACTTACCTAAGTCTAGTCATTTAGCTTAGGTGACAAACCAGGAAAATCAATAAAGAGCTTGGCAAAAAACTATATTAGATCATCCCTTGATTGATTTAATCATCCCATGTCGCGACTAAATCCATCGACGAACCCGCTTACAATATTCTGAGTAAAGCCGTCCAAACTTTTTGTTAAGGGCATCTTCTTCGGGCTTAATCTGGTACTGATTTATATAAATAATAAATATTGGGATAAATATAAAAGAGGTAAAATTTTTTATCAACAGCCACCAGCATAGGATTAGACATAAAAATCCTAAATACATGGGATTGCGGCTAAATTTATAAATCCCAGTATCAACTAAACGTTGAGATTTATGCGGGTTTCGAGGATCCACAGTAGTGTTGGCTTTGCGAAACTCAAAAACCCCGAATAAAGCAATGCATGCCCCGCCCAAACCGAGTAAAGCAGTCAGAATTAAATGGATACTATTGGTAATATTGAACTGAGCAAATGGCCATACAATAGCGCTAACTTGCATTAAGCTGCCTGTTGAAATTACAACTATTAGAGGAGGTACTGTTAATTTCATTCAGTTAATTCCTGTGGCGCAAAATAAGCCCGATAACTATTATAAATTAGGTTTACGAAACCGATATTTTCAACAAGGATTTTTGTTCGTCGACTAATAGGTCACTTAAATAATAGCCCCGTAAGCTAGTGACAAAGGCTTGAGTGGCATCAGCAAATATGCCCTTTAATTTGCAAGCAGGGGAAATACAGCAAGTGGGTTTATTGCACTCAACCACTTGCATGGTGTTTTCCAATAGCAGTACCATTTCAGCAATATTTATTTTGTCTGCAGGCAGATTTAAAAACATACCGCCCCCCTTTCCTCTTTGAGTTTGAATGACTTTTGCTTTACCCAACTGATGCACAATTTTATTTAGATTATTTCGAGAAATAGCATAGGTTTGACTAATTTCATCAATACTTGCCTTGCGACCGGCGGGTAACAAGGCTAAATAAATAAGTGTACGTAAGCCATAGTCGGTATATCGAGTTAATTGCATTTTTGCTTGCCTAAAAATGATTAGAGTAAGTATAGAATTGACACACCCATATGATACTTTTAATATGCACCTTATAAAAGATACATTTTAAAAGTACCTTATAAGGTTAACTGCCAACAATGAATATTTCCGAACCTAAAGCTGAACAAGCCATACCCGCCATTTGGCGACAAGCATTTAGACCGTTATTTTTAATGGGAAGTATTTTTGCCATCTTTAGTATGGTGATTTGGGCATTAGTGTTAACTGGAAACCTTTCGATTTCACCTTACGGCGGTGTGTATTTTTGGCATGCCCATGAAATGCTATTTGGTTTTGTCGCTGCCATTATTGTTGGTTTTCTATTAACCGCGGTGCAAAACTGGACGGGGCTACGAGCTACCCATGGAAAGTCGTTAATCGCACTGTTTACATTGTGGTTAGCAGGCCGCTTGTTGCTTTTCATTAACCCAACATCCTATCAGTGGTTAACGGCTATTGTAGACATCAGCTTTTTAGTTTTAGCCGCCATATTTATGGGGCAATTAGTATTAAAGGTAAAACAATATAGAAACCTGATCTTCGTCCCCGTGTTGATATTACTGGTGGCCGGTAACCTTCTCACCCATTGGTCGGTGTTAGCTCAACAACCTGAATATTATCGATGGGGCGCCCATAGCACTGTGATGACGATTACCCTTATCATTAGCATTATCGCTGGGCGCGTGTTTCCTATGTTCACTGCAAATGGTACAAAAACTGAAAAAGTCGCCAACCTAGCTTGGCTGGAAAAAGCGGTAATTGGCGTTACATTAACGATAGCCTTATTATATCTAACTAACCTATCCAGCTATTTGCCTAAAACAATTATCGCATGGGTATTTGGATTTGCTGCGCTTTGCCATAGCATTCGTGCAATACGCTGGCGCCCTCAGGTAACCTTTGGCACTCCTTTAGTTTGGTCGTTACATTTGGCCTATTGGTTTGTACCTATTAGTTTGGCTTTGTTTGCCCTGTATTTTGCCGGTGGCAATATATCTGCATCAACCGCTTTACACGGTTTAACCGCTGGGGCGATTAGTTCAATTATATTAGCTATGATCGCGCGAATTTCCTTAGGCCACACAGGCCGATCACTACAACCCCACTGGAGTATGAAGATTGCATTTGTATTGATTATTTTGGCTGGGCTCAGTCGCCTAGCAGTTCAATACCTACAAGCATACACCAGTGTAAATATGTATTTAGTTGCAGCGATATTTTGGGTGTTTGCCTATTTGATTTACGTGCTTGGCTATTGGAAAATTTTGACTAGCCCTCGACCTGATGGTCGCCTAGGCTAACCTTTAATGGGCCAATTTAAAAACCAAACCCTTGTTGAATTTGACTTTCTGGAGCAACTTCTTGAATCAGTTCTGGACCTTGGTTGCTGGCTTTATTGACTTTGCTAGATACGGGGTAGTATTGATAATCATCGGCATAGGGAAGCCAAGCAATTTCTTCACTTTGTTGCTGCTCGGCGGTAAACCACTGACGAGCCAGTTGCTCATCAAACATCAGTGGCATAGCGTGATGAAGCGGAGTTAAATGACCTTCAGATGGGCGAGTGATAATCGTAAATGAACCTGGCGCATCTTGCCTTGGACTTTCATACAGTCCACCAAACAATATGGGATTACCGTCTTTTCGACACACAAAGTATGCCTGCTTGTGACCATTTTCCTGTCGCCACTCATAATACCCTAGCGCAGGCACAATACAGCGTTGTCCTGTTTGCCAAGCATGTTGAAATGACGGTTTTCCTGCCAAGGTTTTTAATCTGGCATTGAAGGTAGAAAACTCCGTGTTGGCTGTTTTCACCCAACTAGGCAGCAATCCCCAGCGAAACACTTCGCAGCCATCTGGGGTAATGATAGGCGCCATTTGCGTCGGGGCAATGTTAAACCCCAACTCGGCTTGGGCAGGCCAATCAGCTAAAATATCTGCCCAGCCATGCATTGCACCAATATGATTTGCGAATCTACCGCACATTGAGCTTACTCTTAATGAATCCCAGTTAAGTATGGCAAATGGCAGCGCTGATTAAAAGTTGTGACTTGCCTGTAAACTTCCGGTGTTCGACCCTCAATTCTCAGCCCTCACTCGGCGATACCATTGAATCCCTTATGATTATGAATAAATATAGATATGTTGAGTTTAGATTAATTAAAAGTCACATTGGTGTTTTATGAATTAGCTTGGAGAAAGTTATGCTTAAATTATATGGTTTTGCAGTAAGCAATTATTTTAATATGGTGAAGATGCTAACCGCCCTAAAAGGCATCGAATGTGAAGATGTGATCACCTACCCTAATCAAACTCCCGAATATTTGGCAATTGCTCCCACCGGTAAAGTCCCAGCATTACAAACCGATGATGGAGTGTTAGTTGAAACCAATGTAATTTTAGAATATTTAGACGAAAACTATCCTGGCATCGCTTTATACCCAAAAGACTCTTATCAAAAAGCCAGGGTAAAAGAGCTGGTTAAAATGATCGAACTTTATATTGAGTTGCCCTCCAGACGCTGTCATGCCGAAGCATTTTGGGGAGTCCCTGGTGAAGAAATTACCAAAAAGGAAGTTAAACGTGCATTGTTAAATGGCATGCAGGCGATCTCTAGAACAGCGTCGTTTTCTCCGTATATTGCCGGTGAGCAAATAACCGCAGCAGATATCTTCTTTTTATATTCCGCCGATTTGGCCTCAAAAGTCGCCGCAAAGCTATTTGATATTGATTTACTATCTGAAGCCCCCGGTGCTAAAGAATTACTTGCCAAATTAAATGAGATGCCCGAAGCTAAAGTTATTGCTCAGGCGCGCGTCGAAGCAACGCCTGCGTTTAATGCTTATTTACAAAAAGTATTTCAGAAGTAACGTATATTAGTTCAACCCTCTCATTTTCGACTCGGAGTATTTATGAAAAAAACAAGGATTGTTGTTGCCCTGGCAGCGATTGTAGTAATAGCTTATGCAGGCGTAAGGACTTTTGTTCCAGGCGTAATTGAAGGGCAGATGAATCAAGTACAACGAGACCCTATTAATAGTGTAGATGCGAGTGCTTTAGCCTTTCACAACTCACTGATTGTAGGTGATTGGCATGCCGATACCTTGTTGTGGGATAGGGATATTTCAGAACAGGCAGAACTAGGGCATGTAGACATTCCTCGGTTACAAAAAGGCAATGTTGCCCTGCAAATGTTCACTACTGTGACCAAGTCCCCCGAAGGACTCAATTACGAAGAAAATGCCACAGATGCGCCCGATAGCATCACTAAATTGTCCTTAGTGCAAGGCTGGCCCGTGGCAACTTGGACAAGTTTAACGGCACGGGCGATACATCAGGCAGATAAACTCAGCCAAATGGCCAATCAACATCCCGACGATTTGATGTTAGTCACATCACAGTCATCGTTGGCGACATTTTTGGCCAAGCGTGAAAGCATTCCCAAACTACTAGGTGGATTACTCGGCACCGAGGGCTCCCACGCCTTAGACGGTAAGTTGGAAAACATTCAAGTGTTATATGATAAAGGCTTTAGAATGATGAGCTTGCAGCACTTTTTTGACAATAAACTAGGTGGCTCGCTACATGGCACTAGTCAAAAGGGATTGTCTGAATTTGGTCAGCAAGCGGTGCAAAAAATGCAAGCACTCGACATCATTGTCGACGTGTCCCATTCATCAGAGCAAACAGTGAAAGACGTGTTGGCAATCAGTCAAGCTCCTTTGGTGATCAGTCACACAGGTTTTAACGGTCACTGCCAATCAAAACGCAATATAGATGACAGTTTAATGCAACAGATAGCAGATGGAGGCGGCCTAATAGCTGTGGGTTATTGGGATGGCGCTATTTGCAAAATTACCGCAAACGACGTGGCAGACGCTATCATTTATGGCATAAATTTGGTGGGCGATGAGCATGTTTCCCTTGGCTCTGATTTTGATGGAGGCGTTACCACAAGCTTTGATAGCAGTGAATTAAGCGTGATCACCCAGGCTTTACTACAAAAAAATGTACCTAAACAAAGTATTGCCAAAGTCATGGGCGGCAATATGCTGGCATTTTTGCAAAAGCAATTGCCAGCTAACTAACTTTTAATTTCTATTTTTACTCCTGCAAAACAAAACGTGACTTTTGTCACTTGTTTGCAACAGCAAATTCGATAAAGTTTATGGACTATTTTGTTTTGCAGGAAGTATAAATGGATAACTCTCCCCCCATATTATTAGCTCAAGATCTTAAAAAGTCCTACGGCCCAGTGGCGGCCATAAAAGGAATTAACTTCAGCCTGCAAGGAGCCGGTGTGTTTGCCATTCTTGGGCAAAACGGTGCGGGTAAAACGTCCCTGATTAAATGTGCCTTGGGGTTAGAGAAAGTTTCGTCTGGAAATCTACAGGTAATCGGACACCCTCCAGGTAGTTTGCAGGCTAAACGCCAAGTGGGTGTGATCCTCCAAGATTCTGATTTACCTGATCTACTCACCGTTCGTGAGCAAATCACCTTATTTGCCAGTTACTACCCTAAGCCCTTTTCAGTGCAGCAAACCATCGACATGTGTGAACTGCAAACCTTCGCAGATAAGCGTTATAAAAAATTGTCTGGAGGCCAAAAAAGACGAGCTCAGTTTGCCTTAGCCATAGTTGGTAACCCGCAATTAATCTTTTTAGACGAGCCCACCACGGGGTTAGACATTGAAGCCAGACGAAATATGTGGGCTATCATTCGACAGTTTGCCGAACAAGGTAAAACTATAGTGTTAACCACTCATTATTTGGAAGAAGCTGAAAACTTAGCAGACCGGATTATGATTATGAATTCGGGTTTAATTGTCGCCGATGCTTCTCCAAATGATATCAAAAAGCAAACCACAGGCTCAGTTATCCGCTGTGAAACACAAATATCCGCGGATGTGTTGCAGACCATAACGGGTGTGAGTTCAGTGGTAAACGCGGGGAGATTTAGTGAGATACGCAGTGTCGATGTCAATCAGTCACTCAAGGAAATGTTAAACCTCGACCCACAACTTAGTGACTTAACTGTGGCACAACCCAAATTAGAAGATGTGTTTAGCGCCTTGAGCCAAGGAGACCAAGCATGAACAGAATTTTGCACTCTTTTGTTTTAGAAACTGGCGCCGAATTGCTAAAAGCCTTCCGCGCCCCGGAATTTATATTTCCAACCCTAGGAATGCCGGTGGCGTTTTATGCCTTGTTTGCCATCATGCTTCCCGGCAGCAATGAAAATGCAGCAGGCTTGCTGGCCACCTACGGTGTGTTTGCGGTAATGGGGCCAGCCATATTTGGTTTTGGAATTAGCGTTGCGAATGAACGAGATAAAGGTTGGTTAGACTTAAAGTTAGCCGCTCCTAGCCAAGGTTTTAGTTATATTGGCGCTAAGGTATTTAGCACCCTGCTTTTTTCGAGTATTTCGCTGATTATTATATATTTAGTCGCCGGCTTTGGTGCAGGTGTTGCCCTTCCCCAAAGCACTTGGGCAATGATGCTATGCGTACATTTGTTAGCCACTTTTCCGTTTATCTTAATTGGTTTGAGCATTGGGTTTACTTGCAGCGGAAACGCTGCCATGGCCATATCCAATATTATATTTTTGGCACTTGCCGCCCTAGGAGGTTTGTGGATCCCGATGATGTTATTCCCTCAAAGCATGCAAACATTTGCACAATTTTTACCGACCTTTCATCTAAGTGAAATTGCTTTGTTTGTACTCGGTGCAACAGGAGAAAGAAACATCGTTTACAACTTAATGTGTGTCGGCATGATGAGTATTGGTTTATTGATATTTACCGCCATAGCTTGGTCGAAACAACGCAGTCATTAATGCAGTAAAGGAAGCAAAAGTCATGATTAAATATATATTCAGTATCGTTAGTGCCGTTGTTATCGTTATGCTTATCACTTTGGTATTCATACTACCCACCAATAAAGACAGTGACAACCAACAAGCGCCCTCTGCAGCAACCTCAGGCAATACCCTGCTGTTAAAAAATATAAGAGTATTTGATGGTTCAAAATTTATCGAAAACACCAATGTTTTGCTCAAAGAGGGCTTAATTGCGCAAATATCCTCCTCTATTGATATGCAAAAACTAGGTGATATAGATCTGATAGAAGGGCAAAACCTCACAGTATTGCCTGGCATAATAGATGCCCACACTCACTCTTATGGCAACGCCCTTGAAGATGCATTGCGTCTTGGTGTAACCACCCACTTAGATATGTTTACCAGTGAACTAGGCTTATTGGACAGCATCCAGCAACGGCAAAATTTACAGCAAACCGACAAGGCGGATTTATTTAGCTCAGGTACTCTAGCTACAGTCGACGGTGGACATGGTACTCAATATGGCTTCGCCATTGATACAATTAAAAACATAGACGAGGTGGCGGCTTGGGTCACAAGGCGACAACAAGCAGGTGCGGACTATATCAAATTAGTGTACATGCCGAACCAGCAGGAGGTACCAAGTCTAGACAAGCAAACCGCGAAAGAAGTGATAAAACAGGGGCATTTATTAGGGCTAAAAGTTTTGGCACATATTTCCACTTATCAGGCAGCTAAAGACCTGATTGAAGCGGACATTGATGGCTTAGTACATATTTTTGCAGACCAAGTAGTCTCTGAAGAGGTGTTAAATTTAGCCGCTGAAAAAGATATATTTATTATTCCAACCTTAGGGGTAATCGCTTCTGCAGATCAGCAAAATTTCAATAGTCAATTGATAACCGATGAGCGTATTTCTGGAGTGCTTTCTGCGCAACAAAAACAAAGCTTGGGAGCTAGTTTTGAGCATTCAGCTAGTGGGTTTGATTTCGCCATTGCCAAACAAAATGTTGAATTATTTAAACAGGCAGGAGTCACCATACTTTCAGGTTCAGACTCGCCGAACCCAGGCACCGCATACGGAGTAAGTGCTTACCATGAAATTATTTTACTCAGCGAGTCCGGGTTAAGCAACAGTGAAGCCTTAGCTGCAGCAACTCAAGATACTGCCACTCAGTTTGGCCTAGAAGATCGCGGCACTATTGAAGTGGGAAAACGCGCTGATCTTGTGGTTATCGAAGGCGACCCAAATCTAGATATAGATACTATTTTTAATCTGAAGTACGTACTGAAAAACGGCTTTCGAATTCAACAAAAACTAGCTCAAAGCAATCATGGTATTGCGATTAAAAGCGCACTATTAGGAGACTTTGAAAATCAGGGCGCGTTACAAGCTAACGAAGGCTTCAGTTGGGGTCATACCCACGATGGATATGCCAATGGTAACTCCAAAGCAACCATTACCCAGATAGGTAATATTGGTGTTGCTGGCAGCGGCGGTTTAAAAGTTATAGCAAATGTTAAGTCTGGTTTTCCTTACCCTTGGGCAGGAGCCGCTGTAGGCGATTTTTCGCCGCCAGTAATAGGAGTAGATATTTCCGCTTACTCCCATATCGCATTTGATGTGAAAGGTACACAAGGAGATTATAGAGTTATGTCGTTTACAGCCACTGCTACCAGTATTCCACCGTCGCAGTCCTTTAAAGTAAGCCAACAATGGCAGCGTATACGTTTACCACTGTCCGCGTTTAAAGGGTTGGATCATAGTCAGCTTTCTGGATTTGCATTTGTAGCAGGCCCAGCACTTGGAAAGTTTGAATTTGTGCTAGATAACGTGGGTTTAGAATAATGATTATATTGTGAGGCCTCATTAACCTGCATAAGGTGAGCCACGGTGAGCTCCAGCGCTTCAGGAAAAGGGGTGTTAGACGGCCAGAAGTAGCTCTATCAGCACAGGGAAGAACCACAAAGGCGATATACGAATTGAATATGAAGCTCCAGCGTGGCTACAGTTTGATTGATGTTACATGGATTCTAATTTTGTCGGCCCAAACACTGAAAACCCAACCTCCATAGCCACTTTTGGGATATTTCACAAAAATAAGCGCATGATTCATTGGTGGAAAACCAACACAAGCGATACGATAATCCTTTTGGTGTAAGATTGGACTAGGCTTATAGGCTAGATGCCATCTTAGCTTTGTTCATAGGCCATTTTTAACCAGTCAAAAAGGGTTTGATTGACTTGAGCAATATCAGTGATTTTAACACGATGAGTAACCATCGAATTAAAGCTACCAGAAGCTTCCAACTGACCTTGAGGTTCAACACCTTTAAGATTAATACCTACATCAACACGGGTTTTAGTAGAGGGTTGAATCAACGCAAACTGCTTATTTCGTCTTAGACTTACATAGGATTTTTTAGGGGATATTTGCATTTCTGAAAAACTTTCCAGCCCTCCAATTATGCTATCGTAAATTACTTTCAAATCTTGTTTAGGACCACTATATTGAATGTCTATCAACCCTGAGTCATCGGAGGACTCAGCATTAGGCTTTAAAAAATCGTTGGCAATTAGATTAGCGAAACCATGGGTAACCCCATACTCACTTTTTAACATTTTAACAATTTGCCCGTGCTTCTCTTGCTGACCTTTTGAAATCACCTCAAACCAAGCATTCATGGTTTTTCCGGTTTTCGATTCCACGTTATTCCTCATGGTCTGTGCCATTTCTTCTGGAGTTGCCATAGCTCCGCCTTTGTATTGTTATTATTGGTTAACTTTCTGATGCTTAGGTTTTGTTTTAATTGTATACCCAGCTTTAGTATTATTATTGTAGCAACAATAAAAAAGCCCCAAACAAATCTGTTTAGGGCTTTCAATAATTGAGTAAATAGACTCAAAATCTGATGTTGAGTACTCTATTTAACGTTACGTCTACGTAAATTAATACCCATAAGTCCAATACCGAACAATAAAATTGTTGCTGGGACCGGAACTGCTGTAGGATCGTCATCTCCTGGAATATCTACAGTACCTACTGTATCACCGAAAACATAAGAATAATTAAGAGTTGCTGACTCCCCTTCATTCAAGTCCCCAATCATAAAGCCAAGCCCGATACCATTGTCATTAGAAGAGTCGAAACCAAACGCTACTGGTGCAAAATCACCACCAATTAAGTAATCGGCAGGGTTGATTTGTGTACAACAAGCAGACTCTATACCTGTATTATGTTCATAATCACTATCGGTAAACATACCCATAGTTAAACCACTGATAACACCAGAGGCACTGACGAAATCAGTTTGCGCCAATTCGCCAGCATCATCGTAATCGCCATCATTATTTAAGTCCAACCCACGTTCATTATTTGTGGCAGCAGAACCTCCAGCATAATTATCTGGGTCAGGATCAATGGCTCTAGAGAATGCTAAATTAGTTAAATCGCTATTTGCAGTAATAGTGGTTGTCATATTGACGTTTTCATCGTCATCGTCGAAGAAAAAGTTATGAACGATATCGAAAAATCCGTTGTTAGCCGATCCAGTCCAACGAACGTGGTTATCAAATGCGCCACCACTTAAGTCTTCAATAGACACCTGACTTACGCTATCGCTTGAAGAGTTTCTATTACCTACAGTACTAAATTGGTCAGCCGAAACACCAAATCCTTCAAACGGAGTACCCGGTCGGAGGTAATCACCTCTAGCTGTATCAAAAGTACCTGTTCCAGTGGGATCATGAATTAAACCTGGAATGGCATTTCCGTTCCCCAAAGTGCCATCATCTGAAACTTGGGTCCATAGGAAATTACCTTGCATGAATATAGGTGCGGCCGTTGCAGCAGACGCACCCAACATAGCAGTTAATGTAATCCCAGCTAATGCTATTTTTTTCACTTTAATCATATTTTGACTTCCTGTTTATTTTTTTCAGTAACGCTTCAATCCTACCGAAGCTTCCGATGCTCACTCAAATTATGCACCAGTCTTCTTATAAGCATAGTTTAGGCCAGATTAATTTTTTTAATTATTTTCAATTAGTTATCCATATTAGTTTAAAATTTTTACCCTAACCAAAACATCAAATTGTAAAAAAAACTGACAACCTAATAATCTCACTACATTCGAAAGCAGAGTCGTCGAAAATGACATATTCAAACTACTTTACAGCCATTAATAAACCAATTGATAGACGTTCTATTCATGAAAAAAAGTACCAAAACCACATACAAATCTATAACAATAACGCCAACTACCCTAGTCGTGATTCATTTCTGAGGAAAGATATGACAAATTTTACAGTCAATACCCGCATCACAGATATGCTCGGAATTGAAAAACCGATCATACAAGCAGCCATGGGCTGGATAGCACGTTCACAGCTGTCATCTGCAGTGTCGAATGCCGGCGGAATGGGCATTATTGAAACCAGTTCAGGTGAACTAGATGTAATTCGTGAAGAAATTATAAAAATGCGCGACCTTACAGACAAACCATTCGGTGTAAACATTGCCCAAGCCTTTGTTCGGGACCCCAAGATTCTCGACTTCATTATTGATCAAGGTATTAAATTTGTTACCACATCAGCAGGTGACCCCACCAAGTATACCAACCAACTTAAAGAAGCTGGATTAACTGTATTTCATGTTGTTCCCAACTTCAAAGGTGCGTTAAAAGCGGTGGAAGCCGGTGTTGACGGGCTCATCGTCGAGGGGGGAGAAGGTGGCGGCTTCAAAAACGCTGACGATGTATCGAGCATGGTATTGATACCGCAAGTTTGTGAGGCGGTAAACGTACCTATAGTCGCGGCTGGCGGTATTATGGACGGACGCAGCATGGCAGCCGCTCTAGCCCTTGGCGCAGATGGTGTGCTTATGGGCACCCGAATCTTAAGCGCAACAGAAAGCCCTGTTCATCAAAACTGGAAAGACGCGATTATTGCAGCTGATTCAACTGACACTCTGTTTTTAAACCGCAAAGGACCTGGTCCCGCGTTAAGAGCACTGCGCACCGAGCGTTCAACCCGGATTTTAAAAGAAGGTTCACCAAGTATTTTCAGCGAATTCCAAGACACACAAGCGGTATATTTTGGTGGCGATCTAGAGGCCGGAATAGCCTTGACAGGACAAGTTGCAGGACGCATTAAAGAAACAAAATCCATAAAACAAATATTCGATGAAACTCTTGCTGAGTATGGTGAAGTCACAGGCCGTTTAGCAGCTCTTGTAAAAAGCGGTTAAACGAAAAAGCCCCGCATTTTCATGCAGGGCTCTTGGAATAAATGGTGCCTCGACCCAGGATCGATACGCACGCGCAGCAGCGGGACACGACGCGTGGCCCTGGTTCGACTCTTCCCCTGAAACGAAAAAGCCCCGCATTTTCATGCAGGGCTCTTGGAATAAATGGTGCCTCGACCCGGGATCGATACGCACGCGCAGCAGCGGGACACGACGCGTGGCACTGGTTCGACTCTTCCCCTGAAACGAAAAAGCCCCGCATTTTCATGCAGGGCTCTTGGAATAAATGGTGCCTCGACCCGGGATCGAACCAGGGACACGCGGATTTTCAATCCGCTGCTCTACCAACTGAGCTATCGAGGCACTGACTTTACGTCAAATCACAGCACTAAAAAGTATACTTGGTAGCGCCGTGGGTGCGTATTAAACGGATTCTTGGCTATCAAGTCAACCGATTTTTAATAAATTTTTAGTTTTATGGTCTGTTTGCTCGAAAACCCAGCAAATAGGCCTCTATTTAATCAGTATTTTAGTTTAATTTACGCTGAAGGTGGAACGTACCCTTCGATATCAGGTTCTTTTCCTTCGAACAAATAGCCAACCATTTGCTCTTCTAAAAACTTTCTAGCTTGGGGTTCCATCATATTCAACTTATTTTCGTTGATCAGCATAGTCTGTTTTTTTTGCCATTCAGCCCAAGCTTCTTTGCTAATGTTATCGAATATTTTTTTACCGATTTCGCCGGGATATAGTTGGAAATCCAACCCATCACTTTCTTTTTGAAGTTTTTGACAGAAAACTGTTCTACTCATAATGCTATTCCAAAATTTCTATTAAAGATTTTTCCGTAGTGTACTAAAAAGTTTAAGGGTTGGCGCAGCTAATCCCACTTTTGCGGGTGAATTTAAGTCATACCAAAGGGTTTCTTGTTCTTCAACTCTTCCAGCGGGTGGTTTATTTAGGTGCATCAATACTGGTGTAATATCAAGGTGAAAATGGCTAAAGGTATGACGAAATTCTTCAAGTGGTTCAATCTGGATATCGCCTAAGGCTAAGTTTTGGGCTTTGCTTTGGGCATCTTGTAAAGATTCTGCTTCATATAAGCCAAATAGCCCTCCCCAAATTCCCGAAGCGGGACGTTTATATATAAGTACCTGCCCCTGCCAGATGGGTAATAGCATAACTGTGGTTCGCACCGGCGTAGTTTTCTTCGGCTTTTTAGTGGGTAACTCAGCTTGAGCACCTTGGGCAAAAGCCAAACAGGTTGTTTGCACCGGACAGGCATCGCAGTTAGGTTTAGAACGGGTACACAAAGTTGCGCCCAAATCCATGATGGCTTGCGTATACAGCCCAGTGTCCGTGTTCGGTGTTAAATCATCTGCGTATTGCCATAGCTGTTGCTCGATTGCCTTGCTGCCTGGCCATCCATGGATCCCGAAATAACGGGTAAGTACACGCTTAACGTTACCGTCGAGAATACTGATAGGTTTGCCACTGGCTATCGACAACACAGCGCCTGCGGTGGAACGTCCTATTCCAGACAGAGATACCATGCCCTCTAAGGTGTCTGGAAATTCACCGGAATAGAGATCGCGAACAGTCTGCGCGGCCTTGTGTAAATTCCTAGCCCGTGCGTAATAACCTAACCCTGTCCACAGATGTAAAACATCATCAACAGGTGCATTCGCAAGTGCTAGCACATCGGGAAACCTTTGCATGAAACGTTGGTAAAACGGAATGACCGTTTTCACTTGAGTTTGCTGCAGCATAATTTCAGACACCCAAACTCGATACGGGGTTTTATCCTGTTGCCAAGGTAGGTCCTTCCTACCATGTTGATGGTACCAAGTAAGCAGTTTTTGACTAAACGTCGAGTCAATTGTTGAACTTTGCATATTACCTTTGATTGATTTAGCGGTTTTCACGCACTGGTTTTGTTATGATCATACTAGAATTTTATTGAAATAGATTAATGATGCTTGAAATAACCACTCCCACTATATTTTTTCCCGGTACTTTATGCGATGAACGGATTTGGATGCCGGTGTGGAAACAACTGAGTATCGCCCAGCGTAGCTATGTGCCCTTGCAGTGGGCTGATACGTTAGAGCAGATGCAAGCCTTGAGTGCTGATCGTATCAATAGCTTTGAATCCAAAGTACATTTGGTCGGCTATTCTATGGGTGGCTACATTGCCGCCTTAACAGCCTTGCAATTCCCAGATAAAATCGCGTCGCTAACACTCGTTGGATACTGTCCAAACGGGCTCAGTGCTCAGGAAATTCAGCAACGTAAAAGGCTGATTAAAACCATAGAGAACAAAAAGCCAGTTGCCATGAACAGCGCTAGACTGGCTCATTTTTTTACGCCAACCGAAATGCAAAATTCCGATTTAGTCAATATAGTAAAAGAGATGGAGAGCGATCTCGGCCCTAGCGTGTTAAAAGCCCACATACAATCCACAACGCCACGACCTGATTTATCTACACAACTGCAATCTAGTCGCTTTCCACTACACTTTATTGCTGGGGAATTGGATCAAGTAGCCCCCGTGAAACCAATACAAGAATTAGCAACTTCAATATCAAAGGCGGATTATAATCAGATCGACGCTACTGGGCATATGATGCTTATTGCTCAACCCGATGAGGTGGCAAAACAGTTGAGCAAACTACTAGGCTAAAATTGATAAGCCAGTAATTTGCCTCAACCTTTGTAATGACAAGGTTTCAGCTAGTGCAGATGTTGATTCTGAGGTAAAATACCGCGCGTTTTTAGCACACACTTTTTAGATAATCATTTTATAGATAAGAGATAACATTTGCATGAGCCAATTTAAAACTCAAGAAGAAGCCGAAGCAGCAGGCGTATACGTTCAAAAAGTACGCAGCTTTGTTAAACGAGAAGGTCGTTTGACTAAGGGGCAAGCTAAATCCCTTGAAGAGTTTTGGCCCACCATGGGGTTGATGCATGCAGATGGGAAACTCGATTTTACCGAAGTCTTTAGTCGCAGTGCGCCTGTTGTGCTAGAAATTGGCTTTGGTATGGGCAAGTCCTTGGTTGAAATGGCGGCCAATGAACCAGACAAGGATTTTATTGGCATTGAAGTTCACCGGCCTGGTGTGGGCACTTGTATGGCAGAAGCCAATGAGCAGGGTGTCACAAACTTACGGGTATTCGAACATGACGCGGTCGAGGTACTCGCCGATTGTATTGCCGATGAAAGCCTTGATAGATTGCAGCTTTTCTTTCCTGACCCTTGGCACAAAAAACGTCATCACAAGCGCAGAATAGTTCAACCTGAATTTGTCCAAAAACTACGTACCAAATTGAAACTCGATGGTGTTTTCCATATGGCTACGGATTGGGAAAACTACGCTGAGCACATGCTTGAAGTGATGCAGGCTGCCGAGGGTTTTAAAAACTTGTCAGAAAATCAAGATTATGTGCCTCGACCTGATAACCGACCACTAACCAAATTTGAGCAACGTGGTCATCGTCTTGGCCATGGTGTGTGGGATCTGATGTTTGCGAGGGTAAACTAATGTTATCTCCCACCAGCCAAGTATTGGTGCGTAACAAAGAAATATTCGAGCAAGGGAAATGGGTATTTGTTAACCCACCTGAAGCTGATATTTTTGCAGCCTTAGATAATCCAGACATATTGGGCTTCCATCAGTTTTATGATGTATTTCAGCAATGCCCCAAAAATAACAAGCACCTATTTTCGGCACACTACCCCGTTGTTGCAACTGCATTAAATAAGCAAGGGTCAAATAACGAACCCTTTGATGGCGCAGTGATTTACATGCCTAAGTCGAAAGAACAGGCGGCATTTTTAATTGCCAACATGGCGGCATGCGTTAAAGCTGGTGGGAATATCTATTTAGTTGGAGAAAATAAATCCGGTATTAAGAGTGCCGATAAGTTGTTTGCCAAAGTTTCTCAACGCATAAACAAAATCGACTCAGCTCGCCATTGCAGTTTGTACTGCGCACTCATAGAAGATAGTCACAGTTTCGATGTTGAAAACTTTGTTCAATACAAAGAAATTCAAGTCAACAACACTCAATGCAAAATTGCTTTCCTGCCCGGCATCTTTAACGCAGGAGCACTAGATCCAGCCAGCAAACTGTTAATTGAAAACTTACCTGAAAAGCTCTCGGGAAAAGTGTTAGATTTTGCATGTGGTTCAGGAGTAATAGGCTGTTTTGCGGCAAAGAATAACCCTGAGATAACCCTTACATTAAGCGACGTAAGCGCCTTAGCAATTTATTGTAGCCAACTCAGTTTGGAAGCTAATAATCTTAAAGGTACTGTGATCGCCTCCAATGGTTTAGCAGAGGTAAGTCACAAATTTGATACTGTGTTAACTAATCCACCTTTTCATACTGGGATAAAAACTGATTACAGCGTCACTGACAAATTTATTAAAGAAGTGAAGTTTGCTTTGCTTCCTAAAGGCACATTGATGTTGGTAGCCAATCGCTTCTTACCCTACCCAGATATCATTAAAGATTCGCTACCGACGCTTTCCACAGTGGCACAAACATCAAAATTTAACCTTTACAGAGTGCAAAAATAGAATACAGTTATTAGTATAAACTAATTATCTAGAGCAACTGAGGTGACGACCCGATACTGGCTTGTCCCTTGCTACACAGTTAGGTGGCCATGTAACCTGCTATCTGAGCTAAAATAACACTAGCGTTGTTCACAAGTTTACGAATTGGAGAAATAAATATTGAAGATTCTTTTTGTTGTTTCAGAAGTAGAAGATTTAGCTAAAACAGGTGGCTTGGCTGATGTGGCAAAAGCATTGCCCATAGAATTAAAAAAATTAGGGCATGATGTCGTCATAGTGATGCCTTATTATAAGTTATTAGCTGATAAATTTGATGCGCCAATAATTGCCTCCGAAGGTATTGTTTCCAGTAACAAAACGTATTCATTTAATGTTCGCCAAATACATATTCAAGATGTACCTGTTTTTTGTGTAGATTTTCCTGAGTATTTTCATCGAGACGGTTTTTATACTGACGGTTATCATGCTTTTGCCGACAACGCACAACGTTTCGCGTTTTTTGCTGATGCCGCGTTAGCAACCAGTCGCGCGATCCATTTCCAACCGGATATTGTGCATTGTAATGATTGGCACACAGCCTTAACTCCATACTTTTTGAAAACCGATAACAGTGGATTTTTTGCCCACAGTAAATCGGTGTTAACTATCCACAATGGTGCTTTTCACGGTACTCATCGCTTGGATGAAATCCCTTATGTTAGCCATCATGATGCGCTGCACAGCCAATTAGATGGAGATGCGCTAAACTTTCTTCGAATTGGCATCCGTTACGCGGATAAAATTAATACTGTGAGTCCCAACTATGCACAGGAACTACTTACAACCTTGGGCAGTCACATGTTGTATAACGAATTCTCGGCTCGACGAAACGATGTTTCAGGGATATTAAATGGCTGTGATTACAGTCAGTGGGATCCTGCTACAGACCAATATCTTCCAGCTAATTTCGATGTTAACAACCCGGCTGGAAAAGCTGAATGTAAACGCAAATTACAAGAAACCGCAGGTTTTGCTGAAAAAGCCAACGTGCCTTTAATTGGTATGGTTTGCCGTTTGACCGAACAAAAGGGCTTCGGTTATATATTGCCCATTCTAGAAGATCTATTACAACACAATGTACAACTCCTCATTGTTGGAACAGGTGACCCTTCTATAAGTGAAGTGCTGCATAGACACGCGCAAATACACCCTGATAAGTTCATTTTCATCGAAACATTCAGTGTTGAGTTGGCACATCTATTAGAAGCAGGCAGTGATTTCTTCCTTATGCCGTCACTGTTTGAGCCTTGCGGCTTAAATCAAATGTACAGTTTGGCATATGGGACTATTCCTATTGTTCGCGCTGTGGGCGGTTTAAAAGATACGGTGATTGATGTTATTCATCAACCAGATGTTGCCACTGGATTCGTATTTGAACACCCAGATAGTTCTGCTTTGCTTGGTTGTATATATCGGGCACTACTCCATTTTTATGAATACCCTGATGGCTTCAATCAAATGAAATTAAGAGGGATGAACACACGATTTACTTGGCATCAAGCCGCTTTGGAATATGAGGCGCTTTATAAGTCATGCTGAGAAATATTAGCCTCTGTCTAGTGGGTAAGTTAAACCGTCTTTTACTGGCGATTTCGTTTTCTTGTTGCTTGATTTTTACGGTTAATGCACAAGAAAACATGCCTGATCAGTGTATTCAACTGCCTGAACGTTCTAGCGTGTGCCCTAACATTTTGTATAAGCGATCTCCCGTTGATATCCCACAATTTGAGGTAAAAGAGGGAGAAATGCTGTGTATTTGTATGGCTGATTTTAACTCATTACGCATAGCCGCAAGTGATGATGCAGGCAAAGTGGATCAAATGGTCGCACTAACTAGAGCATCCGTAAAATTAAATATCGATGAAAAAACGCTACTTGAAGTAATTCGGAAGTAGTTAGTTAAGTACAGTTATGGAGAAATAACTGATAAAAATACATGTTTAGCCCAAGCTATTTAAATCTTTCCACTTTTATTGGACTAAGTGTTTTCTTTTAAAACAATTTATATCACTATAATCCTTAGTGATAAAATTGCCACAAACTAAGACTGATTATCTTTATGCTAACTGGCGGAAAAAACTTATCTTTAAAAACCCTGATTGTTTGGGTGGTTATGGCCATCACAACGTTAGCCCTCGTTGTTACCTCTAGTATTTCTTTAATTAATCAAATCACTAATTACAAAAATGAACTCATTCAGCAGGTTGTACTTTACGCTGAAATTATCAGTAACAATGCAATGACTAGTTTAGAGTTCGATGACGAGTCAATTGAGAAAGAAAATTTACAAATTTTAAAAGCTGCAGACTTTGTTGAGGCTGTTTACATATACAAAAAAGTAGAGGGGCAAGAACCTACCTATTTCACCAGCTACAACCGTCCCGATCAAGCTCCTACTCCTATGATGTGGGATAGGTTTGACGCTTTAACAACGCCCACTCAAACAAAAGATGCATTTGAGTATGTAAAATCAATCGAAATAGATAATGATGTAGTGGGATATGTTTATCTACGTGTATCCGCAAAAATATTGAACGACTTAATTGCCAGCTCAATATTAACTACCTGTGCGGCACTGGTAGTCATACTGGTAATTTGTTATTTACTGACATTACGTCTACAAAAAACCTTAGCCACACCAATAATTAACCTTGCAGCAATAGTACAACGGGTATCCAGGCAACGAGATTACAAAGGGCGTGCAGAGGTAACCAACATTAAAGAGCTGGATATATTGGGCTCTGCTTTCAATGATATGCTCGATCGCACCCAGCACTATTTGAAAGAAAGGGACTTTGCTGAAGAAGAACAACAGAAACTGCATGCCAGCCTAGAAGAAAAGGTACAACTACGAACAGTGGCGTTGAAAAAGGCCAATCAAGAGCTTATTGAAACATTAGAAAAACTGCATCAATTCCAGAGGCAGATGGTCCAAAATGAAAAAATGGCATCCCTTGGAGATATGGTTGCAGGTGTTGCCCACGAAGTTAACACGCCAATTGGTTTAGGTGTTACAGCTTCTACAATGATGTTAGATCGGCTTAATCATATTGAAACTGAGTTCGAAGCTAAAACCTTAAAAGCCAGCACCCTGTCGAAGTTCATAACTGAGGGGCAAGAAAACCTTAATATCATTTATCGTAATTTAAACCGAGCAGCTGAACTGATTTCCAGCTTTAAACAAGTGGCGGTTGATCAGTCAAGCGAAAATAATCGAATATTTTCGGTGGCAAAGTTAATCGATGAAATATTGATGTCTATGCGTCCGAAGCTAAAAAAATACAATCACGTAATTGATATTCATTGTCCTACAGATCTATATATAGAAACCAAAGCGGGCCCAATAAACCAGATTATTATGAACTTAGTGATGAATTCAATCATTCATGGCTTTGAATTTACCGATAAAGGTAGAATTGATATCTATATCGATATGGCCTCAGAAAATAAAATTAGAATTCGTTATTTAGATGACGGAAAAGGTATTCCGGAACCCCTTAAAAAACGTATTTTTGATCCTTTTGTAACCACTAAACGAGGCCAAGGAGGCAGTGGTTTAGGCATGCATTTAGTTTATAACTTAATAACCCAAGCATTGAATGGCTCTATCACCATCACCAATGAAGAAGACAAAGGCGTTGAATTTATAATCCTTTTCCCAGTGAAAAGAATCGACTCCGCAGCTTTGCCAAAAGGATTTTAGTTTATGATCAGCAGAATAATCATTTTCATTATTGTTACCTGGAGTACGATTGTCTACGCACAAAATAATGACTTTGATGTTTCGCCAACGTCCATACGATCGACCTTCTTTTTGCATGTTGTTAATTACTCGGAATGGCAACAAAGATATACCAGTTTGAAGTTTTGCTTGATTGAGCAAGCCCCACAGAAGCACTATTTAATGCTACAAAAATCAGAGTTATTAACCCGCGACAAAAAACAAATAGATTTACAACCCGTAGACAGTTTGTCTTCGGCACTTGAGCAACGTTGTAACTACATATTTGTGGATAAAACTCGTGAATCAAAAATTTTAGAAGAAGATTTGAAACAAACCAGCTTATCTATTGTCACTATTGGGGAAACTATCAATTTTCTCAACAATGGGGGGTTGGTTAGCCTTGTAGAAGAGGATGGCAAGATAAAAATCTACATTAATAAACAGCAGTATGCTAATTCACCTGTAAAATTTAGCGCTAGACTACTAAAGTATACAAATTTCACTGGATAATAGCCTGATTAATAGATATTTTCTGTTAAACTAATTATATTGAAATAAAACGGATAAAAACAATGACGCCCAATATACTAATCGTTGAAGATGAAGTAGTAACAAGGACTACTTTAAAAAGCTTATTTGAAGCGGAAGGTTACAATGTATTCGAAGCTGAAGATGGCAGCGAAATGCATGACTTTTTCGAAAATAACAACATTAACCTAGTGGTTATGGATATTAATTTGCCAGGAAAAAATGGCCTAATTCTCGCTCGCGAAGTTAGAGACCGTAAAAATGTTGGTTTAATATTCTTAACTGGTAGAGACAACGATGTTGATCGCATTTTAGGATTGGAAATTGGTGCAGATGATTATCTAACTAAGCCGTTCAACCCTAGAGAGCTGACTATTCGTGCACGAAATCTTTTAAATAGAACCTTAAGCAATAATGAAGATGACGATTTACCAAGTCGTGTTAGCTTTAATGGTTGGATTTTGGATGGCGACAGCCGTAGCTTAATTTCACCTAGTCAAAACGAATTCCGTCTTCCTCGTAGTGAATTCCGCGCGTTACATTTGTTCCTTAGTAATCCAGGAAAGATCTTAACCAGAGAGCAGTTGATTATGGAAATGACAGGTCGTGAACTGCGTCCTAATGACCGTACTGTTGATGTAACAATTCGTCGTATACGTAAACATTTCGAATCAGAAGTGAACTCTGAAGACTTGATTGTTACCATTCACGGTGAAGGTTACCGTTTCTGTGGTTCTGTAGACATGTAATTAGCTTAGCTAATAATATATAAACAAAAAAGGGCTTTTTAGCCCTTTTTTATTGTTTACTGAGAAACTAACCATAAAGCACGACAACTATATGACGGCTTTGTTTTATTATTAACTACCCGCCAGTTGCATTTCACTGACTAAGATTGAGCCAGTATGAATGCTCCCTCGAGTTTCAGCCACTGATCCTATGGCAGAAATGTTCATCAACATATCTTTTAAGTTGCCTGCGATAGTGATTTCGTGAACCGGATATTGGATCACGCCATTTTCTACCCAAAAACCTGCAGCACCGCGAGAGTAATCGCCGGTAACAATGTTTACGCCTTGCCCCATCAATTCGGTTACTAGTAGCCCTGTACCCATTTCTTTTAGTAAGGCTTCATCACTATGACCGGTGTGTTTAATCAACCAATTATGTATGCCACCAGCGTGACCATTGGTTTTCATACCTAATTTGCGAGCTGAATAGCTAGTTAACAAATAATGATCTAACACACCTTTATTAACGATAGTCATATCTTCGGTTTTCACACCTTCGTTATCGAAAGGTGAGCTGGCAAGCCCTGACTTAATATGTGGACGCTCTTGTATTTCAAACCAACTTGGTAAAACTTGAGTACCTAAACTATCTAGCAAGAAAGAGGACTTACGGAATAGACTACCGCCGCTTATCGCACTGACAAAATGTCCAAGTAAACCTGCTGCCACATCGCGATGGAAAATAACTGGGATTTTCGCGGTTTTCAATTTACGCGCATTTAATCGGCTAAGGGTAAATTCAGCAGCTTCTTTACCTACTTGCTCTGCAGGAGTCAACAAGCCGGCTTGGCGATTAACCGTGTAACTATAGTCGCGCTGCATATCGCCGTTATCTTCTCCAATAACGACACAACTTAGACTGTAACGACTACTTGGATAACCACCAATAAAACCATGACTATTACCATAGACCTTCATACCAATATTGGCGTTATATGAGGCACCATCTGAATTGGTAATTCGAGGATCAAAGCCTAAGGCAGCTTCTTCAGCTAAAATGGCTTGCTGTATGCCGTGTTGAGTATCAAGCTCAATGGGATGATACATATCCAAGTCAGGATAATCATAGGCCATTAGGGCTTCATCCGCAGGACCAGAAAAAGGGTCTTCACTGGTATATTTAGCGATTTCGCAGGCTTTTTCCACTGCAAGGGTTAGCGCACTAATACTTAAATCTGCGGTGGACGCACTGCCTTTACGCTGACCAAAATAGACACTAATGCCCAATCCACCGTCGTTGGTAAACTCAACCGTTTCTACTTCTTTTAATCGAGTCGATACCGAAATCCCCTCGACTTTAGACATGCTAGCTTCCGCATGACTGGCCCCTTTTTGCTTGGCCAATGCCAAAACATCTTCAACTGCTTGTTGAATTTGGGCTAATTGTTGCTCCATTTGCATATAAGACTCACTTTCTTTTCACAACTTTTAATGCTGTGCGGTATTAGCTGGGTTACAATTGGCATAGTGTAACATTAAAGACATTATCATGAGCGATACGAATTTCACCGAAAACGGTCCAGAACAAGAATTTAAGAGCAAAACCCAATTGAAGCAGGAAAGCCTTGCTATCCAGAAATTGGGGGAAGCACTCGTTGAACTAGGCGCAGCTTCGTTAGCCAAAATCCCCATGGATGAAGAGCTGGCCGAGGCAGTTGAGTTAGCCCGCAAAATTAATAAGAAAAAAGATGGTTACCGCCGTCAATTGCAGTTAATTGGTAAATTGATGCGTCATCGAGACACCCAACCTATTCAATTAGCCCTTGACCAGTTGCAGTTGGCTCATCGACAACAAACCAGCAAATTTCATCATGTGGAAGAAGCTAGAGATAAAGTTCTACAGGGTGATAGAGGCATTGATGCCCTAATGAACGAACACCCAGAGTTAGACCGCCAAAAATTAAGACAGTTGTCTCGCCAAGCGAAAAAACAGCAAGAAACAAACAAGCCGCCTAAAGCCGCACGGGATTTGTTTCAATATCTAAAAGAATTTATGTAGGCTGGGTGTTTTAGCCCCACGCAACAATGGTAATCTCAACCTGTAGGCGGGTGCTTTAGCCCGCGCAATAATCGGAATCTCAACCTGTAGGCGGGTGCTTTAGCCCCGCGCAATTGGCATGGCCCCACGGGCTGAAGCCCGTGCTACAAATCTGATGATAA